>LT599018.1:0-694895 GCA_900079685.1 uncultured delta proteobacterium
CCGCCGCTGTCGTCTTCATTTTGGCCCGGCGCGATTACGCCGGTTTTTTCTTTGATTTCCCGGTGACGCGGTCCAGGGGAATGGCAAACACTTTGGTGATCTTTTCTTTTTTTATTTCGACTTCGTAAACGTTCATGAACTCAGGGAGATATTTCAAAGTCAGAGCCTTGAGGGAGTCGATTTTTTCTTTGACGTCCGTCACTTCGCGGGCTTTGCCGAACACGATGCAGCTCTCGTAATAGGTGCTGAGGCCGGGCTGGCCGCCGACGGGTTCCGCGAAGCCGACCACGGTGAAGGAAACCATCGGGTTGCGCGCGAGGTTGTCGAGTTTTTCGCCCTGCGCCGCACTGTGGATGTAGATGGCGCCGTTCATGAGCACATACGAGATGGGAACGCCGTACGGCTCGCCTTCCGCGTTGACGGTGGCCAGAATGCCGTATTGGCCCTTTTCCAGAATGGCGCGGGATTCTTCATCGGTGAGCAGTCTGTCCTTACGGCGCATTTCCTTGTGCATGAATATTCTCCTTTGATGGGTGCGGGATCAGACAATGGTGACGACGGGGATAACCACGGGGTCGCGCCCCATGACTTTGCGGAAGAAGCGGCGCAAGGCCGAGCGCATTTTGTCCTGGAGGCCGGCGATGTCGTCCGGGCCGGTTTCGTCCAGAACGTCCAGCATGATGCAGCGGGCGTCCTCCAGCACGTGGTTGAACTGCTGCTCGAACACAAAGCCCTTGGACAGCACTTCCGGGCCGTGCAGAATTTCCAGGGTTTCCTTTTCCAGCACAAGCGTCGCGATGACGATGCCTTCATCCCCGAGCAGGTGGCGCTCTTTCAGCACGATCTGGCCCACGTCGCCCACGCCCTTGCCGTCCACGAAGATGGATTCCGCCTCAATGGGTTCTTCCAGACGCATGGAATCCGGCGTCAGGGTGACGGGCTGGCCGTCCTCGATCAGCAGGGCTTTTTGCGGGGCAACCCCGCAGGTGACGGCGAGCCGGCGGTGTTTGACCAGGTGCCGGTATTCGCCGTGCACCGGGATGAAGTATTCCGGCCGCACGGCGGCGAGCATATCCGTCAGTTCGTCCTTGTGGGCGTGGCCGGAGGCGTGGATGGCACGGACCGACTCGTAATACACTTCCGCGCCGCGCCGGTAGAGTTCGTTAATCAGCCTCGTCACGGCAACGGCGTTGCCGGGGATGAGGCGGGAAGACATGATGACCGTGTCCCCGGTGTGGATGGAGAGGTGTTTGTGGTCCCCGCGCACGATGCGGGAAAGGGCGGATAACGGCTCGCCCTGCGAGCCGGTGACCAGGAGCACGACCTCGTTGTCCGGCAGGTTCGGCATGGTCGCGGGGTCGAGATACAGGCCCGGCGGCGGCGTCAACCGGCCCAGTTCGCGGGCCATCTCGATATTGTTCACGAGGCTTCTGCCGTTGACAACCACGCTGCGGCCCGTTTCCTTGGCGCAGTCGAACACTTCCTGGATGCGCTGGATATGGCTGGAGAACAGCGTGACCACGATCCGGCCCTTGCTGTCCGTGAAGAACCGCTTCAGGGACGCGAACACCTCGCGTTCGGACAGGGAGTGCCCTTCGTTCTCCACGTTCGTCGAGTCGGAGAGCAGCAGCCGCGCGCCGCCATCCCCGGCAAAGGCGCGGAACATGGCAAGGTCCGTGCCGGGGCCGCTCAGAGGGTCCGGATCCAGCTTGAAGTCGCCCGTGTGCACGATTTTGCCGACCGGCGTTTCGATACCGATGCCGTACCCGTCAATGATGGAGTGGCAGACCGGAAGAAAATGGAAATCGCACCCGGCCAGCGAGACAGGCTCGCCGGGGAGGGCGGGGATCAGGGGAACCTTGTCCGCGAGATCATGTTCTTTCAACTTGTGCTCGATAAGGGCCAGCGCGAAAGGCGAGGCGTATACCGGCACCTTGATTTGCGAGAGCAGCCAGGGAAGGGCGCCGATATGGTCTTCGTGGCCGTGGGTTATCACCACGCCCTTGACCATGTCCTTGTTCTCAAGGACATGGTCGAACCGGGGGATGATGATGCCCACGCCCAGATGGTAGTCGCTGGGGAACATCAGGCCGCAGTCGACCATGACCATGCCTTCCGGCGTGGTCAGGGTGAAGCAGTTCAGGCCGATTTCGCCGAGCCCGCCCAACGGGGTTATGGTGACGAAGGGTTTGCGGTTGCTCATGACGCCCCCTTGCCAGAGGAAAGGGCGGCGGAAGGGGAGGCGGTCGCCCAGAGGTTGAACTCGCCGTCCGGCTCGACGGAAATCTCGCAAAACCCCGCGTCCGCGAGGGCGGCCCGGAGGGTGGCGGCGGTGAAGCCAAAATTGTGGGCCATGAACAGGTTGCCGTTAGCCAGGAAAGGGCGGAATCCGTACAGAATGTCCAGGGGGGTGATGGGTCCCTTGTTCGTCATGAGAACCGGCTCCTCGGCCTTGTCTTCCGCGATGCATTGCGCCGCCTGCCGCAGGTCCGGAACGGTGATGAGGGCGAATCCGTACGGTTTGAGAACCCGTTTGAACTCGGCAAGGGCAAGCGGCACCTCGTGCGGGTGCAGATGCTCAAGGTTGTGGGAAGAGTAGAGCGCCTCAAAGGAGGCGTCGGCAACGCCCTGCATGTCGGTGATGGAGGCGAGGATATCCGGGTTGACCGCCGGGTTTATATCCAGCCGGACTTCGCGCCAGCCCGGACCGCGAAACGTTTCGTGGAGCTTGTCGGGCGTATGAACGCCGCACCCCACGTGGAGAACGGCCTTACTGACGGAACTGTTTTTTTGCATGGTAAACACTTTATTCGCCGGGGCCGGGTCTTGAGCGGCGCGGTCCCGAGTCGCGAGGAAAAAAGATCATTGCATCAAGAATTTATTATAGTAACGTGAATCGTATACAAGAGCAATCATGGGTTGTACCCGCCTGTCACGCTCCCGAGGAGAACCGTATGCGAAAAACGATCGTCGGATGGCTGATAACCGTTGGAATGCTGCTGCTGGGATCCGGAACGGCTCCGGCCGCCCCCGCTCCCGAGCCGGTCATTATCGGCAACGCCAGGGTCACGGCCCTGCAGGACATGCCCGGCGAAATGCCGCTCACCATCTTTCGCGGCGCGGACCTGCAGGCGATGCAGGCGATGGTCCCCTCCGGGCGCGCGCCGGCCGGGGTGACGGTTTTCCTGGTGCAGCTCAGCGGGCAGAACATGTTGGTGGATACCGGGTTCGGGGCGAACGAGCCGGAGAGGAGAAGCGCGCTTCCCGAACTGTTGCGGCGTGTCGGGGTGGGTATGGGCGATATCGGCACCGTTCTCCTGACCCACATGCACGGGGATCATATCGGCGGACTCGTCAAGGACGGGGCGGCTGTTTTTTCCAAAGCGGTCATCATGGTAAGCGAGAAGGAACTGGCTTTCTGGACCGACCCGAAAACTGTGAAGGAAAACCCCGGCCTGGACAAGAACGTACAGATGGTGAAGGACGTGCAAAAAGCCTACGGCGACAGGCTTAAGACCTTCGCGTTCAACGATCCCGTCGCCTTCGGCCTCACCGCCATCGCCGCAACGGGGCACACGCCCGGGCACACCATGTTTTTACTGCTGTCGGAAGACAGCCCTCTGTTGTTCTGGGGCGATCTCGTTCACGCGGCGGCCTTGCAGTTCGCGAACCCCGATATTTGCGCGACATACGATATGAACATGCCCGAGGCCGTGGCGACGCGGCGGGACGTGTTCGCAAAAGCCGCGAGAGAAAGATTTCCGGTGGCCGGAGCCCATTTGCCGTTTCCCGCCATCGGCCGGGTGACCAAGAAGGACAGCGGCGGCGAATATGAATTCACGCCGGGGCTGTAATCCCGCGCCCTCATGGCAAAAAGACCGTGGTGTAAACAGGCCCTAACCGGGAAAGACGGTTTTGCGCGCCGCCGCTGTTTCCGGGGCTTCCGGGGCGAGGCTTTCGGCCTTCTCCAGCGCGGCGCGCGCGTCCTGCCGCCTGCCGCCGTGCGCCAGGGAGACGGCCGCGTTCACATACAGCATGTGGGGCTTTTTCCCGTAAACGGCGGCGCGGAAGTTGTCGTACTCCCCGGCGAAGGCTTCGCGGACCAGCTCTTCCCGGTCGTACAGCAGGCGGGCAAGGTACATATTATCTTTCTGTCCCGCGTAGCAGCGGTGGAAGAACAGCCGCGCATGCGCGAGAAGCTTGCGGATGCGGCTGACCGCCCGGCCCATGTCCTCCTGGGTTTCAAGGGCCATCTCGGTGAAGTCTCTGGATATGGCCGTCAGCTCGGGGGAGGGGTTGTCCTCCGCCATGGAAAAAAGGCTGGGCGCGTAATATTGATGCTGGTGGGTGTCTTCCAGGAGCTTCAGCGTTTCGTGGAAAATGTAGCCGATGGCCCAGTCCAGGAGCTTGCCGGCAACGGTGGCGTTCTGCGCGTTGCGCAGGAGGTGGTGGGCCGTATCCTTGAGCCGCCAGAGAATGCCCCGGTTCATCTCCTCACCGAGGGTTTCCCGGATGACGGCGTATGAGATGTTCCCCGCGTCGTCGTAGCGCGTGAACTGTTCTTCCAGGGCTATGCTGACCGCGCAGAAATCCCGCAGTATTTCCGCCATCAGGCGTGAGCCGTTCGCTTCAAGCCAGTGTTTGGACATGGCTACAAAGTCTCCTTGCGGCGGCGCTCTTCCCTCACCAGGGCCTGCGCCACGGCAACGTCGTAGAGGGCCATGGGATTACTTTCCCTGCCCATGTCGCGGTACATGGCCGCAGCCTTTTCCAGCGTGGCCTGGGCCATCCAGCCGTGCTTTTCCCACACCGCGGGGTACTCGGCGTGCCAGAGTCTGAATTCCAGGCCGTTATCGCCCTCGCGCACATAGACGCGGCTGCGGGGATCCGCCGGATTGGGATAATAGTAGGAACCGAGTTCGTCGTGCATGCGCCATATATGGCACGGCGGGCCCAAAGGCGCAATGGCGGATTGCCGCCTTCTTCGGCAACGGCTTGCCATAAGGCGCGGGTGGCATTCATTGCCGTCGTCTATAATTGAATTCTCAAGTAAGTCATACCTGTTATTTTCATAGAATAGAGATAGTTATTATAAATCAGTATGTTGAAAATCATAAATCTGGCCGGCTCCTTGACAAAAAAATCACAACTTTCTAGTAACTCAAATAGAAATAGAGGAATATCCGTGCAGCGGGTCATTTTTTCATGGGAATTTCGCTTATACAAAGCGTAACCGTTTGAAGACACCTATAATTCGGAGGTAGGGTAATGGCGAAACACGCAACCCCCAAGCTGGACCAGCTTGAGTCCGGACCCTGGCCGAGCTTTGTCTCGGACATAAAGCAGGAAGCTGAAAGCAGGGCCAAAAACGCGAATGCGATCGAGTACCAGGTGCCCGTGGATGCCCCGGAGGATCTCCTGGGCGTGCTGGAACTGTCGTACAATGACGGGGAAACCCACTGGAAACACGGCGGCATCGTCGGCGTCTTCGGCTACGGCGGCGGCGTTATCGGGCGTTACTGCGACCAGCCGGAAATGTTCCCCGGCGTTGCGCACTTCCACACCATGCGCATCAACCAGCCCGCGGCGAAATACTACACGACGGAGTTTTTGCGCGGGCTGTGCGATATTTGGGATATGCGCGGCTCCGGCCTCACCAACATGCATGGTTCCACCGGCGACATCATCTTCCTGGGAACCCAGACCCCGCAGCTTGAAGAAATTTTCTATGAATTGACGCACAAACTGAACACTGACCTCGGCGGCTCCGGCTCCAACCTGCGCACCCCGGAATGCTGCCTCGGCACCTCCCGTTGCGAGTTCGCCTGTTTTGACACGCAGGATCTGTGCTACACCCTGACCCAGGACTACCAGGACGAGTTGCACCGGCCCGCGTTCCCCTACAAGTTCAAATTCAAATTTGACGGCTGCCCCAACGGTTGCGTGGCTTCCATCGCCCGGTCCGACTTTTCGGTCATCGGCACCTGGAAGGACGACATCAAGATCGACCAGGAAGCGGTCAAAGCCTATGTGGGCGGCGAATTTGTCCCCGGCGGGGGCGCGCATTCCAGCCGGGACTGGGGCAAGTTCGACATCCAGGCGGAAGTCGTTGACCGCTGTCCCACCCATTGCATGAAATGGGACGGCGCGAAGCTTTCCATCAACAACAAGGAATGCACCCGCTGTATGCACTGCATCAACACCATGCCCCGCGCTGTGAAGATCGGTGACGAACGCGGCGCGTCCATCCTGGTCGGCGCCAAGGCCCCGGTGCTTGACGGCGCCCAGATGGGCTCCCTCCTGGTGCCTTTTGTCGAAGTGACGCCCCCGTATGACGAAGTCAAGGAAGTCATCGAAAACATTTGGGACTGGTGGATGGAAGAAGGCAAAAACCGCGAGCGCCTTGGGGAAACCATCAAACGGCTCTCTTTCCAGAAACTGCTTGAGGTGACGAACATCAAGGCCCAGCCCGTGCATGTTCAGGAACCGCGCCACAACCCGTACATTTTCTTCAAGGAAGAAGATGTGCCCGGCGGTTGGGACCGCGACCTTGAAGCGTACCGTAAACGTCACCCGATAGTCGGCAAATAGGGGAGGGAAATACTATGGCATTCGTATCATCCGGCTACAATCCCGAGAAGCCCATGGAAGGGCGCATCTCCGATATCGGGCCGCGCAAATATGACGAGTTTTACCCGCCCTTCATCGCCAAAAACAAGGGCAACTGGGATTATCACGAAATTCTGGAACCGGGCCTTGCCATGCACGTGGCGAAAGACGGTGACAAGGTCTACACCCTGCGCGTGGGCGCGGCCCGTCTCATGAGCGTCACGCATATCCGCGAAATCTGTGATATCGCGGATAAATACTGCGACGGGTACCTGCGCTTCACCACCCGCAACAACGTGGAATTCATGACCCAGTCCATGGACACGGTCAAAGCCATGAAGGCGGACCTTGAAGGGCGCAAGTTCAAGGGCGGGTCCAACAAGTTCCCGGTGGGCGGCACGGGCTGCTCCATCAGCAACATCGTGCACACCCAGGGTTGGGTCCACTGCCACACCCCGGCCACGGACGCCTCCGGTCCGGTCAAAGCGGTCATGGACGAAATGTATGAAGAGTTCAAGCTCATGCGTATGCCGGCCAAGCTCCGCATCGCGCTCGCCTGCTGCATCAACATGTGCGGCGCGGTGCACTGCTCGGACATTGGCCTGGTGGGCATCCACAGAAAACCGCCCATGATCGACCACGACTGGGCCGACCGTCTGTGCGAAATTCCGTTGGCCGTGGCCTCCTGCCCGACCGCCGCGGTGCGCCCGACCAAGATCGACAAGGACGGCGAGAAGGTGAACTCCATCGCCATCAAAAACGACCGCTGCATGTACTGCGGCAACTGCTACACCATGTGCCCGGCGCTGCCCATTTCGGACGGCGAGGGCGACGGCGTCGCCATCATGGTGGGTGGCAAGGTTTCCAACCGCATCAGCATGCCCAAGTTCTCCAAGGTCGTTGTGGCGTACATCCCCAACGAGCCGCCGCGCTGGCCCACACTGGTCAAAACCGTGCGGCACATCGTGGAAGTGTATGCGGCCAACGCGAAAAAGTACGAACGCCTCGGCGACTGGGCCGAACGTATCGGCTGGGAGCGGTTCTTCAGCCTGACCGGGCTTGAGTTCACGCCGCACCTCATTGACGATTTCCGTGACCCGGCCTACTATACGTGGCGTCAGAGCACGCAGTTCAAGTTCTAGATTGTAATGGTCGAAGCCTCCCGGCGAGAGCGGGGCTTTTGCCCCGCGCTTCGACCACGGAGGCTTCGGCCGTTAAACTTTATCCAAAGGAACCTATCATGGATGCCGAGCAGCAAAAAGTTGTGGATTTTCTGAACTCCAAGACCAGCAAGACCAAGTTTTACTTCCAGGACTTTCTTGAAGTGTTCCCGGAAAAGGGGCCGCGTGAAGTGAAAAAGGTCCTGACCTCCATGATTAATGCGGAAATCCTTGAATTCTGGTCCTCGGGCAGCACCACCATGTACGGTTTGAAAGGCGCGGGCAAGCAAGGGCACGCCGAAGAAGGCTGATCCCCAGGAGGCGGCTTTTGCCCCCCGGTCTGCGTCAAAGGCCGATTTCGATGCAGGGCTGTACGTAAGAGTACTATCCCTGCATCGAAATCGGCCTTTTCCTTGCCAGGGAACAAAATCCGCCTCCTGGGGAGGCTTTTCACTTGCCAGGGCAAGCGCCCCTTGGAAAGACATTTTTATTGCCAGGGGAACGAGCGTTTTTCGGGAAAGCCTTTCGGCGTTTTCTTGAATCTCTCGCGGCGGCAGTGTACAATAGTTCACGAGCCGTCGCTTTTTTTATGTCCCGCGCGTTCGGCCGCAACCGCCTTCCGGCATCATCTGGTGCCATAAAGGATTTCATCCATGTCCATGCCCAGGCTTGTCGTCTCCGGCCTTTCCGGAGGCGCGGGCAAGACGACCGTCAGCCTCGGTCTCATCCGGGCCTTTACCCGCCAGAACATCCAGGTACACCCTTTTAAAAAGGGGCCGGATTACATCGATACCGCGTGGCTCGCCATGGCGGCGCACGGGAAAGCCAGCACGCTCGATCCCTTTTTCTGCGACGCGGAGGGGTTGCGCCGCCACTTTTTTTCCCGGTCCGCCGGGGCGGACCTGGCGGTCATCGAAGGCAACCGGGGGCTTTTTGACGGGCGGGATCTGGCGGGCAGCGCCTCCACGGCGGAAGTGGCCCGCCATCTTGACGCGCCCGTTTTGCTGGTGGTGGATATCACCAAAATGACCAGAACCGCGGCCGCGCTGGTTGCCGGGTGCAAGAATTTCCCGGGAGGCGAGCGCATTGCCGGGGTTATCCTGAACCGGGCAGGCACGGCCCGCCATGCCGCCCTTGCCAAACGGGCCGTGGAAGAGCTGGCCGGGGTGCCGGTGTTCGGCGTTTTGCCGCGCCTGGACGCGCCGCCGATTTGCGAGCGCCGCGCCGGGCTGGTCACGGTCGGCATGGACGACGCGGCGGACAAGACCCTGGACGGTATCGCGGACGTCATTTGCGACCATACGGACCTTGAGGCGATTCTCTCGGTCACGCGCGATGTCGCCGTCCACGACCTCGACGGTCTTCTTGAGCCCGTCATATTCCCTGTTCCGTCGGTCCGCATCGGGGTGGTCCGCGACGGCGCGCTCTGGCAGTACTATGACGAAAACCTTGAGGCGCTCCGCATGGCCGGGGCGGAGCTTGTTTTTGTCTCGCTGCTGGACGGCGGCCCCTGGCCCGATATCGACGGGCTGTACCTCGGCGGCGGCGATCTCTCCCCGCACGCCGCCGCCCTTGCGGCCGATACCGGCAGGCAGGCCGCCGTCAGGGCGCTGGTGGAGGCCGGCATGCCGGTATATGCGGAGCATTCCGGGTATTTTTATTGCGGCCGGACCTTTACCAGCGGCGGCGTTTCCCACGCCATGGCCGGTATCTTTCCCGTCACGGCGGCCGTTACCGAAAAACCGGCCCGCCTCGGGTACATGGAAGCCGTGGTCACGCGCGATACGCCGTTTTTCCCGGCGAACTTCCGCTGTAAAGGGCATGAGTACCACTACGCCAATCTGGCCGTGGACGGTTCCGGCAATGCGGCGCTCCGGAAAAAAGCCGGGGGAGGGGCCATTGATGTGCCCGACGGTCTGGTGTACAAGTCTGCCTTTGGCTCGTCCATGCAGATTTTCGCGCCGGCGGTGCCCGAATGGGCGCCGGGGTTTGTCCGGGCGGCGAAAGCCTGGCGAAGCGGCGGCGGAAGCTGACCGGCGGATGCAAACACCAACCATATCATTGCAGATGGCCCCATATTCCCGTTATACTCCGGATATCACGGTTCCCGCCTGCGGGCGTGACTGGATTTTGCACCGCCCGGCGGACCTTGAAACGTTGTGGGATTCCATCACGGATGACGAGTTCGGCGATGACGAGCGGCTGCCGTACTGGGTGGAGCTCTGGCCCGCGTCCATAGCCCTGGCGGATTGGCTGGCGGACAATAAAGACCGGCTGCGCGGCAAGCTCTGTCTTGACATGGGCTGCGGCCTCGGGCTTTCCGCCATGGCCGCGTCCGCCGCCGGGGCCAAAGTGCTGGCCATGGACTACGAGGAAGAGGCCTTGCGCTACGCGCGCAAAAACGCCGATTCCAACAAGGTGCCGCAACCCCTCTGGGCCGTCATGGACTGGCGGTACCCGGCCGTCGCGGCTGGAACCGCCGCGTTTATCTGGGGCGGGGACATCATGTACGAGCGCCGGTTCGTGGACCCTGTCCTGCGGTTCATCAAGCACTCTCTGGCGCCGGGCGGCACGGTCTGGATGGCGGAACCCAACCGCGATGTGTACCAGTACTTCCGCTCGGCCCTGTTCCACGACAACTGGACGGCGAGGCCCGTGTACACGGGCCGCCTGCCCGCGATATACATTCAGCCGGAGCGCGTCTCCGTTACCCTTTGGGAAATTTCACGGGGGATGTCATGAGCAGCACCGTCCGGTTCGGCGTTTCCATGGACGCGGATCTGTTAAGCGAATTTGACGCGTTTTGCGGCGCGCGGGGATACGATACCCGGTCCGAAGCGCTGCGCGACCTTATCCGGGACGCGCTGGTGGAAGAGCGGGGCACGCACGGGGATGCCATGGTCGCGGGCACGCTGACGCTCGTATACGACCACCATAAGAGCGACCTGACCCAGCGCCTGACCGCAGCCCAGCACGACGCGCACCATCTTATCCTGGCGACGCTGCACGTGCACCTCGACCATTACAACTGCCTCGAGGTGCTGGCCCTGCGCGGCAAAAGCGGCGAGGTCAGGGTTCTTGCGGAGCAAATCCTCGCGGTCAAGGGCGTCAAGCACGGCAAGTTCGTGCAGACGGCCACGGGCAAAGAGTTCAAGTAGACCGCATTTCCCTCAAAAAACATGGCGGCCGCGCGCCGGATTCAGGCGTATGCACACCATGCGGGCACTCCCCGCACATAAGCGAGAAACGGGTATGACAGTAAAAATGAACCCCCTGCAAATGGCCGACGTGCAGAACGGCCCGGCGGGCGTGCCGCTTTCCATCGACACTGTCGGCGTCAAGGGGCTCAAGCTCCCCCTGGTGGTCAGCGACAGGGCCAGGGGCGCGCAGCATACCGTGGCGCTGGTCGATCTGGGGGTGGACCTGCCCGGCGAATTCAAGGGCACGCACATGAGCCGCTTCGTGGAAGCCCTGGAAGGCTGGAACGAAGAACTGAGCTTCAAGACCATGCGGACCCTTCTCGAGGATATGAAAACCCGGCTCATGGCCCGCAAGGCTTACGCCCGGTTCAGCTTTCCTTATTTTATCCGCAAGGCCGCGCCGGTTTCCGGCGTGTCCGGGCTCATGCCGTACGAATGCACGCTTTCCGGGGAACTGGAGGAAGGCAAGCCCGAGATGCTCCTGGAAGTGACCGTGCCGGTCATGACCGTCTGCCCCTGTTCCAAGGCCATAAGCCGCGAGGGCGCGCACAGCCAGCGCACGGAGATCCGCTTTGCCGTGCGCATGAACGCCTTTTGCTGGATAGAGGAGTGCGTGGACATGGCCGAAAAAGCCGGATCCTCCCCGGTATACCCGGTTCTGAAACGCGAGGACGAGAAGTTCGTCACGGAAAGCGCCTTTGCCAGGCCCATGTTCGTGGAGGACGTGGTGCGCGAGGTCGCGCGCCAGCTCGACGAGCACCCCCTGATAACCTGCTACGCCGTGGAAGTGGAAAGCCAGGAATCCATTCACGGGCATAACGCGTTCGCCAGAATGAGCCGCGACAAAAGAGCGTAGCGGCCTCCTGGACAAAGCGGTAATAGCGGCGTATATTCTTCCACGCTGGCCCGTTCCCGGGACGGCAGGGGGAATTCCATGCAGATAGGCAGCACAAACGCATCCGCTCTGAGCGCTTTCGGCGTGGATATGCTTGTGCGGGCGAATAACCTCGCCAACGTCAACACGCCCGGCTTCCAGGCGCAGAACCTGTCGCTCATGACGGGCACGGACGGGCAGGGCGTGCTGGTCGGCCTCATCAGCACGGACAAAACCCCGGGTCCGCCGGTTCCCGGCCTTGTCTCCATTACCGACGGCGGCCGGGAAGTGCTTTCCCAGGGGTACGTTGAGGGAAGCAACACGGATATCGCGCGGGAGTTCGTGCACATGATCGGCACGCAACGCGCGTATGACGCCAATGCCGTCGCCATCCGGACCGTGGACGATATGACCGGCATGCTCCTGAATATGATGATCTAAGCAGCGCTTTTTGCCTTCTCATAAGATATTTGTTTTGTAGTAAATCCGGGGGAAATCCTTCGGATTTTCTACATTTTTTCTAGAAAGGGGGGAAATTCCCTTGACTTTGCGTCATAAGATTGACACTCAGGATAGAAGTGTTTTTACTTCCAAATAGGCGTGTCCGTGTCGGATTCTTTCCGGCCACGAGAAAAGTGGAGGATAGAGGGGGATCGAGCCGTGGGCATAAAAACCGAGGGCATCATAGGGCAGAGCACAACGCTGAAAGAAGTTTTCCGGACGTTGGCCAAGGTTGCCCCGACGGACAGCACCGTCCTGGTCACGGGGGAATCGGGCACCGGCAAGGAGCTTCTCGTGCGCGCCCTGCACGATAACAGCCTGCGCAGCGACAAGCCGTTTATCCCCATCAACTGCGGCGCCATTCCCAAAGATCTGCTTGAATCGGAACTTTTCGGCCACGAAAAGGGCGCGTTCACCCATGCCATAAAAACCCGTCCGGGCCGCTTTGAAATGGCGGACGGCGGTACGATTTTCCTTGATGAAATAGGGGATATGGATCTTACCTTGCAGGTCAAGATCCTGCGCGTGCTCCAGGAAAAAGAGATCGAGCGCGTGGGCGGGAACGGGGTGAAAAAAGTGGACGTGCGCGTCGTCGCCGCCACGAACCGCGACCTGGAAGCCGAAGTCGCCGCCGGGCGGTTCCGTGAAGACCTGTACTACCGTCTGAACGTCATTCCGCTGCATCTTCCGGCGCTTCGCGAACGCGGCGGCGATATCATGCTGCTGGTCGAGCATTTCCTGAAAAGTTTTTGCAAAAAGCGCAACCGCAGCCAGCTGACGGTTTCGCCGGATACGCGCAAGGCGCTGATGGCCTACTCCTGGCCCGGAAATATCCGTGAGCTGGAAAACTTCATGGAGCGCGTTTCCATTTTGTGCGAAGGCCCCATTGTGGCTGTGTCCGATCTGCCGCAAAAGCTTCTTGATTCCGTGGGCGATCTGGCGGGGTTGCCGGAGCACGTTCCCCAGGCCGAAGAGCGGCACGAGCCGGAATGCGCGCCGTCCGCGCCGAGCGGGTCGTCCAGGCCGGGTGCTCCGTCCGGGCCTGGTGCTCCGTCTGGACCGGGTGCGCGGGATACCCATATGGACGAGCGGGCCATTCTGACGGGAGCCGCCCCCGCCCCCGGCCGGTCTTTGGCAAGCGAAGCCCCCGCCCGACCTTTTGTGGGCGAAGCGCTCGCCGGACCCCATTTCGGCTTTATCTGGCCGACGCTCGAAATCCTCGACCAGAAGGGGATGGACCTCAAGGTGTTCCTGGATACCGTGGAAGAGCGGCTCCTTGCCGAGGCGCTGCAACGCGCGGACGGCGTCAAGAATCAGGCGGCGGAAATTCTCGGCATCAAGCGGACGACGCTTATTGAAAAATTGAAAAAACGGAATATGGAATAGATGGTTACGCAGAGAGCGGGTGCGGCTCGCCCGTCCCGCGACCATCACGTACGGAGGCGGTGCCGGCGGCGCACGGTTTTTGCATGAGGCATGCGGTGAACATGGCAATACGTACCGGTCTTTCTCGGGCCCTTTTTTCCCTGGCTATCGTAGCCGGACTGTGGGTGCACGATGGCATCGCCACCACTGTGGGCTGGGAAGTATTGCCCGATCGCGACCGCGTGACCGTGAAGCTGAACCAGGAAGAAGGCTTTGCGGGAGACGTGACGCGCGTCAGCCGCACGGGGCTCCTCCTTGATCTCGGTGTGCCCACGGCGGGTATGGGGCAGGAACACGCCCCGGAAAACGCCAAATTTTTCGCCATGAGCGAACCACGCGGCCGCGCGCTGGGCTTTTTTATGAAAACGGCCGCCTTCGGGTTTGTCGTCACGCGGCCCGATAGGCATACGGTCATCATCAACGCCTTCGCGGACCCTCTGGGTGAACGCTGGACCCCGCAAGGGCTTGCCGCCGAACCGCAGCCGGAAGAGACGCCGCCGCCGCGCCCGCAGCCCGCAACCGCCACGACGCCGTCCGGCGCGGCTTCGGCAGCGCTGCCGCCGTCCGCTCCCGGCAGCGCCGTGGCGGGCGCGTCCCCAACGGACGTTCCCGGCGTGGTGCGGGGCCGGATCGGCAAGGCGCAGCCCGGCACGCCGGAGGTTACCGCCACCGAGGCGCGGGCGTCCGCACTCCCGCCCCCTGAAAAAGAAGAGAGAAAACCGGCGGATCTTCACGCCTCGCGCCCCGGCGACCAGAATACGGAAGCGCCCGGCGGGAAGCTGTCCCCGCTTGAGGGACGCCCCGGCAGCGGCACGACGACGTTCCGGTCGCGGATCAACCCCGGCAGCTCCGCCGATTGGGACGATATGCAGGCCGCGCAGTCCGGGCAATCCGGGCAGTCCTCGCAATCAGAACAGTTGGCGCAATCCGCGCAGCCCGAGCAAGCGGGGCAGGCAGCGTCGAAGGAACCGTCCTCTCCCGCCGGGACTTCCCATGCGCCGCAACCCGCGGCGGCCGGGAAGACGGAACATGCTCCGGCGGCGGCGAAGGTTCCTGAAAAAATTTATGTGGACAAGGACGGCAAACCCGTCCCGCCGCCGCCGGACGCGGCCCAGGTCCTGTCCGATATCCGCGCGGACATGGCGGGGCTTAATTTCAAGGGAGCCCTGGAAAAGGTCGAATCGCTTCTGCAGCACCCGGAACTGACCCGTGAGCAGACGGAAGAGGTGCTGCACCTGTATTCGGAAATGCTTTTCGTGGTCAACCAGGGCAATCTGGCGGAAAAGTACGACGCCATCACCTCCGCCACGGTGACGGCCATGAACTACAACCCCGACTCGCCGCGTAACGCCGCCGCGTATCTGCGGCTCGGTTACATCAACCTGAAGGTCGGCAACACGGTCGAGGCCAGCGCCTATTTTACCCGGCTGCGCCGCCAGTATCCCAGGGATGAAAGCATCCCGCTGACGTACTATTACTGGGGCGAATATTACTATGGCCGCAACGAAATGCAGCAGGCCGCCGACGAGTTTCAGTATATCATCAGCAATTACTCGGGCAGCAAATACGCCCGGGACGCGGCCGTGGGGCTTGCGCGCGCGTATTCCGCCCTGGGGTATTTCCAGGAAGCGTACGACATTATCGATTACATAGACCGCCGGTGGCCCCGGTTGTATCTGGAATCCCCGCCGGTCCTCGAACTGATGGGCGATGTCGGGTACCGTCTGGGCAATCTTGATTTCGCCCTGGAACGGTACATGATCTATTACAACCTTATGCCGGACGGGCCCACCGCGGACGTTATCCTGACGCGCATCGGCGACGTTTTCGCCCGCCAGCGCCAGCTTGCCCCGGCCAAGGAAGCGTATACCAGAGCGGAAACCTTGTTCCCTGACAGGGACGGCGGTCTTGTTGCCATGATGCGCCTTGCGGAAACCGGCATCAACGATGCGCCGGAACTCGCGACCATGATGACGGTGTTTCAGGGAACGCGGAATTTCAAAACAGCCGACATTTATCGGAAAATTATTAAGGACCACCCGTCAAGCGAGCTGGTTCCCCTGGCGCAGCTCAAACTCGCCATGTGGTATCTTGCCAACAACCGGTATGAGGATGCCCTTGCGCAGTGCACGGAGTTGGCCCAAAAATTCCCGAAGCACGAGCTCGTGCCGCGCGCCGAGGAAGTCGCCATGAAGGCCTTTTCCGCTCTGGCGGCTGAAAGCGCCCAGCGTAACCGCTCCGGCCAGGTTCTCGCCAACTGGCAGAACAATCCGCTCTTGCAGAAACAGGAGGAGAGCATGCCGACGGAAAGCCGCCTGGCGCTCGCCAACAGCATGTGGCAGCAGCGGGACCCGGACGGCGCGCTGAAGATGATCGCCCCCATGTTCCTCGGGGCCAAAGATCCCCAGTATTCCGAACAGGCGCTGTTGCTCGCCCTGATTATCAACCTTGACAATGACCAGTGGGAAGCCATTGAAAAACTGGGCGAGCAGGTCGCCCTGTGGGAATTGACGGCCAAAGCCAGGTTGCAGCTTGATTACGCCCTGGCGTTGTCGCGGGAGAATCTGGGCAAAAGCCGGGAGGCGGAACCTCTCTGGTCGCGCGTGGCCGCAACGGGCAAACTGGATGAAAAGCAGCAGGCCTATGCCGAGTATTTCCTTGCGAAGGACGCCGAGAACGACCGCAAGCTGCAAGATGCCTATACCTATGGCCGGAGCGCCTTGAACCGGTTTCTCGCCATAGCCCAGAAAGACCCGCAACATGCGGATACCGGCAAGATCAACTCCCTCCTCTCGTCGCTCATGGATATCAGCGAAACGTCGGGCCGGTTCGCCGAGGCTCTGGATTACGCCAACCGGTACATGGCCAACCTTGCTCCCGCCGATCCGCAACGCCAGGGGTTGTTGTTCCGTATCGCGGGCATCTACAGAAAGCAGGGGAATACGCCGGAATGGCGCAAGGCGTTGCAACAGCTCGCGGAGCAATACCCGGACAGTGTTCACGGCCGGGCGGCGGCGTCCACACTGCGCAGCTCGCGGTTGACGGAAGACGCCGCGCAGTTTGCTCCCGGCGGGCAGCTCTAATCCGTTTCCTCATAAAAGGCGAAATCCGGCACAGCCTGGAGGGCAAAAAGACCGTAGTGTGAACAGGCCCTAAAAGTCTTCGCTGTCGAGGATAATGGTAACCGGCCCCCAGTTGACGAGGGCCACGTCCATATCCGCCGCGAAAATTCCCGATTTGACCTTGCCGGGCAGCAACGCTTCGGTTGCGGCGACGACCTTTTCAAAAAGAGGCCGGGCACGGTCCGGCGGGCAGGCGAGGTGGAAGGAAGGGCGTCTGCCCTTGCGGCAGTCCGCGAACAGAGTGAACTGCGATACGAGCAGTATTTCTCCGCCGCAATCGGCAAGGCCGACGTTCATATGGTTTTCGTTGTCCGGGAAAATACGCAGAACAGGCAATTTAGCGAGAACCGCTTCGATCTTCGGCCAGGATTCCGCCTCCGCGTCCTGCGGGCCGAGCCCGGCAAGAACAAGCAGGCCCGTGTCGATGGCGGCAACGGTTTCGCCGCCGATACTGACACAGGCCTGCCTGACCCGTTGCACAACGAGGCGCATGGCTAGTCTTCGCCTTTTTCCGCCTGGGGTTGCGCCGCATCCCGAGCCGTCTCGGCGGCTATTCTTTCCGCTTCGTATTTCGCCATTTCCTCCGCCTGGAGGGTGCGGCGCAAAATCTTGCCCGTGGCGGCGCGGGGCAGCGCGTCGCGGAATTCCACCTGGCGCGGCACCTTGTACCCGGCAAGACGCTGGCGGCAGTATTTGACGATATCGGTGCCCGTCAGGGCGACGCCGTCCTTGAGAACCACAAAGGCCTTGACCATCTCGCCGCGCGTGGGATGGGCCAGGGCAACGCTGACGGCTTCCTTCACGCCGGGGTGATCGAGCAGCACCTCGTCGATTTCGCGCGGGTACACGTTGTACCCGCCGACAATGGCCATGTCCTTTTTGCGGTCGATGATGTAGAAATAGCCGTCCTCATCCATGTAGGCGATATCGCCCGTATAGAGCCAGCCGTTCCGGAGCGCGCCGGCGGTTTCGTCCGGCCGGTTGTAGTACCCGCTCATGATCTGGGGTCCTTTGATGATGAGTTCGCCCGGTTCCCCGGCGGGCATTTCGATGATGCCCACGTCCATATCCACGATACGCGCCCGCGTGCCGGGCAGCGGCACGCCGATGGCCCCGAATTTTTGCATGCCTTCGGCCGGGGTGAGATGGGTGATGGGCGAGCTTTCGGTCAGCCCGTAGCCTTCCAGCAATTTGCAGCCGCTGAGGGACTGGAATTTTTCCAGGGACGCCGCCGGGATCGGGGCGGAGCCGGAAATGCCGTAGGACAGGGATGAAATATCGTACTTGGTGAAATCCTTATGCTGCAACAGCGAAAGGTAGACGCTCGGAGCGCCGGGGAACACGGTGATTTTGTGTTTGGCGATAAGCCCCAGGAATTCCCCCGGGTCGTAGCGTGGGATCATGACGCAGGCCGCGCGCAGTATCGTGGGCAGCAGAAGGCAGGTTGCAAGGCCGTACACGTGGAAGATGGGCAGCAGCGCGGCAAACACCTGCGGTTTACTTTTGAGAACCTGCAACACCGCGACGGTTTGCGTCACGTTGGCGGACTGGTTGGCGTGGGTGAGCATGACGCCCTTGGGGGTGCCGGTGGTGCCGCCGGTATACTGAAGGAGCGCAAGCTGTTCGTTCGGGTCGCCATACGGCGCGCACAGCCGTTTGCTGCCCTGCAGCAGCGCGGCATACGGGAAAACCTGGCGGTTGTCGTATTCCACTTCCGGCACGGAAGGGTCTTTTTTGCCCGTGAATTTGTAGAGCAACCGCTTGGGCCAGCCCAGCATTTCCGAGTTGTCGGTGATGAAGAACTTTTCAACCCCGAGGCGGAACCGCATGGCGTTCAGCTTCGGCCAGCAGGCGGCAATGCTGATGAGGTGGCGCACGCCGCCGTCCGTCATCTGGTGCAGCAGTTCGGTTTCCATGTACAGGGGGTTGGTCATCACAACCGTGCCCCCGGCTTTCAGCACGGCCCAGAAGGTGGGGATGATCTGCGGCACGTTGGGCATCATGATCGCGACGCGGTCCCCGGGCCGGACCCCATGCTGGGCCAGGTTGGCGGCCATGATTTCCGCCTGGCGCAGAAGCTGGGCGTAGGTCAGTCTGTAATCCCGGAAAATGACGGCCAGGGCGTCGGGCTGTTCTTTGGCCGCGGTGTCCAGCAGGGTGCAGATGTTAGCGGGCTCAAAGGCGTCCAGGTTGTGCGGAACGCCGGCATCGTAATGCTTGAGCCAGGGCATGGCGTCATAGGGAGAGGGAGGTTTTGTCATCATACTGTGTATAAAAAAAGTTATAGGAGCACGGTTGTTATGGTGAAACGGGGTGTATACCCGGAATTACCGCCAAAGGCAACGGCTTTCCGGGCATACACCCCGCTTTGCGTAAAATGAGGACAATGGGTTATCGCGGAACGACAGTCACTACGTAAGCCTTAGCCATAATAAGATATTTGCGTGCAAGCGTTTGCAATTCCTCCGGCGTCAGCCGCATCGCGGCGTCGATGACCGCTTTTTCCGCGTCAAGGGGGCGGCCCAGAATCGCCAGGTTGGCCGCTTCGGCACTGCGGGCGCTCATCCGTTGCCGCGCGCGGACGTAGTCGCCCTGCATCTGGTTCTTGCCCCGCGTCAGTTCTTCCTCGGGGAGCGCGTTCGCATGCAATTCCGCGATGACCTTGGCAAAGCCTTCTTTCGCGACAGCCACCTTGTCCGGTTCCGTGCCGATATAGAACATGAGGGTCGCGGCAAGGGGGGCCTGCCACTGAAAGGCCGTGACCGTGTAGCCGAGCCCCTGCTTGTCACGCAGGTCGCGGAACAGCAGGCCGCTTTGCCCGGCCAGAATGTTTTGCAACAGATCCATTCCCGGTTCGTCCGCGCTGCCGACGGGCGCTGCCGGGAAAACCAGGAACAGGTGGGCCTGGTTGCGCTCCGGCAATGTGATGGTCAGGTCTTTGTCCGCGCTCCAGGCGGGAGGCGCGATGGCGGGCGCTTCCCCGGCGGGCGCGGGCAGTTTTTTGGCCGCCGCGATGACCGCGTCCCGGTCAAAAGTGCCGCAGACGGAAAGGACCCACGGCGCGCGGGCTTGCCGCTTCCAGAAGGCGGCCACGTCGCTGCGTTTGAAGGCGGCGACCGTCTTTGTATCGCCCTGGGACTGGTACCCGTAGAGGTGCGGCCCGAACAGGAAGGGGAAAATCCGCCTGAAGGCGAGCCCCAGAGGCTGGTCTTCCCGGGAGACGACGGCCGCTATCTGGTTTTCCTTGGACCGTTCCACTTCCTTTTCCGGAAGCGTGGCGCTCGTCAGGGTTTCGTGCAGGAGGTTCCACATATCCGGGGCAAAACGGACGGGGTAGTCCATGGATATTCTGAACGTTTCCCGCCCGGAACCGGCGGAGAGGGACGCGGCGCGGTCGTTCTTGAAGGCCTCAAGCGCCACGGCATCCATGGTCTTGGTGCCCCTGGTCAGCACGGCGGCGGCCAGGGCGGCCAGGCCCTGCTGGTCCGGCTGGAGCAAGCTGTCGCCCCCGGCGAGGACAAGGTCCACCGCCGCATAGGGCATGCTGGCATCCGGCTGCAGGATGAGCGTGCGCCCTTTGCCGAGTTCGATCACTTCACGTTCCGGGCCGGTATCCGCTTTTGCCGCCGCGCTTTGACCATCCTTGGACATGGGCCAGGCCGCGAGCAGGGTTTTGGTGTACCAGGCAGTATCCGGCTCGCGCGGGGGGGCTTTTTTCCGGGCGGCATCCTGAGGCGGCATTTTGGGCGCGAGCACGCTTAAGGAAAGCCGCTCGGGCCGCAGGACGCTTGACGCCGCTTTCGCGATGGCGGCCTCGTCAGCCAGGTCGATTTGCTGCAAATACGTTTGTTCCGCGTCTTCGCCGCCGCCGAAAAAGAGGAAATACCCCAAAGCCGACGCCGTTCCCGCAACGGTCTCCTTCTGGCGGTACAAGCCGTCGGTAACGGCCAGTTTGGCGCGGTCCAGCTCCTGTTTCGGGAATTTTTTATGCGCGAGCGCGGCAAGGTCTTTGACGAGGGATTCCCAGAATACGCCGAGTTTGTCGGGATCAAGGGTGGCGGAAATGGTGAACAGCCCGGTGCGCTCAAAGGTGTAGCTGGAGACGGAAATGGTATCCACCAGCCGCTTGTCGTACTTATAGGTCTTGTAGAGGTATGCGGACGTATCCCCCGCCAGAAGCTGGGAAAAAACATCCAGGGCGGGGGCGCGCGCGTCCATCTGGGCAACGCCGGGGAAAGACACGCTGATGTGCGCTTTGTTCCAGGGGGTGGTCTCAATTTCGACCTGCGGGCCGCCGGCGGGAAACTCCTCGGGCAGCATGGTCTTGGGCGGAACGACCGGCGCGGTGTTGGCCAGGTCGCCGAAGGTCTTTGTCGCTTCTTCAAGGACGGCGGCGGGGTCCACGTCGCCGACCACCAGGAGCATCATGGACTGCGGCTGGTACAGATTCTTGATATACGCGCGCATCTTTTCGACCGTGTACGCGCGGATGGTTTCAGGATACCCGATGATGGGCCGTTCGTACGGCGTACCTTTGAGCACGCTTGCCTGCACGCGTTTGAACAGCCTGTTGGAAGGGGAGTCTTCGCCGCGCTGCAATTCGGCCAGGACGACTTCCTTTTCCGATTCCAGCTCTTCCGGCTCCAGGCTGGGATGGAAGGCCATGTCCTTGAGCACGTCCATGCCGAGCTTCCAGTGTTCGGAAGGCATGTCCGTCAGGTATACGGTGTAATCGAAGCTGGTTGCGGCGTTGAGATACCCGCCCGCCTTTTCGATGTCCGTGGCGATGGCGCCTTTGGGGCGGCTTTCCGTTCCCTTGAACACCATATGCTCAAGCTGATGGCTGATGCCGGCGATATCCGGGGTTTCAAAGGCCGAACCCGCATGCACATACAGCCGGAGGGACGCCAGGGGAAAGCGGGTGTCTTTTTTCACAGCGACGGCGAGCCCGTTGGGAAGGTATGTCAGGGAAATGCCGGAAGGGAGAACGGTGCTTCTGTAGGGCATGGGCGTATCCTTGGGGGGAGCCTGTTTGGAAACGGCGGCGTCCGCCGTGAAGGCGGGGAACAAACTCGTCAGGCAGAAGGAAAAGGCAAACAAAAAATGGCGGAAAGACATGCTGGCCTCCAAAATCGTATCTACCGGCGCAATTTCGTCAGGCTGAACTCGGACAGGGCGAAATCGGCGGTTACATGCGCCAGTGCGGCGCGTACCAGAGCCAGGGGGGAAACGTAGCCGTTTTCCCATGACATCTGAAGAATACAGGCGTCTTCGTCCGTGAACAGTATTTTTTTCAGGGCCTCACGGACGTCGCCTTCCTTATCCCCTTTTTTGGTGGCCCGCGTCCAAGGGATGGCAGCACTCCCGGCAATCGCGCGCCATGCGTTCATGAACGATTCGCGCCGGGCGGGGTCGCCGGTATACTCCAGGCGGAAGATGTCCGCTTCGCTTTCCGCCGGGCGGCGGTTGACCATGAGAATTTCCGCGTCGGTAACGGTGAGGCCCTGCAATATGGTACCGAGCCCCGCCACCACGGCCGCGGGGTCGCGGTACTCGCGCAGGTGGATGCTCAGCCATTCCCCTTCGCTGGAAACGCCGACGGGCAGGGCGCGGCAGAAGGAAAGCACGGGCAGGGGATGGAACCCCTGGGAAAAGGAAAGGGGAATGTCCGCCCGCCGCAAAGCCCGCTCGAAGAGGCTCTGCAACTCAAGCTGGCTCAAGTATGCCGACAGCCCCTTGCGTTCGTACCACAACTGCAGGTGCATGGCCTTGTGCGCCAGGTGCTCGCTGATGGCCGGGGGGCGTTTTTTGGCGCCCTGCGGCGTTTCTTCCTCTTTTTTCCAGCCGTCTTTGGGCACCACGCGGCCGTGCGCGTCCAGGACCGGCGCATGGCCGTTCTGATCCCGCTGGGGAAAGTTGAGCGCGTTCGCATAGCGCGCCCCTTCGTCGCGTTTGGGCAGCAGGGAGGGCGTTTTGGTGTCGCACGCGCCGCAGGCGAGGCAGGCGCCGTACCGGCAGTCGTTGACGGTTTTTCCGGCCATGGCGTTGGCGCGCTCGCGCAGGAGGAATTCGCGGGAGACGCCGTTTTCCAGGTGGTCCCAGGCGAGCGGCGCGTCCGGCGGGATGGCGGCCTGGTACGCTTCCGGGGAAAGGCCTTCTTCCGCCATGGCTTCAAGCCAGGGATCCAGGGAAAAATGTTCCATCCAACTGGCAAAGACCGCGCCTTTCGCGTACGCGCGCTCCACCACCGGGGCGAGACGCCTGTCTCCACGGGAGAAAATGCCTTCCAGGAAGCTTGTCGCCGGGTCGTGCCAGCGCATGACGATCCGTTTTTCCTTTTTCAGCTCGCCGAGCAGGAGCCCGACGCGGCGGTGGATTTCCTCGCGGGATATCTGCGCCTCCCATTGAAAGGGCGTGTGCGGCTTGGGCACGAAGGGGGAAATCCCGGCGGTTATCTGCAGCCGCTTGATGCCCGGCCCAGCGGCGTCGCGCGCTTTGCGGCAGAGGTCCGCGATGGCGAAAATGTCCTCGTCCGTCTCCGTGGGCAGGCCGATCATGAAATAGAGCTTTATCTGCTGCCAGCCATGCTCGAACAGCTTCTGGATATGGCAGATCAGGTCGTTTTCCGTCACGCCCTTGTTGATGACGTCGCGCAGCCGCTGGCTGCCCGCTTCCGGGGCGAGGGTCGCGCCCGTGCGGCGGATGCCCGCGATCTGCCCCATGATGTCGTCGTCAACCGACCCCACGCGCAAGGACGGCAGGGACAGGGAAATTTCTTCCTCGCGGCAGCGGGCGGCGCAGGCCGTGAACAGTGATTTGAGCGCGGAAAAATCGCCGGTGCTTAAGGAAAGGAAGGATACCTCCCCGTACCCGGTGCCGGAAAGGCAGGATTCCAGGGTGGCGTTAAGCGACGCGACGCTGCGCTCCCGGATGGGGCGGTAGGTCATGCCCGCCTGGCAGAAGCGGCAGCCGCGCGTGCAGCCGCGCGCGATTTCAAGGGCCAGGCGGTTGTGCACCGCGCCAAAGGGGATAACCTGCTCCACGGGGTAGGCGCCGTCATCCAGGTCGGGCACAATGCGGCGGCCCGGCTTCGGGATATCCGCGAACAGCGGGCGCATGGCGCCGTCCGGTCCGGGTGCGAAAAATTCCGGCACGTAGACGCCGGGAACCTTCGCCATTTCCCGGAGCATGGCTTCCCTGTCCGTGGCCGTATGCACCGTTCCCCGGTACCGTTCAAGAATTTCCAGGGTTTCCACGATCATGGCCTCGCCTTCGCCCAGGAACATAATGTCCACGAAGGGCGTCAACGGTTCCGCCGCGAGCGCGCAGCCGCCTCCGGCCATGATGAGGGGCCATTTCCCGGGTTCACGGCTCCGGTCCGCCGCGTGCAGGGGAATACCGCCAAGATCCAGCATGTACAGGACGTTGGTGTAGCAAAGCTCGTGGGTAATGCTGAACCCGATGGCCGCAAGATCGGCAAGGGGGGTATCGGACTCCATGGTGGCAAGGGGCGTATTATGCTCGCGCAGAACCGCCGCCGCGTCCAGATCCGGCGCGAAAAGACGCTCGGCCTGCCAGTTCTCTCTGGCGTTCAGGATGCCGTACAGGATTTTCTGGCCCAGGTAGGACATGCCGACTTCGTATTTGTCGGGAAAGGCAAGGGCCACGCGCAGGGAGACCCGGGCCGAGTCCTTGTGGACGGAACCCGGCTCTATGCCGAGGTACCGGCTCGGCTTGGGCAGAAGGGGCAGAAGGTGTCGCATGGGTACCCGTTGCTACGCTGGGGTGGAAGGGAGAGAAGCGGGCGGGCGGAAAAATTCGTCCGCCCGTGTATGCTGAACCGGTTTACTTCGCGCGCAGAAGGCTGGCGATATCGCCGCCCGCGCCGGGGCCGGGATTTTTCAGGTTAAGGCCGCCAAGGCCGCCGGAGGAAAGGGTCAGGTTGGACGTGGCTTCCAGGTATTTGTCCTTCAACTCTTCCGGGCAGCTTTTATAGGCGTAGATGACGTGGTCGAGGGAAAGGGCCCCCGTGAAATCCTGCTCAAAAGGGTAGCCGTAGGGCATGAGCAGCATTTGCACGCCCTGCTGGGTGGGAACGGTCTGCAGCACGGCAGGGTCGTTGATCGTCTTTTTTTCAGCGTCGCGTTTGCCGATGACCATCTCACCGGTAATAAGCTTCACCATGCAGATATCGTATGCCATGGGTATTCTCCTTATCGTTGCAGCATAGGTAGGGGGCATTGCGGGTTCTGTCAAGGGATAGCGAAAACGCGGCAGCGGCTATGCCGGTTTATTGACGGTTTCGTGCGGGGCGGAGAATATAAAGAGGGGCGACGGCCTTGCCATACGCCGTGCAAGCGTTTACAGTCACTTAGATTTTACTTTCGTATGGGGAAGAAAGGGGACGTGCCGCATGCTGCAACACATTGAGGACGCGCTTGGCTATTCGTTCGTGGACAAGGATCTGCTGGCCGTGGCGTTAACCCACAGCTCCTATGCCAACGAGCACGGAGGCGGCGCGGAACATAACGAACGGCTGGAATTTTTGGGGGATGCGGTTTTGGAGTTGTGTGTCTCTTCAGAGCTTTTCAACCGGTTTTCCGATGTGCGGGAAGGCGATCTCACCCGGATGCGGGCGAAGATAGTGAGTCAGCCTTTTTTGTCGGGGCTTGCGCAGGAATGCGGCCTTGATACGGCGCTTCTTCTCGGAAAAGGGGAAGAGAGCCAGGGGGGGCGGGAGCGTCCTTCGCTCCTCAGCGACGCCTTTGAGGCGCTTTTGGGCGCTGTGTACCTTGACGGCGGGTTTGATGCTGTCACCACCGTTGTGCGGACGGTGTTTGACGGCAAATGGCCCGTTCAGAAGCAGGGCGGTCCCAGCAAGGACTGCAAAAGCCTGCTGCAGGAAGTGACGCAACGGCGCTTTAAGGAACGGCCCGTGTATGCCCTGGTCGGCAGCTCCGGCCCGGAACACGCCAAGGTGTTTACCGTGCGGGTCACTCTGCCGGACAACCGCGAATTTATTAGTGACGGCCCAAGCCTCAAGCGGGCGGAGCAAATCGTTGCCTGCCTTGCCCTGGAACACATCCTGCCGGAAGAAGAACTGCCTTTCCCGGACGATGTGACGGAGGACGCGTAAGTACCGTTCATTCGCTTGCCTGCCATTAGCCTATCTGGGGCGCCATTCCCGCTGAAACGGACCGGGAGGGAAAATACGGGGGGAGGGGTACTCCCCCCGTATTTCTGTCTTTGGTCTGCCTCAGCCAATCGCTTCCTGTCATCAACCGCCGATGAGCTGCAGGGCCATCTGCGGGAGCGAGTTGGCCTGTGAGAGCATGGCGACGGCGGCCTGCGTCAGGACCTGGTTCCGTACAAATTCCGTCATTTCCGTCGCGACGTCCACGTCGGAGATACGCGATTCCGCGGCCTGCATGTTTTCAGCCTGGATCTGCAGGTTGCTGATCGTGTTTTCCAGGCGGTTCTGCATGGCGCCGAGGTGGGCGCGGATCTTGTCCTTGGAGATGATCGCCTGGTTGATCGTGGCGACCGCGAGCTGAGCCCGGGCCTGGGTGGATACGGTGTAGCCGCCCATGGAGCTGTCCGCTTCGTTGCCGACGCCGAGAGCCGAGGCCGTGGCGTTGCCGATACGGATGTAGTAATAGTCTTCCGCCGAGTCGTTGCCGGTGCCGAAGTGGATCTTCATCTTGCCCTTGGAAACGAGGCCGCTGCCGTCGTGTTCGTTGCTCGACAGGTTGCCGTTGAGCAGGTGCACGCCGTTGAAGTCCGTGGCGTTGGCGATACGGGTGATTTCCGAGGCCATGGCCTGATATTCGGATTCGATCATCAGACGCTGGTCGGAGTTATAGGTACCCGTGGCGGCCTGTTCGGCCAGTTCTTTCATGCGGATCAGCTTTTCGTCGATGACGCCGAGAGCGCCGTCGGCGGTCTGGATCATCGAGATGGCGTCGTTCGCGTTACGCACGCCCTGGTTCAGGGATGCGATGTCGGCCCGCATCAGTTCGCGGATGGCGAGGCCCGCCGCGTCGTCCGACGCCTGCCCGACGCGGAGGCCCGAAGAAAGCCTGCGCACCGAGGTTGAAAGACTGCTGTAACTGTTACTCAAATTTCGAGCGGCGTTCATCGCCATCATGTTGTGGTTTATGACCAAAGACATAACATAATCCTCCTTTGAGGGGTTTGATGTCTGGCATAAAGCAATGTTGGTGCCAAAGTAAAAAACAGCAATTAATTAAATATGATAAAAACGTAAGGATTTTTCTGCCGCCGCAACTTCGCCGTAAGTGGAAAAATTTTCCGCCTTGATTTTGACGCCTGATACCGAGGGGTTGCGTCCGGGACGAGCCGGATGCAAACGGCAAAAAAGCCGCGAGGAAGCAGTCCTCGCGGCTTTTTTGCCGTTCGCGCGGAGCGCGTCACGGCGTGAAGCGGAAATGCGCGACGATTCCCCTCGCGTACCAGGCCATGAAGTCATCGCCCTCCGTCGCGAAGGGACCCTGGTTGTGCAGGAGGAGGGGGATGCCGTCCTGGTTGCGCTTGTCCGACACAATGGCAATGTGGTCCGGGTTGGCAAAGACCACGATGTCCCCCGGTTGCCAGGCGTTCAGGTTCGCGGTGTCGATGCGGGTGGTAAGCGCTGCGGCGTGGCGGCGGAAAAAAACCGTCTGGTTGGGAACGCGGCGAAAGTCGATGTTCGGATCGGGCCTCGCCGCGCGCGGGTAGGCCGGTTTGTTCTTTTTGATGTCCGCGTCCAGAGCCCGTTTAAGGTCATACCCGGCGAACGTGAACGCGCGCCAGATCAGGTCCGTGCAGACGCCCTCGTTTTCCGGGGGGAAGCCGCCGGAATAGTAAGCGCTGCGATACCACGGCCTGCGGGCGACTTCCTCGCGCGCGCCCGCAATAAGGATTTTTGCGAAATCCCGCCGCGCCTGTGTGGAGACGTGGGCGGCGGCTGTCGCTGCCGGAACCGGCGGGGCGGAGGAAGAGGGCGTAGCGGCTTTTGCCGCCAGGGCGGGCGATGCCTGCCACAACCAGGCCGTGGCGAGGGCGCAGAGAACAAAAAAAGCCATGTGCCGCAAGGATGCGGCATTTTCTGCCGCCATGCCGGGGAGCAGGGGCCGCGGGTCAGCCGAAGGTGCGGCGCATCGTCGCGACAAGGTCGGTGAGTCTTTTTTCATAGGTATGGTCGGCAAGCACGCGGCGCCGCGCGGCACGGATGACGGTTTCGCGCTCTTCGGGGGCGGCGAGGTACCGGCGGATCAACTCTTCCGCCTCTTCCGGGGAGTGGTAGCAGATGACCTCTTTCCCCGGTTCGAACAGGTTTTCGATCTGTTCGCGCCAGTCCGTCAGGCAGAAGGAGCCGGTCGCGGGCACGTCGAAAATCCGCTGGTTCACGGCGCCTTTCATCTGCTTGCTGGTGCAGTTGAAGTTGATGGCAGAGCCGGGGTAAAAGGCGGGCAGGTCCGTATAATAGGTCACTTCCGGGTGCCGCCGCCAGGGCCGCTTTTCCCGGGCCAGAAGTTCCAGCCAGCCGTCGTCGCCGACGATCAGGGGCGCGAACGGGAACATCGCCATGACGCAGGACAACCGGTATTGCAGGGTCGATTCCCAGGTCAGCAAAACTTCGTAATCGAGTTGGGAGACCGCATCCCCAAGCCCCCGGTAAAACGGCACCAGTTCCGGACGGGCCGTATGCAGGAAATC
Source organism: uncultured delta proteobacterium (assembly GCA_900079685.1). NCBI lineage: Bacteria > Deltaproteobacteria > uncultured delta proteobacterium. The sequence continues at coordinate 28,610 of LT599018.1, forward strand.
CTCCACGGACCGGATCTCGCTCTCGGCGAATTCCGCCGCGACCTGCTTGTAGGTGGAGGCCAGTTCCTCGGGCAGGTTCAGCTTGTCCAGCCGCGCGGTGACCTTGTGCACCATGGAGTTGCCGACAAAGGAAACGTCCGCGCGCCAGGGGTGGCCCGGCGGCAGTTCTTCCTCTTTCTTGGGGGGGTGGAACCGCGTGGCGTCCGTTCCCAACGGCATATAAAAGACGTGCTCGAAGCCGAGAGCCTTGAGCGAGGGGATATTGTCCGAATCCCAGGTAAATATGGCGGCCCAGGGGTTGACCAGATCCGTATAGTGGGCCAGCACCAGGTGGGGGTTGTCCACGAACCAGGAAGCCAGCGGGAGCCGCAACCGCTCGAGCAGGTTCATCAGGATGCCTTCGCGGTCGACCCCGAGGTGGTTGATGGTCACGATGCAGTCGGGTTTGAACTCCAGCACGGCGCCGAGCAGCCGCTCCACGAACTCCGCGTGGCCCATCTCCCCGTCCGGCACCTGCAACAGCCGGTGCGCGATGCCGAGGCGCTCGCAGGCCGAGACGATCTCCCCGGTCAGGAAATATTTGCTCATCAGGAGCAGAAGCCGGGGTTCTCCGGAGGCGAACTTGGGGTACGCGGCCTTTTCCCACAGATTGTACCGGGCGCTCGCGTTTGCCGCCTCGCGCACGGCGTTGTAATACGCCCTGTCCAGCCGCAGGTAAAAGGGGTGGCTGAAGTGGAAGAGGGGCCGGTTGCCGTGCTCGGCCTGCCAGCGGGTCAGTTCGCGCAAGGCTTCCTCGGGCGTCGGCGCGCTGATCCAGCGCACGCCGGGGTACCGGGCGAGGCGGCCCTGCAGGCCGCTGGCTGCAACAATAGGGGTTTCCTTGTCCACGACGGCAAGGGCGAAATCGCTGCCGCAGGCGGCCTCAAGCCGTTCCGCAAGGGCGAGCGCGGCAAAACCGACCCCGCCGCCGACCAGGAGGGGCAAATGCCGTTCCGGCGCGAAAGGATTTTTTGCGTCGGCCGCGGCGTCGAGCACGGCCAGTTCGCGCGCTTTGCCGCCGCTGCCCAGCATAGGCGAGGTTCTTCCGCCACGAGTTACGAGGATATCCGTGAGGGAAGAGCCGTCATGAACGGGCGAAGCGGTGAGGGTGTCTGCGGTCATGGTCAGTCGTCTTCTTCCAGGCCGGCGATGCGGTGCATTTTGTCCTTTGAGATGGCCGGAAAGCCGTGCACGATTTCTTCCTCGTGCAGGGCATAGAACACGTCGCGTTGTTCGTCAATGACCTTGTGGTAGGCGCGGCCGATCGTTATTTCCGCGCCCGGATAAACAATTCCCGGCACGATGACCCGCGCGCGGTCCGTTCTGCTCGTGTCGGCGGTAAATTTACGCCAGCCGTCCCGGTGCATTTTTCCGATGAGTTCGCATTTCCGGGTGGCGAGTTCCTGCGCGGGAGCGACGTCTTCCGCGAACTGCGGACCCTTGCGCGCCAGTTTGGCGAGCATGGCCAGCTTTTGTTCCTGTTCCTGCTCCATGGCTTTGATTTCTTGTAACCGCAGGAAATCAAGGGGGTTGTACCCGAGCGATATCTGGGTCGGCGCGCCCTGGATGTTGCCGAGCTGTTCCTTGACGAACACGAGGCCCCCCACATGCGCGCTGCCGCCCTGGAGCCTGCCGTTGATGACCAGGGAACCGCCGACGAAAAGCTCGCTGTGCAGGACGGTGCCGTCAACGATAAGGTTGCCCGGCGTCACGATGGTCGAGCGTTCGCAACTGGCCACCCGGACCGTCAGCCCGGCCCGGATGCGGGCATCCGGGGAGCCCTTGATGCCCGACTCGGCGACGACGTTGCCCCTGGCCTTGATTTTGCCGCCATCCATCCTGCCCTTGACCAGGATGCTGCTCCCGGTGAGGGAAAAGCCGGGGCATACGTCGCCGTGCACCACGATATCGCCGACAAAGGTAATGTTGCCCGTGTGGAAATTCACATCCTGGCGGACGTTCAGCAGTTTTTTCACGGTAATCAGGCCCTGGTGGTAGAACCCGTATCCGTTGGCGAGCGCGATGATGCGGTTGGGGTATTGGGGGTCGCGGGCGCAGTTGGGGCCCAGGGGGAAAACAGGGTTGTTGTAGATAAACCGGTGGTCCATTTTCCGGAGATTTTGCAGGAAATTCCAGTACCCCTGTTCTTCTTCCTCAAACGTTTCGGCAAGTTCTTCCTGCTGGGGAAAATCGTGTTCCAGGGGAATGGGCGCGTCGTCCCCGCGCCCCATGGCCCCGCCGGGCTGGTCCTGCGCGTGGTAGCCTTCGGGTATGGCGTCAATATGGATCAGTTCCGCAAGGACCTGCCCCGCGACCACGTTCTGCACGTAGCCGAGGTAGTGGGCCACGGTGCTGCCGTCCGCCATGGGCACGGGCCGGATGCGCTTGTGGTTGAAATCCGGCATGAAGTAGTGTTTCAGATAATATGGCATATGTCCTCTGCTGGCGGGCGTCCCCGCGAGTCATTCTGAAACCGGGCCTCAGTCCGGAAGGTCCAGAAGCAGTTCATCCTCGGTTTGCTGGATTTCAAAAAGGTGCGTCAGGTGCAGGGTATCGAGCACGGTCCGCACGGTCCGGCTGGGGCGGAACAGCACCAGCCGTTTGCCGCCGCCTTCGACGAAGCTCACGAAGTTGACAAGCACGCTGGCCGCGTTGGGGCTGAAGACGGTAACACGGGAAAGGTCCAGCACGATCAGCTGCACGGAACTGGTGAGCAGTTCCCGCAGGCTTGCCGCGAATTCCGGCAACTGGTCCAGGTTCACATCACCGGAGAGAACGGAAATAATGGCGTCCTGCCGCGCGGTGGCGCCTCTCCGGGCGGCGATATCCGGCGTGCCGCTCCCGCTGGGGTCCGTAAGCACGTCAAAGAACGTGCCGATGGAATTTTTGTGGGTAAAGGGGCGCATTATCCCTCCTTGGCGAATTATTTATCAATATCCCGAACGTGTGGGGATTTCAAGCCCGCAATGTCCTGATCCGCTTCGCGCGTCATGCGGGGGCGTAAAAAAAAGCGGACCGGGAAGGACGATCCGCTTTTTATAAGGTGATTACAATGCCGCCGGGCCGGAGCGGAGCGTCGTTGCAACGTTTGTCCGCCCACAGCGAAAATGCTCTAGAGGGAGGCGGCCATGCTGCCCTCCGTCGTGAAAACCATAACCTTGTTCCGGCCGCCGTTCTTGGCCAGGTAGAGCGCCTGGTCCGCTTCGCTCGTCAGGGCGGCGCCATCCTTGCTTTCTCCCGTGGGGATAGTGGCCACGCCGATGCTGGCGGTAACCCCGAAGCTGTTTTTGCCCGCCCGGAAAGAGAGTTTTTGGATTTTTTTACGCAGCCGTTCGGCGAGCCACGCCGCGTTGCTGCTTGAGGTATGGGGCAGAAGGACCACAAATTCCTCGCCGCCGTACCGGACGCAGTAATCCGTTTGCCGGACGGTCGCGGTGATGATGCCGACAACGGCGCGCAGCACTTCGTCACCCTTGAGGTGGCCGAAGGAGTCGTTGATGTTTTTGAAGTGGTCGATGTCGAGGATCAACAGGGAAATCTCGTCGCCATACCGCTCGTGGCGGGCGATTTCCGCCTGCAGGGTCTGCTCGAAGTGCCTGCGGTTGAAGGCGCCGGTCAAGCTGTCGCGGTCCGCGAAATTGCAGACTTCCTGGTAGCGGCGGACGTTTTTTATGGTGCTGGCCATGTGGCGCAAGGCGGAATCAAGTGCGAGGGCCTGATCCCGGCTAAGGTTGCGCTCCATGGACGTGAGCAGCATCAGGTACAGTTGCGAGCTGTCGCCGATATGGACGGGCAGCGTCAGTATGTGGCCGTCTCCCGGACGGGCGCTGGACGCGGCCTCGCCGGAAAGCGGAAGATGGATGGTGGTCGGGTTTACCGCGCCGCTGTGCTCCATGCCGTTGCCGATTTCCAGCAGGCTGTTCCTCCAGGCGTTGTACGCGGGGGTGTCGGCGGGAGCGGCGATGAAAAGGTCGGCGGAAAGAGCGTTGTTGTCATCCTTGGAAAAAATGGCGGCATGCATCGTCATGACCGGGAAAAGCTGCTTCAGGCATGTGAATGCCTTGCCGAGCAGTTCCGTTTCATCCAGGGCTTCGGAGATACGGCTCAAAAAATTGACGAGGAAGGAGAGCGCCTCATTTTTCCGCTCAAGCATTTCGCGTTCAATGAAGACTTCGTGGGCCATATTCTGGATGTCGCGCTGCAGGGCAGCGGCTTCCGCCGCTTTACGCAGGCAGGCGGAAAACCGTTTTTTGGCAAGAGGCGGGCGGATGATGTCGGAAACGCCGAACGTCAGCGCTTCGTCAATGGTCGCCATGTCCGCGTCGGGATCAAGCAGCAGCACCTTGGGCGTAAGTTCAAGGAAGCCGGTTTGCCTGGCCGGCAGGCTCATGAACCGCCTGCACGAGTCCATGGTGAAACACACCATGCAGGGCGCGGCCATATTGCCGGCATTGGCGAAATCCGGCATCGCGCCGGCGGGCCAAAGCTCCAGCGAATACAGGCGGCCCGCCATGGAGCGGATATTCTCCGCCTGCGCGTCGCTAAGCCCCAATCCCCAAATGGTTTGTGTTCTCGTAAATTCTCTCACGGCAACCTCCGTCCCCCACCCTTCGTAAGGATGTCTCTTTTTATGCAATAAGCGGGCCAGATAATTATAGAGAAGGGGTTGCCGTTGCCCGGCACGCGGCGCGACAAAAAACCGGCAGGAATTGCCCGTGGAGGGTAGTGGCCCATCTTGGCGTGATACTGCGTCAGGCCCGCCCCGCGCGAAGCTCATGCATGTTTAGATACACTTCGTTCCGCACGGGACGAGCCTTTCTTGCCCTTCCTTAACCGGCGCGCAAGCTGGACCACTACCCCTACCCAGAAAAGGGCGGCGTTTGACATTCCTTATTTTCTATGTCTTTCTTAACCCATGGGAAAACAACGAACATGGGCGACGCTGCACCCCTTTTTCGAAACCGGCGACATTATGGGGCGGAGCGTGGCGAATGAGGGGTTCATACGGGCGCTGATCGCGTCCTCCCCATACGACACCTACTCCTTTTTCCTTACGGACGAACGGGCCGTTTCCCTGGTGAAGGGGCGTCTCGCCGCCTTGTTTCCGGAGCGGGATACAGACGGCGCGTTCCGCGTCCATACGCGCCACGCCTTGCCGGAAGCGCTTGCCGCCACGGATTTTGAGGTTTTTCACCTTTCCGATTGCGTGGCGGATACCGTGCCGCTTATCCGGTTGCGCAACGCCGTTTCCCGCAGCCTGTTCGCCGTGACCGGCACCACCCATTCCTTAAGCTACGCGCGGTATTCGGCCAGCTTTTTCGACCAGATCTGGCAGGGCGTGACGGCGAAGGACGCCATCATCGCCACCTCCAGAGCGGGGGAAGGGGCGGTCGGCGCCATGTTCGCCGCGCTGCGCGCCGGTTACGGCCTGGAAGACGCGCCTTGCCCCAGGATCGTGCGCATCCCCCTCGGGGTAACGCCGGAAGACTTTGCCGCGCCGGAGGAAAAGAGCGCTTTCGCTTCCCCGGTGCGGCGGGAACTCGGCATATCGGAAAACGATCTGGTGCTCCTGGTCTTCGCCCGCATTTCCCATTATTCCAAAATGGACGTGCTGCCGCTTTTCCGGGCGCTGTTGCGGGCGGAGGAGGGCGGCCTGCGGCGCGGGAAATACACCCTGGTGCTGTCGGGCTGGGTGGATGCCGGCGATACCGCGGCGGCGTACGCGGAAATAGCCGCGCGTCACGGCATTTCCTTCAAACTGGTCCCGTCTCCTGATGATGCCTTGCGCCGCCGCCTTTTCGCCGGGGCGGACATTTTTCTCTCTCCGGTGGACAACCCCCAGGAAACCTTCGGGCTGACCATTCTGGAAGCCGGGGCCGCGTCGTTGCCGGTGATAGCCTCCGACTTTGACGGGTACCGCGATCTTGTGGTCCACGGCGAGACGGGCCTGCTCATCCCGACCTACGGCCCCGGAGCGACGCCGGAAACGGACGCGCTTTCCGGCGTGTGGTTCGACAACCAGCGCCATTTGCAGCTTGCCCAGCAGAGCGTCGTCGCCGTGCCGGAACTGGCGAAGGCCATAGCGCTTCTCGCCGGTGACGGCGCGTTGCGGTCCCGTCTCGGCTCCGCCGGGCGGCGGCGCGTATTGGAAGGCTATACCTGGGATCACGTCGTGCGGCGGCATGTCGCGCTATGGGACGAACTTGCCGCTATGCCGGTGGCGCGCCCGGCGGTCACGCATCCCCTGCACCCGGGCTATACGGACATTTTTGGCGCGTACTATACCCGGCTTTTTGATCCGGCGACCGCCCGGTCTGCACAAGTACGATGGACGCCCTTTGGCGAAGCCGTCTACCGGGGAAAAGATTTCCCGGCCGTGTACGGGGGCATCGAGCGGCTTGTCGATTTGGAAGCCTTGCGCCGGGTGCTTTTTCAGGCGCGCAAACCCGTTCCGCTCGCCGCGCTTCTGCCCGCGGACGACGCCTCGCCCGCCGCGGAGAGGGCGGCGTTTCCCGTGTTCTGGGCCTTGAAGCAGGACCTTCTGGAAATAGTGCCGCCCGCGCCATGAACATCCATTATTATGTGAGCGACTACATCAGCCACCGCAGAGCCGGGGAAGCCTACATCGCCTGCTTGCGGCAGTTGGGGCATACGCTGGTGGCCGACCCCGGAGACAGCGACCTTGTGGTCATTCACGAGGGGCCGCATTTTTACGGGGATATTCTGAAAACCATGCCCCGAGACCCCGGCAGAAAATTTGTCGGGTACGGTGTATGGGAAACCCCGCAGCTGCCGCAACCGTTCATCAAAGGCGCGGCCCTGGTGGACGCGATCTGGACCTGTTCGGAATTTTCCCGGCAGGCGTTTTTGCCGTACGCGAAGACCTTTTTGCTGCCGCACGTCGTGGAACGGGCCAAAGCGTCCCGCGAGGACATGGCCTGGGCCATGGAGCGGATCGGGATACCGCAGGGCCGGCGCGAAGACCGGGATATCTTTTATTTTTACACCATCGTGGACACGGTAAACCCGCGTAAAGACGTGGCCGCCATGCTCACGGCCTTTGCCGCCGCGTTCCCGCGCAAGGAGGACAAGGTCCGTCTGGTGGTGAAGCAATACCGAGCGCCGCAAAACCTTGACGCGTTTCCCTTGGTTGTCGATATCCCGGAGCCGCTGTCGGACGGGCAAATCGCGGCCCTGCACGCCGTTTGCGACGCCTACGTCAGCACCCATCACGCCGAGGCCTGGGGGCTGCCGCTGTCCGAGGCGTTGAGCTTTGGCAATCCGGTCATTGCCACGGCGTACTCCGGCAATATGGAATTTATGACGGCGGCGAACAGTTTCCCCGTTCCCTACACGCTTGTTCCCGTGCCGGAATCCATGTGCCGGGCGCTGCCGGAACTGTTCCGCCGCGACATGACCTGGGCGGATATCGACGGCGCTGCCCTGGTGCAAACGCTACGCAAGGTGCGCTCCCGCCCCGTGCCGCAGGACTTTCGCGCGCGGGCGGCCGCGTCCATGAGCGCGTTTTCACCGGCCGCCATCCGGGAGCGCCTCGCTGGCCTTCTGGAAGAAATTTTTCAATAATATATATTTGTTATGCGCTCACTCGCCTCTGGTCCCGCCCTAACCCTTCTTCTTTTGTATTGATTTTATTATAAAAAATACGTTTTCAACTATAGTTTTTTCGTGGATAAGACGAAAAAAATAGCTGGCACCGTTGGTTTTTTATGCAATGTTCTTGTTTTTGTGACGCAAAGCGGCTAGTCTTTACTAGCCCGGCAGTCTCTTTGGACTTGGCGCCGCTGTCATGTGAAGCCGGATAGGACTTTCTATGCAGAACGCGAAAAAAGCGGACGATTTTCCCGGCCCCTGCCCGCAATGCGGTCGGTACCGCACCCCTTCGCCTACTGTGGACGCGGTGATCCATGACCCGGAACAGGGAGTCGTTCTTGTCCGGCGGAAGAACCCGCCCCTGGGCTGGGCGCTTCCCGGCGGTTTTGTCGACTACGGCGAATGCGTGGAACATGCCGCCATGCGCGAAGCCAAGGAGGAAACCGGCCTTGACGTGGACCTGACCGGGCTTTTGGGCGTGTACTCCGACCCCGAACGGGATACGCGGATGCATACCATCAGCACCGTATTCACGGCGAGAGCCCGCAACCCCGAAACCATTTCCGGGGGAGACGACGCACTGGAGGCGAAATTTTTCCCCCTCGATGCCCTGCCGGGCGACATAGCCTTTGACCATCGTCGCATACTGGATGATTTCATCGCGCGCAGAAAGTAATACCGGCCTATTCGAAAAGAGAGACAGCTATGAATGGACGCGTTTGTTTCGCTGCATCGGAAATGTATCCTTTCTCCAAGACGGGCGGCCTCGGGGACGTCATGGGGGCGCTGCCGCCCGCCCTGGCCCGCATGGGGGTGCCGACCACGGTGTTCACCCCCTATTACGGCACGCTCCGTACCGCCAAATTCGACCTGAATCTGGTCATGCGCAATTGCCCGGTCGGGTACCCCTGGGCGCCGATCACGGTCAACGTGTTTGAAACGGATTACCGCGGCGTGAAAGTCTACTTTCTGCAACGCAGCGAATACTTTGACCGGAAAAACTATTATAACGACCACTACGGCGATTACTTCGACAACGCCGAACGGTTCATCTTTTTCTGCCGCGCCGTTCTGGCGGTGCTGCGCGAAATGGGCGAACCCCCGGCCATCGTGCACGCCCACGACTGGCAGGCGGCCCTTTTGCCCGCGTACATTTACTATCTCCGCCAGACGGACCCCTTCTGGCGGAACACGAAAACGCTCATTACCATCCACAACATCGCATTCCAGGGCCGGTTCTCCTCACGCCTGTTCCCGGATTCCGGCCTCCCGCTCGAATCTTGGAGCATGGAAGGGGTGGAGTACTACGGCGACTTTAACTTTTTGAAAGGCGGCATCGCCCTCGCGGACATGATAAGCACTGTCAGCCCCAGCTATGCCAGGGAAATTCTGACCGAGCGGTTCGGGTTCGGGCTGGACGGCATTTTGCGCCACCGCGAGCACGAACTGGTGGGGGTTTTGAACGGCGCGGACTATTGGATCTGGGACCCCAAGAACGACCGGTTTCTCGCGGCGCCGTATTCCCGGACGGATATTTCCGGCAAGCGCGCCTGCAAGATGGATCTTTTGGAAAAGATGGGCCTTTCCATGGACCTCATGGACAGGCCGCTCCTGGGGTTTGTGGGTCGTCTGCGCGGGCAGAAGGGCATCGATTTGCTGCTGGATATTCTGCCGCAACTTATGCAGCAGGACGTCGGCGTGGTCGTGCTCGGGGAAGGGAGCCTGCGGTACGAAAATATCCTTCAGGAGATGGCCGCCCAGTATCCAGGCAGGCTCCATGCGGCGGTTTCCTACACCGAAGAGCTTGCGCACCGCATCCAGTCCGGGTGCGACATCTTTCTCATGCCGTCGCGGTACGAGCCGTGCGGGCTGACGCAGATGTACGCGCTCCGCTACGGCACGCCGCCGGTGGCCTCCTCCATGGGCGGGCTGCGCGATACCATCATCCCCTATCCGGAGCCGAAATCGACCGGGTTCACCTTCCTGCGCACCGAGCCTGAGGATTTTTATCGTTCCATTATGGATGCGGTCCAGTTATGGGACAACAAGACGGCCTGGGGTGATATGGTTTCCCGGGCCATGGCCCAGGCGTTTACCTGGGAAAAATCGGGCAGGCGGTACGTGGAATTGTACCGCTCCCTCACGCTCTAGAGCGGTTCGAAGTGAACTTGCTATAGGATAAAGGCTACAGAATGGCAGAGTTAGGCAAAACGCTTCCGGTATTCTTGGAACCGTTTGATCTCTATCTTTTCGGCAAGGGCGAACATTGGGATGTATACCGCATTCTGGGCGCGCACCCGGAAACGCGCGACGGCGTCGCCGGGTACCGGTTCGCGGTCTGGGCGCCCAACGCCAAGGAAGTGTGCCTCGCCACGGAAGAAAACGACTGGCGGTGGGGCGAGTTGCCCCTGTACCCTGTGGGCATCTCCGGGATCTGGGCCGCTTTTGTTCCGGGTATCCGCAAGGGCAATCTGTACAAATTCGGGATCAAACAGTCGGGCGGCACCATTGTCTACAAAACCGATCCCATGGCCCTGTTCGCCGAACTCAGGCCCGGCACGGCGGCCGTCGCCTGGGACCTGGACAACTACACCTGGAATGATGACGAATGGATGCGGCAGAGGGCCGAGTCCGGGGCTCCCCTGGACGGGCCCATGAGCATCTACGAGGTGCACGCGGGCTCCTGGCGGCGCCGTCACGGCGGCGGGCATCCGTATCTGAGTTTCAACGAGCTATGCGACAGCCTCATCCCCTACGCGCGGGATATGGGTTTCACCCACCTGGAGTTTCTGCCCCTGGCCGAGCATCCCCTGGACCTGTCCTGGGGCTACCAGACGGGCCATTATTACGCGCCGTCCTCGCGGTTCGGCACCCCGGAGGATTTAAAGCACTTCGTGGACCGCTGCCACCAGGAGGGGCTCGGGGTTATCCTGGACTGGGTGCCCGCCCATTTTCCCAAGGACGCATGGGGCCTGGGCCGGTTTGACGGCACGGCGCTCTACGAGCACCAGGACCCGCGGCGCGGCGAGCATCCGGACTGGGGAACGTATATTTTCAACTACGGCCGGAATGAGGTCAGGAACTTCCTCCTCGCCAACGCCTTGTACTGGCTGAAGGAATTTCACCTCGACGGGCTGCGCATCGACGCGGTCGCCTCCATGCTGTACCTGGATTATTCCCGCAAGGACGGCGAATGGATCCCCAACGAATACGGCGGCAAGGAGAATATCGACGCCATCAACCTCCTGCGCGACCTGAACACCGTCGTGCACGGGCAGTTCAAGGGCGCCATGACCATCGCGGAGGAATCCACGGCCTGGCCCGGAGTATCGCGGCCCATCTACGCGGGCGGGCTCGGGTTCACCTTCAAGTGGAACATGGGCTGGATGCACGATACCCTGGATTACATGGCGGCGAACCCGGTTTACCGCTCGTACAAGCACAACACCCTGACCTTTTCCATGCTGTACGCGTTCTCGGAGAACTTCGTCCTGCCCCTGTCCCACGACGAGGTGGTGCACGGCAAGGGCGCGCTGCTCTCGAAAATGCCCGGCGACGCCTGGCAGCAACAGGCGAACTTGCGCGCACTGTACGCGTATATGTGGGCGCATCCGGGCAAGAAGCTCCTGTTCATGGGGAGCGAGTTCGGCCAATGGACCGAGTGGAACCAGGACCGCGAGCTGGATTGGATGTTGCTGGATTTCGCCTCGCACCGGGGGATCAGGCAGTTTGTGCAGGATCTCAACTGGTTTGTGCGCGGCAATCCGGCCATGTACCGCCACGACTACGATTGGAGCGGGTTTGAGTGGATGGATTTTGCGGACCATGCCTCCTCGGTGTACAGTTTCGTCCGCAAAAGCGAGGGCGCGCCCCCGGTGCTGTGGGTGTTCAACTTCACGCCCGTGGTGCGGCACGACTACCGCGTTCCCTGTCCCTTCGGCGGGCGGTGGCGCGAGGTGCTCAACTCGGACAGTGAACTGTACGGCGGTTCCAACGTGGGCAACTACGGCGAGCGCGAGGCGGAGTTCCGGGATCACAAACATTGCCTGCGTCTGGCCCTGCCGCCCCTGGCCGGCATGGCCTTCATGCCGCAGGGGCAGGGGTGACCCCTGCCCCCATTAGGGACGCCCGGTCGTTTTGCTTGCTGTGAAAGCGGGGACAACGCGCGGGACTCTCGGTTGGAAAAGAAACACCAAAGCGCCTGCCGTTACGACGGCAGGCGCTTTGGTATACAGTCTCAATGATTTTTACGCCGTCACGGCCTCCGGCGGCACGGGCACGCCGAGGCAGAGGGAGAGGACGCGCAGGAACATGGCTTCCTCGGGGTCGATCCGCCCGTCATGGAGCACGACGCAGGAAGCGGCCCGCATGAACGCTTCTTTTTCCTTAAGCGGGCTGCCGGCCAAAACGGCAACGCTGTCACTGAGTTTTTCCGGTTTCAGCTTGGCGTCGATGAACGCGGCGGCAAGGTTCAGGCGTTGTTTCCCGGCGTCAAAGGCGCAGCGGGCGGCATTGCTATCCGGAACCAGGCGCGCGAGGGCGGAGAGAACCATGGCCGCCGCCTCCGGCACCCCGCCGGGGACGGCGCGCGCAACGGCTTTGGGGGTGAACTGCGCGCCGACTTGGCTCGCGACTAGCTGGTAGAGAATCCATTCCTTGAAAGCAAAAACGCCGTCCGCGATGATAAATCGACCGAGTTGGTCGCAAAAATCGTCATACTGGCGTTTTGAGAAGGTTTTCAGGGCGGGAACGGCCAGCTCGATGAGCGGCAGCCACAGGTCGCGGGTAAGGGCCGCAAAAGCGTTTTGGTAGTTGCGGACGGCGTTCCGCGCGTCCTGTTCCGGGAGGGAAGCGAGTTGTTTGGCGGCGATGTCCGCACGGGAATCAAGCAGAAGGCCGAGCATCATGTAGGAAGCCTCAAGCGGCTCCCGGCAGGCCCCCCGGAGAAGCAGTTCGGCTTCGTCCGCCTGAAAGGGAGCCTCTTCCCGCCGGTCTTCGGCAAAAGAGGCGCCGTTCTGCACCTGGCCCAGCCAGGCGGCGGAGGATGGTTTTTTGCTGCGCAAATTCTGCCATCGGGCGGCTGCCTTCCGCTCGGCGGCGCTTTCCGCGTGCCCGGCATGAACGGGCGTGGCGGGTGTGTATTTTCCGTCCCATTGCGGGTCCAGGCGGCGGATGCGCGCGGCAAGGGAGGGATGCGTGTCGAAAAGGCCGGTGCGGGTGGAGCAGAAAAAGAGGTGCCGGTAGCTGCCGGTCATGGCGGTGTTGCTCAGTGCCGATCCCGCCGCGATGCCGCCGATTTTCTTGAGGGCCGAGGCCAGGGCCTGGGTGCGGGTGAACTGCACGGAGGAGGCGTCCGCCAGGAACTCCCGCTCGCGGCTGACGGCGGCCTGGATGATGTTGCCGACAAAGGCCATGACGATGCCCGTGAGATAGACGACCAGCGCCAGCAGCATGAGGAGCGCCACGGCCTTGCCGCTGTCCTTGCCGCCGCTGCGCCGGGAAGAGCCGCGCGCCATGGTTCGCATGATCGCGCCGGAGAAGTCCGCCAGGCACATCAGGCCGAAGAGCAACTGGGCGAACCGCAGGCCCAGCTTCATGTCCCCGTTGCAGATGTGGCTGAATTCATGGGCGATGACCGCCTGCAATTCCTCGCGGGTGAGCAGGTCCACCGTGCCCCGGGTTACCCCGATGACCGCGTCGTTGATGGTGCACCCGGCGGCAAAGGCGTTGATGCCGGGTTCGTTCTCCAGAATATACACGGGCGGCACGGGCGTGCCGCTGGCGAGCGCCATCTCCTCCACCACGTTCAGCAGGCGGCGTTCGGCAGCGTCCGTGGTTTGGGGGGCGACGAGCGAACCCTCCAGCGACTCGGCGACGCTTTTGCCTCCGGCGGACAGGGAGGCCGGGGAAAACAGGCACAAAATGCCGACCAGAACGAGGAGGCAGGCCGCGCCGACGTACATGCCGGGGTTGAAAAAGGGATTTACGCCGTAGGGATACCTGTAATCCCCAATAACGTCCTCTAAAATGAAGCAGAGGATGAACCCCGCCGCCAGGGCGAGCAGCAACACCAAAACGGCGTACAGCGCGATCAGCCGGGCCGTGCGGCGTCTGGCGTCTTCCTGGTGCGCCCAGAAATCCATGATTTACAGGTCTATCCGGGGCGCTGCCTGGATGTCTTTTTCGTTGTCAAAGACGAGCAGGGCGGCATCCCTGGCGTGGCCGAACGCGCCCGCCACCAGAGCGGTGGGGAAGGAATTGCGCTGGATGTTGTAGGCCGTGGCCGCGTCGTTGAACGCCTGCCGCGCGAAGGCCACGCGGTTTTCCGTGGAGGTGAGCTCCTCGGAAAGCTGCATCATGACGGTGTTGGCTTTCAGGTCCGGGTAGGCTTCAAGCTGCACGCGCAGACCCTGGAACGACCCGGCGAGCTTTTTTTCCGCCGCGTTCAGGGCTTCGATGGAGGAGGGATCGCCGGGGGTGGCGGCCGCTCCCTTCAGGGAGGCCACCGCGCCGTTGCGGGCCTCGATAACGTCCTGGAGCGTCTTGCTTTCGTGCTCCATGTAGGTCTTGGCGACCTTGACGATGTTGGGAATCAGATCGTAGCGGCGGGTCAATTGCACGTTGATCTGGGCAAAGGCGTTTTCGAACCGCGCTTTCAGGGCCACCAACTTGTTGTAGGCGCTGATGAGCCATCCGGCCAGGAGGACGACGCCCCCGATAATGATAACGGCAAGAACAACGACAACGGTCGCGACACTACCCATCGTGTATCCTCCATGGTACCGGCCAAAAGCCCGGCTAAAAAAACGTCACTCCCCCGGCGAAGTTTTTTGAAGGGAAAGGGGGTACCGGAGGAAAGGGAAACGTGGGGCCACGCCCCTTTTTACAAAAAAGTTTCCCTTTCCCCCGATTCATTCTCACGCAATCGCGGCGACGCCGAAATCGACGGCGGCGGCGTTCATGGCGACGAGCTTTTCCGGCAAATGGCGCCCGATGGCTTTTTTCAAGGCATCGGGGCCGAAGGGCAGAAGCCCGGTGGCCGCCAGCGCGCCGAGCAGCACGGTGTTGGCGCATTGAATGGACCCGGCTTTCAGCCCGAGCTCCTGGCAGGGCACGAACCAGGCCTGTTTGGCGCAACCGGACACGACCTTCTTGATTTCCTCAAGCGGCGGACATACTTCACGCCCGGCGGAAACGCCCGGAGGCGGCACAAAGTCTGTGCTGGACAGCACGGACCCCTCGCGGGCGAGGTAGGGGACGGCCCGGTAGGTTTCGAGCGCCTCGAACCCCAGCACGATATCCGCCTCCCCATGGCTGATGACGGGGCTTTGCCAGCCGCCGAGCAGCAGGGTGGATTCAACCACGCCGCCGCGCTGGGCCATGCCGTGGATTTCCCCGGACACGACGTCCAGCCCCTCGTCCAGGGCGGCTTTGGAAAGCAGGGTCGTCGCGGTCAAGGTGCCCTGGCCGCCGACGCCCGCGAAATGTATGCGTATGCGTTTCATTGGACTTCCTTTTTGCGGGCTTTGAAGTCGGGGGATATCTGCATGCAGACCATGCAGCCGGCGCACAAGCCTTCATCAACGGCAACGTCGCCGCCCTGGCGGAAAAAGGACGGGCAGGCGAGCGTTTCCGCCACCTTTTGCGCGCCGTCGCCCTGGACCGCGACATAGGCCGTCTGGTTGCGTTTCTTTTTGAGGGTGCGGCGGGCATAGAGCACGCAGGGCTCTTCCGCGATGATGACCCGCACGCCCGTCATGGCCTTGGCTTCCTCGAAGGCGGCCAGGGTGGCCTTGACGTTGTAGGGCTTGATCTTCCGCACATGCTCCACGCCGATGCCGCGCACGATGGACTCAATATCCAGGTGGACGCAGCCGTCGCCGAGCACGTTCTGGTCAACGCCGGGGTTGGGCTGGTGTCCGGTCATGGCGGTGGTGCCGTTGTCCAGAATGACCATGATGACGTTATGGCGGTTGAACACCGCGTTCACGAGGCCGGTCATGCCGGAGTGGAAGAAGGTGGAATCGCCGATAAAGGCGATCACGGGGTTTTCCGAAAACCGGGCGAACCCGGACCCAGCGGAAATGGACGACCCCATGCAGAACAGGAAATCCGCGGCGGAAAGCGGCGGAACCAGGCCCAGCGTGTAGCAGCCGATGTCGCTGGAATAGATGGCGTCGTCGCCGAAGGTTCTGCGCACGGCGTAATACACGGCCCGGTGGGCGCAGCCGGCGCAGAGGGTGGGCGGGCGCTGGGGCAGGTTCTGGGGAGGCGTCGCGCAGGAGAAGGAACCTGTGTCCTTCTTCCCGAGAACGGCGGCAAGAGCCTCGCGGACCATGGGCATGGTGTATTCGGTGAACACGGTCAGGGGACCGCCCTTGCCGAAAATTTCCGTCCCGATACCCTGGCGGCGGGCGAGGGCCAGAATGTCGCGTTCCAAGAGCGGCTCGGATTCTTCAAGGATGAGCACCTTGTCCACGCTGCGCAGGAACGCTTCTATCCGTTTGACGGGCAGGGGCCAGGTGAAGCCGAGCTCGAGAATGCGGAACTCGTCCTGCCAGCCTTCCGCGGCGATGGCGTCGTGGAGGTAGGCGCGGGATATGCCGGACGCGATGACGCCGATTCTGCCCTTGCCGTGCTCGCGGTTCCAGGCGGAATTTTCCGCCGTTTCCCGGATGGCTTCGAGGTTCTTGACCAGTTCCCTGTGTTGCTGCCGGGAGACGGCGGGCACGGGCACGAAGCGGCGGGGATTTTTGGTGAACGGCACGATGGGGGCCGGGGAGGCCGGAAGCGGGCCGTAGGTTACGGGGCCGCGCAAATGGTTGACCCTGGTGGTGGTGCGGAGCATGACGGGCTGGCCGGTCTGGCGGGCCAGGAGCAGGGCGTCTTTGGCCATGTCCTTGGCTTCCTGGGCCGTCGCGGGTTCGAAACAGGGCATCTGGGCGAACCGGGCGTACGTGCGGTTGTCCTGCTCGTTCTGGCTGGAGTGGCAGCCGGGATCATCGGCGGAGAGCAGCACCAGACCGCCGGGAAGGCCCAGGGTTGTCATGGTCATGAGCGGGTCGGCGGCCACGTTGACGCCCACGTGCTTCATGGTGGTCAGGGTCATGGCGCCCGCGAGCGCCGCGCCCCCGCCGACTTCGAGCGCCACCTTCTCGTTGGCGGAATATTCCATGGCGAAGCGGCCGCAGGAGGCGATGGCGCGGAAGGTGTCCGGCACCTCGGAAGACGGCGTGCCGGGATAGCAGGTCACATAGTTGATGCCCGCCTCCAGAGCGCCCCGGACAATGGCCTCATTGCCGAGCAGGAGGTGGGGGCCCGCATCCTGGGCCAGTACGGGATGGATCATATATACTCCTCACGCGACTCCGGCCGCGTTTGTGATACCGGGTCAGGACTTGGCGGCGCGTAAGGATGCGGCCTTCTGGCGCCAGAATTCGGCTTCTTCCGGGCTTCTTCCGGCCATGCCGGTAACGAGCTTCTCGCAGGCGGCAACGGCTTTGGAAATATCCCCGGTTTTTTCAGCGAAGTCCGCGATAAGGGAATTGACGAGGTTGGTCGCTTCACTGTCCGCCGGGAGGGTCATGCTTTCAAGCGCCGCAATGGCTTCGGCATATTTTTCCTGGGCGCCCAGCGCTTCGGCCTTGCCGATCGTGGCAACGGCGTAGAGGGGGTCCTTGGGGTCCTTGGCGATAAATTCCCAGGCCTGGAGCGCTTCGGGGAAGTCCTTGGCCTGCATGGCGGCCTGCGCGAGGGCAAGGGTCGCGCCCTTGCGCATCGCTTCGGGAGACGTGGGTACGAAGGACTTGAGCTTGGCCAGCCGGTCGGCGTCGTCCCGGACTATGAGTATGCGGGCGAGTTTTTCCTGCGCTTCGGCAACCGTTTTTCCGGCCTGCCAGGCATACACGCCGTAACCGGCCGCGGCGACGAAGCACACGGCGATGACAGCCACGATCATGCGAGCGTTCCGGGTGAGAAACAACAGAAGGGGGGACGTCGCCGGTGTGACTTCAGAGGACATTTTATCAAGCAATGTCTGGTTGTTGGAAAGATCTTCGGCCATGGGTACTCCTTGCCGTGTCGAATTTCTGAAACCCGTTTCTTGTATGCGTGGGAGCCGCAAATGTCAAAGGCAGGCTGCACGCCGGGCGACTTTTTTTGTTTCTTTTTGCGCGGGGCCTGATAGGATCGTCCTGTTCCTCAGGGGGGATTCTTGAGGGAGCCGTCCTTTTTCTCGTATCGTACGTGAGTTCTCCCGCGAGCCGATAGTGTTTTTGCGAGGTGATTGTATGGATACGGCGTCACACGCGCCTTTGCCCGTCAAGCTCGTCCTGCTTGTCGTCATCCTGCCCCTGGCTCTTGCCCTGGCCGGAGGCTGGCAGTTTTCCCGTGTGCAGGGCATCACGGAGTTGTTGGCGAAAATAGACAGGAGCATCGCGGCGGTTGAGCGTATCCAGCAGGAAGCGGGCACCCCCGATGTGGTCCTGGCGACCCCGGACGGGAAAAAGATTCCGGCGGCCACGGTTCTTTTGCGGAATAGAGCCCTCAAGACGCAGGTCCTGGAAAATACCTGGTGGGAACGGAATATCTGCCCCCCTCTGGCCGTTGGCGCAGTGCTTTCGGGGCTGATCGGCGCCGTTATCGGCATATTCGGGCTGTTTACCGTCCGGCGGGCCGGGAAACGGGCCTTGCGTTCCCGTGATGCCCTGCTCCAGGGGTTTCAGGACGGGTTGCGCAAGCTCCCCTGGCTTCTCGGCGCCATGGGCCTGTTTATCGCGTTGGCGATAGCCCTTGCCGGGGCTTTCGAGCTTGTGCATTTTGCCGACGGGGGCATTCACGGGCGCGGCGCGGTCAAGCTTCTGGCCTTCGGGGTTATGGCCATCGGGGCGCTGCTGTATTTTTGCGGCAAACTCGTCTGGAGCATCTACACCACCTCCAAGGCGGTTTTCGAGCGCGATCCCCTGCGGCTGATGGGGAAGAGCGTCACCCGCGAAGAGGCGCCCCTTGTCTGGGATTTCGTCAAATCCATAGCCGGCCGGGCGGGCGCCGCCATGCCGGAGACCATCATTCTCGGGCTTGACGAGGGATTTTTCGTCACCGAACACCCCATGGCGCTGATGAGCGGCGCCCCCGTGCCCGCCGGGCGGGTGCTCTATCTGGCGCTGCCGTATATGGCCTACATGACCAGGCACGAAACGGAGGCCGTCATCGGGCACGAACTGGGCCATTTTACCGGCGCGGACACGGAATACAGCCTGCGCTTCGCCCCCATTTACGCGACGGCCGTCAACAATTTACGCGCCGTGGACGCGGCGGCCGATGACGACGGCGGCTTCGTGGGCATGGTGGCGAAGCCCGCCATGATGTTCGGGATATACTATCTGGATTCCTTTGATCTTGCCGTCCAGCATTGGAGCCGCGAGCGCGAGTTCGCGGCGGATGCGACGGGCGCGCATATCGCCGGGAACGAAGCCGTGGCCTTGTCCCTCCTGCGTATTTCCGTGCTGGCGCCGCACGTGCACCAGGCGCTCGGCGAATGCTGGGCCAGGGGCGGCAGGCTGGAGGGAGGCGTGCTGAACAGGGTTCGGGCGCTTGTGCGCGAGCACGGGCTCGGCGATCCGGCTGAACATCTGGAGGAAAAGCAGGCGCACCCGACAGACAGCCACCCCGCGACCAGCCAGCGCCTTGAGGCCGTGAATATCCCCGTTACGCCGGAACTTCTGGCCAGGGCCCGGAACGCGCAAGAAAGCACTCTGCTCGGTGAACTCGGGCTTGAAGGCGGCGGCGCCCCCGATGCCGGAGGAAGCATTATGGACGCGGCATCCGGCGCGCCGTGCGACGCCCCCGGCGGGGGCGCGTTCCCCCGGACCGGCCTCAGCGCCGCTTTGGAAGCGGAGTTTTCCCAGGCGGCCAGGGTGAGCGCGGACGGCATGGAGGAAGATCTGCGGGAAGCCGCGCTGCTGGGGTTGGACCGCGTGACGTTTTACGAGAACGCCAACTGGGGTGCGAAAGGGCTCGCCATCAGCGGGGGCATGCTCCTTATCGGCGTTCTTGCCGCGCAGAAAAACCTGATCGCGGGCGCGGGCGGCATCATCATGGGGCTGCTCGGCGTGTGGCTGTTTTTTTATTTCCGGAAACGGACAAAAAAGCCGTTCATGACCGTAACGGACGAAGGGCTGCTCGCCGGGGCCGCGGAACTGGAAGTTCCCTGGCAGGTTGTGCGCGATTACGACATTACCACCTGGAGCCGCTCGTCCGTGGAAATTATCGTGGATCTCGCGGAGGGCTTCACCCTTCCCGCGAAAACGGGCGACAGGCGGGTGAAGTTCAAACCCAAGCGGCACCGTCTGCATATTGGCGTGCAGGGCATAGCCAAGCCCCATGAACTGAAAGGCTTTGCCGAGGAATTCCACAACCATTGGCGTGGCGCCATAGCGCGCGGCGTTGCGGTCAGCGTAAGCGGTCCGCCGCCTGCTGCGCCTTGGCGTAGAGCGCCTCTATGTCCATGCGGGTGTATTCCCCGTCCTTGTAAAGGATTTCGCCGTCCACCATGGTCAGGCGGACCTCCGCGCCCGTCGCGGCATACACGATGTTGGACGTGGGGGAATGCACGGGCCGCATGTTGGGCGGCGTCATGTCCACGGCGATGACGTCCGCCGGGCCGCCCCGGCGCAGCTCCCCGAGGCCCGGCCAATGCAGGGCGCGGGCGCCGTGTATCGTCGCCATGGCAATGGCGTCCCTGGCCGCGACAACGGTGGGGTCTTCGTTGTGGACTTTGTGCAGCAGGGCGGCGGCGGCCATTTCCTGAAACATGTTCAAGTTGTTGCTGCTCGCCGCGCCGTCCGTGCCGAGGCCCACGGGAATGCCTTTTGCCAGCATGGCCGGCACACGGGCCACGCCCGAAGCCAATTTCATGTTGCTGCGCGGGCAATGGACGACGCATGCCCCGCTTGCGGCGAGCAGGTCAAGCTCTTCGTCGTCGAAGACGACGCCGTGGGCGATGGTGGTGCGGCTGGTGACAAGGCCCAGGTCCGCGCAGTAGCGGAGCGGTGTTTTACAGTGATTTTTCCGGCATTCATCGGTTTCGTGCCGCGTTTCGGCCAGGTGGATGTGGAGGGACAGCCCCAGCGCATCCGCCGTATCCCGGCAGCGGGCCAGGAGGTCCGGCGTCGTGGTGTACACGGCGTGGGGCATGACGGCCACCCTGATGCGGGGATGGTCTTTCCAGCGGTCCACCTGTTCGCGCAGCAGAGTGAAGGCCTCATCCTCCGTGTTATAGCCGGGAGAGGGGAACGCAAAAATGCCCTCGCCGCCCAGCATGCGCAGCCCGGAAGATGCCGCCGCGTCAAAAACCGCGTTTTCCGCCAGGTACATGTCCGCGAAGGCGGTCACCCCGAACCGGGTCATTTCCGCGCAGGCCAGTGCCGCGCCGAGGCCGATGCTTTCCGGATCGAGTTTTTTCTCCCTGGGGAAGATATGCTCCGTGAGCCAGATGAGGAGGGGCAAATCATCCGCAACGCCGCGCAACAGCGACATGGAAGCGTGGGTATGGCCGTTTATCAGGCCGGGCATGAGCAGGCTTTCCCCCATGTCCAGGCGGGTTTCGGGCGCATACTCCCGGAGGATGTCCGATGCTTTGCCGAGGGCGAGAATCCGGGTATCCTTGATGGCGGCCGCCGCGTCGCGCACGATTGGTTCCCGGGCGTTTTGCAGCAGATACCTGGCGGTGACAACAATGGAACATGGTAGTTTTTCCGTGCTCATGATACCCTCTGTTCGGAGTGCGGTTGCTTTCTTCAATAACGGCGAAACGTTCCATAGCGCAAGGGGTGGTATGGCACAAGAAACAAAAACAGGGGCGGGTTGTCTCTTTATCCACGGATACGGCGGCAGCACCTTTGAAATGGAAGGCTTGGCCGCGGCCATTGCGGAAACCGGCATGGAGGCGCGCCTCGTCTGCCTGCCGGGCCATGGCGAAGGGCATGAGGACTTCCGGAAATACCGCTTTTCCGACTGGATGGCCCATGCGGAAAAAGAATTCAGGGCCATGGCGGACCGGTGCGGGCGTGTCGTCATCGTCGGATTTTCCATGGGAGGCACCATTGCGCTGCATCTGGCCTCACGCTACCCCGTGGCCGGGGTTGCCGCGCTTTCCGCGCCTCTTTTCGTGCTCGGCTTCTGGCCCTGGCCGCTGGAGAACCTCAAATTTTACGCGCATACCGCCGTATCCCAGGCCCGCCGCCTTTTGGGGCTGCATACACCGCATGCCGGGGAAACGTCCCGCGACATAGCGCCCTGGAAAGGCTACGGCGGGCCGCTGCACTTCGGCCAGCTCATGAGTATGCGCGAAGGCTGCGCCGTTACGCGCGTTCTGCTGCCGAAGCTCACGGCGCCCATACTCCTCATGCACGACGCGCGCGACGGGCTGGTGAACGCGGACAACGCCTGGGCCATCGCACGCCGCGTATCGTCAACGGAGACGACGGTCATCCTGACCCGTATTCAGGAAGACGTCACCCGGCATCATGTCATCACCACCCACCGCGAAACCGCCGGCCTGGTGGCGGAAACCGTTGCGGCGTTTTGCCGGGAAAAAATGCTGGACCCGTAACGCAAGGCGTGC
Organism: uncultured delta proteobacterium; assembly: GCA_900079685.1. NCBI lineage: Bacteria > Deltaproteobacteria > uncultured delta proteobacterium. Next base: position 50,883 of record LT599018.1, read on the forward strand.
GTATACATCCCGTATGCCCTTATCCATACGCTCCGAAACCGCAGCCGATTTCGACGCCGTGCATACGCTGGTGCGCGAAGCCTTTGCCGCTCTCCCCGAGTCCGAGGGCGACGAACAGGACTTTGTGGCCGCCATGCGCGCGCACAAGGGGTATATTCCTGACCTCGCCCTTGTGGCGGAACGGAAAGGCGAGATCGTCGGCTACGTCATGCTGACGGAAACATACGTCGATGGGCCGGAGGGCGGTGCCCCGGTGCTGCTCCTCGCGCCGCTCTGCGTCACGCCGAAGCGGCAGAGCAGGGGAGTCGGGGCCGCTTTGATGCACGAGGCGTTTCACCGCGCCGCTGCCCTGGGGTACGATGCCGTTTTCCTGGCGGGCAACCCGAAATACTACAGGCGGTTTGCCTTCCATTCGACAAAATCATTCGGCATCGCGCATGGCATGCCTGTTCCCGACAAGTACGTCATGGCCCGCGAACTGACCCCCGGCGCGCTGGCCGGACGGAAGGGCACCATCATCCTCACGGGGCACACCACCTGCGCCACCGCGCTCAGCATTCCGAAGAAAAAAGAAGAAGCCTGACACGCTATTCCGCGGCGGGAACGGCCGCCTTGAGCGTGCGGATACTGAAGACATACGCAACGGCAAGCGGGGCGCACGAGCCTACCCAGGCCAGGGGGACAGCCGCGCAGACGCCGGAAAAGCCGTACGCCTCTAAAAGGACAAAGGCGCCCACGGCCCGCATGGCGAGTTCCATGAAGCCCGCTATCGTGGGAACGATGCTCTGGCCGAGGCCCTGCAAGGTGTAGCGGAAGATAAACAGCAGCGCGAGCACCCAGTACATGGAGCCGGTGAAGGTCAGGTAGGTCTGGGCGTTGGCCATGACCTCCGGCTGGTCCGGCCCCACGAACAGCGCGGCCAGGTATTTTCCGCCGCAAATGACCGTGATTCCCGCCAGAACGCTGAAGGAAAGGGAGATGGCGGCGCACTGGCGCACGCCCTTGCGGATACGCCCGATTTCCCCGGCCCCGTAGTTCTGTCCCGTGTAGGTCGCCATGGCGAGGCCGAAGGACATGAGCGGCAGTATTCCCACAATGTCTATTTTCTGAGCCACGGCGCAGGACGCCACGGCAATGGGGCCGAGGCTGTTGAGCGCCCACTGCAGGATGATGGTCCCAACCGCGATGACGGAAGCCTGGAACCCCATGGGCAGGCCGATCCGCGCGCTGCGCCCGAGGGCGCGGAGCGTCACGCGCCGCCAGTCCTTTTTGCGCAGCAGCAGGGCGGGCTGCTTTTTGATGAGATACCAGGCGCAGAGCAGGGCGGAAACGCTCTGGGCCAGGACCGTGGCCCTGGACGCGCCCGCGATGCCCCAGCCGAACCCCACAATGAAGGTGAAATCCAGGATGATGTTCAGCACGCAGGCGATGACGAGAAAGAGCAGCGGCGTTTTGCTGTCTCCCAGCGCAAGGATGGTGCCTGCCAGGAGGTTGAACATGATGAAGGCGCCGAGCCCGAGGTAGATGGTGCCGATATAGGTGTGGGCGCCGTCGATGATCTCCGGCGGCGTGCGCATCATGCGCAGGATGTCGTAGGCATAGGTATAACTGACGGTCGTCAGGATCACCCCGACGACCGCCGCCAGAGCGATGGAGACGCAAAAGCTCATCCTGACGTCGGCCAGCCGTTTCGCGCCGAAATACTGGGCCGTGACAATGGCGAATCCGGATGACATGCCCTGGATAAAGCCGATAATCAGGAACATCAGGCTCCCGGTGCTGCCGACGGAGCCGAGGGCGTGAACGCCGAGCGTGCGGCCCACGATAAGCGTGTCCGCCATGTTGTATATCTGTTGGAACAGGTTGCCCGCAAGCAGGGGAAGGGCGAATTTGAGGATGAGTTTCGCGGGGGTTCCGGTTGTCAGGCTTTTGGCCATACGGTTTTCCTGAAAGTGCTTCGCGGCCGGTGTACGGCGCTTTCTCCAAACCGTCAAGCGGGTAGCGGCTGAATTTGCCCTGATATAGCGCGGACCGCACTTTCTCCTTGTTCTTTCCCGTGTATCTGACTATGTGGAAGCTCTCCACAAAGAATACTAACTCCGGATACGCAATGTTCGTTATTCACATATATGGCCTCGTTATTTTCCTGTACGTCACGTTCAGGCTGATACTGCCGTCCCCGTTGCCGTTCTGGGGCAAATTCGCCGTCGTTCTGCTGGCTCTGGCGGCTTCGCAGTATCATCTCTTCATCCGGTACGTCTTCGGCTCCCTCAGCTCGCCGGAAATGCCGTATCCCATGCTGGTTCTCGCGAGCTATTCCTTTATTGTGATGACGCTGCTGTTCGCCATCCTGGTCGGTCGCGATCTCGTTATCCTGGTGTTGTTTTTCGTCCGGCAACTCGGTCTTGTCACGGCCATTCCCTTTTCACCGGGGCGGCGGGCCGTGGGCCTGGCCGGGCTCGGGATCGTCGCCGGGGCCTACGGCTTCCGGGAGGCCGTGCGCGTGCCGGACGTCCGGACGACGGACGTGGTGCTCGACCGCCTTCCGCCCGAGCTGGACGGCCTGACCGTTGTCCAGATAACGGACCTGCACGCCACGGCCCTTCTGAACGCTCCGCGCGTGGCCGATGTTGTGGCAAAGACAAACGCGCTGCAACCGGATATTATTGTCTGCACCGGCGACCTGGTGGACGGCACAACGGGCAACAGGGCCGCCGATGTCGCCCCGCTGGCGGATTTGCGGGCCGCTTACGGCGTCTACGGCTGCGAGGGCAACCACGAATATTATTCCGGGCACGCCGCCTGGATGCGCGCGTTCGAGGGCCTTGGCCTGCCGCTGTTGCGCAACAGCCATGCGGTGCTGACGATCAAGGGGAAACAGTTGGTGCTGGCCGGGCTGAACGATCCGGCGGCTTCACGGTTCGGCCTGGAGGGGCCGGATCTGGACAAGGCGCTGGCCGGGGCGCCGGAGGGCGCGCCGGTATTGTTGCTCGCGCACCAGCCGCGCTATGCCCGTTTTAACGCGAGGCGCGGGGTGGACCTGCAACTGTCCGGGCACACCCACGGCGGCCAGATGATCGGATTTGACCGGATCGTGGAATCGAACAACGAAGGGTTTCTGCGCGGGCTGTACAGCGTGGGCGCCATGAAGCTGTACGTGAGCAGCGGGGCCGGGCTCTGGACGGGGTTCCCGGTCCGGATCGGCGTTCCGGCGGAGATCACGCGGCTGGTTTTGCGTTCCGGCAAAGGGTGAAGGGTTTTTTGCAACCGGTGCGTTGGGCCGGTGGGGAGAAGACAATGAAAATTCTTGCTGTGATGGCTTTTGTGGTTCTGTGCGCCTGCGGCGGGTTTGCCGTTGCCGAGGCGGCTGACGGCGGTCTGAAACGCATTGCGCTGCCGAAACCGGAAACCACGGGCGGAAAGCCTCTGATGGAGGCGCTCGCCGCCCGTTCGGCTGACCGTAATTTCGCGGCCAGGCCCTTGCCCGGGCAAACGCTGAGCAACCTGCTCTGGGCCACCTGGGGCGTCAACCGCCCCGACGGCCGCAGAACGGCGCCCACGGCCATGAACAAACAGAGCATCCGGGTTTACGCCGCCCTGGAAAACGGGGTATGGCTTTATGACGGCGTCACAAACGAGCTGATCCTGGCCATGGAAGGCGACACGCGCGCCACTTTCGGGGGTGCGCCTCTGACGCTGCTGTTCGCCGTTCCCGACGACGACCCGTTCGGCAGGATGCACGCCGGGGCTCTTTTCCAAAATGCGGGGCTTTTCTGCGCCTCGGAAGGGCTGGCAAACGTGGTCAAACGGACCGGCGCCGACGCCCTGGACGGTAAACTGCCGCTGCCGGAAGGCTACAAAGTCGTGATTATCCAATCCATCGGCTACCCGAAATAACCAGCTGGCCCGGCAGGGCGGGCGGCGCCCCGCCGGGCTTTTGTCCTTCGGCGTGTTACGCGGGAGAGCGGCATGAAACGGATCGGGAACGCGCGGATATTACAGCGGTGTGTCCAGGCGGCAAGCCTCGTCCTGTTCATCGCGCTGCTGCTCTTGACCGCCTGGCCGCTGGCGGATGCCTGGTTGCCGCAAGACGCCTTTTTGCGCCTGGACCCGCTTGCGGCCCTGCTCGTGCCGGCAGCGGCGCGGGAATGGATCGCGCGCCTCTGGCCGGGGCTGCTCGTCATTGCCGCCAGCGTTGTCTTTGGCCGCGTTTTTTGCGGGTATATCTGCCCCATGGGCATAACGCTCGATATCGCCCGCTGGTGTTCCCGTTTTTTCTTCGGCCGCGCGGCGCATGCGGCACGGCCTTCCTTGTCCCCGCACTGGCGCCGGGTGAAGTACCTGATCCTGACGGCCATGGCGGTCGCGGCCGCGCTCGGCGTGAACATGCTGTTCTGGGGCTCGCCCATTGCGCTGATTACGCGGCTGTATGCGTTGCTCTTGCACCCGCTCCTGCTTCTGGCCGGTTCCACCACTCTGGAACTGGGCCAGCCCGTGCTCGCGTCCCTTGGCCTGAGCGGCCTGGAATACGCCAACATTGCGCCGCGCCGGTTCGATACCCTGTATTTCATTCTGGCGTTCTTCGCGATTCTTTTTGCTCTTGAGCGCGTCCGTCCCCGGTTCTGGTGCCGCTACCTCTGCCCTGCGGGCGCGCTGCTGGGGCTTGTCTCCCATCGTCCCTTCTGGCGGCGCGGCGTGACGCGCTGTACCGGGTGCGACGAGTGCGCGCGGCAATGCCCGACCGGGGCCATTATGCCGGGCGGCCTGACATGCCGCCATGGCGAATGCATCGCCTGCCGGTCCTGCGTGGACGCCTGCCCGGTCAAGGGCGTCGCGTTCACGTTCAGTGCCGGAGAGGCCCGGCCGGAGAGCGTGGAAAGGAAAAGCGCGGGAGGGGAGAGCGCCTGCCCAGCGCTGCGTTGTGGTCATTTGCCCTCGCGCCGGGCGCTTCTCGGCGCCGCCGGAACCGGAGCGCTTCTGACAGGGATACAGTATTCCGGGCGCGGCAGTTTTCTGGTTGCGGAAAGTCTGGGCAACCCCTGGTCCGAGGCGTTGATCCGCCCGCCCGGCGCGCTGCCCGAGGCGGCTTTCCTGGACCGTTGCATCCGGTGCGGCCAGTGCATGAAGGTCTGCCCGGAAAACGCCCTGCAACCCGCATGGTTCGAGGCCGGGGTGGAAGGGATGTTCAGCCCCGTGCTCGTCCCGCGGCGCGGCCCGTGCGAGCCGGACTGCAACGCCTGCGGCGCGGTCTGCCCGACCCAGGCCATACAATTCCTGCCCCTGGAAGAAAAGCACTGGGCAAAGGCCGGTACGGCCGTGGTGCTGCATCACCGCTGCCTCGCCTGGGCGGAGGACAGGCGGTGCATGGTCTGCCAGGAAGTCTGCCCGTTCGGTTCCGTGCGGATCGTGCAAAAGGAAGGGCAGGCCGTCCCGGTTCCCGTGGTGGACCCCATGCGCTGTTTCGGCTGCGGCTACTGCGAACATCATTGCCCCACGAATGCCCCGTCCATCAGGGTTGAACCCCTCAATGCCCTGCGGCGCGCCGACGGGCGATACCGGGATGCGGCCCGGGACCTGGGCTATACCCTGGAACCCGGCGCGCACGGCTCCGCGCCGCCGGAAGACGCCGCCGGGCCGCCGGACAGTGACCTGCCGCCGGGATTTTCCCCCTAGTTGGCTCGGCAGGAAATAACAACCTTCATACAATGCCGGAAATTTCACGCACCATGCCCGGAGGTTTTATGGAAAAACGGTTCTTTCCCCGGATAGGCAAGGAGGTCTCCCTGCTCGGCTTCGGCTGCATGCGGTTGCCGCTGCTTGAACCTCCCAAACAGGATATTGACTACCCCCTCGCGGAAGCCATGATCGACAAGGCCGTGGCCATGGGGGTCAACTATTTCGACACGGCCTGGGCCTATCACGATGAAAAGAGCGAAGCCTTCATCGGGCACGCCTTACGCAAATACCCCCGCGAGAGCGTGTACCTTGCGAACAAGCTGCCCATCTGGCTGGTGCAATCCCCGGAAGACGTGGACCGCCTTTTCCTGGAGCAGCTTGACCGGTGCCAGGTTTCGTATTTCGACTTCTACCTTATCCACGCCTTGGATAACGAGCGCTACGGCATCCATGAGCGGCACGGAGTGTACGAGGCGCTGCGCAGGAAAAAAGAGCAGGGCTGCATCAAACACCTCGGCTTTTCCTTTCATGCCACGGCAGGGCTGCTGGAAACGATCGTCACGGACCACCAATGGGATTTTGTGCAGATTCAGCTGAACTACGTCGACTGGGATATGTGCGACGCCAAGAGTCTGTACGGCATCCTCGCGGAGCGGAACATCCCCGTCGTCGTGATGGAGCCGGTCCGCGGCGGCGCATTGGCGACGTTGAACGACAAGGCCGTGGATATCCTGAAAACGGCGGACCCGGAGGCGAGCACGGCATCCTGGGCGATCCGCTACGCCGCTTCGCTTCCCAATGTGATGACGGTGCTCAGCGGCATGAGCACCATGGAGCAGGTGGAGGACAACCTGAAAACCATGGCGGATTTCCACCCGCTGGCTGCAAGCGAATACGCCGTCATCGAAAAGGCGGCGGCGGCGTATAGGGAATCCGGGGCCATCCCGTGCACCGCCTGCCGGTACTGCATGGATTGTCCTTCCGGGGTGGATATTCCGCGTGTTTTTGCCGTGTACAACCATTATTGCGTGAACAAGCGCTGGATTCAGTTCAACAACAACTACAAGGCGCTGCAAGAAGAGGAGCAGGCCCACAACTGCGTTGCCTGCAACGTATGCGTGGAGCAGTGCCCGCAAAAAATCGACATTCCGGGGCAGATGCGGATGATTGTGGAATTTGTGGATAAAAAAGGGAAAATATAGGCCGCGCGGGGCACGTGTGGAACGCGCGTCATTTGAAAAGGGCGCGCAGTTTGTGACGGACCGTGGGCCTGATCTGGGTGACGGTAAAACCGTCTTCCCGCAGCATTTTTTCAAGATTCAGCATGTGGGCCGTGCCGACGAACACCGCTGTCCGCCCGGCCTCGATGTACGGCCGCATCCGTTCGCGGAAGCGCTGATCGCGCATGCCGATAACCTGTTCGGTGCGGGTCGGAAATTCCGTGCTGGTGCCGAGCATGCCGTGCAGGTCGCCGTCCAGATACGCGCGGGCGTTATGGCGCATCCGGTTTTTCCAGTCCGGCGCGTTGCGCAGGAAACGCAAAATTCTGTCCAGAGGCACGCTTTCAAGGGACGCCGTCTGTTCCTCGATGCTCTCCATGCCGAGAACGACGCGGTTCATCTCATGGGCGATACGCCAGGCTTCAAGATCGACGGACTGGTGCCACCCGTGGCGTTCGAGAAAGGCGTGCCAGAGAGTGAAAAACACGCACCACGGTCTGGCTTCGCCAAGAATGCGGCGGACGTCGGCGGGGTTTTGCGCGCACATATTGAGAAAACGGGCGCAACTATTTTCCGGGCCGCGCACGACGCGCTCAAGGCATCGGATTTCAGCTTCCGTAAGGAGGTCCGCAATGCGGGGCGTCTCCGCGTCTCTGGCATACCCTTGCCGGGAAAACGCCGCCATGCTGGCCGGATCGAGCGGCCCTTCAAAAATGACGGTATCCGTCTCCGCGAACAGCTTCCGGAAGGAAGACGCGAAGGAATACCGGAACGCGTGGGCCGTGCCGCCTATCCAGGATGTTTTGCCGTTTTTTTCGAGCTTCCAGAGCATGGCGTAGGGCCGTTGCTCCGGCGGAAGACGCTTGCCGAAAAGCACCGTGCCGGCTGGGGTGGCCGTTTGCGGCGTCTCTTCGGCGAACAGGGTGCCCACCAGGACTTTGCCGATATCTGTTTTTTGGCCGGAAAATGTTTGCGGATCGTTGTTCTTCCATGATGCGGCCCGGTACGGCAACGTCGCTTCCCCGCCCCACTTTTCCTTGAAACGGCGGATACCGTCGTTTACGCCGAGGCCCAGATGAACCGCGCGTTTGCCGCTTTCGCGGGCATTCTGCAGCATGGCCGCAAAGAGCAGGTCACTGGCGTGGGGAACATACGCTTCCCGCGAGTGCGCCCCGATGATATAGGAAACGAAGGCTGCCGGGACGTAATCCAGCACAAGGCAGGCCGCCAGGCGCCCGTTTTCGTCCCACGCGTTCAGAAGGCGGATATCCGTGCCGGGCGCGGCGAGAACCTGAGGGGTGCGGGCAAAGAGTTCCCTGATGTTCGGCCTAAGCTCCTTTCTGCGGAGAAATTCGGCCCATAATCTGCGATGCCCGGCCGTGAACTCTTTCCCTTCTTCAATGCGGAGAAGCGTTGCCGCCTTTCGCAAGGGGCCCGTGAGGCCCTTCGGCGGGAGTGCGTCCGAAGGCAACGTGTAAAAGACGTCGGTTTCGTCTTCGTGCGCGGCGAGGGGGGCGGGCAGTTCAGGGGCGATGACCCAGCAGTCGCGGGCGTTCGTCCGGCGCCGGGCCGCTGTGAGGGCTTCAAAAAATTCCGCCGGGCTGTATCCTCCCGGAACATCGGCAAGAGGATACCCCACGCCGATAAGCCATTCCCCGGCGGCATAAAAAACGTATCCGCCTTCAAGAAACGCCTTGCCGCCGGACATCGCTTCCATGAAAGCCGCGGAATGCTCCGGCACCGTTGCATGGCTGGCGGTTCTTTCGATTACGTTCATGTCCATGGGGGCAGCGTATCAGGCCGTTCGGGAAAAACAAGCGATAACCCGCGCGTGAAAAACGCCCGGTCCATGGGGCGGGCGCGGAGGAAAGCAAGGCTATTGAGCGGGCGCGGGGCGCGTCGGGAAGCGCAGGGCGTTTCTGACATAAAATTCAGCTTCGGTGCTTTCCTCGACATTGGTGTAAAAAAGAGCGCCCGTATGGATGCCGCGCCGCTCCACTTCATCGGCGTACCGTTTATAGGCCGGTATCATTTCAATAACAGCCGGACAAATATGGAAAACCATTCCCCAGAGAATGACGATTCCAATACCGAGCTTGATAAAACCGGCGGCGGTTTGTTTCATGGCGATTCTTTTGACGGATACAGGATGTTCTGGTCTGCCCCCCGCGAAGGCGGGGGGCAGGTTTGTTTATGAATGGTTGATCAGATCTTCGCGGTAATATCCGGGAACACCTTGTAGAACATGAGCCAGGCCATGAACAGCGTCAGAATCAGGTTGAAGGTCTGGCCGCAGACGTACAGAATAACCGGTTTGCCGCCCTTGAAGTAATGGGCGAGTTCACGGAAGTTGGTGGAAAGGCCGATGGATGCGAAGGCCAGCGCAAAGAACCAGCCGCGCAGCGGAACCGTCATGGAACCGGAGGCTCCGTTGGAGATGATCGCCCGCGACATGTCCGAACCGAATGACCCGCTGAGCAGGGAGTAAATGATCGAAACGGCCAAAAAGCCCAAAACGAACTTCGGGAAGCGGTGCCAGATTTCCATGGCGGATACCCGCTGGCCTTCCACGCATTCCACTTTCGCGCACCAGTAGACGGCCACGCAGAAGGCGGTGACGCCGATAAGCACGTTCTGGATCATTTTGATTGTCGCCGCGACATACATGGCTTTGGGGCCGAGAACAGCGCCCGCCGCGGCCACGGCGCCGGTGGCGTCGATGGTGCCGCCTATCCAGGCGCCGCCGAGAACGTCAGGCAGCCCGAGCGCCTTGATGAACATCGGCATGACGACCATCATGATGGCGGTGAAGGTGAGCGAGATGCCGATGGCCAGCGTCAGTTCCTCTTTTTTCGCCTTGGAGGCCGCGGCCGTCGCAATGGCCGCGGAGGTGCCGCAGACGGACATGTCGGCGGAGATGACGATGTTCAAAGTCTTGGATTCCATTTTCAGGACCTTCTGGCCGAAAATATACGTGGAAACCAGGACGATGGGCGTCACCACCCACGCCACGAAAATGCCGGGAATCCCGATGGCGATGATTTTGTCGAACAGCACTTCGGCGCCCAGCAGAACCAGGCCGGTCTTGATGAAGAATTCCGTTTGCAGCGCCGGTTTGGCGAACGCGGGCGTACGGACCGTGTTGGCTATGAGCATGCCGAGAATAATGGCCCAGGCTTCGGAGCCGAGCCCGTATTTACGCATGGTCGTTTCGTTCCCCAAAAAGAATGCCAGGACCGTAATAAAATAGACGAAAATGAATCCGACAAGGAATTTCGGGACGTTTTGCCCCATGAAAAGAATGCCGATGGAGAAGAACAACCCGCAAATAACCATGAAAATGATCAGATTCGGGAACATGTTGTACGGCTTGGCGCTCGTGGCCGCTTTGGCGGCGGCGTCTTTGGCTTTTTGCCATGCTTCGATGGCGGCTTGCGCGTCCTTGTTCAGGTTGGCGTCCGCAAAGCCGGCCGCCTCGGCCGCTTTTTGCGCCGCCTGGGCTTTGCCCAAAGCTTCTTTGGCGGCGGCCGCGGCCTCATCGGCCTTGGCTTTGCCGGCGGCGTTTTTGGCGTCGGCCTCTTCCTTGCTCATGATGAACGAGGAAAGGGGAGAGCCCGCCCAGCGCTTGGGCGTGGCGATGATCCCGGAAATGGTTTTGGAGATTTCGCTGTTGCTGCCCCGGATTTTGCCTTTGGCTTCAACAGCATTGAGGTACTCGATCGTTTTGAAGGGCGCTTTTTTTGATTCCGTTTCGAGAATTGCGTTCTGCTTGTCAAAGGCGGCCTGAATATCGGTTTTTTGAGAAAAGAAGATGAACCATGCTGCCAGGAGGGCGATGAAGAAACCCAGCCAAATCGCCCAATAATCTTCCTTTCTCCATAGATCGGAAAAAGCGGTTTGGGCCTTGTCGCGAACGAACTCTTGTCCTGAAGCCATCAACGTACCTCCTGTTTCTGTTCGCAGTTATATATAATATAAATCAGCTATATAAATTTATAGAATAAAGGTAAAAGTTTCAAGGTGAAATCCACGGGATTTTTTTGCGTTCAGTCATTGTCAAACGGGCTGGCACGCATTACATTACCTTAATACTCTTAAATCGCTACCTGGCGCCTTCGCGGCGCTTATCCACGGAGGTTTCTCTTGAACCAGTTTACGCGCAATCTCATCCTCTGGGGCATCATATCCCTTTTGATGGTGGCGCTGTTCAACGCTTTTTCCGCCCCTCCGGCTCCGCAGTCCAAAATGGACTACAGTGCGTTTCTGCAAAACGTGGAAGAGGGGAAGATCAGTGAAGTGACCCTGCAGGGCAAAAAAATCCTCGGCAGGACCATGGACGGCGTTTCATTCCAGACCTATGCCCCGGAAGACCCCCAACTGGTGCCCAACCTCGTCGCCAAAAACGTGGTGGTGAAGGCCGAGCCGCCGGAGGAAGCCTCCTGGTTGACGACGCTGCTCGTCTCCTGGCTGCCCATGCTCATCATCATCGGCGTGTGGGTATTCTTCATGCGGCAGATGCAGGGCGGCGGCGGCAAAGCCATGAGCTTCGGCCGGTCGCGGGCCAGAATGATTTCGCAGGAGTCGGCCAAGGTCACCTTCGCCGACGTGGCCGGCATTGACGAAGCCAAGGAAGAGTTGACCGAAGTCGTCGATTTTCTCTCCAACCCCAAAAAATTTACCCGCCTCGGCGGCCGTATCCCCAAAGGCGTGCTGCTGGTCGGCCCTCCGGGAACCGGCAAGACGCTTCTTGCCCGCGCGGTCGCAGGCGAAGCCGGGGTGCCGTTTTTTTCCATTTCCGGCTCGGACTTCGTTGAAATGTTCGTCGGCGTGGGCGCGTCCCGCGTCCGCGACCTTTTCGCCCAGGGCAAGAAGAACGCCCCCTGCCTGATTTTCATCGACGAAATCGACGCGGTGGGCCGCCAGCGCGGCGCCGGGCTCGGCGGCGGGCACGACGAACGCGAACAGACGCTGAACCAGATGCTTGTTGAAATGGACGGGTTCGAAGCCAACGAAGGCGTCATTCTCATCGCGGCCACCAACAGGCCGGACGTGCTTGATCCCGCGCTTCTCCGGCCGGGCCGTTTCGACCGGCAGGTCGTGGTGCCTTCCCCGGACGTGAAAGGCAGAAAGCAGATTCTGGCGGTGCATTCGCGCAGAACGCCGCTGGCCCCGAACGTGGACCTCGACGTGCTGGCTCGCGGCACGCCCGGCTTTTCCGGCGCGGATCTGGAGAACCTGGTCAACGAGGCCGCGCTCATGGCCGCGAGGATGAACAAGGACCTGGTTTCCATGGCCGAATTTGAAGAGGCCAAAGACAAGCTTCTCATGGGCAAGGAACGGCGGACCATGGTCCAGACCGAGGAAGAGCGCAAGAAAACGGCGTACCACGAAGCGGGGCATGCGCTTGTCTCCGTGCTGCTGCCCGGAACCGACCCGGTGCACAAAGTGACCATCGTGCCGCGCGGCAGGGCGCTGGGGCTTATGATGCCCCTGCCGGAACGCGACCGCTACGGCATGGAAAAGAGCGAGCTGGAAAGCCGCATCGCCATAGCCCTCGCGGGCCGCGCCGCCGAAATGATTATCTACAACAACCTGACGACCGGCGCGTCCGACGATATCAACAAAGCCACCCAGACGGCGCGGGCCATGGTGTGCCGCTACGGCATGAGCGACACCATCGGGCCGGTCGCCATCGGCGAGCAGAACCAGGAAGTGTTCATCGGACGGGAATGGGTTTCCCACCGCGAGCACAGTGAAGAGACGGCGCGCCTTGTGGATGCGGAAGTGAGGCGCATCATTGAATCGGCCATGAACACGGCGGATACGCTCCTCCGTGACAATATCGACATCCTGCACAAGCTGGCCGCGGCCCTTCTCGAGCGTGAAACCCTCACCGGCGCGGATATCGACAAGGTCCGCAAGGGTGAGGAACTGCCGCCGCTCGAAAACAAGGCCGAGAAGGACCTCGATTTTTCGAGCGAGAAGCGGCCCGTGGATCCGCAGAACATCGCGCCGGAGACGGATGACGATGACGGGGATTTCGAGCTTTCCGAGGACGACGCGCCGGAAAAGAACCAGTGGGAAAACGGCAGAACTCCTCCCGAGGACGAGGAAAAATGATCGCGCCGCGCGCGTGGAAAAGCAGAGGGGGCAAGGGCTTCGGCTCCGCCCCCTTTTTAGTTGCCGGGATCGTCAACATCACGCCGGATTCCTTTTCCGACGGCGGTCGCCATTACGCGCCGGAAGAGGCGATGGTCTGGTGCCGGAGCATTATCAAGGAAGGCGCGGCCATCCTTGACCTGGGCGGCGAATCCACCCGTCCGGGGTCCACTCCCGTCAATGCGGCAACGGAACTGGCCAGGCTTGAACCGACGATCGTCGCGTGCGTCGCCCTGCGGGACGCCGCCACAAAACACAATTTTCACGTCGCGGTGGATACCTGGCGCGCCGCGACCGCCATTGCCGCCCTGGAAGCCGGGGTGGACATCATCAACGATATTTCGGGCTCAAGCTTTGATCCAGCCATGCCCGAGGTTTTGGGGAATTACAAACCGGGATACGTGCTCATGCATTGCCCGGCCCCCCCGAAAACGATGCAAAAGAAAACGGATTACAGCCGGCACGGTTCGGTGGTCGACGGGGTGCTGCATTTTTTTGAAAAGACCATGGCGAAACTTGTGGCCGCGGGCCTGCCGGAAGAGAACATCATACTCGATCCGGGGATCGGTTTTGGAAAAACAGCGGAACAGAACGTGGAATTGCTGCGGAATATCCCGCGCCTGCACTCTCTTGGGCGCCCGTTGTATGTGGGCATTTCGCGCAAGAGCATGTTCGGCGACCTGTTGCAGTTGCCCGTGGACAACAGGGATGCCGCCACCCAGGTCGTCACGGCGCTGCTTGCCGATAAAGGCGTTTACGTTCACCGGGTGCACGACGTGACGGGAGCGATGCGGGCTTTGGAGCTTGCGCGGCTTCTGCGGCAATAAAGGGTAGGTTCTTGTGACAATACCGTGGATCGACATAACCGTCGGCTGGCGCGACGTTCTCGATATCCTGCTGGTGACCGCGCTCTTGTACCGCGTGGTCCTCATGGCCCAGGGAACGCGGGCCGGCGCCGCCATGCACGGCCTTCTCCTGGTCATCGTCGTGTACCTTGTGACGCGCCCCCTGGGAATCAATACCCTTAACTGGATATTGGAAAACTTCCTCGGGTCTCTCGTTTTGGTTATCGTCATCATTTTTCAGCGGGATATCCGGACGGCGCTTATTTACATGGGGTCGCGGCGCGGGCTTTTTTCCTCGGCCAGGCAAAAGACCAATGCGGAGCTGCGCGAGAAAGTGGCGGATGCCGCTCTGTATATGGCGCAGCGCAAAATCGGGGCGCTCATCGTCATTGAAGGGGCGGTCCCGCTCAACGAAATCATCCAGGGGGGCGTGCTGCTCAACGCGGACATATCCCGGGAGCTTTTGATTTCCATTTTCTGGCCCGGCGGCCCGCTGCACGACGGGGCCGTCGTCATCCAGGGCAATAAGATCGCCGCCGCCGGGTGCATCTTGCCGCTGTCCACGCTGGTTCAGGGCAAGCAGGATTACGGCACGCGGCACCGGGCGGCCCTGGGCATTACGGAGGATACGGACGCCATTGCCGTTGTGGTTTCCGAGGAGCGCGGCGTGGCTTCGGTCGCCGTGCAAGGGAAGCTTACCGGCGGGTTTGACGCCGCCAAGCTGGACCGCGTGCTCGGATCGGTTCTGGAGAAACACACATGAGCAACGCTTCTTCCAATACCGAAAAACCGTTGGCAAAGGCCGGCAAATATTTGCGGCTGGCCGCCCAGACCGTGAAAGGCATCCGCTGGACCACGGCATCCATCGCTTTTTGTCTGGCGGTGACGCTCTGGTATGCCGTGACCGTGCGCGACAAGGTGGAAACCTGGGTCGACGTCGGCGTGCAGTTTAAAGGCGCCCCGGCCAACCTCGTCATCAGCGAAGGGCTCATCAACAAGCTGTCCGTCCGGGTCCGCGCCGCGCGGGGGCTGAGCCGCAGCCTGACGGGACGGGAAGCGTCCATGGTGGTGGATCTTTCCACCATCACCAAAGGCAGCAACGCCATCGTCATCACGCGCGACATGCTGCCGTTTACGGCCGCTTACGAGGTTGTGGAAATTTCTCCCCCGCGCATCCAGGTTGTCGCCGACACCATGGCTTCGCGGGAAATAGAGCTGGAATCCCGCTTTGACGGCAGGCTCGCGACCGACCTCTTCGTGAAAACCTTGCGCCTCGAGCCGCAAAAGGTAACGGTGAGCGGCGCGGAATCGCTGGTCGCCGGCATATCCCGCATCAGAATTCCGGTGCCTCTGACGGCTGATATGGCCAAGGGGAAAAACACCCTGTCCGTCGCCGTGCCCATGAACGCCAACATAAGCGTTGCGCCGCCCCAGGTGGGGATAGAGCTTGAGGTCGACGTGCGGACAAAGCAGCTTAAACTGGTACGCGACGTCACCGTGACGGGAAATACCAACGGGCACGCGGTAGCCATTCACCCCGGAAAGGTGACGATCGTCGCGGAGATTCCCGAGTCTCTCGCCAAGGATCAGGCGGCGCTCGCCGCCATAACGGCCACGGTTCTTCTGTCCCAGGATCCGGCGGATAACAACCGTCCGCTTTCCGTGGCCGTGAGCCTGCCGGAAAATGCCGAGCTTGTTTCAGTCACGCCCCCGGAAGTGGCCGTGGCTGCCCCGACGGGAAAGTAGCGGGCCCGACAGGAAAGTTGGCGGCTTCGGCGGTCTGTTGGAGCCTCAAGGAGCGAGTTATGCGGACAGTGTACGATATCATCGCGGAGTTGCAGCGGACGAGTGACCTGAACAGGCTTACCCGGCTGGATAACGGCGTTGTTTTCGAGGAGCCGCTCGTCGGCGTGGCGAGCGGGCACGACCCGCTGTTCGCCGAGTACAAGTCCATTATCGGGGAGTTTCACCTGACGCCCGAGGAAGTTATCCGGGGCCGGGCCGGGGAAGGCCCCCTCGCGTATCTTCCCGGCGAACTCAGCGTCATCTGCTGGGCGCTTCCCTTTGCCCCGCATATCAAGCAGTCCAATGCCAGGAAGGAAGTGTGGTCATCCGTCAAATGGGGCCATGCATACGATACCGGAGAGGCGTTCAACAATCTCGTGCGGCGGACGCTGGAAGAACATTTCGCATCGCAGGGGATCCTCGCGGTCGCCCCGGTTGCGTCGGCCATGTGGCGGCGGATAGAAGACCTGCCCGGCGGCCACACCTCCAACTGGTCGGAGCGCCACGCGTTGTATGCGGCGGGGCTCGGCACCTTCAGCATCAATGACGGTTTCATTACCGACAAGGGCATGGCCATGCGGTGCGGGAGCATTGTCGTGAACAAGGCGCTTCCCGTTTCGGAAAGGCGCCACACCGACCACAGGGCCAACTGCCTTTTTGCGGCCAAAGGGATTTGCGGCAAATGCATGGAGCGCTGTCCGGCCTTTGCCATAACGGCTGCCGGGCATGACAAGGTACAGTGCAGGCGCTACAGGGAAAAGCTGTTCGGCGACTTTTTGCACGATACGTGCGGCCTGGATGTCCGGATGGATTTTTGCGGGCTCTGCCAGACGGGCATCCCGTGCGAGTCCGTCAACCCCATGAAGAAATTTCAGGAACTCTGAGTAGTGCCGGAAAAATGAAACAGCAAGACGCCCGCCGATACCGGTGGGCGTCTTCAGGCTGATGACAAACCCCGCAAAGCCGGGGTTTGTAAAGGCACGCTCGCTCCGGCGTTTAACGGCGGGAATGAATCCCGCCTACGCCTACGCGGCGGGCCGTTGCCAAAGAAGACTTTGTCAACGGCCTCAAGACGCCCGCCGATACCGGTGGGCGTCTTGTGATTATAGTCGTTTTTTTCAGTCTTCCCAGAAAATGCGCAGTACCTCCGCCGGGGCGGGCCGCCCCAGGCGGATGCCGATCCAGAACGCCCCGAACGAGAGCAGAAGGGTCGGCACGATGGGGTGCAGGCCGAACACGGGGATTTTGGTGACGGACAGGAACATGAAGATGCCGAGCCCCGCCATGATGGAAAAAAGCGTCCCGGCCGCGTTGGCTCTTTTCCAATAAAGGCCGAGCACGATGGGCCAGAGAAAGACCGCTTCCAGGCCGCCGAAGGCGAACAGGTTGATCCAGACCAGAAGATCCGGCGGCCGGAACGCGGCCAGAAAGACCAGGACGCCGACGACCAGGGTGCACCCGAAACTCATGCGGGTGATGCTGCGCGGCTGGATGCGGGTCGTGTCGCCCTTGAGCGTATAGCGGATGTACAAGTCTTTCACGATGGCGGCGGAAACCAGGAGCAGCATGCTGCTCACCGTGGACATGATGGCCGCCAGCGGGCCGGCCACGAACACGCCGGCCCAGAACGGGGGCAAGAGCTGCACGGTCAGGGTGGGCATCACGAGGTCTGGGATTTTGAGATCCGGCAGAACGGCCCTGCCCAGGGTACCGGTCAGGTGCGCGCAGAGCAGCAGGAAGCCGATGATGAAGGTGCCCATAATCATGGCGTTATGCATGGCGCGGGAATCCTTGTAGCCGAAGCAGCGCTGCACCGTCTGCGGCAGACCGAGGATGCCGAGACCCACCAGAATCCAGAAAGAGAAGAGGAACGGGTTGGGAATCTTGCCGCCCGCGCCGTTGGGCGTGAGCAGGCCCGGATCAATGGATTTCAGCGTCTGTACGCACTGCGTCATGCCGCCACCCGCCTTCAGAACGGCCAGGAGCACCACCACGGCGGCGATGAGCATGACGACGCCCTGCATGGCGTCGGTTACGGCCACGGCCCGGAACCCGCCGAACGTGGTGTATACGATGACGCTTATGCCGAAGATGAACAGGCCTATCTCGTAGGAATAGCCCGTAACCGCCTGGAAGACGCGTCCCCCGCCGATGAATTGGGCCAGCATGGACGCCATGAAAAAGACGATCATGGCGACGGAGCAGATAATGACGACCGCGTCGCTTTTATACCGTGCGTGGAGGAAATCGACGATGGTCACGCCGTTGATTTTACGGCCGATGATGGCGAAGCGCTTGCCGAGGACGCCGAGCGTCAGGAAGGTCGTGGGCACCTGGATCATGGCCAGCAGCACCCAGCCGAAACCGAGGGCGTAGGCGATGCCCGGCCCGCCCACGAAGCTGCTGGCGCTGGTATACGTCGCGATGATGGTCATGGCCAGCACGAACGCGCCCATGGAGCGGCCGCCGATGAAATATTCCTCCAAAAATCCTTTGGTGTCGGTTTTTTTCGCCACATAGCGGCGGCACCACACCGCAAGAAACATGGTGAGCGCGATGTACCCGACGACCGGGATAAGAATGATGACGCGGTCCATCATGCACCTTCCCTGTCCCCGGACGCGGAGGACGACGGCGCGGCATTGCGCGGCGCATCGCTCTCCCTGCCGTTTTCCCGCGCATCCAGCGGCATGTCGGTAAACGAGATCCGGATCACAACCCAGAGCAGAAACGTGACCACGGGGTAGCCGACCACGCAGCTGTAAAAAAACCACGCCGGCATGCCGAAGACATAGGAGTAATGTTCCGGGTCACCGCTGCCCAGGCCGAAGGCAAAGAGCGTCCACCAGAGGAAAAAGAAGCCGTACATGCCGAGGGCGATGAGCGCCTCACGGTTGGCCTGCCTGAATCGGTTGTTCATCATCGGGTATCCATTTGCGTTAAGATGCTGGAGTGTTCACTCCGATGTTCGCAAGGATGTGGTAAAATCCTTGTCGCCGAATGGAAGAAGGAGCGGGATGCACCTGGCGTTACGCGATTTTTGACGCGGCAAGCCGCCTCAATAGATCCTCTCGAACCGCTTGGCACAGGTCTGACAGGGAAGGTCGGGATCGCCCGCGGCAAGTCGCTGCCTGAAAACCGCGTAATCTGAATCGGCCCAGATGTCCAACGGTTTCTTCTCACGGACGGAACCGAAAACGCGGCGGCAGGGATCGTTTTCTGCCGTTGGCAGGTTGACATAAATGCAGGGGGAAACAGCGCCGTCGGCATCGATATACATGCAGGTCTGGATGTGTTCGTTGCAGTCGTTGCGTCCGGTTTCCCCCGGCAGGGAATAATGGAGCGCACGGCCCATGGACGCGGCTTTTTGGGCGGCATCGTGCAGCAGGCGCCGCGCTGCTTCTATTTTTTCCGTTTCGCCGGGGGCGTAAGCGTCTTTTTCCATGCCCGGAGCGGCAATATAGTCGAGCGTGCTGACGACGGCCACGGGAATATCGAGCGCCTCCATAAGTTCCGGCAGTCTCCCGGCATCTTCGTATTGCGAGGCCAGCATGAGGTAGGCGAGATGGACGCGCGGCAACGCGCTTTTGGCCCGCTGTTTCGCCGCGTTCAGATTCAGGATGCCTTCCCGGACCTTTGCGAACGGCACGCCGTCCCGCGCCCGGTTGCTCGCCTCGTCAACGCCCGTTAGGGAAAACGCCACGATGTCCATGCCGCTGGCAACCAGCCGCGCCGCGACGTCATCGGTAACGGCCAGGCCGTAAGTGGTTGTGGAAACCGCGCTGCCGACGCGTATCGCGGCGGCGGCATAATCGAAAAAGCGCGGGTGCAGAAGCGGCTCTCCCCAGCCTTGCAGGTGCACACGGTCCGCGGCGCGGATCAGGGGCGCCAGGGCGGCATAGGTTTCGTCCTCCATGCGGCGCGAGCGCCAGACAGCCTGCTTGGTCGTATGCGGGCAGTATGCGCACCTGCCGGGGCATTGGGAGGTGACTTCCACCTGCAGGCAGGCAAACGGCCTTTTTTCTCCCGTCAGAAAACGGCGGAAGGTCTCCTTGAGGCCCGGGGGGGTAAACACGGCCAAGGGGTCTTTTGCGGCGGACGATGCGCCCGTCTCGTCCGTCGCGGCGTTCGGGGCGGCGGTTTGCCGGGTATTCCCGCCCGCCGCCCGCATCTCCCGGTTCCAGGAAGTCTGTATGCAGGGCAGATACAGGGCGTTGCCCCATTTGCGTTTGAACGCCGCGATTCCCTCGTTGATGCCGAGGCCCAGGTTGATGTACTGGTGCCCGTTTTCCTCCGCCCGGCGGACAATGGCCCGTAAAAGGACGTCCGCGACGCCGGGCGGGCAATCGCTGCTCCTGAACGCGAACATGTAAAAGGCCGTGGTCAGGCTGGAAAAGTCACCGACGGCGAAACCAAGCAGGCGCGCGGCGCGCGTATCCCGCGCCGCGAAAAGCGTTGCGCCGGGCGTGGCGTCGAGATACCGGGGAATGTGGGCGTAAATCTGCCGCGTCCCGGCTTCCAGCGGGCGGGAGGCCAGGTAGGATTGCACGAGCGCGCCGTGCTCGTCCGTCCATGATTCTTCGGTAACGGCGCATTCGCGTTCCCCCCGGCGGAGCATGTTGCGCAGGTTCTGGCCGGGAGGGGCCGGGGGCAGGGGAAGGAAGGCGTACGCGTCCGCGCGGGAGGCGGCGTCCGCCGGGGCTTTTTGCGGGCGGGCCGGGCCGAGTACCGTCAGGGAGATGCAGGAAGGGTCCGCAAGCGATGCGGCAACGGCTTCGTCCATGGCTTTGGCGGCCTGGTCCGTTGCGCCGCCCAGGCAGCATTCTGGCGTTGCTCCGGGCTCGTAAGCAATAAGCGTCCTTTGTCCCTCGTAATCGTATGCCACGCAGCCGCCGCAGAGAACGGGCCGCGAGCCGCCGACAGCCGTCACGTAGCTGATGATCTGCTCCGGCACCAGGGCCTGGGCGGTGATATGGGAAAATCCCCGGCTGAACATGGGAGAAAAATACGCGGGAGGCGGGGAAAAGACAAGAGGATGGGCAGGGGGATGGTTGGCCCGGGTAATCCCGTGCGGGGGCGCCCTTCCTTGCCCGTTGCGAAAATGCGGTATTACCGCTTTTTATCACACTTTGCGCTCGACTCCCGGGGAGCATTTTGGCATTCTATCAGGTACGGAATGCGGCGGCGTTGCCTGAGTGATTCCGCCAAGGAGCGGCGCATGGCTTACAAAACCCTTGATCTGGAATCCGCCTGTGAAGCTTTGAAGACAGGCGGCATCATCGCGTTTCCCACGGAGACCTTTTACGGCCTCGGGTGCGACGCCCTGAACCCCGATGCCGTGGGAGCGGTTTACGCGATGAAGCAGCGGCCTTACGGCCTGCCTCTGCCCGTGATTATCGGCGATATCGCGGATCTCGGCCGCGTGGCCGTCGACATCCACCCGCTGGCGCGGCAACTCATGAGTGCGTATTGGCCGGGTCCTCTTTCCATCATATTCACGGCATCGCCGGAAGTGCCGGATCTTTTGACCGCGGGAACGGGCCGGATCGCGGTGCGGTTTTCACCGCACCCGGGCTGCATTGCCCTGTGCCGCGCTTCCCGGTGCGTGGTTACCGCCTCCAGCGCCAATATCAGCGGGACTCCCCCGGCCTCCACGCCGGCGGACTTGGACCCCGCCTTGGGCAGCCGCCTCGCCGGGGTTTATGTCTCGCCGCCCCCGCCGCACGGGGGCAAGCCCTCAACCATCGTGGACATTCTCGCCAGCGGCTCGGAAAGCGCCGTGCGCATCCTGCGCGACGGGGCCATAAGCTCGGAGTACATCCGTTCCGCCGGATTTGACGTCGTTGGCGCTGACGGCCAATGACCATGGGCCCCTTGCCCTGATGTGGGCAGGGCGGGACATTGCACGAACGAACCGTTTTACCGTTGCCGGATGACGAACGACTTTCTTTTTCCCGTGTTTTTGCCGGGAGTCCGTAATTGCAGGCCGGCGTACAGACGCGCCAGCAATGGGCTGGCGTAGAGGCGCACGCGGTTCAGCAGCCAGGAAGCGTTCTTGTCTTTTGCCTTGAAACGGCACACGGCCAGCGGCGAAAGCGGCGGGTTGGGCCCGGCCTTTGTGGTGAAAAAAACTGTGAATCCCGCCTGCCGTCCGATTTCCAGGGCCAGGGGGCTGTAGGCCCCCCACGGCCAGCACAGGCTTGTGACGGGATGTCCCAGCTCTTTTTCCAGCACCTCCTTGCCGTTCCGGATCTCCCGGTCCATGCGCGCGGCCATTTCCTCGTCGGTTTCCATGCGGCCAAGAGCGGCGTTGCTTGCGACGAGCTCTTTGAGTTCCCGCATGTTCGCGCTGTCTTCGGCAAAGGCGAAGGCTCCCTGCTCATCTTGGGGGACGAGGTTCCGTATTTTCGCCGCAAGTTCCGGGTCCGGGAGAAAGGCCCGTTCCAGAAGCCCCGGCCCCATGACGAACTTGGGCGCGCCCCAGAAAAAGGGTTCCGGGTCGTGGAAGGTGCGGCCTCGCCGTTCCGGCAGAAAAAAGCCGTCGTAGTCGTTGTTGATAAAAACGCCCTGGTGCCCGAAGGTATGGGAGGCGACGGCGATCACGCCGCTTTTTTCCATTTCCCGCGCTTCCGCCCAATTGAAGAAGAGGTCGGCACGCATGTCGTACCCGTTGGGATGCGGCACGAACGGCTCGTCCACGCGCGGCAGGGCGTTTGCCGCCACGGTCCCGCGCCGGACGTCGCCGAGGGTCGTCCGCAGCGGTCCCGAGGGTTCTATTTTCGAGGATACCGCGAAAATAACCCCCTTATGGCCGCATTGCTGTAAAATGGGCCAGGCGTACACGTAGTTGTCGAGGTACCCGTCGTCAAAGGTGATAAGGCAGGATTTGGGCGGCAGGTCTTCGCCGTGCAGAAAATACGCCTCGGCCTCGGCCAGGCTGACGCCGCGCCAGCCATGGTTTACAAGGCTTTCGCAGTGCGCGGCGAACAGGTCCGGCGAGACCGCTATGGAATTCGGGTACCGGCTGATGTAATGGTACATGAGCACCGGCAGGCTGGTGGTTTTTTTCGGCATATATATTTCCGTTTTCTTCCGGTATGTCCTTGACTGTCGGCGGCTGAAAATTATTTATAATGCGGTATTGGAAAAGGAGTTTTTCCATACACCGCGCGGGGGTATTCTATAAAAACTCACCCCGCAGCGCAATCGGCCAATGGAGGGAGTGTGGCGAATGGCAGTTGAATACAAAGATTATTACAAACTTCTGGGTGTATCCAAAACAGCCACCAAGGATGAAATTTCCAAAGCATTCAAAAAGCTTGCCCGCAAATACCACCCGGACTTCAACCAGGGTGACAAGGAAGCGGAAGGCACGTTCAAGGATATAAACGAAGCGTACGAAGTCCTCAAGGATGCGGAAAAACGCAAACTGTACGACACCCTCGGCCCGGACTGGCAAAATGCCCAGCATTTCCAGAACCAGGGCGGCGGGTTTAGCGGCACCCCCTTCGGGGGCGGCGGTTTTTCCGGCAGTTTCAACGGGCAGAATTTCAACGCCAGCGGGTTTTCTGACTTTTTCGAGACCCTGTTCGGCGGCGGGCGCGCAGCCGGGAATTTCGGCGGCGGGTTCGGCGGCGGGTTCGGCGCGGATCCTTTTGCGTCCTACGGCGCTCGCTCGCGCAAAGGGCGCGATATCGACGTCACCATCCAGCTCACCCTGGAAGATGCCTATCACGGGGGCGCGAAGAGCATATCCCTGCAAGGCGGCAGCGGCCAGGTCCGCAACCTGGAAGTGAAAATTCCGGCGGGTGTCAAGAACGGCGCGCGCATCCGGCTGGCGGGGCAGGGCGAGCCGGGCAGCGGCAAGGACGCCAAACCGGGGGACTTGTTCCTGCATGTCGCCTTATTGCCGCACCCCATGTTTTCCCTGGACGACAACGACGTGGTGTATGAACTCGCCGTCGCGCCGTGGGAGGCCGCGCTCGGCGCCAAGGTCCGGGTGCCTACCCTGGATGGAAACATCGAACTTACCATCCCGGCGGGCAGCGGCAGTTCCAAGAAGTTCCGTTTGCGCGGCAAGGGCCTCGGCGCGGGCACGGGCAAGGGCGACCAGTTCGTGCGCCTCGCCATAGCCATGCCGCCGAGTCTGACGGATGAAGAAAAACTCCTCTGGGAACAGTTACGCGATATATCATCGTTTACTCCCCGGTAATGGGGTAGAACGATCGAGGCAGAATACTCGGCAAAGGAGAATCCGGCATGGATCTGAAGAAATTTACCGAAAAATCCCAACAGGCTGTTGCCGACGCGCAGACCATCGCGCTCCGCATGGGCCACCAGCAAGTTGATGTCGAACATATGGCCCTTGCTCTGGCCGAGCAGGAGGGGGGACTTGTGCCGCGCCTGCTGGAGCGGGCGGGCGTGAATGTTTCCCGCTACGCGGCGGACATCACGGACGCGTTGTCGAAAAAACCGTCGGTGAGCGGGCCGGGCGCGGACGCCTCTTCGCTCGCGGCCACCAACCGCCTGCACCAGGTGCTTATCCGCGCGCACGACGCCGCCCAGCGGCTGAAGGACGAATACGTCAGCGTGGAACACGTGCTGTGCGAAATTGCGTCGGAACCGGCGTCCACCCCCATTGGCGGGGTTAACCGCAAGAACGGCCTTACTCGCGACAAGGTGCTCGCCGCCATGTCCGAGGTGCGGGGGAATCAGCGCGTGACCAGCCAGAATCCGGAAGATACCTACGAAGCGCTTGAAAAATTCGGCCGTGACCTGGTCGAGGAGGCCCGCAAGGGCAAACTCGACCCCGTGATCGGGCGCGATGCGGAAATCCGCCGCTGTATCCGCATCCTGTCCCGCCGGACCAAGAACAACCCGGTCCTGGTCGGGGAGGCGGGGGTGGGCAAAACCGCCATCGTGGAAGGCCTTGCCCACCGCATTTTGCAGGGCGACGTGCCGGAAGGCCTGCGGGACAAGAAACTGTTCGCCCTTGATATGGGCGCGCTCATCGCCGGGGCCAAATACCGGGGCGAATTTGAAGAGCGGCTGAAAGCCGTGCTCAAGGAAGTGGAAGACGCCGAAGGCGAAATTCTGCTGTTCATCGACGAATTGCACACAATTGTGGGCGCGGGCCGTACCGAAGGCGCCATGGACGCGGGCAACATCCTCAAACCCATGCTCGCACGCGGCGTGCTGCACTGCATCGGCGCGACCACCCTGGACGAGTACAGAAAATACATCGAAAAGGACCCGGCCCTGGAACGGCGCTTCCAGCCGCTGCTGGTGGAGGAACCGTCTTTCGAGGACGCCGTCTCCATCCTGCGCGGGCTGAAAGAGCGGTTTGAGGTGCACCACGGGGTACGCATCGCGGACGCGGCCATCATCGAGGCCGTGACCTTGTCCTCCCGGTACATTACGGACCGGCACCTCCCGGACAAGGCCATCGACCTGATCGACGAAGCCGCGGCCATGATCCGCACGGAAATAGATTCGCTCCCCACGGAGCTGGACGAAGTCAATCGCAAGATCATGCAGCTTGAAATCGAGCGCGAGGCGCTGCGGGCGGAGACGGATACCCCCTCCCGCGAGCGGCTGGAACGGCTGGAAAACGAACTGGCGGAAATCCGCTCGCGTCAGGCCACGCTGCTCGCCCAGTGGGAGAAGGAGAAGGGCGGCATAAACTCCATCCGCGACCTGAAGGAGGAAATCGAAAAGACGCGGCGCCTCATTGACGAGGCCCAGCGGCAATACGACCTCAACAAGGTGGCGGAACTGCAATACTCCACGCTGCCGGGCCTGGAAAAACAGCTCGCGGCGGCGGAAAGCGCGGCCGAGCGCGAGGGCGGCGGCCCGCGCCTCTTGAAAGAGAACGTCGGCCCGGATGACGTGGCCGAGATCGTGGCCCGCTGGACGGGTATTCCGGTCACGCGCCTTTTGGAATCGGAGCGGGAAAAACTCCTCCGCCTGCCGGATGAACTGCACCGCCGCGTGGTCGGCCAGGAAGAAGCCGTGACCGCCGTGGCCGAGGCCGTGCTCCGCTCGCGGGCCGGTCTTTCCGACCCGTCCCGTCCGCAGGGGTCCTTCATTTTCCTCGGCCCGACCGGGGTCGGCAAGACGGAGCTCTGCAAGGCGCTCGCCGAAACGCTGTTCGACAGTGAGGAAAATATGGTCCGCCTGGACATGAGCGAGTATATGGAAAAGCACGCGGTCTCGCGCCTGATCGGGGCGCCTCCGGGATACGTGGGCTACGACGAGGGCGGCCAGCTGACGGAAGCCGTGCGGCGCAAGCCCTACAGCGTCGTGTTGCTGGACGAAATTGAAAAGGCGCACGCGGACGTGTTCAACGCCTTTTTGCAGATACTCGACGACGGGCGGCTGACGGACAGCCAGGGGCGGACCGTGGACTTCCGCAACACCATTATCATCATGACGTCCAATATCGGGTCCGGCTTGCTGCTGGAAGGCATAGACAGCAACGGCGAGTTCGCGCCGGGAGTGCGCGAGAGCGTCATGAACGAGCTGCGCCGCCATTTCCGGCCCGAGTTTTTAAACCGCGTGGACGAGACAGTACTCTTCCGCCCGCTGCAGCGCGCGCAGATCAAGTCCATCGTCTACCTGCTGCTGGGGAGCCTGCAAAAGCGGCTCGCCGAGCGCAAGATAACGCTGGAGCTCACGGACGAGGCCGCGTCCTTTATCGCGGACCAGGCCTACGACCCGGTGTACGGCGCGCGTCCCTTGCGGCGGTATTTGCAGCGCAGGCTGGAAACGCCGCTGGCCCGCAAACTTATCAGCGGCGAGGTCAGCGACGGCAAGCATGTCGCCGTCGGTCTTGCGGGGGACGAACTGGTCTTTTCCCAGCGGTAACCGGGCAACAACATGATGCCAGTCCCCGGCCGGAATTTTTCAGTCCGGGGATTCTTTTCGCATACAAAAAATCCCGGAAGGAACACCTTTCCGGGATTTTTTTGCGTGATTGCCACAACCAAGAGCTTGTCCGTCAATACGTGGAGCGTGAGCCGAGGACGAGGAAAAGCCCTTTTTTGTGGAGGGGGTGGACTCTTCAGTCCATGACCGGAGCAAAAAAGGGCTTTGACGAAGTAGTCGGCCACAAAACACGTATTGACGGACAAGCGGCTAAATGTCGTCTTCCTCCCAGAACAGCCGGACCCAGATGATAAGGAACAGGACGAGCAGCACCAGATCCACGATGCCCGGCACCAGCCATTGGATGGGCAATTGGCCTTTGTGGCAGTACCACCCGGCAAGGCCGCAGTATGCGAGATTGCGCAGGATGGCATACGGGATCAGCTTCTTGTAGCGCACGGGATTCGCGGCGATATTGCAGAACAGAACGCCGAAAACAAAGAGCAGGGCGACCGCCAGGTGGACAAGGGAGAACGCGTCGCCCAGCGGGTTCGTCATCAGAAAAAATCCGGCAATGCCGAAGTTGTACAGGCCCGCCACAAGAAACAGCATGCGGGTTTTGCAGAATTTGGGTTTGGCAAGAAGATCTTGGTAATCGGCGTCCATGTCATTCCCCTTTTGCTGGTGAGCTATTCGTTCCGCATAGACCGGAAATGCAATTCCCGGACAATGTACAACGTTATTGGTCCGGGGGCAAGAAAAGCGCGGTTTGGCGGCGGAAGAAAGAATAATAAGACGACGGCGTCTGCCCTCCGGTGTCCCGGATTTCCCGCCCTATGTCCCGGATCTCTCGTAGGAAGCGGCAGAGCGCGGCTCCATCCCGTTCCGCGCGGTCGGCCACGGCAAGCAGGCCGGGAGCCGGTTCCCGCGCGCCGCCGAAGGCGATGCCGAAATCCGCCGCCAGCAGCATAGGGATGTCGTTGGCCGCATCCCCGATGGCGACGACGCGGCGCCCCCCGGCTTGCATGGCGGCAACAACCGCGCCCTTGTCCAGCACGGAGGCGAGGGTCAGTTCGCCCCCCGCCCGCGAGGACCGCGAGCAGTGGATGGAACAGCCGAGAGTGGCCGCCAGGGGCGCTATCCAGCAATCGAGGTTGCCGGTCACGATGGCGCAGGCATCCTTGTTTTCAGCGATAAAGGCCGTAATGTGCGGGTCGAGCGGTATGGAGGCCGTGACGCGCTGTACCACGGGAAGCGGCACATGCCGCAAGAGGTCGAACCGTTTGCGGAATGAGGTGTCAAAGCCGAGGGCGCCGTCAAGGGTCAGCCTGGTCAGGCGGTCCATTTCCGCGAACAGACCGGCTTCCCGGGCGATGGCCGGCAAGATTTCCTCACGGGTGACCGTGCCGTCGAGATCAAAGGCGAAACGGACGCTCTCCGGCATTGTTTAATCCAACCCGGCTTCCAGCCCGCCGTTGTACCGGGCTTCCCGGCCGTCTTCGTCCGGCTCCGCGTATTCCCGGGTCCAGTCGATGCGGGAAACCACGGCGCCGCTTAAGGCGTCGAGCCCTTGCCCCGTGATCGCGGAAACAAAGACGGCGTCCGGGTATACCTGCTCCAAAACCGCGCGCGCTTCCGGGTCCAGCCGGTCGGTTTTGTTCAGGACCAGCAGGCGGGGCGTGTCTTGCAATTCCAGGCTTTCCAGGATGGCGTCCACGGCCGTCAGCTGCATGTCCAGCTCCGGGTGCGAGGCATCAGCCACGTGCAAGAGGAGATCGGCTTCCTCCAACTCTTCCAGCGTGGCGCGGAACGCTTCCACCAGCTCCTTGGGAAGGGCGCGGATAAACCCGACGGTATCGGTGATGATCAGCTCGCGCTCTTCCGGGATGCGGAGCCGTCTGGTCGTGGGGTCCAAGGTTGCGAACAGCTTGTTTTCCGCCAGCACTTCGGAGCCGGTGAGCGCGTTCAGCAACGTTGATTTGCCCGCGTTGGTGTACCCCACAAGGGACGCCACGGGAACCCGGCTTTTCTCCCGGCGGGAGCGGACTTGCGAACGCTGGCGGCGCAGGGTTTTCAGCTCGTTTTTCAGCCGCGTGACGCGGTCGCCGATGCGGCGGCGTTCCATCTCCAGTTTGGTTTCCCCGGGGCCGCGCCCGCCGATGCCGCCCGCCAGACGCGAAAGGGCCTTGTTCCTGCCCACGAGGCGCGGCAGCATGTATTGCAGCTGGGCCAGTTCCACCTGGAGGCGGCCCGCCCGGCTGGTGGCGCGCTGGGCGAAGATGTCGAGGATAAGCTGGGTCCGGTCCAGGACCTTGCGTTCGGTGGCGTCCACCAGGTTGCGCAGCTGGGCGGGGGAGAGTTCGCCGTCAAAGATAATCAGCCCGGCGTTCCCTTGCAGGGCGAGCACTTCCAGGTCCGCCAGTTTCCCTTTGCCCATGATGAGTTTGGGGTTGAGCGCGTGTACGCGCTGGCTCATGGAGCCGACCACGGAAACCCCGGCGGTTCGCGCCAGTTCCTCCAGTTCCGTCAGGCCCGATTCCTGCGCGGTTTTGGCCTGGGTGCTCACGCTGACCAGAACCGCCCGGCTTTCCGCGCCTTCCGCCTCCTTGGCGTCAGGCAGGGAGCGGGCAAGCTCTTCCTCCAGCGCTTCGGTCTGGGAGGCAAAATCCATCATCGCCCTGTCCCAGGCGGTCGCCGGGTGGACCGTGTAGGGTTTGTTTTCCGGGTTCGGCGGCAGCAGATGTGCGTGCTGCACCTGGACAGGCGCGCCGTGCAAATCCACGGTCAGAACGGTCACGCTGTCCAGCCGCAGGAAGAGCATGTCCATCAGGTCTTCCTGGGAGAGCAGATCCGGCGTGAGGTGGGTGTGGAACAGCCTGAGCCCCCGGAGCCTGCCCGCGCCCGTGCGCGAGCGGGGCAGTTCCGGGATGAAGATGGCGTTGGTTTCGCCCACGAGCACAAGGTCCGGCCTGCCCTGGCGGTCGATGAGCAGGCCGATCTGACGGCCCAGAAGGCGTGAAAGCGCGGCCAGCTCCCATGCCTGGTCCGTGGAGTAGCCGCCCTCGGTAGGGTAGCGCCTGTTCGCCAGGCGCGAAACGGCTTTTAATTCGCTGGGTTTGAGTCCCTGCGTGTTTCCGACAACTTTAGCTATGATTATGCTCCTTTATCACTTGCAGCCGAGATAATCCGCGATCATGCGGTCATACGCGGACGTGGCGGCAAAGGTGGCGGCGGCCATTTTCCGGCGGAGCGCCAGGGGGGCCTTGCCGTTGTTCTCTTTGAGGGCGGCTATGATTTCCGGGTAGAACTGGGGATGCGGGACCACCAGCATGGAATGGAAGTTTTTGGCCGCGGCCCGGAGCATGCAGGGGCCGCCGATGTCGATTTCCTCAATGGAGGCGCGCACGTCGAGGTTTTTCCGCACGGCATCGGCGAAGTTGTAGAGGTTCACGCAAATCAGGTCAAAGGTTTCGATGCCGTGTTCCGCGAGTTGGGCCAGGTGCGCGGGGTTGTCCTTGTCCGCGAGAATCCCGCCGTGGATCTTGGGGTGCAGGGTTTTGACCCTGCCGTTCATGATCTCGGGAAAGCCCGTGACGTCGCTGACCTGGGTTACGGGCAAGCCGGCGTCTTGCAGGGTTTTATGCGTGCCGCCTGTGGAAACGAGCGTGGCGCCCCCGTCCACGAGAAATTTGGCGAACGGCGCAAGGTCGGTTTTGTCCGTCACGCTGCAAAGCGCGCGTTTGATCGGCAGAAAATCCATGTATCCTCCGGGATGCGCGTCCGTGGCGGGCGCGTCGAACTGTTTCGCGGGGCCGGGTTTGCCGTCAGACAAGAGTGGGAAGTTCCGGACGGAGTGCGTATCGGGTGCACGAACGCCGCACGGGATGGCCTGACGCAGCATCGCGGCAAACCGGGCCACTGCAGATGTTTTTATCCATTTGCCAGAAGGCGCAGCCCCTGGCAAGCGGCGCTTTTTTGACGAGCCGGAGGAGAGGAAACGGCTTCATTCACAATGCGTTGTATTTAAAAGTCATTTTTTTAGGAACATATTTTGCTTACCAACCCGGCATGGAAGCCATTTTCACCCTCAACATGCCGGCCATCGCCAGCTTTCTGCTGACCCTCATCAGGATCAGCCTGCTGGTGTTCATGCTGCCGTTTTACGGCGGGGAAAATATCCCCTCTGCCGTAAAAGGGGCGCTCTGCATCATGCTGGCCATGGCGGTCTGGCCGCACCTGGCGTTTTCCGGGAGCTCTCTGCCCGCGCATCCGCTCGGCCTTATCCTGCTGGTTTTCGGCGAACTGCTGGTGGGGCTCATGCTCGGCCTGTTCGTGCATTTCATCTTCGCGGGAATCCAGACGGGGGGCCAGCTCATGGGGTTCCAGATGGGCTTTTCCATGATGCAGGTCGCGGACCCCATGTCCGGCCAGCAGATCAGCGGCATATCCCACCTTCTCTACATGGTGGCGGTGGTGGTTTTTCTGACCCTGGACGGGCATCTGTTCCTCTTGCAGGCGCTCACAAGCTCCTTCGCCATCATGCCTCCCGGCGGGTTTTTCATGCGGCCCGCGCTGCTTTCCGAGGTGATAACCCTGTCCGGGCAGATGTTCATCCTGGCCGTCAAGGTGGCCGGCCCCATCCTGGCCGCGCTGTTCCTGATCGAGCTGGCCCTTGCTCTTATGGCCCGCGCCGCGCCGCAGATGAACCTTTTGATAATCGGCATGCCGATCAAGATCGCGGTCGGGTTTTTCTTCATGTTCATCGTGTTCGCGTTGCTCGCCCGGACCATTGAGGATTCCATTTACGACCTCGGCCCCGTGTTCCGTCACCTTTTGCAATTGAGCGCCCCGGAGTAGGGCGGTTCAAGAGATTGTCCCATGGCCAGAGATCCGAGCAGAACAGAAGACGCCACACCACGCCGAATAAATAAGACGCGTAGTGAAGGCAACGTCTGGAAATCACAGGAAATCACCAAGACGCTGACGGTTGTCGGCGGCGTGGTGGGCCTGTGCATCTGGATCAGCTATATCGGCAACGAGATCGGGCATCTGATCGTGCACTTCATGAGCACGGCGATCCTGACCTTCAAGGCGGAGCCGGGCGAAGTCATAAACCTCTGCATGTTCGTGGCCGCGGCGCTGGCAAAGATGATCCTGCCCATCCTGCTTTTCATCGGCCTGATCGTGTATGTCGTGCTGCGCGTCCAGGTCGGCAAATTGTGGACCACCAAGGTCTTCACGCCCAAACTGAGCAAGTTCAACCCGATCAACGGCCTCAAGCGGATGCTGTTCAGCCTGGATACGTTCATCCGCATGGGCAAAAGCGTTCTGCAGGCCATCTGCATCGGCATCGCGCCCTGGATGGTGGTAAAGGCGGAAATGACCACCTTTCCCACGCTGTACGATACGGACGCCGCCGGGCTTATCGCCTACATCCTGACGCTCGGCCTCAAAATGACCCTGTGGGCCCTGATTCCCATGGGAGCCCTGGCCATTTTCGACTTCGCCTATTCGCGCTGGCAGTACAAGGAAAACTTGAAGATGACCAAGGACGAGGTCAAGGACGAGCGCAAGCAGATGGAAGGCGACCCCTTCATCAAGGGCAAGCAGCGCCAGAAAATGATGCAGATGTCGGCCCGCCGGATGATGCAGCAGGTGCCGAAAGCCGACGTTATCATTACCAACCCCACGCACATTGCCATCGCCATCCGCTATAACTCCATGGAGGCTCCGGCTCCGGTCGTCATAGCCAAGGGCGCTGACAAAATTGCTGAAAAAATCAAGGAGATAGCACGCGAGCACAAGATTCCCATCCGTGAAAACAAGCCGTTGGCACGGGCTTTGTATAAACAGGTGGAAATAGGCGATATGATTCCCGAGGACTTTTTCCAGGCCGTGGCGGCAATCCTCGCTCAGATCTGGAAAACGCGGCCGAGGCCGCAGGGACAGAAGATCGCCGTGCCAAAAAAATGACCCGGGGAAGGTCATAACGGCTGTGCACAGCTTCAAAAAATTGACTGCAATGTGATGAAGGGGATGGAAACATGAGCGCGAAAACAGCAACGATGCCCAAGTTGAACTACGCACGGTTCGCCAAACAGGGGGACTTCCTCCTGGCCGGCGGCGTGGTCGTCATCCTGTTCGTGATGATGGTGCCCATGCCGCCCATATTCCTTGACCTCATGCTGAGTTTTTCCATCTCCCTTTCGCTCCTCATTCTCGTCACGTCCATGTTCATGATGAGCCCTCTGGAATTTTCGATCTTCCCCTCCCTTTTGCTCGTGTGCACCCTGATGCGCCTGGCGCTGAACGTTGCCTCCACCCGCCTCATCCTGATGAACGGGGACAAGGGCACGGCCGTCGCGGGCAAGGTTATCCAGAGCTTCGGCGAATTCGTCGTCGGCGGCAGCTACATTATCGGCGCCGTCATCTTTTTGATTCTTTTCATTCTGAACAAGATGGTCATCACGACCGGCACCACGCGTATCGCCGAAGTCGCGGCCCGGTTCACCCTGGACGCCATGCCCGGCAAACAGATGGCCATTGAAGCGGACCTGAACGCGGGGCTTATCAACGAAGAACAGGCCACGGAACGGAGAAACGTCATCCGCAAGGAAGCGGACTTCTACGGCGCCATGGACGGCGCGGGCAAGTTCGTCCAGGGCGACGTGAACGCGGGCATGTTCATCACCCTTATCAACATCATCGGCGGTGTGCTCTTAGGCGTTCTGCAAAAGGGCATGCCCTGGGAACAGGCCCTGCAGACCTATTCACTGCTGACCATCGGCGACGGCCTTGTCTCGACCATCCCGTCGATCATCACGTCCACGGCCACGGGCATCATCGTGTCCCGCGCGGCATCCGAAGCCAAGATGGGCGAAGAATATCTCGCGCAGTTGACCAACAACAGCCGGGCGCTGTTCATGGTCTCGGGCGTGCTGGCCGTGTTCGCCCTTGTGCCGGGCATGCCGACGCTCCCCTTCCTGACGTTTGCGGGCATTCTGTTCACGATCGGCCGCGCCACGCGCAACCCCGCGGATGAAAAAGGCGCTTCCGGCGCCGTCACCCGCGGCGGCTCCTCTTCGGCGCATTCCGGCGGCAGCGGTTCCCCGGCGGCGAGCAAGGGCGAGGGCGCCTTTGACACGCCGGAAGAAGTCGCGGCGCTTCTGCCCCTGGATACCCTTGAGCTGGAAGTCGGGTACGGGCTTATCCCCCTGGTCGACGAAGACCAGAACGGGAACCTCCTTTCCCGCATCCGCTCCATCCGCCGGCAGTTCGCGCTGGATACCGGCGTCATCATCCCGGCGCTGCATTTGCGCGACAACCTGCAACTCAAACCCGGCCAGTATGCGCTGCTCATCAAGGGCAACGAAGTGGCCAGCGCGGAAATTCTCGTGGACCACAACCTGGCCATGGACCCCGGCAACGTGAAGCACCGCATCCGCGGCATAGACACGCGCGAACCGGCGTTCAACCTGCCCGCGTTGTGGATTCCCGAAGCGCAGAAGGAAGAGGCGCTGCTCGCCGGTTACACCGTGGTCGACCCGGCAACGGTTATCGCGACGCACCTTACGGAAGTGTTCCGCCGGCACCTGGGCGATTTCCTGGGGCGCCAGGAAGTGCAGGCCCTTCTGGACAACCTTGCCAAAACCGCGCCCAAGGCGGTGGAGGAACTGGTTCCCGGCATCCTGCCGCTCGGCGTGGTGCAGCGGGTTCTGCAGAATCTGCTCAAGGAAAATGTTTCTATCCGCGACTTGCTCACAATCGTGGAAACCTTGGCGGACAACGGCATGGTTGTGAAAAACCCCGAAATGCTGACGGAATATTGCCGCGAAAGGCTTGCGCGATCCATCGTAAAGCCCTACATGGATTCACAGGGCGCGTTGCCGGTCATAACCCTGGACGCCAAAGCCGAGCAGACATTGCAGGAAGCCGTGCGCCATACGGACGGCGGCACGTACCTTGCCATGAATCCGGGCATGGCCCAGCGGCTTATGCAGCACATTAACAAAACAGTGGAAGACGCTGTCGGAACGGACGGGCAGCCCATCGTTCTGACGTCTCCGACGGCGCGGCCGCATCTGGCGCAGCTGGTCATGCGGTTCCTGCCCAACGTGCCGGTCATTTCCCAGGCGGAAATTCCCGCGGAAGTCAGGCTTACGTCCGTCGGCGTCGTGGGTATAGACTAGATTCGCAAAATCCCCGTAACGGGGCAGGACAGAGCTCATGCATGTAAAGACGTACACCGGTGCAAGCACCTCCGCCGTTCTCGCGAACATCAAGGCGGATCTCGGCCCCGACGCCGTGATCCTTGAGACGCGCGAGGCGGTGAAGAACGGCAAGGCCGAGATCGTCATTACCGCGGCCGTGGACCGGGAAGGCCCGGTTCCGGGCAACGGGCGCGCTTTCAGCGGCCCCGCTTTCCCCCCGGGGAACGGGAGCGGGCACACGGGCATGGGCTGGAAAAGCTGGCAGGAAGAATGGAGCTCCATTAAAACGCACCTCTTGTCCATGATGAAGCCGGAGTTGCAATTTTCGCGTCTTTCGCCCCGGCAGCGCGTCGCCATGGAATTTCTGGAACAGGAAGGCGTGGACGCGACATCGCTCCTCGCCGTGTTCGAGGCGTTACTGCCGGACCCGCAGGCCTCCATCCTCGCGCCCCTGGAAGCGCTCGTGCCGGTGAAAGGCTGGTCGGCCAAAAACTGGCCCCAGCGCGTGCATCTTGTGGCCGGTCCGTACGGCTCCGGCAAAACCACGGCTCTTGTGCGGCTGGCGCTGCTTCTGCGCAAAGAGATGCCGGGGCGCAAAATATGGGTCGTCAACGCGGATTCCCTCAGGGGCGGCGGCCGGCTTTTGCTAAAAAATTACTCGCAGCTCTGCGGGCTGGAATACCGCGAGGTCTCCAACGCCGTGGAATTCGCGGCGGTTCTGGCCTCGGCCCGGCATAACGGCGTAAATACGATCCTTGTTGATTTGCCGGGGCTTCCCCGGAGAAAGTCCATGCCCGAAATGCTGGACCACTTCGGCATGACGGACCCGGACAACGCCCTGCATCTCGTCGTGACGCCCCATTACGGCGAAACGGCGATGCGTTCCCTGGCAGCCCGGTATGTGCCCGACGCGGTGCGGCAGAACGCGGGTCTTATTTGGACTAAGCTTGACGAAGCGGATAAATTCGGCACACTCGTCAATGTCGGTGCGGCTTCCAGATTGCCCGTATCCGCGTTGTCCTGCGGGCCGGAATTGAACGATACACTTGTCCCGGCGGAAAACGCCGCCCTATGGCGGCTGTTGTTCAAGCAGGAGATGCCGTGCAAGGCGCATCCTGACGACGCGGGGTTTTAGCACGGGAGAGAGTTATGAACACCACAATGCCCCTTGTTATATCCGTTACCTCCGGTAAGGGGGGCGTCGGCAAAACGAACCTGGCGGTCAACCTGGCATGTTGTCTCGCCAAGGCGAGAAAACGCGTTCTTCTGCTTGACGCCGACCTGGGCCTTGCCAACGTGGACGTGATCATGGGCATCACGCCGCCCCATAACCTGTTCCATCTTTTCCACGAAGGCATGTCCCTGGAAGATATATTGTATCCCACGGACTACGGATTCAAGATTTTGCCCGCTGCTTCGGGCATCAGCGAAATGGTGGCCCTCGGCCCCGGGCAGAAGTCGAGCCTTCTCGAAGCGATGGACGGCCTCGAGGAAGACCTGGATTATCTTATTGTGGACACCGGCGCCGGCATCAGCGAGAATGTCTTGTACTTCAACCTCGCGGCCCAGCAGCGCATCGTCGTCCTGACCCCGGAACCGACGTCGCTTACGGACGCCTACGCATTGATTAAGGTCATGCGCCAAAGCCATCAGGTGGGGCACTTCAAGATTCTTATTAATATGGCGCAGGATGAAAAAACGGCAAAAGAGGTCTATACAAGACTATATAAAGCATGCGATCATTTCCTGACGGGTGTGTCGCTGGATTACCTGGGACACATCCCCCGCGACCCGGCTGTC
The DNA here is from genome assembly GCA_900079685.1 of uncultured delta proteobacterium. Classification (NCBI taxonomy): domain Bacteria; class Deltaproteobacteria; species uncultured delta proteobacterium. Next base: position 87,444 of record LT599018.1, read on the forward strand.
CGGGAGAGCGTGCTGCAGCAGAGACCGTTCACGGTGCTGACGCCGTCGTCGCCCGCGAGCCTGGCGTTGCAAAACGTGGCAAGTGCCATACAAACCTGGGACGTCCCGTCAAGCCTCGATGGAAACATCAAGTTCTTCTGGAAACGCCTCCTTTTCCGGCAGTAGCGCGGTAAACGCCGTATCGGCCGGTCCCTGGGAGGACTTCAATTCCGGCAAGGTTGCCTGGGATGCCTTCACGCACGCCCAGCAGGAAGCCATTGCCCGGCATTTCGCGCCCAAGGTGAAGTATCTTGCCTTGCGTCTGAAGGCGCGGCTGCCGCAGAACGTCGAACTTTCCGAATTGATAAGCGCGGGAACGCTGGGGCTGATGGAAGCATTCGGCAAATTCAAGCCGGATTTGAACGTCAAATTTGATACCTACGCGGAAAGCCGCATACGCGGGGCCATGCTCGACGAACTCAGAAGCATGGACTGGCTCCCGCGGAGTTTGCGCCAGCGCGTGCGCCTCCTGGACGAGACGATCCAGCGGATGGAAGGCGCGTCAGGCAAGGTGCCGACGGAAGAGGAACTCGCGGTCGAGACCGGCCTTGACACCAAGGAAGTCCGCCAAGGGCTCGAAGCGCTGCAAAGCAAACTCTGTCTTTCGCTTGACGCCATCCAGGACACCTTTTCCGGCGACACCGTATTTGCCGACGGAGAACCCTACGCAAAGACCGCCGAACAGGAAATCCTTGAGCGGGTAACCTCCCTTATTGATCAATTGACACCAAGAGAAAAATTGGTACTATCCCTTTATTACAACGACGAATTGAATATGAGAGAAACCGCTGAGGTTATGGGGATTACCGAGGGCCGTGTTTCTCAACTGCATTCGCAGGCCCTGACCCGGTTGCGTCGTGAATTCTTGAGCGCCTATGGGGCCCATGCGATGTAGACTGTCTCTGTCGGACATTGTTGATTGCTACCACGGAAGGAGCGGTTTGTTATGAGTTACAACACTGATATGCGCGTGCTGGTCGTCGATGATTTCTCCACCATGCGCCGTATTATAAAAAACATTCTCCGCCAGCTCGGGTTCAACAACGTTGTTGAAGCCGACGACGGCACAACAGCCTGGGATGTGCTGAATAAAGACAAAATAGAGTTCATTATTTCAGACTGGAACATGCCCCAGATGACCGGCATCGAATTGTTGCGCAAGGTCCGCGCCAGTGAGGAATTCGGCGACCTGCCCTTTCTGATGGTCACGGCGGAAGCGCAGCAGGAGAACATTATTGAAGCGGTGCAGGCGAAAGTTTCCAATTACATCGTCAAACCGTTCACCGCTGATGTTATGAAGCAGAAAATTGACAAGATTTTTGCCTGATCCGGTCGCGGCCATGGCCGGGCGGGATGGTTTCAGCCGTTGCCGCCGCACGCCATGACGGGTACTTGTTTTCTTGACGCGACGCCGGGCCCGGCGTCGCGTTTTTTACGCTACTTGCAGGGAGCAGTATGGCCGAAGAATTAGATTCCAACGGCGCGCCCGAAGCCGCCGGAAAGCCTTCCGGGGAAAAACCGGCCGCGTCCAAAGCAAAAGTGGACGCCAAGGTGGAACTTGACCTTGACGATGCGCCGTTCCTTGATGAAGACGAGCCGGAACCCGAGCCGGAGCCGGAAAAGAAACCGGCCGCCGCGCCGGAAAAGGCGAAGCCCGCCGACGCCGGGCCTCCTACGCTGAAAGAGCGCCTGCTCGCGAACAAGAAAAAATTGATAATGGCGGGCGGCGGCGGTGTTTTGCTCCTCGTTCTCGCTGTTTGCGTCAATGTTTTCCTCTTCTCCGGCGAGAAAACGCCCCCGCCTTCGCCCGCTCCGGAGCCGGAAAAGGTTCTTGCGGCGCCCAAACCCCTGCCGGAAGCGCCGGTTCCCCGGCATATCCTGCAACTGGAGCCGTTCTGGGTCGAGATTAAAGATACCGAGGGCGCCATCCGTTTTCTGACCCTGAAATTCAGCGTACCGACGGAGAATCCCGTTCTTTTTGCGGAAATGAACGGGAAAAAACTCATTCTTCGTGATGCGCTCTTTTACTATTTGCGAAATCAGCCGATAATATCGTTGACGGACGAAGCCAAAGCGCAGGCTTTCAAACGAGACATTTTAACGGTCATGAATGAACACCTCGGCAGCGGCAAAATTTCGGAAATCCTGATCCAGGATTATCTCGTGCAGTAGGAGCGTTTCCGCCAGACCGACGTTTTCCGATGCGAGGCCCGGTACCGCGGCAAGGGAGGTACTATGAGCCAGATAAACATACCCGTGACGCAGTTGGCGCAGCTCGGTTTTGCCGACCGCATCGCGCATGAGGCGCAAGGGCATCCTGAAGTTGCCCGCCAGGCCGCCCAGCAGGCCGCGCCGGAAGTGCTCAAGCAGCAAAAAGACAGCGTTGTGGAAACCCAGAACTCCGAGGCCACCCGCAAGCTCAAGGCCGAAAAAGACGGCAAGGGCGGCGGGCAGGGCGATGCGGGCACAAACGAGCGCCGCCAGGGCGAACCGCCCCCGGAAGAGGCGGAAAGCGCGCCTGAATCCCCCTGGGCGGGGAATATTTTGAACCTCAAGGTGTAATTCCAAAAATTTAGAATTCCTCTGATGTTGTCTTCACTGCCGCAATCACGTATGTTTTTGCGAGCAGCGGGGACGGTTTCGCCCCGCGCGTGAAATCGCACCCCCGAGGCGTCCATGCAGTTGACCTTCTGGCTTCTAGCCCTTGTCACCATTTTCGAGCTCGTCCTTTTCTTTCTCCTGCTCTCCTTTTTCCGCCGTCTTCGCCGGTCGGAGGAGTTGTTGCTCAAGCTGCAGGCGGGGCAGTCATCCCTTCTGGCAAACCTCGAACAGAACGCGCAGCTGGAAAAAGACCTTATCTCCAGTTTTGTGGACCGCCAGCAGGAACTGAAACATCTCGACATCCAGCTTGAGGAGCGAGCGGCCACCCTGACCCGGCTGTTGAACCAGGCGGAAGCCGTGAGCCGGTCCCCCCAGTTTTTGCGCGAGCTGATTCTTTCCGGCGTGCGCCAGGGCAAATCGCCCCTGGAGCTTGCCAGGGCCACGGGACTTTCCCTCGATGAGGTCAAGCTCATTATCGCCCAGGCAAAGCAATAGCCGGGGCGGCATCCGTGCCCGTATAAGTCCGGGCGGCGTATGGCGGGAAACCGCCGGTACGGCAATGATCCGGCACAAAAAAACGGCCTTGCGAATCGCAAGGCCGTTTTTTTGTGCCGGATGCGGCGCGTCTTTCGTAAGTCGGGCCTAAATCAGCCAGCCCAGGGGGACGAGCGAGAGTTTCGGGAAGAACACGAGCAGGAACAGAATGACTATTTCCACGAGAATAAACGGCAGCATCTTGGAGACCAGTGCCGGAAGCTTGATGTTGCCTATGCCGCAGATAACGTACAGCACTGTTCCGACCGGAGGCGTGATGACGCCTATGCCCAGGTTCAGGATGAAACACAGACCGAAGTGGTACGGGTCAATCCCGGCCTGCTGGATAAGCGGGTAAAACACCGGCGCGAAAATGAGGACGTTGGGCGTGAGGTCCATGACCATGCCGGCGACCAGCAGGAATATCATGATGATGAACAGCAGCAGGTTGGGGTTGCCGATGAACGGTTCGAAAATGCTCACGATGTGCATGGGAATCCGGGCCATGGTGATAAAGTAGCCGACAGCCGTGGCCGTCGCCACGATGAGCATGACCACCGCGGTCGTTCTGGCCGCGGCCGCGCTGACGCGCAACAACTGCCGGAAGGTGAGTTCCCGGTACCAGAACATGCAGACGCCGATGGCGTACATGGCGCAGAAGGCGCCGCCTTCGGTCGGCGTGAACACGCCGAAGCGGATGCCGCCGAGGAGCAGCACGGGCAGCAGGAAGGCCGGGCTCGCATCGATAAGGATGGTCCTGGCCTGCTCGCGCGTAAACGTGATGGTTTCGGTGTAGCCGTCTTTGCGGACGATGAACCACCAGACGATCATCAGGCCCAAACCCAGGAAGAGGCCGGGGAACAGGCCGATCATGAACAGCTTGGTCACGGACAGGCTGACCGTGGAACCGAGAATGATGAAGTTCGTGCTCGGCGGGATGATCGGCCCGAGGATGGCGCCGGAGGCGATAATGCCGCCCGCGCGGCCTGGGTTGTAGCCGACCCGTTTCATCATGGGGAGCAGAAGACCGCCGAGCGCCGCCGCTTCACCCACGGAGCTGCCCATAAGACCGGCGAAGATGATGCTGGCGATAATCGCCGCATACCCGAGGCCCCCCTTGACCCTGCCGATCAGAAGCTGGGCCAGGTCCACCACCCGTTTGGAGAGGCCGCCCGCGGCCATGATTTCCCCGGCGAACACGAAGAAGGGAATGGCCATCAGGGGATAGTTGTTGGCCCCGTCCACCATGATGTTGGGGATGGTCATCACGTCCCACATGCCGCCGGCAAACATCAGCACGATGGAACACAGGACGAGCACAAGGGAGATGGGGATGCCGAGAGCCAGAAAGACAGCCAGACTGCCGAAGAAGTAAATGAGTTGATCCATGTGCGTTTACTCCTCGAACGTCATCTGTTGCGGGTCGTAGCTGGCTTTGTGGTATTCGGAAGCCGGCTTTCGCAGCATTGCAACAAGTTCCTTGCCCCGGATGATGATGGCGACGAACGCCATGATCGGCAGCGCGGCGGAAATAACGCCCATGTTGATGCCGGTTGCGACGGACACCGTGTCCAGCATCTGCGCGACGAGGGCGATGCCGCCCCAGAGCAGAAGCACAATAGCCGCAAGGCCCAGAAGCTGGGCGATAATATCGAGGGCCTTTCGCGTCATCCCGCCGAACAAGCCCACGAACATGTCAACCGCGATGTGCTTTTTACGGTAAAACGCCTCGATGGCGCTGTAGAACGTGATGAACATGAACAGGAACCGGGCCCATTCCTCGCTGGGCGCAAAAGCGGACCGGAACACGTACCGCAAAAAGGCGTTGTAAAAAACCAGGCCGATCATGCCCAGAAAAATGACGGCACAAAAGATCTGGAAGGCGAATTCGCCTTTGGAGTCTTGCGGCACCGGGGGCTGTACCCAGGTGCCGGGTGAACTGTCGTTCGTCATAGATACCCCATGTTGTTACGGCGGCGCATACCGCCGCAAACAGATGCTCATTAAGAATTGCCGCCGGCGTTTTCACCGGCGGAAAACAAAAAAAAGAAAAGGAGAGGGGGTCTACCCCCTCTCCAGGATTTGTCGGGACTTACTTATACGAGTCGGCGCTTTCCAGAATTTCCTTGGCGTTGGGGACCGTGTCGTAGAACAGCTTCCAGCTGCGCTTGCCGGCTTCCACCATGGCGTCGTGGAATTCCTTGGAGGGTCTGTTGATCTTGCCGCCTTCCTTTTCGATGTTGGCAATGGCCTTGCCTTCAAGTTCGCCCATCAGGTTCCACACCCAGTCGGCGGATTCTTTGGCGGCCTGGTCGAACCATTTCCTGTCCTGTTCGGGCAGGCCCTGGTAGAACTTTTCATTGATGTACAGGGAGTGGATAACCAGGATGTGGCCGGAAAGCGTGATGTTGGGGGTGATTTCATACATCTTCAGGGCCGCGATATCCACGATGGGGCTGTCGCCGCCGTCGATAACGCCCTGGTCAAGAGCGGCGGGCACTTCGGCAAACGGCATGGGCTGGCCGCTGATGCCGCATTCTTTCGCGAAGTTGATGTACAAGGGAATGTTGGGCACGCGCATGCGCAGGCCGTCCAGATCTTTCATGCTGGTAAGGGCTTTCTTGGAATAGAAGTGACGGAAGCCCAGGGGGAAGGCGTTCATGGTGCGCAGGCCGGATTTTTCCGGGAAGCCCGCGTTGATGAGGTCAAAGGTTTTGCCTTCCATGGCCCGTCTGGCGTGGGCCAGATCGTTGAACAGCATGGGGGTTTCCAGCATGGCCATGGCCGGATGCAGCGCGGAGGTCTGGGTGCCGGTGGCGCACATCTGGATGGTGCCGCGGCGGGTGCTGGCGATATAGGCGTCTTCCTTCCCGAGCTGGCTGTTGGGGAACACCTGCGTTTCATACTTGCCGTTGGACAGTTTGGCCAGAATTTCGCCGAACTTGTGCATGCCGAGGGTTTCCGGCTCGCCTTCGGGCTTCATGCCGGCTATTTTAATAATGACCTTGTCGGCTGCCGTCGCGGTAGCGGTAAGTCCGAGACCCAGAACCAGAAGAGCGAGGAGAAGGATGCCAAAACGTTTCATAGAGCGAGCTCCTTGAAAAAGGTTGGTTTTGATGGTGAGGAAAAACAAAACCACAACAAATAGTTACCTAGCGCGGTACGGCCACCGCGATCGAATAAGCGGTATATTACTCATGAGGCTGTTTCATGTCGAGGCAGAAAAGTCATTTTATGTGTAGAAAAATAATGTGACGGGAAAATCTATTTGTCCGGCATAGAAAAACGAATAAAACAGCCAATAACGCCTCCTAATACAGGAGGATATCCAACGGCTGCCGCCGCGCGGTGCTTGTTCATCCTCCGCTTAGGGAGAGCCGCCGGAGGCAGCCCGGCGGAGGGCTGTTTCCGCCGGGTGCAGCAAGCCTGCCCGGCGGAAACAGCGGGCAACACTGCCCTTTGAAAAAATACGCTGAGGGCGTCTCTATTGCAACTGCCCCAGGTCGTCGAGCACGAGAGTCGGTTGGCGGTCCAGCCCGGGAAGATCCTCGCGGGTGCTTTCCCCGGACAAGACGAGGATAAAGTCCATGCCCGCGTTTTCCGCCATGACCTTGTCCGTGTACAGCCGGTCCCCGACCATGACCATTTCCTCCGGCCTGTAGCGGGCGAGAAGCGGTTCGACAATCAGGGTCGAGGGTTTGCCGAAGATCAACTCCGGCCTGCGTTTGACCGCTTTCTCATACAGCGCGAGGAAGCTGCCGGTATCCGGCAGAGGGCCTCTGGGGGAAGGGCAGACGTCGTCGGGGTGCGTCGCCCAGAAGCGCACGTCCGGGCGCTGCAACAGGAGGCAGGATTCCGCGAGTTTCTGGTAGGTCAGTTCCGTGTCGTAGCCCACCACGACCAGGGAGCAGGCTTCGGAGGTCCCGAACCGCAGATTTGGCAGCCGCTCGCGCAGGTACGCCAGAAAGTTGGCGTTGCCCACGGGATATATTTCCGCAATCCCCTCGCTTTCAAGCCTGTCCGCCAGAGGAATGAGCGGGGAGAGCATCCGGGGAAGATCCATGTCTATTCCCATGCCCCGCAGTTTCGTCACATAATCGTTGAGGTTTTTGGAGGTGTTGTTGGTCAGAAAATGGATGTCAAACCGTTGCAGGTTGCGGCGGATAAAGTCCACCGTTCCCGCAATGGGCTTGTCTCCCATGTATACCGTGCCGTCGAGGTCGAAAACGAAGCAGCGCTTTTTCGCAATATCCATAGAATCTCCGCAAATGTGAGGTGAACTGGTTCGGGCACTATGCACTACTTTCGCGCGAGAATAAATAGAGTTGTAAAAACCGGAGCGTAGCGATATATAAACGGTATGGGATCGTGTGAAAGGCTTGCCTCGCCAAGCCGGCCGCGCGGTCCGGGGAGGCGGTATGGTCGGTATGAAATTTACGGACCCGCACAAGATTGTGACGGAATACCTCACGGAATACGCGTGCAAGCATCTGAGCGGTTCCAGGGGGAACATAACGGCTGAGGGGCTTGCCCATGTGTTGGCCGGCATGCGTATTTCCCGCTACTACCGGATGGATATCCCGGAAAGCGACAGAAATTTTATGGCCCGCGAATTTTTGCGCGGCATTTTGACGGATAGCGCGGTCTGACCCGTTCCGTCCCTGGAAACAAAAACTCCCGCTCAGGCGGGAGTTTTTGTTTCCAGGGATTATTTTTGAGATTTGAGCCGCTTCCCGGGCGAATCCTGGTAATAGTTCCGGTCGGACAGGACGCCGTCGCCGGGGGTGTCACGTCCGGACAGTTGGGCGGCTATCGTATCCGCCGCCGTGGCCATGGCGCGGGCGCTCAGCCGGTTCAAAACGGCGTCGTAGTCGCTGGTTTCACCGGTGATGCGGGCGGCGGAGCCGGAAGCGACGTCGGCAATGAGCACTTTTCCGGTTACGGCGTCTTTTATCGTATACGCGCAGTGCAGTTGCGATTCGGCCCGGATGCGGATGCTCCCGGCGATACGGTTCGGCGCGCCCACGGCTTCCCGGAAAAGCGTGACGTTCCCTTCCAGGATATGCGTTGCCGCGCGGTTATGGACAGAAGGCGCGGGAGAGGCGGGCGGCGTTTCCCGCGGCGCTTTTTCATTTTCCGCCGTGCCGTTGGAATTGGGGGAACCGGCGGGTTCAGCGGCCTCCGACAACGGGATGGGGGCGTTCGCAGCAGCTTCCTCTTTTTCTTCTTCCAGCGGCGTCACGATGAGGGGGGCGTCGCTCCCTTCCTGGGGCGCTACGCCTTCCTTTACCGGAGGCTCGGCGCCGTTTTCCTCCGGTTTGCTCGCGGCGGCGGTTTTACCGTGGTGCACGGAGAGCCCGGCTTTTTGCAGGGCAAAGGCCAGCTGGGAATGGAAAGACGCGGGCAAGTGGCGGTCAGGGGAAATATCGGGCGTTGCCGGGAACGCAAAATCCCTGATCTCAATGACCGCGTCGTCGGGCAGTAAAAACGGGGCCGCAAGGGCGGGGTGCGCCGGTAAAAGCAACAAGGCGGCAAAAATGATAATCCGGTACAGTCTGTAAAACATATCTTCTCCCTCCCCCGGTATGGCACCGTGGGAGACGCTCTTACCAGCCGATTTTCGGCTTGGTTGTCCGTTTGCGGATTTCCTGCTCGTCCGCCCAGACGATTTCGCCGCTTTGGGGGTCGGTCATTTCCAGGGTAATCTGATAGAAAACATCGCCCACGGTTTTGGTGCGTTTTCTGATGGAACGCACCGCGCCGGTAATGATGTAGTCCGTGTCCGCCATGAGTTTGTTTTCGCTCCGCGTGGTGGCGGTTTCCGTCAGGTCGCGCTCGGCGAAAACGTCGTCAAGGTTGGATTCGTCCGCCAGGAACCGGACAGCGCCGGAGCGGAGGAGCCGGATGCGAATTTTATCGGTGATACCCTTGGTGTCGATGTGCTCGTCCGTGTAGTTTTTGACCTCGCGCAGCCGGATTTTGGGATGGGCGGCGGCCTGGGCTATCCAGCGGGAGGACAGGAGCGACTGGGTCATGCTTTCGGCGGTGGTTTGCAGGTCCGTGGAGCCCCAGCCCGTGGTCACGGTTTCCTCGGCCTGGGAGTCGTCGTAGGTCACCTCCCCGTCGCCGGAGACGCGGCCGGTCTGCGGGCCGCCGCAGGCCGCCAGCAGGAGGACGAGGGACAAGAAGGCGATGCGGTGCAATGGAGTGCGGCAGGTCATGGTTATTTACTCGCGTCGTTGGAAATGAGAACGGTATATTCCGTCGCGCCCGGAACGGTGGAGCGTTCCTTGATATACACCGGGGCGCCGCCTTTGACGATTACCGGGCGCCACGATGTCTGCTCGATCATCGCACCGTCCTTGTCGAACCAGAGAACGCGGTACACGCTGTGCTGGACGGAGCCGGAGTCCTTGTTCACCAGCATGGCGGAAAGTACCAGAAAGTCGCCGTCAACCACATGGCTGATGGTATCGACCTTGACGTCCTTGGTGTCGGTATACACATGGGTCGACCTGCCGCAGCCTACGGCAAGGACGAGGCCGCACAAGGCGACCGCCAGGAAAAATCTAATACGTGACATAGTGCACCTTCACGTTGGAGTTGGAGAGTTCCGTAGCCATAACAATAACGCCTCGCACCTCCGGGGGCAAGTCCATGGAAACCTTGTCCCCGCCGACGCTCACCGTGACGGTGCTGCCGCGCGGAACGTCCGTTACCGCAAGGTAGCCGGTATTGGGAAGCGTTTCCCAGTTCCTGATGGATTCGGACATGGCGTCGGCAAGCATGTTTATGAGGGCCGAGGCCAGTGTGGCAACGAGAGGGGCGTAATCCCTCGTGTCTTCGTTGGACCGCGCCACGGCGTAGGTCGTCGCGGCAATGCCGGCCCGCGCCAAGGCGCGGCTGACGGCAAAGGTAACCTCCATGCGGACTTCGTCCCACAAGGTGCGGTAGGCCAGGACATCGGTCCGGAGCAGCGGGAGGAGTTCGATCTCGCGGTTTTCGGCTCCGTTTCGCGCGGTAACGGCCGGTTTGGAGCCGAAGACCGGCCCGGCGTAGGAAGGGAGGTCGACAAGGATTTGCCCTATGGCCGGGAAAAAGACGCGCACGCCTTCCACCCGCAGGGCCGGGCAAAGGCCGGAAAAAGCGATGACGGTCACTTCCTGGGTATCAACGGTTTTTTCTTTCTTCCCGGATGCCGGAGCGGCATTTTCGGCAATGGGGAGCGCGCTGAGCGGCAGGCGCGGCACGGCGGGCGGCGTTGCCGCGTCCGTCTTGTCCTTGCCGGAGCCTTTGCCGGTGGTCTTGCCGGGCGGTTTTCCCGGCCAGCAGTGTGTGAACAGAAGATTCGCATTGTCACTCAAGGCGATGGCGCGGCGCATGCTGACGTCCGCGGCCTGGGAGTCGTCGGCAAGGCGGTACAGAACGGCGGCCAGGGCAAAGGAAAACGGGTCCTGGTAGTTGTTGATGAGACCGCGCACATCGTGATCGAGGAGCAGATCCCGCATGGAATAGCCCGGCGGCAGGTCCTCTGGCGATTCCAGGTATTTTTTCGATTCCAGGTATTTTTCGATGCGGGCCTGGGATTCCTCCAGCCAGATTTCCTGGCGTTTGTCCATGCGGCGCATCTCGACGGCCGCGCCGGTGAAGTCCTTCAGCATCAGGTAATTGAGGGCGTTGAAGGTGTGCAGGAGCGAGCGCTCGTACCCCACGCCGTAATACTCGTCTGCGCCGCGGGAAAACAGAACGGTTCCGGCTCCGGAGAGCAGCGTCCGCACGTTGATGACGGCGCGGCTTTCGTAGTCTTCGAGCAGGACCAGCGCGTCATTATACGCTTTGATCGAGTCCGCCCAGCGGCCGTCAACCTGGTACACGCGGGCCAGGTTCAGGGCCGTCACGAACTCGCCGTATGATTTGTGCGTTTCCTCCAGGGATTGCTCCAGAGGTTCCAGGCTGCCCGCCGCGAGATTGGACCGGATGGACTCCGTGGGGACCCGGCCGGCGCAGCCGGAAGACAACGCCAGGAGCAGGGCGCAAAGGCAGAGCAGCGGAAGGGTGCCGCAGCGGAAGAATTCCGGGCAACGCGGGTGACGGCGCATGGTTTTTCTGTACATCCCCTGGGTTAGAAGGATGCACTATACCCGAAGATCTAACGGCTTGACAACGTCAGTAGGGCGGCAACCTCGACGTGGGGCGTGTGCGGGAAAAGGTCCACGGCGCGCGCGCTTTTGACGCTGTATGCCGAGCCGAGGACGGCGAGGTCCCGCGCGAGCGAAGCGGCATCGCAACTGACGGCGATGACGGCGGCCGGGCGATGGTGCAGAATGGCGTCCCGCACTGCGGCGGCCATGCCCGCGCGCGGCGGGTCCGTGATGATAAGGTCGGGAGCCGGGGACAGGGCGGCCGTTTTCGCCCCGGCGTCTCCCCGGAAAAACGCGCAGTCGCCGGGAAGAGCGGCGGCGTTCTTTTTCGCGTACCGCACCGCCTCCGCCACGGTTTCCATGCCGCGCACGGTGAGGCCCTCCCTGGCCAGGAACAGGGCAATGCCGCCGACGCCGCAGTAGATGTCCCAGAGGGTTTTGGTCTGCGTCCTCTCCGCGTACGCGCGTACGTGCTCATACAGCAACGTGGCCGCGCCCGTGTTGGCCTGGAGAAAGGCCTGGGCCGGGGCTTCCAGGAGCAGGTGCCCGAATTTTTCGGTGACCGTGGTTTCCCCGAGGGCCAGAACGACGCGCTCGCCATAGGCCACATTGGCTCTGTCGGCGCGGATGGAGTGGCAAAACCCGGTTACGCCCGCCGTTGCCATAAGGAGGCGGCCGAGATCCGCCACCGCCTGCGCCTGTTTTGCGTTGCCGGGCGCGGTGATGCATTCCACCAGGCAGCGGGGCGTGCCGTCCAGGCTGTAATCCGGGCAGCGCACCACGAGAAAACGGCAAAAGCCGGTTTTCCCGTCAAAGGGCATAAGGGTGTTATCGCACATCCATTGCCGGGTCAGGGCCAGGATGTTTTTCACCGGCAGGGCGCATAAGGCGCACTCCTCAATGGAGACCACGGCGTGGGAGTCGCGCTGCCTGAGGCCGAGGGCGGGCTGGCCGTCCTCAAGGCCGAAGGCGAATTCCATTTTGTTGCGGTAGCCCGTCTGCCGGGGCGACGGCGTGATGGGCAGGTATTCCGTTGCGGAAAAATCAACTTTCCCGATGCGGCGCAGCGTTTCCTTCACGTGCCTCTCTTTCCAGGCGAGCTCTGCCGGGTAGCTGAGCGTCGTCCAGGCGCAGCCGCCGCAGCGGTCGCCAAAGGGACAGAAAGACGGCACCTCGTCCGGAGACGGCGTGACCGTTTCCAGCACTTCGGCCTTGGCGAAACGGGGCTTGCTTTCGGTGATGCGGCAGCGGAGCGTTTCGCCGGGCAGGCCCTTGTCCAGGAAAACGGCGAGGCCCGAGAGCCTGGCGACGCTTCCCCCGGTGACCGCGAGGTCGTGGAGCGTGAGGGTGTGAATCGTTCCGGCTGCGGGAACGGGTTGCGCATCCGTGGTCATGACGCTTCCGGTTTGGTTTCAGGTTCGACGACCAGTTCCGACCCGGCGACGCCGGTAACCGTGACCATGGTCCCGGCGGGGCAGTCCTTGCCCTGCACGATCCAGAGGGTATCGCCCAGGCGGATGCGGCCCTTGCCGTTGACGATTGCCTGCGTCACTTCCGCCCGGCGGCCGACATAGGTCGCCAGCCGCCGGTTGAGGGTGGTATCCTCCGCCGGGGCGGCCTTGACGATGTATTTTCTGCCGAGGAACAGGGAGACGAAGGCCAGGGGCACGAAGATCAGGCACTGGATTTCCCAGCTCGCGATGCCGAACGCCGCGACGATCGCCCCGGCGGCGATGGCTCCCAGGCCGATCCAGAGCAGAAAGACGCCGGGCACCACGATTTCCAGGGCGATCAGGATCAGGCCGCCGACAATCCAGTGCCACCAGAGAAGCGATTGAAACAGGGACGCGATATCCATGCGGATCAGCTCCGGGAGGGTTTGGCGCCGTCTTTGGCGGCTTCCTTGAATATTTCCGTGATGCCCGCGATGGAGCCGAGCACGCCGGTGGTTTCCACGGGCAACATGAACAATTTTTGATTGGGAGAATTGGCGAACTGCGCCAAGGCGTCCACGTATTTCTGGGCCACGAAGTACTGGATGGCGGCCATGTCGCCCTTGGCTATGGCCTCGGAGACCATGTTGGTGGCCTCGGCCTCCGCCCTGGCCGCGCGTTCGCGGGCTTCCGCCGCGCGGAAGGCGGCTTCGCGCTCCCCTTCGGCTTTCAGGATGGCGCTCTGTTTTTCCCCTTCGGCCCGCAGAATGGCGCTCTGCTTGACGCCTTCCGCTTCAAGGATGGCGGCGCGTTTTTCACGCTCGGCCTTCATCTGGCGGGCCATGGCGTCCACCAGATCCATGGGCGGGCGGATATCCTTGATTTCCACGCGGGTCAGCTTGACGCCCCAGGGGTGGGTGGCTTCATCCACCACGGAGAGCAGGCGGGCGTTGATATCGTCGCGCTTGGACAAAAGCTCGTCCAGATCCATGGAGCCCATGACCGTCCGGATGTTGGTCATGGTCAGGTTTAAAATGGCGTACTGCAGGTTGGTGACTTCATAGGCGGCTTTCTGCGATTCCAGAACCTGGAAGAAGATGACGCCGTCAACCTTGACCATGGCGTTGTCGCGCGTGATGACTTCCTGGGAGGGAACGTCCAGCACGTTTTCCATCATGTTCACCTTGCGGCCGATGCGGTCCATGAAGGGCACGATGATGTTCAGGCCGGGGCGCAGGGTGAGGGTATAGCGGCCGAACCGCTCCACGGTGTATTCATAGCCCTGGGGAACGGATTTGACGCCCATGGCGATGATGATAAGCGATACGATGACGATTGCGGGAATGACGAATTCCATAACAGCTCCTTATACGAAAAAATATGCGCGAGCTCCCCCAATGAACAGCCGCGAGAATGGCAGTGTTGTTCAGAATGCCATACTACATGGTTTTCCGGTGCAAGCAAAGCCCGCTCCTGTGAGAAAAAGGGGTGCAAAAGTGTTTCTTTGCCGCGCAAAGTCTGGTAGCAGAAAGGCCTATGGAACGCGGCAATCAGATGCAGCGGCGGCTGGATTCCTGGGTCGGAATCCCGCTTGTCGCCCTGGCCGGGGGCGCAAAACGCTTCCGGAACCTCGTCGCGCCGCCGCGTTTCGCGGCGGAAAGCGCCGGGCGGGTGGGCGTTATCTGCCTGGGCGCCATCGGGGACCTGCTCCTCGCAACCGGCCTGCTTGCCGGTCTACGCCGGGCCTTGCCGCACGCTTCAATAGAGATACTAACCTCCAAAGCCAACGCGGCCACCCGCGGTCTTCTGCCGCCGGAATGCCGGACGGTCTCCTTCGGCGTGAAAGATATCCCCGGCATTGTGCAGCACCTTCGGGCCGCCCGGTATGACATTCTGATCGACACCGGCCAGTGGCCGCGCATCAGCGCCCTGGTCGCGGCGGCATCCGGCGCGCGGTGCACGGTCGGTTTCGCCACGCCCGGCCAGTACCGCCATTACGCCTACGACGTCGCGGTTCCCCACCGGAGCGACAGGCACGAGGTCGCCAATTTCCTCGCGCTCGGTCAGGCTTTGTTTCCGGACCTTGCCGGAAGCCCGGTTGTCGCGATTCCCGAAAGCCCTTCTCCGGCCTGCCCGGCCTTGCCGGAAGCGGGGGTGGTGTTTTGCCACATGTGGCCCTCGGGCTTGCGGTCGCATTTGAAGGAATGGCCGCGCGAGTATTGGGCCGAGCTGGGCACGGCGCTGCGTGCCGGGGGCTATACGCCGGTGTTTACTGGCGGTCCGGGAGATGCCGCCGCGACAACGGCGTTTCTTGAGGCATCCGGGCTCGGGAGCGTGGATGGGCGCGGCGGGGCTCTTTCCGTCGCGGGCGCGATATCGCTGCCGGATCTCGCGTATCATATGCGAAGGGCGGCGGCGGTCGTTTCCGTGAATACCGGCACCATGCACCTTGCCGCCATCGCGGGCGCGCCGACCGTCGGGCTCCACGGACCGACCAATCCCTTACGCTGGGGGCCGGTGGGACCGAAAACGGTTTCGCTCCTTCCGCGCTCCGGGCACAGCGCGTACCTGAACCTGGGGTTCGAATACCCGCCGGACGCGGAAGGGGTTTTGCGCCACCTGCCCGTGGCGGATGTGGTTGCGGCCTTGCGCGGGTTCGGGCTGTCCGTCTGACACACTATGGTCTTTTTGTCCTCCGCCCGCGTCAGAAAGCTTTTTTACTCAGTCACGTATGTTTTATATACGCTCCTTTCATAAAAAAGCTTTCTTCCTTCCTTTAGCCGTTAGGCGAGTCTTCGAGTCTTACGGATAAAGAGAGCAGAGATGGCGGAGGACAAAAATCCTCGTAGTGTGAACAGGCCCTACTTCCCCAACGCCCGCAGCAAAATACTGATGGGATGCGCGGCCGCCAGGCCGCTGCCGTGCCGCATCTGCACCCGGCACGTTCCGCACTCGGAAGCGGAAAGCGTGGCCTTGCTGTCTTTCATGGCGTTAAAAAGATCCGTCCCGACCGCCATGCCGATTTCGTACTTTCCCGTTTTAAAGCCGTAGCTTCCGGAAATGCCGCAGCAGCCCGCGTCCATATCCGCCACGTCAAGGCCGGGGATCATGCGCAAAAGATCCAGGCCGACGCGGCCCGTGCCCTGGGCGCGCAAATGGCAGGGCGCGTGGTAGGCCAGGCGTTTGTCCGGCACGTTTGCCCCGTCCGGACGCAATGTTCCGTCACGGACAAGATCCATGATGAACTCGCACCCGTCGACGACGTTCGGCGCATGATCCTCAAGGTCTTCGTCGGGGAAAAGATCCCGATACTCGTGCTTGAGCATGAGGGCGCAACTCGGGCAAGCCGTCAGGACGGGAATGCCCCGGCGCGCCCAGCGGCCGAGTTCCATGGTGTTGATCCGGGCTTTGTCCCGCGCGTCGTCGGCGTATCCCCCGGCGACCATGGGCAGGCCGCAGCATTCGAATTCTTGAGGGACAACGACGGTGTATCCGGCCATTTCCAGCACCCGGATAAGGTCGAGGCCCATTTGCGGGTCGTAATAGCGGATGAAGCAGCCGGGGAAGAACGCCACGGTTTTTTCCGTGACCGGCGTTTTCCGTTTCGCGTCCAATTCCCGCCGCTTCCCCAATGGGCCGAACGCGGGCAGCGGCGCGCGCTTTTCTATGCCCATGGCGTGCATGGCAAAGCGGGAGATGGGGTTGTTCATGCCGAAATTCAGCGCCCAGGCGGGAGCGATAGCGCTCAGTTTGCCCAGATCGCCGGAATGGGCGAGCAGCCAGTCGCGCAGGGACTGGGGGTTGTTTTTGCAATACGCGGCTCTCGCCAGCATGTTGAAGGTGGCCACCGGCACGCCCGACGGGCAGGAGATATCGCAGTTTTTGCAGTTGGAGCAGTATTCGAGGGAGGCTTCATCGCCGAACCCCAGAAGGCGGAACCGCTCGTACGCGGGCCCGGTCAGTTTGGGGCCGCGGAAGTTCATGGTGGCTTTGGCGACGGGACAGTGGGCCACGCAGATGGTGCAGGCCGTACAGGCGTCCGGGGTATGGAAAGAGTTGGGTTTCATCGTAGCGACCTCAATGCTTACACCAGGGTTCCGGCAAAGTGGCCGGTGGCAAGGGCGACGCCGCTGCCGGATTTTTCCGAGGCAAAGTCGTACCCGCCAAGGCTGCGGCCCACGAAATGCACGTTGTCCCACAGCCCGGCCGCGCCGGGGCCGAGGGGATTCAGACGGCCGTTGACCGCGACGCCCAGGACGGCAAAGGGATGGTTGCCGTGCCCGAAAAATTCCGGGCTGGACCAATCGTCCTGCACCGGCGGAACGGGGATGGGCAGCTTGAAGATGGCTTCCGTCGCTTCCCCGGGCCTGGTTTTGACGCCCTCGCTGAACAGCCCGCCGGTTGCGATGATGAACGAATCCGCCCGGTATTCGCGCTCTTTGTCGGGCATGGCCGTGACCAGCGCGCGGCAGCGGCCGTTTTCGATGACGGCTTTGGTCACTGTCGCGTTTTCCACAAAATGCACGCCGCGCAAGCGCAGCTCTTGCATGAGCGCCCGGTGCATGCGCAGCCCTGTGACGGAGGGCGGCGGGCAGAACAACTCCACGATTTTCCGCTTCGTCGCCTGTTCAAGCCGGGCGTGGACGGCGCTGCCGGGTTTGGTGCCGAGGATGGTGGGCAGCAGGATGCACGCGGCGTCGCTCCGGATCCCGGCAAGGGAGCGCTCCAGCCAGTCAAAGCCTTCGGGGGAATCCAGGAAGGAGGCAAGGTCCAGGGCCGTGGTATCCCGGACGGTCACGCCCTTTTCGCCGAACGGGGAGGGAATGTGCTTGTGTTCCAGCCGTTTCCCGGCGAACTGCGGCCACAGTTGCAGGCCGGATGCCGCCAGCTGCGGGGAAAAGTCCTTCATGCCGGTTATGCCGACGACCACAAAGGATTCCGCCTCGCGGACGGTCGCCGGGTTCATGCTCTGCCCGGTAATCCAGGTGGGCTTCATGGTCCCGGCCGCCGTGGGCAGCCAGGCGTTGCCAGTCGTTTCCGACCCCGCCCGGAGCATGGCGCCGCCCTGGCGTTCCATGACGTCGGCCAGGAAGTCCAGGGCGTCGCGCACCGCCTCCGGGCCGACTATCCGGTACGGATGGCCGGGCGCAAGGCGCTCCATGGCGGCAAAGGGGTTGCCGGTCACTACCTCCTGACCCGCGAAACCCAGAATATCCACCGTGCCGCCGCCGATGGTCAGCGCGCCGCCACCCCGGTTGATGACGAGCACGCGTTTGCCGCGCCCGGCCGCCGTCGCCGCCGCGATAAGGCCGGAGAACCCGGCGCCCACAACGACCGCGTCATAGCCGTCCCCGGTATTCGGGGCGGCGGGGGCCGGGGTGCGGGCCTTCACGGGGTGGAAGGGTTGCGGTTCCTCGCAGGGCGGGAACGTCCCCTCGCTGTGGCCATCGATGTTGAGGGTCGCGTCGTAGATGCCGCGTTCCAGTTCTATTTCTTTCAGTTGCGTTCCCCAGAGCAGGGGGCGGATGCCGCCCCAGCGCTCCTGGAGAAATTGGCGGAACAAGGCGCGGGGGGAAGCGTCCGGGATAAGGGCGTTTTCCACCAGGGCGCCGGTGGCGCGCAGCGCGCAAAAGCTCCCCTGGCAGGTCCCCATGCCGAGGCGGGTGCGGCGGCGGATATCGCCGAGCGAATGACTGGTCGGTTCCGAGGCCACGGTTTCAAATTCCGCCAGGGTTACCATCTCGCATTCGCAGAGCAGCAGCTTTTTCCAGGGGTTTTCTTCGGAGGCCCTGACGGCGAGCTCCAAATCGTCGCCAAGGCGGGAGACGGCCAGGCGCGTGCCTTCGGAAGGGAAGAGTTTCGTGGCGCGTTTCATGAGGTGTTCGTCCGGCGCGGGAACGATGCTTTCCTCGGCCGTGCGGCAGGGCGCGGTTACGCCGAGTTTGGCCGCCGCCTTATCGACGGTTTTTTCGGCCATCAGCCGGAATGAGGTGAACTTGCCGCCGGTGACGGTGAGAAGGCCCGAGAGGCCTTCCTCCTCATGGTCGATGATGACGAAGTTGCGCGTCGCGGCGCGGCCCGTGGCGGCAGAAGGGGAGTACAGCGGGCGCGTTCCGGCAAAGGCGCGCAGCATGCGGTAGTCCCGGATTTTCGGGAACAGGGGCTCGCCTTCCTTCAGAAGGTAGAGCACGTCCTCGCTGCGCGGGCGGGTGTCGTCGGGCCTGTCCGTGGGGATGGACGTGGTGCCGAAAATGACGATGGAGCCGTGCGGCACGAAAATATCGCCGTCCGACGATTTGCGCAGACGGTTGACAACCCGGTTGGTAAAGCGGTGGTTGAAGGCAAGCAGCGTTCCCCTGTCCGGGGAGACGGAAACCGCGATCCCCGCGAGGGACGCGACCTCCCCGGCCCAGGAACCGGTGGCGTTGATGACCATTTCACAGGGGACGGTTTCCTTTTCGCCGGTTTTGCCGTTTTGCAGCGTCACGCCGGTGACCGCGCCGTTCACGGAGTTGATGGCGACAACCTGGCAGTAGGTGCGGATAGCGCCGCCGTAGCGCCGGGCGGACATGACGTTGTGCCAGACGAGGCGGAAGCCGTCCACGGCGGAATCCGGCACGCGGTACACGGCTTCGGCGTCCGGGCTGAGGTTGGGTTCGCGGCGCAGGGCCTCGGCAAGGGGCACTTCTTCCACTTCGATGCCGCAGGCGCGGCAGGCGGCGATCCAGCGCGGCTCGAACGCGGGATCATCGCCGGGGGTCCGGACGAAATACCCTTCGGTTTCTTCCACGCAGGATTTTCCGATCCGGCGCAGGATCGTGTTTTCCCGGATACACTCTTTGGCGGCTTCCGGGTCGTTCACGGCATAGCGCGCGCCGCTGTGCAACAACCCGTGAAAGCGCGAGCTCGTGCCGGAGGCAAGATCCGCTTTTTCCACAAGGAGGGCGGGAATCCCGCGCATGGAGAGATCCCGCAAAATTCCCGTGCCGGTTGCGCCGCCGCCGATGACCACGACCCGAACATGTTGCATCACACACTCCTGCATTGCGCGGTTGGTTCAGAATAAGAAGCCGAGACGTATACCAAAAAACTGGCCCAAGGTCAGCCCCTTTGCAATGAGTATCATAGTTGTAATGTGGTGTACTCCGCCGGGTGGGAGGGAAGCGGGGTGAAAAAATAAAGAGGAAAAAATTTTTTAAACAACAAATGTATGATATTTATATAAAAAAATTATTATTTTTCCGTGAAAAAATAAAACAGTAAAAGATTATTGCCGAAAAGCGCATGAAGGCGTACACAGCTGGCATCCCTTGCCGCCGGGAAATCCTTGTTGTTCAAGTGAGCAAAAAGAGGTACTTTAGAGAGTAACGTTCAGGCACATTCGTATTTTGCAACAAAAGTATATGGATACGCGCGGATAGGCGCGGAAGAGAAACCACTTTAGCGAGGTGTACGGTGAAAACGAACTGGACTGCCAAAAAGACCAACAACAAGAAACTGATCGCCTGGGTCGAAGAGATCGCCGCCCTGTGCCAGCCCGACGAAATTTATTGGTGCGACGGGTCCGAGCGTGAAAAAGACAAAATGAACCAGATGCTGGTGGATGCCGGCACCTTTATCCCGCTGAATCCTAAAAAACGCCCCGGTTCCTTCCTGGCCCGGTCCAATCCGGCCGACGTCGCCCGCATGGAACACCGGACCTTCATCTGCTCCGAAAAAGAAATTGACGCCGGTCCCACCAACAACTGGGTCAACCCCAAGGAAATGCGCAAAAAGCTGAACGGGCTGTTCAAAGGCTGCATGAAGGGCCGTACCATGTACGTGATTCCTTTCAGCATGGGCCCGGTCGGTTCGCACATCGCCCAGATCGGCATTGAAATCACCGACTCCCCCTACGTTGTCGTCAACATGCGCATCATGACCCGCATGGGCCAGAAAGTGCTGAACGTTCTGGGCGATACGGGCTTTTTCGTTCCCTGCGTGCATTCCGTCGGCCAGCCCCTGAAAAAGGGCGAAAAAGACGTGGCCTGGCCCTGCAACACGGAAAACGTGCACGTCGTGCACTATCCGGAAACCCGTGAAATCTGGTCCTTCGGCAGCGGTTACGGCGGCAACGCCCTGCTCGGCAAGAAGTGCCTGTCCTTACGTATCGCGTCCGCCATGGCGCGCGACGAAGGCTGGCTCGCCGAGCACATGCTTATCGTGGGCATCGAAAATCCGGAAGGCGAAAAGACCTACGTGGCCGCCGCCTTCCCCAGCGCCTGCGGCAAGACCAACCTCGCCATGCTCATCCCGCCCAAGGGCTTCAAGGGCTGGAAGATCTACACCGTGGGCGACGACATCGCCTGGATCAAACCCGGCAAGGACGGCCGCCTCTATGCCATCAACTCGGAAGCCGGTTTCTTCGGCGTGGCCCCCGGCACCTCCGAAAAGACCAACCGGAACGCCCTGGCCTCCTGCTCCAAGAACACCATCTTCACCAACGTGGCCCTGACCGACGACGGCGACATCTGGTGGGAAGGCATGACGAAAGAAGCGCCCGCGCACCTTATCGACTGGAAAGGCCAGGACTGGAAGCCGGGCTGCGGCCGCGACGCGGCGCACCCCAACTCCCGCTTCACCGCGCCGGCTTCCCAGTGCCCCAGCATTGACCCGAACTGGGAAAACCCGGCGGGCGTGCCCATCAGCGCCTTTATCTTCGGCGGGCGGCTCAGCAAAAACGCGCCGCTGGTATATGAATCCTTCAACTGGTCGCACGGCGTGTACATGGCCGCCACCACCGGGTCGGAAAAGACCGCCGCCGCCGACGGCCAGGCGGACATCCGGTACGATCCCATGGCCATGCTGCCGTTCTGCGGCTACAACATGGGCGACTACTTCGCGCATTGGCTCGCCATGGGCCGCACCGTGCCCAAGCCCCCGGCCATCTTCAAGGTCAACTGGTTCCGCAAGGACGAAAAGGGCCACTTCATTTGGCCGGGCTTCGGCGACAACCTTCGCGTGCTCAAGTGGATCGTGGACCGCGTGCGCGGCCGCGCGGCCGCCGTTGAAAGCCCGCTGGGCAGGATGCCGTATTACGAAGACCTGACCTGGTCCGGCCTGAAGTTCACCAAGGAAGAATTCGCAAAGCTGTCCACCATCGAAAAGACGGCCGGTCTGAAAGAAGCCGAAGGGCAGAAGGAATTCATGGGCCAGTTCGCTAAGATCAAGAAGCTGCCGGAAGAGTTCGAACACGAGCAGCGCCTCCTGGCCCTGCGCCTTGAACGTTCCGCCGATTCCTGGGCGGTTCCCGAGAAGACCAAAAAGTAATTCCGTTTACAGGTAACAAAAAAGCTCCCGTTGCGGCGGGAGCTTTTTTGTTCTCATGCCTCCGGGTTGACGGATTGCCAATGAGCTTTCTCTCGTATACGGTTATAATCTAAACAAGAGAGGTGCATACATGGCCGCAGGCATCCAGGACAGCATCAAGACGCTGATGGCATCCAAGAAAATAAAAGCCGCTCTGGATTTTCTCCGTTCCGACCACGAGCAGCGCGTCGCGCAAATGAAGGAGATCGCGCTGACGTTTGGGGAAACCGGCAAAGAACCTTTGGCGCGCAGCCCCATGTACCACAAAATGCTTGTGCGCGAAGGCGCTAAAGAGTGCAGGACGGATTCCCTCGGCAACGTGTCCGGCTATGTTTACGGCTCCGGCGGCAAGGATGTGACCGTCCTTTTTGAAGCCCACCTTGATACGGTTTTTCCGGAAGGAACGCCGCTGGCCATCCGCGAGGAAGGCAGCCGCCTTTTCTGCCCCGGCATCGGCGATGACGCGGGCGGGCTGACCCTCAACCTTTCGCTGCTCCGCGCCATCCGCCATGCGGAGCTTGTCCCGGTGACGGCGCTCATGGTTGCCGGGACGGCCTGCGAAGAGGCGACCGGCAACTTTAACGGCATGCGCAAGCTTTTTGATGACAACCCGGCAATCGCGGCGTCGGTCTCCATTGACGGCGGCGGCAACGAGCGTGTTTGCCACCGGGGGGTCGGCACCAAACGGACGGAATTTATTTTCCGCGGCCCCGGCGGCCACAGCTGGAGCAACTACGGCATTCCCATGTGCATGCACGCCATGTGCCGGGCCATGAGCGCGGTCGCCGCCATTGACCTGCCCTCCGACCCGAAAACGACGGTCAACATAGGCGTCGTCAGCGGGGGGGATTCCGCCGGCGCCATTGCGGCGGAAGCCCGCGTGCACGTGGACATGCGGTCGCTGGAGCAGGCGGCCATGGACGCGCTGGAAAAAGAGGTTTTCTCCCGCGTGCAGACCGCCGTGGCAATGGAGAACAGGCTGCGGAACCAGCCGGGGGTGGCAAACGTCAGCGTGGAAGCCAACTCCTACGCCGATATCCCGGCTGCATTCACGCCGGAAAACAGCGTTATCGTGCGGACGGTCTTTGCCGCCAGCAAAGCGCTGAAATTGGAGGCGGATACCTCCCAGACGGCCAGCACCAACGCGAATATCCCCATGAGCCGGGGCATTCCGGCGGTGACCCTCGGGTACGGGGGAGTCAGCACGGGAGTTCACTCCCTCGGCGAGTGCTGGGACAGCGCCGATGCGTACCGCGCGGCCCAGAAAGCCCTGCTGGTTATTTTCGCCCTGGCGGGCCTGGATGGGGTGACGGAGCCACTCGTCGGGAAGCCCTGACGGGCTGCCGGGCCATCACATGGCCTGCATACCGGGCGGCAATGGGGCTTAACCGGAGCGCGACAGCAGTTGCCTGCCGTACTGTTTGCGCCACGCCTTGGCAAGGCGCTCAAGTTCCTTGTCTTCCAGCGCCGTCGCGATCTCCAGGGTGGCGTCCAGCCGCGACTGGAAAAAACGGCTGTCTTTGAGCTTTTCCCGCGCGTCGGCAAGCGTTGCGCCGCATTCACGGGCGGCTTCGGTGTGCCCTGCCTTTTCCGCCATGTCCCGCAATGTTTCCATAACGGCCATGGTCGGATGGAAGCGAACGCACCGCGTCATGGTGGCAAACGCGTTTTCCGCGTCCCCAGCCGCTTGCTGCAGCCGCGCCAGGGCAACGTACCCGTCCTGCAAGTAAATTTCCTTATCCAGAATTTCGCTGATCCTCCCTGCCTCCGGCGCGGCGAGCAGCGGCGCGTACGTTTGCAGCCGTTCCGGCGCGGGTTGCAGCAGCGTTTCAAAGAAAGGGCCGAGAAAGGGCGTATACCCGTCGGCCAGCACGGTATGGTGGTATTCAGGCCGTCGCAGGTCCGGGCAGCGCCGGCTCAAGATGGGCGCGTTTTTCGGCGCGCCGGTGATCTCCCTGCGAGTCTGGCCGTCAAAGTGATACACAACGGATTCCGGGATGACGCTTACCGCATATCCGGCTTGGCGTAGCCGGTAGCAGAGCTCCACGTCCTCCAGCCCGTTAACGTAGCCCTCATAAAAGGCCCCGGCGTCAAAAAATGTGTTTTTGCGGATGAGCAGGGCCGCCGCCGTGATGAAACTGAGCGGCCTGCGTTTGCGCGCCAGGGGGTGGGCTCCGGGAATCCCGGCGTACAGGTGGCGGAGCGAGCGGTCCGGCTGGACGGTAATGCCCAGGTGCTGGACCGTGTCGTTTTCAAACAGCAGCAGCGGGCCGACGGCGCCCAGCGTTGCGTCGTTTTCCATGGCCGCGAAAAGGGGGGCGTCCCACGCGGGGGTGAGCAAGGTATCGTTATTCAGAAAAAAGAGAACGCCGTGCCGCGCCGCGCGCGCCCCCTGGTTGCAGGCTCCGGAGAAGTTTTTGTTCGTCTCGTTGCGGATGCGGGTAAAATTGCCGCTGAAAAGCTCTTGCCCAAGGGCGGACAGCTCTTTCCCCGTGGCGTCCGTTGAGGCGTTATCCACAACAATGACCTCGCAAGGCCGTTCCGGCGCGTGCTCATGGAGGCTGCGCAGGCAGGCGGCGGTGAGCGGCCACTTGTTATGGACGGGGATGATGATGCTGACCGGTCGCTGGGGCATGGCGGAACCTGCGTAAAAGGATGGTGCAGGCTACCGTACCCCGGCCGGTTTGGCAATCGCCGGAGGATGAAAGCGAAAAAGGGGGAGCTTTTGCTCCCCCTTTTGGTGACTCAGGCGGCGTGGCGCCATGCCCTGAATGTATGCGTCGCGACGGAAACGATGTCCTGCAAGAGCGGGAAGTTGTCGAGAAAACCGTAGCGGCTTTCCTCCCCTTCCTTGGGCGGTTGCAGCAGCCGCTGGTGCAGCTTGCCGGCTGTTGCGTCGTGCCCCGCCCTGGACAGGGCCTGGATCAGGCCGCGCATGTGTTCTTCTGGCGCGGGCGTGAACATGCAGGTTCTGCCGATAAGGGCATGCAGCGGCTTTGAGGGGTCGAGCCTGTGCGCTTCCAGAAAACTTAAGGCCGCGGCCTTGGCTTCCCCGTCCTGGAGAGCGAGCCCGGCTTCGGCGAGCAGCGGGTCCTGCCCGGCCTTGCCGCGCGGCAGCCGGCTGAGGAGGTTGCCGGCGCGGACCTTGTCGCCGCGCTTGAAACAGAGCACACCGGCCTTGCACAGCCACATGAACTCTTCCTTTTCCTTGTGCAGGAAGGCGTAGAGCTTGCTTAACGCAAGGCAGGTCTCAATATTGCCGGGATCGGCCTGGTAACTGCCGTGCAAAAGCCTGTCCGCGGCAACCGCGTCGCCGCGTTGCAGGGCGGCAATCCCTTCGCGCAGAGCGGCTTCTCCGGGAACGTGCGGCGTGTTCGGGGCGGAACGCCGCAACAGGGGCTTGGTTGCGTCCTGTGCCGTTCCGCTCTGGTCCGCCCTGGGGCCGAACCGGTCGATGAACGAGGACGGCAGCACCAGCGGGGCGTGCCTGCATTCGGGCCGTGGGGCGAGCATCAGGGCCGTCTCCGCCTGGTCCATGGTGTAGGGCCGGGCCAGCACGGCGCAGGAATTGGTGGCGCGGGCGGCAAGGGCGATGGGGCTTTCTCCGTTGCTGACGAGGAAAAGGACCGGGATATTGGCCATGCCGGGCATGGACCGGACATGGGAAAGAAAACGCATGCCGGTCATATCGCCGAGGCGCTCGTTGCAGATAAGCATGTTCACGGAGGTGGCGAAACCGACGGAACCGGATGTCATGTCCGGGCCGTTGGCGGCCTGCGCCGGGGCGGCGCTCGCGAGGTTCCGCAGGTGATCCAGAGCCATGCGGCCGGAGGCGAAAAACTGCGTCTGCGTAACGCCGAGGCGGCGCAGGACCTTGCGGTCCAGGGCAAGGCAGGATTCGTCTTCGGCGAGCAGGAGGGCGTTTATGGGTGAGGATTGCAGCATACTGCCCTCCTTACCTGCCGACCGGGGCGGCAAAGGGGATCACCGTCGCCCTGCGCTTGTGTTCATGCAGACCTCCCCCTTCCACGATGGAGGGGATCGGCTGCACGAGGGCTTCGCCTTGCGCCATGCCGGAGACGGCCTGGCGAGGCAGAGGCTTTTCCGCCGGGGTCTGCGTGCGCTTGAAGCGCGACCCGCACGTGAGGCAGTGACGGCTTGCACCGTCATCCGTCAGACGCAGGAGAAGCCCGTCGCGGTTGTAGCAAACAGGGCAGAACGGCCCTTGTTTGATACTGCCGGTTACCAGCCAAAAAAAGATCCCGTCAAAGATGAGACTGCGCGACAAGTATAAAATGTCTTCATACCCCTGAATCTGCTTGCGCAACACGGCGTTTTCGTCGCACAGATTCACATAGCGGGCTTGCAGTTCGCTCAACTGATGCCGGGCGTCCTCGGTTTGGCCACTGGTATACAGATCGTGGATTTCTTTAAAGCGAAAATATTCGAGCATGGCACTCTCTCCATGAGTTCCTTACAGCCATCCTTGGCAGTTATCTCCTTTTCGGTAAGGGGAGGGAAAACTTTAGCCTCCCGCCGGGTCCCGTCCGAGGCGAACATCGCAATCCCGGCAGCCGATGCTTTGGGAAATAGCAAGTTATTAAAGATTGTTATGGAAACAGCTGTAAATATGGCCACGGCATTATATTCATGGGAACCGCTGCAACGCGAACGAATCTAGAGAAAATTTAGAAAAATCATGAGCTAAGACGGTTTTGCATTGCAATAATCAGATATTATACTGAAAAAACAAGAAAATATTTTTGTAAAAAGAAAATCGCCCTGTTTTCCGGCATTCCGGAAAACAGGGCGATTGTTTCTGGGGCAACCAGGCCTATTCGACCGTTACCCTGGCGGTATGGGAAAGGGCATGGATGGACGGGTCGTACATGTCCTCCACGGACAGCGGCGGCAGGACGAACTCGCCCTTGTTCACGGCCCGCAGAGTATACGTGAAGGCGGAAGCGCGGTTCGGCATGTAGTCCACGAAGAGCAGGAGCCTGTCGTCGCGCATTTCCGTGCGGCCTTCAACCCAGGTGTTCAAGGAATACGCGTTGGCGTATCCCGCGGGCGAGGCGAACGGCTTGCCGGTTTTGGGGTCGATGAAGGTCCCGGACCGGGCCGCGTATTCGCTGTCCGGCACGAGGTTGGGGTTGTCGATCTCAAACCCGCCGGGCACGATATCCGCCAGGACCATGCTGTTCATCGCGGCCTTGGGGTTGACGTACAGGGTTACGGTCACCCTGGTTCCGTGCGGGATTTTCAGGTTCCGGAGCGCTTCGGGGAGCTTCCCGCTCGCATCCGGAACAAAATCGTACACGGTGCCGTCGGGCAGAACCCAGCGCCGTATTGTCTCGATACCTTCGGCAAAGGGCGCGGGGGCTTCAACGGGCACGCCGGAGGTGGTCCAGGAATAGTAGGCCGTGCCTTCGCCCGCGATGCTTGCGGTCAGCGGAGCGGGGGCAGCCGGTTCCGCGGGCAGCAGGTTCTTGCGGGAGAACGTCGGCTTGTCCTTGTTGGTAAACGCCGCGATTTCCTGCATGGCGCTGCCCTGGCCGGTGGCCGCCGCAAGGCTGGCCTTGAACTCGCGGCTGGGTCCGGCGGTTTTTTCGATATACCGGCCGATGGCCATGACGGCCATGCCGTTTTCCTGCGTGCTGCGCCACTGTCCGGCGTTGCCGTTATCCATCACGCGCTTGGCGAGAAGCGCTGCCTCGGGCGCGAAGGGGTCCACGTGCGTCCACATGAGCAGACGCAGGGCCTCGTTGCGCGGCGAGGATTCAAGGCTCCAGCCGTAGCGGTTCGGCCTGGAAAAGGGCAGGGTGCCGAGTTCGCGTAACGCGTCCGCCTTGCCGGTGGCAAGGGCTTGCGCGCCCGCCAGGAAAATCCGGGCGGACTGGTTCAGGAACTTGCCCTGATCTTTCAGGAACTGCATCCAGCCGAGCGGCGCATCGCCGTTGAGGGCCAGCACGTAGCAGACGTACGCCTTGACGCTGAGGGAATCCATGATCGCCCAATTCTGCTCCGGCAGGGAGGAGGCGAGGTAGGAACGCATCCAGTCAAGGGCGGATTTCAGCGCGTCCTGGGGCACAAGGCCGGTGCCTTTCGCTTCGGTCAGGAAGTGCACGGCGTAGGTCGTGGTCCAGGCGTAGGCGGAGCTGATGCTCATGCCCGGCCAGCCGTTGAACCCGCCGTCGGCCCGCTGCATGGAAAGGATGCGCCGGATGGCGTAATCCAGGGCCTGCTTGAATTCCGAATCCTTGGCCTTTTCCGGGTCGATGCTTTTCAGCATCGCCGGGACGGCCAGGAACGGCCAGGCGCTGGACGTGGTCTGTTCCAGGCAGCCGTAGGGGTAGGAGCCGAGATAATCCAGGGCTTTCATCAAACTGATGCCCGGCGTGTCGGAGAAGGACAGGTTCACGCGCTGGGTGCCGGGGAAGAAGCCGGAACCGATGTCGATAACGGCTTTCTCGCCGCCCTTGATGATGCCGCCGCCGCTCCGGGTAAGGCGCGGGAAGGGCGGGCGCACCGGGATTTCCAGCCGCTGCTCGAAGGGTTTGTTGTCCGGCCCCTCGATGGCGGTGATGACGCGCACGCTGGCCATGCCGCTGGCGTCAAGGGCCTTGACCGTCAGGTTCAGCGGCGCCTTGGCCGTTTTTTCGTCCAGGGCCACGGTAAAGGTCTTTTCGCCCTGTACGGCCAGAGGACCTTCCGTTTCGACGGTGATCTTCGCCTTGATGGCCTTTTTCCCGTCGCCGAAAGCGATGACGGGCATGGCGAACACGTCGCCGGGAGCGACCATACGCGGCACCGTGGCTTCCACGGTCACGTCGCGGGCGATGCGCACGTTGGCGTCATTGTTGCCCACGGCTGTTTTGGACGCGGCAATGGCCATGAGGCGCCCCCGGCCGCTGTATTCGGGCAGGGTCAGGGTGGTCGCGGCCGTGCCGTTGCTGTCCGTGGTCACGGAGCCGAGGAAGATGGACAACAGTTCCAGCTTGCGCGACATGGGCGAGAGCTGGGAGCCGTCTTCGCCGGGGCCGCCGCCGCCGGGCTGCAACGTGATGGGCTTTCTCGACGAAAGGGGCATCAAATCGTTGTACACGTCATAAGCCCTGCCCTGCATGGCGCGTTTGGCCGTGAAAAAGGCGAAGGGGTCGGGCGTCTTGAAGTTGGTCAGGGAGAGCAGCCCTTCGTCCACAAGGGCGATCGTTACCTCGCCCCGCACGGGCTGGCCGTTGGCGTCCGTCAGCGTGACGGAAACCGGCACCGTGGACTTGGGCATGACCTTGTCCGGGGCGTTCAGGGCGACGTTCAGTTTGGTTTTGGAACGGTCGATGAGCATGGGGATGATCCCGTACGCGCGGTGCGCGCCCCACCGTTCGCCTTCCTGCACGGGCCGGATGACCCAGGCCGAGCAGTAGGCGTTGGGCAGCATGCTTTCCATGACCGGCACGGGCACGGAGGTTTCCGTCTCCTTCAGCGGCAGGACCATGCGGTATATTTCCGTTTCGCCTTCAAGCACGACAAGGAGCTTGCCGGGGAAGGGGGAGCGGACTTTGAGCATGGCGGTTTCGCCCACCTGGTAGCGCTGCCGTTCCCAGGACAGCATGACGCGGTCGACGAGCGGGGATGCGCCGTCTTCCGTCCCGGCGAGGCCGGACCAGACCTGGATCTGGAATTCCAGCGCTTCAACGCCGTTCGCCGCCGCCTTGATCCGGTAGGTGGCCTGCCGGGGCGGGGTAAAGGTCAGGGTGCCCAGGCCCTTGTCGAGGGTTACGCCCGCCTTTGCCACGGGAACGTAGCGGGTGGACTGGGTGTAGCCCCGGTCGGAACGCACGTAATAGGTTTCCCTGCGTTCCACCGTGACCGCGAGTTCCTCCACGTCGGCGGGTTTGCCGTCCGGGGTTACGGCGGCGAGCCGCATCGAGAAAGGCGCCCCGGCTTGGGGGTCTTCCTTGGAATATTCGTACCCCAGAAGGAAGGGGTTCTTGTACCAGGGGACGATCACGTTGCGGGCGACCCAGCGGCCGCCGTCCTCGCGCACGCGCACGGTTGCGACCACGTCGAGAACGGAGCCTGTCCAGCTTTCCTCGGGGGAGATGGTCAGGGTCGTCTTGCCGTCAGCGTCCAGCGTGCCGCTGGATTCCGTCCTGACCTGCGTCATGGATTTGCTGAAAAAGCTGGGAAAATAGAAGGAGCGCCAGTCCGGGTGGTGGAAATAGCGCGGGGCCACGGTAATTTCGCCTTCCCACGGGGCTTCGGCAACCGGGGAACCGAAAAGATACTTGGCGTCCACGTTGATTTCCACATCGCCGTCAACGCTGTACGGTTTTTCGGGGGAAAGCGCCACTTCGATGCGCGGCGGCTGGAAGTCTTCCACCGCGAAGGTGCAGCTGCCGATGGTCTTGCCCTGTCCGGGGATGGATACGGACATGGAATACCGGCCCGTGGGCGCGGAAGGCACGAGCGGCAGGGAGAAATTGGCCCCGCCCTCGCTGTTCAGTTTGGCCGTGCCGCTGCCCACCGTGCGGCCGGTGGAGGAGCGCACCTTCCAGGCCACGGGGAATTCTTCCGGGGCCTGCATGCGGGAGTTGCGGACCATAACTTTGAAGTCAACGGTTTCGCCGGGCCGGAATATGCCGCGCGGGGTGAAGCAGAAAGCCTCGTACCCCTGGCGCACGTATTCGCGGCCGCCCGTGTCAAAGGAGGAGTCGGCGCTGAGATCCACGTCGAGCTTCAAAAAGGCGATGTCCGCGACCGAGGCTTCGGCCATGCCCGGTTCCGCCTTGGGCTGTTTTTCGGTCGTGGCGGTGGAAACGACGATGATGGCCGGGCGTTCGTGAGCCGTCCAGTCCTCGGCGCGCTGGTGCCGCCAGATGCCGTCCTTGTCCGTCCTGCCTTCGGCGACCAGGACGTTATTGTAGGAATACACGCGCACCCTGGCGTTTTGCAGGGCCCCGGCCGTGGCGATGGAGTTGGCCCACACGGTGAGCCCGTCCGGCATGGCTCTCGCGGTGATGCCGATATCGGATATCACCACCAGTTTTTCCATGGGGGAGGCGATATCGTCGTCATAGTCCTCGTAATAATAGTCGTCAGGGTCGCGCGGGTCGTCGGAGCGGACCTTTTTGGGGTCGCTGGCGTCCGCCACGGTCAGCAGGAAAACGCCTTTGGCCTTGCCCGCGATCTGGGTCAGGTCGAGGCTGAAATCGGCGGAGCGGTTGCGGACCGCGTTCACCGCGCCGGTGCGGACCGCTACCTTGCGCGACAGGTGTTTTTTGTAGGAATCAAAAAAGCCCATGGCCATGAGGGGAATGTTGCTTTCCGGCAGCTGCCAGAGCGTGGTCTGGACCTTTTCCACGTTGATGGAGGAGATGGGCAACCGCATGGAGCGGTTGGGGGAAAGGATGGTTCCCTCGCCGTCAAAGGCCATGCGGGGCGAGAAGTCGTTGAACACGACGGTCGTGGTGTGGTCTTCCAGCAAGGTTCCCACAAGGCCCGGCATGCCTTTTTTAAAGGTCACGTTGACTCTGGGACGGGTGATGAAGTCCCCGGTAATCAGGAAGCCGTCGGATTGCGCGACGATGCTTACGTCCGTGGCCGGCGTGATGTCGAGATACTGTTTGACCTTGTCCATGTCCGCGGAGTTGGTGGTGCGGATCTCGATAAAGCGTTCCCACGGCGGGGAAGAACTCTGGCGCGCGCGGACCGTGTTGACGGCGAACATGGAGGTCGTCTCGACCTTCACGGAGCTGCGCTGCTTGGATAACCCGACAGGGCCTTCTTCGGACAGGAAGTTTTCGGGAAGACTGACCGTGACCTGGCCGAGCTTTTCCGGCTTCACGTAGGCCTTGACCCTGGTCACAAGCGGGTCGTCCTTATCGGGTTCGATTTCCACGGCGAGTTTTTCGCCTTTCGCGTCTACGATAGTCAGGGCCGCTTTGAGCTTGGCGAGATCGACCTTGCAGGAAAAATCGAGTTGCAGCGTAACCGTGCCGTCGGCCGTGTACCTGATATGGTTGGCCTGGTAATAGAAAGGATACGGCATGGTTGTGAACGGCTTGCCCGTGTATTTCCCGCCGCTTAAGGAAACAAGGCTCGCCTTGGGCGTGAGGGTGAAGACCGTTGCCCGGGGCAGGCGCTCGTAACTGACAAAAGCGATGTTCGACTGGTCCAGCCACCTGGCCTCGCCGTTCAGAGGTGGGGTTATCGTGAACGGGAACTCTTCGACCGGAAGGGTTTTTCCGGAGAGAACCGTCTCGTTATCCACCATGGGCTGGCTGAAGGCGAACCGGTAAACGGCCCTGCCGCCGGAGGTCTCGAACCCGGTGCGTATTTCCAGGTTTTTTTTCGGCTCGGTGGTAGGCTCTTCCTTTTTGGCTTCTTGCTTTGGCGCCTCTTGCGGCGCGGCGCCTTTTGCCGTTGCGCTTGCCGGAAGGAAGAGCAGGGCGGCAAACAGGAAAAGCGGTAGCATGAAGGATGCTGCACGGGTTATCTTGCGCATGTGTTTCCTCTGCGGGCTGTAGTGAACGATTATTTTACCCGGTTAAAATACCTGAGATATGCCTCGTAACAACGGGCGACGGGAGATGCCGGATCAAAGGCGCCCCGGAGCGAACCGAGATTTTCCGGCCGGGGAATGCGGTAATCGGACGGACGAGGCCGTATTTCCGGCCGCGCGCGGGAAAGATCGTGCCGGCCCATGACCAGTTCCACCTGAATGCGTGAAAAATACGGCTCGTTCATAAACGCGTTGACCCGTTCAAGCACTTCGCCGGATTGCATGGCGATATCCTGAGCCGCCATGGAATCCTCGGCCGCCAGGAGCAACACGTCTTTTTTGTGCCCCAGCGGCATGGCGAGTGAGGCGAGTTCCTCCCCCATTACCATCCCCCAATGCTCCCACAAAAGAACCAGCCGCGCGTGTTCTTTCCCGCCGCGTTTGTCCAAAAAGGCGGCAAGCGCGTCGGTTATGCTCATAAGAGCGTTTATGCGGCGTGAACGGGGAGCGATTTTGCCCATCTCGAGAATAAAGCACAGGCGGTCCTAAATAGCAATGAAGGAAACAAAAAAGCAGGGTGGTATCCGGGAAAAGCTAACGGTGCGTAGATCGTGGGGAGAGCTAAAAGTCTCATCCGGACGGCATGGAGCGCATGAAAAAAAGGACCGCGCGTGCGCGCGGCCCTTTTCGACGTACAGAGAACACCTTGGGACTAAGACTTTTTCTTTACGATTTCCTCAGCGATCTGCTGGGGCACGCGTTCGTAGTGGTGGAATTGCATGGTGAAGTTGGCCCGGCCCTGGGTCTTGGACCGCAGGTCCGTGGCGTAGCCGAACATTTCGGAGAGCGGCACCTGGGCGCGCACGGCCTGGGAGCCGACGCGGGCTTCCATGCTCTGCACGCGGCCGCGGCGGCTGTTGAGGTCGCCCATGACTTCGCCCACGTAGTCGTCCGGGGTGACCACTTCCACGTCCATGATCGGTTCGAGCAGGATGGCCCCGGCCTGGCGCATGGCTTCCTTGATGGCCATGGAGCCGGCCACGAAGAAGGCCTGTTCCGAGGAGTCCACGTCGTGGTAGGAACCGAAGACCAGGGT
The DNA here is from genome assembly GCA_900079685.1 of uncultured delta proteobacterium. Taxonomy (NCBI): domain Bacteria; class Deltaproteobacteria; species uncultured delta proteobacterium. Next base: position 121,140 of record LT599018.1, read on the forward strand.
GACCTTCACGTCCACCACCGGGAACCCGGCGACGATGCCGCTTTTCAGGGCGGCCTGGATGCCCTTGTCGATGCCCGGGATGAATTCCTTCGGGATCACGCCGCCAACAATGGCGTTGACGAATTCGTATCCTTTTTCCGGATTCGGTTCGACGTCGATGACAACGTGGCCGTACTGGCCGCGGCCGCCGGACTGCTTGGCGTGCTTGACGTCCGCTTTCGCGGGCTTGGTGATGGTTTCGCGGTAGGCCACCTGGGGTTTGCCCACGTTGGCGTTGACCGAGAATTCACGCGTCAGGCGGTCCACGATGATTTCCAGGTGGAGTTCGCCCATGCCCGCGATCAGGGTCTGGTTGGTTTCGTCGTCGCCCTTGACCCGGAAGGAGGGGTCTTCTTTGGCGAGTTTGGCGAGAGCCGCGGAAAGCGCGTCGCGGTCGGCCTTGGTCTTGGGCTCAATGGCCACTTCAATGACCGGCTCGGGAATGTCGAGGGATTCGAGCACAACCGGGCGGGAGGGATCGCAGATGGTGTCGCCGGTGGAAACCTGCTTCAGACCGACCAGCGCCACGATGTCGCCGGAACCGGCCCATTTGACTTCCTCGCGTTTGTTGGCGTGCATGCGCAGGATGCGGCCCACGCGTTCCTTCTTGCCGGTGTTGGTGTTTATCACGGTCGCGCCGGATTCGATCACGCCGGAGTAAATGCGGAAAAAGGAGAGGTGGCCGATGTAGGGGTCGGAGAACAGTTTGAAGACCAGGCCCGCGAGGGGTTCCTTGTCGTCGGCCTTGCAGAGGATGATTTTTTCCTTGTCGTCCGGGTCCGTGCCTTCCATCTGTTCGATGTCGAGCGGGGAGGGCAGGTACTGCACAACGGCGTCGAGCAGGGGCTGCACGCCCATGTTGCGGAAGGCGGAACCGCAAACCACGGGAACGATGTTCCGGGCGATGGTGGCCTTGCGCACGCAGGTGATGATTTCTTCTTTCGTCAGCTCTTCGCCGCCGAGGTATTTTTCGAGCAGTTCCTCGTCTTCCTCGGCAACGGCGTCAAGCATCGCGGCCCGGTGGGACTCGAAAGAGTCTTTCAGGTTGGCGGGCACGTCAATGACGGAAAATTCCGCGCCTTTGCTTTCTTTATCGAAAATGGTGGCCTTGCCTTCGATAAGGTCGACGATGCCTTCGAACTTGTCTTCGGAGCCGATAGGTATCTGCAGAGGAATGGGCTTGGCTTTCAGGCGGTCGTGGATCATGGCGACGCAACGGTCGAAGTTGGCGCCCATGCGGTCCATCTTGTTCACGAAGCAGATGCGGGGCACGCCGTAACGGTCGGCCTGGCGCCACACGGTTTCGGACTGCGGCTCAACGCCCGCGACCGCGTCGAACACGGCGACGGCGCCGTCGAGCACGCGCAGGGAGCGTTCCACTTCCATGGTGAAGTCAACGTGGCCGGGCGTATCGATGATGTTGAGCATGTGCTCTTTCCAGAAGCAGGTGGTGGCGGCGGAGGTGATGGTGATGCCGCGTTCCTGTTCCTGTTCCATCCAGTCCATGGTGGCTTCGCCGTCATGGGTTTCGCCGATTTTGTGCGAAACGCCTGTGTAGAAAAGGATACGTTCGGTCGTTGTCGTTTTTCCGGCGTCAATGTGGGCCATGATGCCGAAGTTACGTTGCATATTAAGGGGAGTTTGCCTGGCCACTGTCTTCTCCAGAATACCGGGTTTTGTTTATCCGGTTCTTTTTGGCTCGCGGCCGGGAGTTATCCCGGCCGGAACACAGAATAATAAGCCTTCGCGCGGTTTAAACGCAACGAAGGCACAAAGGAAGGGGCTTAGAATAGAACCTACCAGCGATAGTGCGCGAAAGCCTTGTTGGCTTCGGCCATACGGTGGGTGTCTTCGCGTTTTTTCACGGCGCCGCCGCGGTTGTTGAACGCATCGAGAAGTTCGTTGGCGAGTTTGTTAATCATGCCCTTCTCGCCGCGCGCGCGGGCGTAGCTGATAACCCAGCGGACGGACAGGGAGACCTGACGGTCGGGACGCACGTCCATGGGCACCTGGTAGGTGGCGCCGCCCACGCGGCGGGCCTTGACTTCCAGGTGGGGTTTGACGTTGTCCAGCGCCTTTTCAAAAGCGCGCAGGGGTTCTTCGCTGGTTTTTTCGGCCAACTGCTCAAGGGCGGAGTAGAAAATTTTCTCGGCAACGCCTTTTTTGCCCTGATACATCAGACGGTTGATAAACCGGGCAGCCAGACGGCTGTTGTAAACCGGATCGGGCAGAATTTCACGCTTTGGAACTGATCCTTTACGAGGCATGCGATACTCCTACTTACTTGGGCTTCTTGGCGCCGTACTTGGAACGGGCCTGACGGCGGTCGGCGACACCGGCTGTGTCGAGGGTGCCGCGAATGATGTGGTAACGAACGCCGGGCAAGTCTTTTACGCGGCCGCCGCGGATCATGACCACGGAGTGTTCCTGCAGGTTGTGGCCTTCACCGGGGATGTAGGCGGTCACTTCCATGCCGTTGGTCAGCCGCACGCGGGCGACTTTACGCAGAGCCGAGTTCGGCTTCTTCGGCGTGGTGGTGTACACGCGGGTACACACGCCACGGCGCTGCGGGCAGGCTTGCAGCGCAGGAGTTTTCTTGCGCTTGAGCACCTTCTGGCGCTCTTTCCTGATAAGCTGGTTAATGGTAGGCATAGCCCCTCCAAAAATTGTTCATGGTGTACGTCGAAGCAGCGTTTCATATGCCACTGGGCCGGACATGTCAAGGAAAGCGGCAAAAAAAATGACCAAACAGCGATTTTCAGAGGCCGCGATGCAGGAAGGCCTTTCTACCCTCATGAGTCCGGAAAGGCAAGCCGTTATCCATGTGAGCGCATTTCCGTCATATAAGGCCAGAATCGCCGGGGAAGGCACCGGGCCTGGAGCGTGACGTTCATTCTTTCCTTGATGGTGGCCGCGCGGAGGTACTCTTGCCAGATCTCCTGGAACGCCTTTTCGTCTTCCGCGAGCAGCCGGTCGGGGAGCATGCCGCTCGTCAGCAACTCGCCGTTCAGGCTCATGTCGCTGATCGTGCCGTTCTCATGGTAGAACCCGAACCCGCGCCCGGCGTCGTAGATGACCCAGGGGTGGGAAGCGAACCGGTCCATGAAGTGCGGGAGAAGCAGCGCGAGAACGTTGTAGCGCGGCGATATGGCGGAAAAGAAAATGTTGTCGGCGGTTTTCTGGAACCGGGCGAAACCGAGAAGACGGTGGTGTTCCGCAAAAACTTTTCTGGCGGCCTGGTCCACGGCGAGGATGTCCCCGTCCGTGAAATCCGCTTCCACGGTGACTCCCGGCGGCGCGTCGAACGCCTTGCATATATAGCGGAAAAGGTGCGTGGCGGTTCCCTCGGTTTCAGCGAGAAAGGCCAGCAGAACGGTGTTTTTTCCTTCACGGGAAAGCCGTTTGCCAAGGCCCGCGAACACGCGGTCCGCCTTGGGGCGGCTGGTGGCTACCTCACGGATGGCGGAGACGGTCAGCGGGGGGATTACCCCCGGTTCAAGGATGATTTCGGGAAATTCCTTGCGCGTGTAAGCATCAAACACGGCGCTGAGGAGTCCCTCAAAGGTGTTGTCATAGCGGAACGCCAGCATCGCCATTCTCAGGCCGGCAGCGGCAGTTGGTAGGCCGAGGGGGCCGTTTGCGCCGGGGCGAGGATCCGCCGCACGTAGCGGGGACCGGCTTCCTGGATGGTAAAGGGCGTTTCTCCCGGCAGGGTGATAAAAAATTTGGCGCGTTTTAGGGCCACGCCCATTTTTTTCAGGTGTTCGGCCGTCACCTTGCGGAATTTGCGCGCCGCGATGATCCGGTGCGCGGATTTGACGCCGATGCCGGGCACGCGCAGGATATGCTCGAAATCCGCCGTATTGGGGTCCAGCGGGAAAAACTCCGGGTGCCGCAAGGCCCAGGCGAACTTGGGGTCGATGTCGAGATCCAGGTCCGGGGTCGCGTCGTCCAGGATCTCCTCGGCGGCGAAGTGGTAAAACCGCATCAGCCAGTCAGCCTGGTACAGGCGGTTTTCCCGCGTCAGCGGGGTGTGTTGCAGGGCGGGCAGACGGGAATCGTATCCGTTGACCGGGATAAAGCCGGAGTAAAAGACGCGTTTCAGTTTTGGCCCTTGGTACAGCAGGGAAGAGAGCCGGAGAATGTCCCGGTCGCGCTCGTTGCTGGCCCCGATGATGAGCTGGGTGCTCTGCCCGGCGGGGACGAAGCGGGGCGCGTGGCGGAACCGCTGCCGCTCCTCCTCGTTTTCCGCGACGCCCTGTTGGATGAGCTTCATGGGCGCGTAGACGGACGCGTGGTTTTTTTCCGGCGCCAGGTACCGCAAGTTGGCGTCCGAGGGGATTTCGATATTCACGCTGAGCCTGTCCGCGTATAGCCCGGCGGCGTGGACAAGTTCCCGGCTGGCGCCGGGAATGCCTTTCATGTGGATATAGCCGTTAAAGCGGTGCCTGACGCGCAGGTCGTGCAGCACGCGCACCATGCGCTCCATGGTGTGGTCCGGGGAGACGAGCACGCCGGAACTCAGGAAAAGCCCTTCAATATAGTTGCGGCGGTAGAACTCCAGGGTCAGGTCCGTGAGCTCCTTGACCGTGAAGGCGGCGCGGGGGACATCGTTGGTGCGCCGGTTGACGCAGTAGGCGCAGTCGTACACGCAATGGTTCGTCAGAAGGACCTTGAGAAGGGCGACGCACCGGCCGTCCGCCGTGAAGGAATGGCACAGCCCCCAGCCCACGGCGTTGCCGATGCCGCCGGGAACCCCGCGCCGCGAGCCGCCGCTGGAGACACAGGAAACGTCGTATTTTGCCGAATCCGCCAAAATGGCAAGTTTACTTGCGATTTGCTCGTTCATGACGCACCGGGGAATCCTTTTGTTTATTTATATAAACACAAGTATCGGGAACGGGCGGGGAACGCAAGAAAAAAATTACGCCACACTGTTTTTACCTCCTTCTCCATGGAGAGAGGGCAGCACTCGGCAGCTTGACCTTGCGCGATGGTCCCTGGTTACGGTATGGATTATACGATGAAAAAATAAAGGATTGAGGATGGCTTTTTTCTCCGCCGGAACGAAAGGTTCCACCCTATGACGCGGTTTTTGTGTATTGCGCTGCAACTGGTGGCGCTGGCTCTTTCCGGGCTGGCCGTTGCTGTCTTTTCGGTGCCGCTCACGCCTGAGGGGCTGGTCGGCACGCCCTCCCGGATGCAGGCCGGGGTTTTTCTTCTGGCCACGATGCCCCTGGACGGCATGGCCTACTTGCAAGCGCTCAACCTTCTGGTCTGGGTTCCGGTTGTGACGGCCGGTCTGGGGTACTTGCACGGCATCGCGCGGCTCCGCCTTTTCGGATTGATCGGGGCCGGGGTGAACGCGGCGGCTCTGGGCTACCTTTATTATATGGTTCCGGCGGTTGCCTCGCCCAAGGGGCTTGCCTGGCCCATCCTGGGAACGGCTCTGCTGTTCGCGGGCAGCGCGGTATGCATGCTCACTCTGGGCAGGCGCACCGGCGGCAAAGGCGTCCGGGGCCCGGCGGTTTTTGTCCTGTTGCTGCTCTGGCTCGGGAGTGTGGGCATACTCGGCTGGGGCGTATGGGGCAAAGTTTTGTCGGCAGCTTCGCTGGCCGGGATTGCCGGTACCGTTCTTGGGCTGACGCTGGCCTTTTATTGCCTCGCCAGGGCCATAAAGAGCGCCGGCGCAAAGAAAGGGGGTTCCGGCGCGGTGTTTTTGCTGCTGCCCCTGCTGCTTTGCGCCGCCTGCGCGTATTACTCACCGCCCCTGGCTCTGCCCCTGGGGGCCGGGATACTGGTTTTTCTCGCGGCATGCCTGCCGTAGCCGGATTCAGCGAGGCCATATGAACTTCGTTTTTGCCAAGAAATGCGTTTTGCCCACCGGGGCAGCCAACGTGCTGCAAAGCCTGAACATGGCGGCCGCTTTTTCCCGGGCCGGGGCCGATATGTCCTTTTTCCCGGGGATAAAAGGGAACAACGGCGCCGAGCGTGACGCTCTTTTTCGGACCGCGCTCAATGATTTGGGAGTGGACCCGCCCCTGGCCGGCGGGTGGGATTTGTTGCCGGGGAGCCATGCCGGGTTTTACGGGGCGCGGTTCAGGTTGAAAATGGCCGCCCTGCGGTTTGCGTCGCCCGGCGCGGTTTTTTATGCCAGGGACATCAAGGAAGCCTCCTGCATCCGGCGCCTGCTGGCCTTGCCGGGACGCAAACACCGGTTTGTTTTTGAAATGCACGAAGTGCTGCACAGGCAGGCGCAAAACGCGGCCCAGAAAGAGCGGTTGCGCCGGGAGGAGGCGGCGGTTCTTCGGGCGGCGCACGGGCTTGTTGCGCTCACGCCTTCCCTTGGCGATATGGCCCGCGACATCTTCGGCTATTCCGGGCCCGTTCTGGTGGAGCCGAGCGCCTACAACCCTGCGGTGTTCAAACCCGTGGATCTGTTCAGCGCCGGTTCGCGCTGGCCGGGTGAAGAGGACGACGTGCAGTTGGTGTATCTCGGCCGGTTTCACCAGGGAAAAGGCGTGGAGAACCTTGTCGCGGCGATGGAATTTCTGCCTCTGCGCGTGCGGCTGCGGATTATCGGCGGGTCCCCGGCGGACCGCTACGCCGCCTTGAAGGCGGCTGCCGCGGCTATCCCCGGCGGCGGGGCGCGCATCTCGTTCACCGGAACCCTGCCGCAAAAAGACGCGGCAAAGGCCGTGGCAGGGGCGCATATCTTCGTCATTCCGCAGGAAGACGGCGGCGTCTTTTTTTCACCTCTGAAACTGTATGAGGCTCTGGCCCTGGGAGTTCCCGTCCTGACGACGCCCCTCGGCGTATTCGCGGAGCAGGAGGCGGCCGGTCTTGTCGCCGCCGCGCCGGGAACCGGGCCGGAAGATATCGCCGAGGGCGTCATGCGGCTTGTCCGCGACGGGGAAAAGGCCCGGAGCCTGCGGGAAAAAGGCCTTGCCGCCGCGAAAACCGCCACCTGGCAGGCCAGAGCGGAGCGTATTCTCGCTTTTTGCGCGGGGCTTTCCGCCTGAGAGCGCAGGAGGGAAGAGCAGGGATCTTTGCTTTTCGGCGCATCTTTTTGGGATGGCAAAGGCCGTTCCGGGCACACTGCCCGGAACGGCCTTCGGTTGCATGGAATATTCCGCTGACGCCGCGCTCAGGCCCCTTGCCCGGCGGACCATACCGCGAGGTCGTTTTCCAGCTCCCGCCCCGGCTGCACGGTATAGGCCGGGGAAAGCTCCAGGCGGCACCAGAAGCCGTCCTCCCGGAACGTCACATGCATGGGGGCCGGTCCCTTGTGCTGTTCAAGTAATACTTTAAGTTCCGCTATCCGCGCGGGGGTGACGTCCCCGGATTTCAGGTCGATGCACACCGGCTCCTGGCATGCCGCGCAAGCTTGCTCCAGGGGCGTCACGGCGGAACCGAGCAGTTTGATTTCCCGCAGAACTTCCTCGTCCTCGTCATCCTGACGCGTTTCCTCAACCCGCTCGCTGGGACGGCATTCAAGGCAGAGGGGCAGGTCGCTGTGGAGCAGTTCCCGGCAGTCGGCGTACGCTTCGGGAAAGAAGGTGCATTCCCCGGAGGCGGTCAGGTCTTCCACCTGGCAGAAGGCCATGCGGTCGCCTTTTTTGGTGATGTATTCCTTGATGCCCGTCACGAGCACGGCTGTTTTGATACTGGTCGCGCCGGAGAGGTCGCGGCATTCCTCCAGCGGGGTAAGGCCCAGGCGGACGAGTTCCTTCCGGAACGGCTGCAGGGGGTGGCTGGTCAGAAAGAAGCCGAGGGCTTCTTTTTCGAAGCGCATTTTTTCGTCGTCGCGCCATTCCTCCACGCGTTCTTCCTCGCAGGAAACGCCTATGCCCGGCGGCAGGATTTCCGGCTCCGCCCCGGCCAGCGCGAAGAGGGACATCTGGCTGGAGTCCTTTTCCTTCTGGCGTTTTTGGGCGCGGGCGACCACGAGGTCCAGCGCCGCGAACATGGAGGCGCGGGTGCAGTTAAGGCAGTCGCAGGCGCCGCCCTTAATCAGGTTTTCCAGAACGCGCTTGGTGACTTTGCGTAAGCTCACACGGCTGCACAGGTCCAGCAGGGAGGCAAAGGGGCCGCCGTCCTCGCGGGCCTGGATGATCTCGCGGATGGCTTCGTCCCCCACGTTTTTGACGCCGCCGAGGCCGAAGACGATGCGCCCGTCCCGCACGATGAATTCGCGGCGGCTTTCCTGCACGGAGGGCCGGTCCACCGGGATTTCCATGTCCTTGCAGGCCGCGATGTATTTAAGGAGCTTGTCCTGGTTGCCCATTTCCGAGGTGAGGAGAGCGGCCATGAACTCGTGTTTGTAGTGCGTCTTGAGGTAGGCCGTGTGGTAGGAAATCAGGGCGTAGGCCGCGGAGTGGGACTTGTTGAAGCCGTATTTCGCGAACTGCTCCATCAAGTCGAAGATTTCGTTGGCTTTCTTTTCCGTGACATTGTTGGCCACCGCCCCTTCAATGAACTTGCCCCGTTCCTTGGCCATGGCCACGGGGTCCTTCTTGCCCATGGCGCGGCGCAAAAGGTCCGCGCCGCCGAGGGTGTACTTGCCCACGATCTGGGCGATCTGCATGACCTGTTCCTGGTACACGATGACGCCGTAGGTGTCTTTCAGGCAGTTTTCCAGTTCCGGCACCGGGTAGCTGATGGCCACCTCCCCGTGCTTGCGCTTGATGAACTCGTCCACCATGCCGGATTCCAGCGGGCCGGGGCGATACAGGGCCAGCATGGCGATGACGTCCTCGAAGACCGTGGGGCGGAGCTGGCGCAAATACTGGCGCATGCCCGAACTTTCCACCTGGAAGATGCCGTCCGTGTCGCCGCTGGAATAGAGTTTGTACGTTTCCGCATCGGTTAGCGGCAGCGTATCCAGATCCGGCGGGGTTTTGCCCTGTTCCCTGATGGCGTCGAGGGTATCGTGGATGAGGGTCATGGTTTTGAGGCCCAGGAAGTCGAATTTGACCAGCCCGACCTTTTCCACGACCTTCATGTCGTACTGGGTCACGGTTTCTTCCCGTTTCCCCTTGTAGAGCGGCAGGTATTCGATCATGGGCTTGTCGGAGATGACAACCCCGGCCGCGTGGGTGGACGCGTGGCGGGAGAGCCCTTCGAGCCTGCGGGAGACGTCGATGAGTTTGGTGGTCACCGGGTCCGAGTCGTACAGCTTTTTGAGGTCCGGTTCTACCTCCAGGGCTTTGGCGATGGTCATGTCCAGCGCGCCGGGGATGAGCTTGGCGATGCGGTCCGTTTCCTGGAAGGAGAGGCCGAGCGCCCGGCCCACGTCGCGCACCACGGCCTTGGCTTTCATTTTTCCGAAGGTCGTGATCTGGGCCACGGAATCCTCGCCGTACTTGTCGCCGACGTACTTGATGACCTCGTGGCGCTTGCGTTCGCAAAAGTCCACGTCGATATCCGGCATGCTGATGCGCTCGATGTTCAAAAACCGTTCGAACAGCAAGTTGTACGGGATGGGGTCGAGGTTGGTGATGCGGATGGCCCAGGCCACCAGGGACCCGGCGGCGGAACCGCGCCCCGGCCCCACCGGGATGCCGTGGTCCTTGGCCCAGTTGATGAAGTCCTGCACGATCAGAAAATAGCCGGGGAACTGCATCTCGCAGATGACGGACAATTCCTGTTCCAGCCGCTCCCAATACAGGGTTTCGTCCACCTGGTAGGGAATTTTCGCCAGCCGCTGTTTGAGGCCTTCACGGGCCAGGCGGCGGAACTCATCTTCCAGGGAAATGCCTTCCGGCAACTGGTAAATCGGGAAATGGTAGCTCTTCAGGTCAAAGTTGTAGTCTTCGCACATTTCGAACGCGATGCGGGCCGTGTTGGCCAGCGCCTCGGGCGCGTGGGCGAAGGGTTTTTCCATTTCCTCGATGTTTTTGTAATACAATTCCTTGGTTTCAAAGCGCATTCTGGCGGGATCGTCCACCTTGGCCTGGGTCTGGATGCAGAGCAGGATATCGTGCGCCTCCACGTCGTCCTTGCCGAGGTAATGGCAGTCGTTGGTGGCGACCAGGGGAATGGCGCAGGTTTCGGCCAGCTCCAGGATTTTCTCGTTGACCGTTTCCTGTTCCTTCAGACCGTTGGACTGCATTTCCAGGAAGAAGCGGCCGGGGAAGATGCTGTGGTATTCTCTGGCCAGGGCGGCCGCGTCGTCCATGCTGCCCCGCAAAATCGCCTTGGGCACCTCACCCGCGAGGCAGGCGGAGAGGGCGACGATGCCCTCGGCATGCTCGCGGAGCATGGCCTTGTCCACGCGCGGGCGGTGGTAAAACCCGTACATGGCGCTTTTGCTGACCAGCTTGGTCAGGTTGTGGTAGCCCGTGAGGTTCTGCGCGAGCAGCACAAGGTGGTGCCGCGTGCGGGCGAGGGGGCTGGTCCTGTCCGTGTGGTCGTGGCAGACGTATACCTCGCAGCCGATAATGGGCTTGACGCCGAAATCCTTGGCGGTCAGGTAAAAGGGCAGGGCCGCGTACAGGTTGCCGTGGTCCGTGACGGCGGCGGCGTTCATGCCGTAATCCTTGGCTCTGGAGCAGAGATCCTTCAGACGGATGGCCCCGTCCAGAAGGCTGTATTCCGAATGGCAATGCAAATGGACGAAATCAGACATGGTTTCCCGGCAGTGTGAGCCCTCCCCGGCTGGAGGAGGGCGTTTTGGTTTTACAAATCAACGTGTTGTGTGGAATGCGTTGCCGCTGAAAGGCATCGGCATATGGCGGGATAATACCCGGATTCCGGGATTTTCTCAACGGGAGGTTTTACCCGGACCGCACCCTCACGAACCTTTGCAACTGCTCCGCCGCCTGTTCCAGGGCATTTTTTGCAGAACAAGGGCCATGCCGCAGAATCCGGTTATCCCGGCCGTCACGAGGCCGAGACCGACCAGGGCGGCCAGCCAGAGAAACGGGGAAAAAACCATGCCGAGCAGGACGAAGAGCAGTATCAAGCCGCCCGCTATCAGCTGGACCTGCCGCATGACGGGCAGGGGCAGGCTTTCCACCACCAGGGGCAGACCGGCTGATTTCCAGCCCAGGATGCCGCCTTCGAGAATATAGGTGCGTGCGTGGCCGCGCGCGTCCAGAAGGGATTCTCCCGTTTTGGTCCGATGTCCCGAACGGCAGAAATACACGATGGGCCGTTCTTTGTCCTCGTCTTCGGGCAGACAGGCGAGCACGGAAAGCGGCATGAGGCGCGCCCCGGCGATACGCATGCGCGCGTATTCGTCCGGTTCGCGCGTATCCGCGAGAATGGCGTTTTCATCCCGAACCAGGCGCAACGCCTGCTGCGGCTGTATCATCTGGGCCATGGCAACCTCCTCCCGTCCAGGGCTCAAGGGCCGTGGCGGATGGCCAGCATACACCAACCGGCGGGTATGGCAAATGAGTTACGGAACGGTTCTAATCCGCTTTGCTTTTCGGGCGCCGCGCCGTATGATGCCCGCCATGAACGCCTGCGCCGCTCCCAAACACGATATTCCGGATATGGAACCGCATTTCCGGGCTTTTTCGGAATACGCCCGCTCGTTTTACTCGGGCGAGGCCGACCACGACTTCCACCTTGACCTGAAAGCCGAACACAGCCGTAACGTGTTCGCCCACGCGCGCGGCATTGCGGACGGCGAGGAATTTTTTCTGGCGGACCACGGCCGCCGGAGCGCCCTTCTTCTGGCCGCCCTGTACCACGACTTGGGCCGGTTCAGGCAATATGACGCATACGGGACTTTTAGCGACGCCCAGTCCGTGAATCACGCGCACCTGTCCGTGCGGGAGATGAAGCGGCTCCGCCTTCTTGACGGGGAGGATGAGCGCGTCAGAGGCCTTGCTCTCGCAGGCATCGTTCTGCACAACCGGTTTGCCGTTCCCCGGTCCATGGACGCGGACGCGCTTGCGGTGGCGAAGGCCGTCCGCGATGCGGACAAGCTCGACATCCTGCGCGTCATGGCCGCGCACCTCACGGGGGAAGGCCCGGTGGACCCGGTGGTCGCCCTGGGCACGGTGGCTTCACCCCGCGTTTCCCCGGCGGTTCTTGCGGCTTTCAGCGAACGGCGTCTGGGTTTTTACGGCGATATGGCCACCACCACGGACTTCAAGCTCCTGGTCTGCGGCTGGCTGTATGATCTGAACTACGCGTTTTCCCGGAAAACAGCCGCCGGGGAGGGGTATCTTGCGGCCATTCTCGAATCCCTCCCGGACACGGACGAGCTGGCGCCGCACGTCGCGGCGTACCGGAAGGATCTGGCGGCCCATGCCGCCTGACAGTTACGGGTCCGCGGCCCGTTGGTACGGCTGGACGGCCTCGCGCGCGCTGCGGCCCGCCCATGAACGGCTGGCCGCCCTGTGCGCGGCGCGCAAATTTTCCCGCGTTGTGGACATAGGCTGCGGGACAGGCCACCTTGCCGCCATGCTGGCCGCGCGCGGGGTGGCCGTGACGGGCGTTGACGCATCCCCGGCCATGCTGGCGCGTGCCGCGCGAATCCCCTGGAGGGAGCCTGCCCCCCTGTTCGTGCTGGGTGGGGTTCCGCTGCCGTTTCCGCCCCGGTCCTTTGATGCCGCCGTTCTTTCCCTGGTTCTGCACGAATCGGACGACGAGCCGGAAACGCTGCTCGCGGAGGTCCTGCGCGTGGCCCCGGTTTGCCTTGTTCTGGAGTGGCGCATGCCCGAGCGCAACCTGGACCTTCCGGGCCAGATTCTGGTGCACGCCATAGAGCGGCTTGCGGGAAAACGGCATTACGCGCGGTTCCGCAATTTCGTGCGGGGGGGGTATCTGCACGGCGCGGCGCACCGCGCCAAGGCCCGCGTCGCGGACGAGGAACCGCTCATGGGCGGCACCATGGTGCTCGCGGAGGTGATTGCGAACAGCTCTTAGAGCTTGTCCGTAAATACGTGGAGCGTGAGCCGAGGACGAGGAAAAGCCCTTTTTTGCGGAGGGGAGTGTATTCTTATATACTCGACCCGGAGCAAAAAAGGGCTTTGACGAAGTAATCGTCCACGAAACGTGTATTTGCGGACAAGCTCCTATTCGTTCTGCCAGGAGCAGGAGGCAAATATTGCCTCGGCCCAGGGCCTGTCCTTTTCGTCGTCGTAAAACACGCTTATGTAGAGAATCCGGCCGGCATCAACGGCCGCGAAGAAAAACGACCCGAAATATTCGGTGCCGCCGTCATCTCTCTGGGGCTCATGCGCGACGCGCGCCAGAACGCCCTCCTGGTTTTCCAGGAAAAATTCCGTGGCCTCCGCGACGTCTTCCGTGACGGTATCCAAAAGCGACGCGGCGGAAATGCCGTCGCCGGTGACGGTGAAGCGCGAGACGCGCACTGTGTGGATAGCGTCCCAGAAAACCTGGACGGTGTCGTCATCGCCGTCCAATTCCTCGTGCATGGCGCCGGGCATGGTTACCCGCCAGCCGCTGCCGAGGTTGATACGGACCATGCCCCGCAGGTAGCCGATTTTTTCGCCCGGCGCCGTTTCTCCGGGGAAGCGGCGTTCCAGCTCTTCCATAATTTCACGGCTGTCGGAAAGGGCGGCCATTTCCTTCCATTCCCGCACGGGGAAGGGGAGCGAGGGGTCGTCATCCCAGGCGCTTTCAAGGCAGAGAAAGGTCGCGGTATACAGGCTCTTTTCGCGGTCCGTGACGGGGGAGAGCCAGTTGCAGTCGCACCACATCATGCAGAGGGCGCATTTCAGGAAAAACGACGGCGTCGTCTGTTCGTCCCACCAGATAAAGAATGCCTCGCAGTCTTCCTCCGTGGCGCCGCGCTGCGGGATGGCGCGGAAAAAATCGCGCTCCCGCCAGCCGAGAAGGTGCGCGGCGTAGTGTTCGTCGCTCTCGGGCACATGTTCGGTGCCCATGCAGATCGCAAGCCCGGAGACGGTTCCGGCCATGTGGTTTTCCACCAGCGCGTCCGCGAGGCTAGTGAGCCAGCTTGCCATGGATTCCCGGAGTTCTTCAAAGTCGCGGCTGTGCCAGTAGCCGGTATCGTCCTCAACCGCGTCGTCGCCCCAGGAAAGGCCGCACGATTCCCGCAGGCGCTCGAAAAGGCCTGTCAGGTAGGCGTGGTATCCGGGGCCGGCGCCGTTTGTTTTGGCGCTGACGGTAAGCCCATTGCCGTCCTTGAAGGTGAAGTAGACGTCTTCTTCCGCGAAAAAAAAGGAAGCCCGGACCGTTTCGCCGAACGTGGCGACGGAGACGGATTTTCCCGGAACCACGGACGGTTCCTTCTCCAGGAAAGCGTTCAGCTTTTCCCGGCATTCTTCCGCGCTTCCCATATATGAAGCCCGGATCGTGATTTCCAGTCCCATAGTGGCATCCTTTACTGAGCATGGTATCGTTGCGGGTATACTAGTAAAATGCTTTTGTTTTGTGAAGCAAAGCGAAAAAATGCGCGGCAATGCCGCATAGCGGCGGCACCGGAAGGCGAAACTGCATGGAAAAAAACGCGCGGCACAAGGTGTTGCAAGGCGCGTTCAAATCGGTACGCAGATTTTTCCGACGGGATTGAAATATGTGCCCAGGGATTTGGCGATGATATACGCGCCGGGCAGACCCACGATGGTCATGGCGAGGCCGATGCACTGCACAAGCCCGACGATGAAGGCAAAAAGCCCGAACGGCAGGTACAGAAGCATGATGATGGCGGAATACGCGGCCCATAGAGGATTTTGTCCGGCGCCGGTGGCGGAAACGGGAACCATTCTGCGGGTGAAGGGAAACAGGAGAAATTTGGCGTACTGGATAAGCCCGAGGCCGATGGGGGCCGTAATCACGAGCGCCGTCAACAGCAGCCCCAGCAAAAAAGCATACAAGGCGTTGATAAACCCTAAAAAGGGCACATGCCAGAGAATGTTGGCGATCGTCCGTATCATGCGCGCTCCCGTGTCATTTCCGGCTGAAATGGTCGAAACCCGCGTCCGCGAGGCGTTCGCCGTTCAACATGATTCCCTTTTTTTCCGTAACGGTTCCCAGCAGCAGAAACGGCACATCGCCCGGAAGATCCCGTATGGATGCGGCAGCCCGGTCGAGGCTTCCGGGGGGGCAGGCGCCGAGCAGGGCGTAGTCCTCCCCGCCGAGAAAGGCGAAGCGGGCGGGATTTTCTCCGATCGCGCGGGCAAAGGCACTGGTTTCCGGGTGCAGAAACGCTTCCGGCAGGGTGATGGCCGCGCCGCAATCGGTGCCGTGGGCCGCGAGCATCCGGGGCAGGTCGCGCGCCAGCCCGTCGGAAACGTCCATCAGGCGGCAGCCCGGAATACCCGCGAGAACAAGCCCCGCCCGGACCTGCGGCACGGGCATGAGGTGCGCCGCGCAGGCGGCGGGAAAATCGCTCTCGGCACGCCGCCCGCGCTCCTCGAGCAGGAACAGGCCCGCTCGTGCGAGGCCGAGGGTGCCGCAGGCAAAAAGCGCGTCGCCGGGGGCAACCGGGCCGCGCCGTAAAAAACGCGGGCCGCTTGTTGCCGGAATGGCGGGCGCGCCCCAGATGGTGACGCAAAAGGCGAGTTTTTCCCCGCGTGAAAGGTCGCCGCCGGTGAGGGCTATGTCATGCTGCCGTGCCGCGTGGAGCATGCCGTCAAGGATGCCTTCCGCCTCCTCGCGCGGGAAGGGGACCGGCGTTATGAGCCCCACGGAGACCCCGAGCGGTTTGGCCCCGGCGGCGGCCATGTCGCTGATGTTCACGGCCATTGCCTTGTATCCGGTTTCAAACGGCGTGAAATAGGCCCGCCGGAAGTGGATGTCCTCCACGAACAGGTCGGTGCTGACGGCCATTTGGGGGGGGCAGGCGATTTCCGCGCAGTCGTCGCCGCGCCCGAGGACAAGCGACGCATGCTCGTTGGGAAATTTCGATGCGATAAGGGCGAGAAAATCGTCTTCGGAAGCAATATACGCGTTCATGGTGTCGTCCGAATAAATATATTTTTTAACACTGTCTACTTGAATAAAGAATTATTTCGCCAGACGGAAAAGAATATTTTTTTGCCCAACGCCGCGTAACGCGATACGGTTTCCCGCCGGCTCAGCCGGAGGCGCTTTATTGATAATCGGCGTAATGTTTGGTAAGAACCTCAAGCGGCTCAGAGGATTATTATAACTTCAGCCGATATGTCTTACCGTCTTTTTGTACCGGGCATTACACACAACTGCAAGTGTAACGCATTGTTATGGTTGCGTGCGTGTGGTGTATGCCCTCATTTCTAACTCCAGGTGGTTCCGGGATGAAAACAGTGGACCTCGCATCATCCGACCGGGAATTTATCCGGCAGGTGGAGGAAGAGAGCGGCCAGGTTGTTGCGCGCTGCTATCAGTGCGGCAACTGTTCGGCCGGTTGTCCCATGAATTTTGCCTACGATATGCCGGTCAACCGCATCATGCGGATGATCCAGCTCGGGCAAAAGGACGCCGTGCTCTCAAGCAAGTCTCTGGCATACTGCGCCACGTGCGAAACATGCACGGCGCGATGTCCCAATAACATTGAAGTAGCGGTAATCATGGACGTTTGCCGTCATATGGCCCGGCGCGAAAAGCTCCTTTCCGTATGGCCCGTCCGCATGTTTTCCGCTTCGTTCCTCAAAACCGTGGAAACCTTCGGCAGGGCCTACGAGGCCGGCCTGATGGGCGCCTATATGGTCGGCACCATGCGGCCTTTCACGGATATCGACCTTGTGCCCAAAGTGCTGCCCAAGGGGAAACTCCCCATCCTGCCGCACTCCATCAAGGGCCGCAAGGAAGTTGCCGCCATCTTCAAGCGTTTCAGGGAGGGCGAGCATGAAAAGGACTAAGCCGTTCGGCTATTACCCCGGCTGTTCCGGCATGGGCACCTCCGTGGAGTACGACCGCTCCACGCGCGCCGTTGCCGCGGTCCTCGGCATCCAGCTTCAGGATATCGAGGATTGGAGCTGTTGCGGCTCCACCCCGGCCCATACCATCGACCACGGCCTTTCCACGGCCCTTACCGCCCGCAACTTCGTGCAGGCGGAAAAGCAGGGCCTCATGGATGTCCTCACGCCCTGTCCCAGCTGCCTGAAAAACCTGAAGTCCGCCCTGCACCACATGCAGTCGCCGGTCATCGGGCCCAAGGCCACCAAGCTTCTCGGCGGCGACACGGTCAACGAGGAACATACGGCCAAATCCGTGCTCCAGATCATCCACGAGGAAGTGGACCGCGACATCCTGGTCAACAAGGTACGCCGCCCGCTTGCCGGGATCAAGGTCGTGCCGTACTACGGCTGCCTCATGAGCCGCCCGAAGCCGCTCATGCAGTTCGGGGACGAGGAATATCCCATGGCCATGGATGACCTCCTGGCCGCGGCCGGGGCGGAAGTCATCCCGTTCCCGCTGAAGACGGACTGCTGCGGCGCATCCATGGGCATTCCGCTGAACGAGGCCGTAACCAGGCTTTCCGGCAGGATCATCGACCTTGCGGTTTCCCTCGGTGCGGACGTGATCGCGGCCGCCTGCCCCCTGTGCCAGATGAACCTGGACCTGCGGCAGAGCCAGGTCGAAAAGGCCGCCAAGAAAAAATACAATATTCCCGTCATGTATTATACCCAGTTGCTCGGGCTTGCCTTCAACCTGCCTGAAAAGGACCTGGGACTCGACAAGCTCGTCGTCAGCCCGCAGCCCGTGCTGGACAAACTCGCCGCCGCGCGTGACGCGGCCAAAAAAGCTAAAGCGGAGGACGCGGCATGAGAGTAGGCGTCTTCATCTGTCACTGCGGCACCAACATTGCCGGTACCGTCGACGTCGTCAGCGTTGCCGAGAAGGCCAAAGACCTTCCGGACGTGGTGTTTTCCACGGACTATATGTACATGTGCTCCGAGCCGGGCCAGGACACGATCATCCAGGCCATCAAGGACCATGCCCTGGACGGGGTGGTGGTTTCCGCCTGCAGCCCGCGCATGCATGAGCCCACGTTCCGCCGGGCCGTGGAACGGGCCGGGGTCAACCGCTACATGTTTGAAATGACCAACATCCGGGAGCACGTCTCCTGGATCGGCAAGGACAAGGAAGCCAACACCAACAAGGCGTATGAGCTTATCCGCATGTCCGTCGAAAAGGTGCGCCGCAACCGGCCCCTGACTCCCAAGTACTTCTCAGCCACCAAGCGCGTGCTGGTTATCGGCGGCGGCGTGGCGGGCATCCAGGCCGCGCTCGATTGCGCGGACGCCGGGCTCGAAGTGGTCCTGGTCGAGCGCGAGCCCTCCATCGGCGGGAAGATGTCCAAGCTGGACAAGACCTTCCCCACGGTTGACTGTTCAAGCTGCATCCTCGGCCCCAAGATGGTGGACGTGGCCCAGCATCCGAACATCACCCTGTACGCATGCTCCGAACTGGAGTCCGTGTCCGGGTTCGTGGGCAACTTCGAGGCGGTCATCCGCAGGAAAGCCACCTGCGTCATCAACGAAAAATGCACCGGCTGCGGATCGTGCATGGAAAAGTGCCCGTCCAAGAAATCCTTTGACCGGTTCAACGAAGGCGTGGGCGTGACCACGGCCATCAACATTCCGTTCCCCCAGGCCATTCCCAAGAAGGCCGTTATCGACAAGAACTTCTGCCGCCAGTTCACCAAGGGCAAATGCGGCGTGTGCGCGAAAGTCTGCCCCACGGGCGCCATTGACTACGAGCAGCAGGACGAACTCGTAACGGTGCAAGTGGGCGCGCTGGTTGCCGCCACCGGCTACGACCTCATGGATTGGACCGTGTACGGCGAATACGGCGGGGGCCGGTATCCGGATGTGGTCACCTCGCTCCAGTACGAGCGCATGATGTCCGCTTCCGGCCCCTACGGCGGCCACATAAAGCGGCCCTCCGACGGCAAGGAGCCCAAAAACGTGGTCTTCATCCAGTGCGTCGGCTCGCGCGACGTGTCCGTGGATCACCCGTACTGCTCGGGCTTCTGCTGCATGTACACGGCCAAGCAGGCCATTCTGACCAAAGACCATATTCCGGATTCGCAGAGCTACGTGTTCTATATGGATATCCGCGCGCCGGGCAAGGCCTATGACGAGTTCACCCGCCGCGCTCAGGAAGAGTACGGCGCGCAGTATATCCGGGGCCGCGTTTCCATGGTCTACCCCAAGGGCGACAAGTACGTCGTGCGCGGCGTGGATACCCTGGCCGGAGCCCAGGTGGAGATCGAAGCCGATCTCGTGGTCCTGGCGGTCGGCGCGGAAGCGGCGGTCAATTCGCCGCATCTGGCGGAAAAGCTGCGTATTTCCTACGACCGGTTCGGTTTCTTCATGGAAAGCCACGTCAAGCTGAAACCCGTTGAAACCAACACCGCCGGCGTGTTCCTCGCCGGGTGCAGCCAGGGGCCGAAGGACATCCCCGCTTCCGTCGCCATGGGCAGCGCCGCCGCGGCCAAGGCCATCGGCCTCCTTTCCAAGGACAAGCTGGAATCCGACCCGCAGATCGCCCAAGTCACCGTCAACCGGTGCGTGGGCTGCGGCAAGTGCATCAACGTCTGCCCCTTCCAGGCCATCCGCGAGATCGACTTCCGCGGCCAGCCCAAGGCGGAAGTTATCGAAGCCGTGTGCCAGGGCTGCGGGCTGTGCAACGCCACCTGCCCGCAGGGGGCCATCCAGCTTTCGCATTTCACCGATAACCAGATTCTTGCCGAAGTGGAGGCCTTATGTCGGTGCTGACAGGCAAAGAACGCCGTATAATCGGTTTTTTGTGCAACTGGTGTTCCTACGGCGGCGCGGATACCGCCGGGGTCGGCCGCTTCACCCAACCCACGGACCTGCGTATCATCCGCGTGCCGTGCTCGGGCCGCATCAACCCGCTGTTCATCCTTAAAGCGTTGATCGGCGGGGCGGACGGGGTGCTGGTTTCCGGCTGCCATCCGCGCGACTGCCACTACGCGGAAGGCAACTTCTACGCCCGGCGGCGTCTGGAAATGTGCAAAAACCTTCTGCCCACGATCGGCATCGACCCGGCCCGGTTCGAGTATACCTGGGTTTCCGCTTCCGAAGGCCAGCGCTGGCAGCATGTGGTGACCAAGTTTACCGAGCAGATTCACGCCTTGCCGCCCGCTCCCGTGTTCCCGGAAGCCCCGGAAATCGAGAAGCTGGCCGAAGCCTGTGGGAATATGTAGCGACCGGGGGAAGGAACCTTTTTTGTAAAAAAGGTTCCTTCAGACCCCCATCCTCCAAAAAACTTCACTGGGGTGGGTGGTTCCTGAGAAAAGGTTGTTCTGTCCTTGCTAGGAGACAGTAATGAATAAAGAATTGAAAGACGCGATACTCAAGGTTTTGCCTGAGGTGGAGTGCGTGATCGGCTGGGGGCCGGGTCCGGATCCCCTGCGCGGCGCGCCGCTCTTCATGCGCAAACCCGAGGATGTGGAAACATTCGCGGCCGGTCCGCTGGCGGTGAACAACCCGGCGGTGTTTCTGCCCGAATACAAAGGCCATAAAGTCGGCATCGTGGTCAAGGGGTGCGATTCGCGCTCCGTGGTCCAGCTTATCGCCGAAGGCCTCGTCAAGCGCGAGGACGTCGTCATCATCGGTTTCCCCTGCGAAGGGGTGGTCGATATCCTGAAAATCGCCAAAAAACTCGGCGAGGATCTGGAACCCGGCATGGTGGAAGCCTGCGAAGTTAAGGACGGCAAGGTTTCCGTCACCGTGAAAGGGCAAAAGCACGACCTGCCGCTGGCCGACGTCATGGCCGCCAAGTGCGGCATCTGCCAGTATCCCAACGCGGTTTTGCGCGACGAATTCGTGGGAGCGGAAATTGAAGGCAAGCCGGACGAGTTCGCGGATCTCGCGGCTTTCGAGGCCATGAGTCTGGAAGAGCGCTTCGCGTTCTGGGAAGAGGAAATGAGCCGCTGTATCCGCTGCTACGCCTGCCGTAACGCCTGCCCGCTCTGCGTGTGCCGCGATCACTGCGTTGCCAGCAGCCGCGAGCCGCACTGGGTTTCCCAGTCGGACGGCACGCGGGAAAAGCTCTTTTTCCAGCTTGTCCACGCCACCCACCTTGCGGGCCGCTGCACGGGCTGCGGCGAATGCGGCCGGGCCTGCCCGGTGGGCATCCCGGTGGGGCTTTTCAAACGGACCCTTGGCCGGGCCGCCTTGAATCTTTTTGACTACAAGGCCGGTACCAACGTGGAGACCACCCCTCCGCTGCAAACCTTTATGGTGGAAGAACCGACCATCAAAGAGAGGGATTGGTGATGCCGGGTACTAAATTTATCGCCAAAACGGACCTTGCCTCCTGGCTCGGCGAACTCGCGTCCAGCATGCGGGTCATCGCGCCGAGAACGGAAGGCAACGCCGTCGTGTACCGTGATTATGACGCGGCCAAAGGCCTGGAACTGGCCAAAAAGCCCACGGAATCGGCCAAGCACGTCCTCTTCCCCAGAAGCGAGGAGCTGTTCAGCTTTGCTTACAAGCGCCCGGCGTTCGGCATTCCCGAAAAAGGGCAGGTGCTGGACGACACTTCCGAGGTCATGAAGCTGGAAGTTTCCGTGCCCGCCGACCCGCGCCCCACGGTCATCTTCGGCATGCTCGGCTGCGACGCCGGGAGCGTCACGACCTTTGACCCGATTTATAACGGGAACAAGTACAAGGACGTTTACTATCTGAAAAAGCGGGACGCCACGATCCTCATCGTGCGGGCCTGCAACGACGTGCTCTCTACCTGTTTCTGCACCTGGGTCGGCGGGGATCCCGCCAATACCCAAAACGGGGACATCCTGGCGACCGAGCTTGCGGACGGCTGGCTGTTGCAGCCCTTAACCTCCCGGGCGGAAAAGGCCATGGGGTCCGCGCTCCTGAAAGACGCGGACAAGGCCCTGGAACCGAAAGCCGAGGAACTGCACGCCGCCGCGCGTAAAGCCATCGGCGAGGTGCCGGACCTCACGGGCGTCGACCAGAAGCTGTTCGACGTGTTCGCCAACGACGCGTTCTGGCAGGCGGAATCCGCCCCCTGTCTGGCCTGCGGCGTATGCACCTATCTTTGCCCCACCTGCCACTGTTTTTCCATCACGGACGAAACCGCCGGGCGGAGCGGGGTGCGGCTGCGCTCCTGGGATACCTGCATGGCATCCCTCTACACCCTGGAAGCGAGCGGGCACAACCCCAGAATGCAGAAAGCGGCGCGTCTCAAAAACCGCGTGGGGCACAAGTTCGCCTACTTCATCCGGAACAACGACGGCCAGATCTCCTGTTGCGGCTGCGGCCGGTGCATCCGGAGCTGCCCTTCCAGCGTGGATATCCGCCAGATAGTGAAAGACGCCCTGGCCTACACAGAAAAAGCCAAGGAGAAAGCCAATGGCTGATGCCCAAAAAACTCGGGAGATCCCGGTGTTCTCCCCGGACATGGCGAATCCTTACATGCCGTATATTGCCACGCTTAAAGAAGTCGTGCGCGAGACCCATAACATCATGACTTTTCGCGTCGTGTTCGACGACGCGGAAGCCATGAAGAACTTCCACTACGAGCCGGGCCAGGTGGGGCAGTTGTCCTTGTTCGGCGCGGGCGAATCCACCTTTGTCATCAACTCGCCCCCGACCCGCAAGGAATACCTGCAGTTTTCCGTCATGCGGGCAGGGGAAGTGACCGCGGCGCTGCACCAGCTCAAAGCCGGCGACAAGGTCGGCGTACGTGGGCCGCTGGGCAACCATTTCCCTTACAACGACATGAAGGGCAAGAACATCGTCTTCGTGGGCGGCGGGATCGGCATGGCCCCCCTGCGGACGTTGCTCCTCTATATGCTCGACAACCGCGACGACTACGGCAAGATTACCCTGCTGTACGGCGCCAAATCGCCGGACGACATGGCCTTTGCCTATGAAATCGACGAATGGCGCAAGGCCAAGAACACGGAAGTGGTCTTGACCATCGACAAGGAAGCCGAAGGCTGGACCGAAAAGGTCGGCCTCATTCCCAACGTGCTGCTGGAAATGGCCCCTTCCACGGAAAACGCCGTCGCCATCACCTGCGGCCCGCCCATCATGATCAAGTTCACCTTGCAGGCCCTGGACAAACTCGGCTTCAAGCCCGAGCAGATCGTCACCACGCTCGAGCGCCGCATGAAGTGCGGCATCGGCATCTGCGGCCGCTGCAACATCGGGGACAAGTACGTCTGCGTGGACGGCCCGGTGTTCACCTACGCGGAACTGAAAGAGATGGTGAACGAGTTGTAATCGCGGGCGCAAGACGACGCATCATACTGTTGCAAACACAGCCCGGAGGCCGCTAGGGCGGTTTCCGGGCTGTGCCGGGTAGGGGGACCGTGCGGCGAGTTTTCGGCGCATTCCGCAAATAGCGCTTGACTTCGGATAAACCGTGAGTATATTGCCTCCATCAAGTAATCGGGTTCAGTATTTTTCAAAAATGACTTTGCGTGTGCTTAGCTCCTTTTCGAACGTACCTTCCCAAAAAACATGGAGTTATTCACATGACTGTTTCTATGTATGTGGGCAATCTGCCCTTTTCCGCCGATTCTTCCAGCCTGCAGGCTCTTTTCGCCCCCTTCGGCGAAGTTATTTCCGCCCGGGTGATGTCTGACCGCGAAACCGGCCGTTCGCGCGGCTTCGGCTTTGTGGAAATGGAATCTTCCGACGCCAAGGCGGCCATCGCTTCCCTAAACGGCAAAGACCACGGCGGCCGCGCCCTGCGCGTGAACGAAGCGGAAAAACGCCCGCAGCGCTACTAGTCGCATACCGGCTTTATTGCAAGCGGCCCGGAGAGTTTTCTCCGGGCCGCTTTTTTTGCCTAAAGTATTCTCCATAGCCGCCGATAGAACAGGTACGGAGCAACTATGTCCTTAGCAGCCTTTTCAATCAATACGGGCGGCATGGCCGCGCGGATGGGGGCCATCGGCTCCTCGTTCGCGTATGACCTGACCCGGCGCGTATCCCAGAGCCAGGGGCTTGATTCCGCCCAGGCGTCGCGGGCTTCCGCCGTGACGCCCACTGATGCGCTTGCGGACGAGCAGGCGGCCGCGCGCGCGGAGAAGACCGGGCAGCTGCAAAAGCTGGAAAGCGCCCTTTCCGGCACCGTGGCCTACATGGCCGACAAGCATGGCGAAAAAGCGGCCAGCGCCATGATCGCGCTGGTCTACAAGCGCCTGGGCGACGGGGAAATCAACGAAGAAAGCCTCGGCAACGCCTTTCTGGACGTGACGCGGTTCATCGATGCAAATTTCGGCACGGGCGCCGGTGACAACTTCATGGCGCACCTGAACGGCAGCTTGAACGACAGCATGAACGCCTTTTTCGACAACGGCCTTAGTGAAACGTTCATGGTCGCGCCGGTTTCCTCCGGCGAAGGCGGCGCGGGCGGCAGTGTTGACGCCGCGAGCCTGCTGGAAGACATCGCGCAGCAGTACACGGACGCCATCAAGGAAATGCTCGAGGAAATGCGGGCCAATCCCGAGCAGAGCGGGGTGGCGGCAGCCTATGGCGACCCCGCGCACAAGGAACCCATGATCGGCGTCATGAAGGATATCGTGGTCTGATCCGTTTCCGTTCCCAAACGAAAAGCCCGCGCAAATAGTTGTGCGGGCTTTTCGTTTACTGCCGGGAATTGTTCAGGGAGAGGGGATGATTTTATTGAGCATCAGCACCTGTCCCGCGAACCCTATAAGGAGAAAGAGCAGGGCCAGGACGACGCTGATTTTGCGCCGCATGGGATGCGCGCTGCGGGCGACGAACAGCCAGAGCAGGCAGGCCAGCAGAGGCAGGGCGGCGCTCAGGCCGTCGAGAAGCAGGGACGGCTCCTGGGAAAGCTCCGGCAGCATGAGTTCCCGGCTTTCGTAAAAGACGAAGGCCCCGGCGAGAACCGCCGGCAGGGTGAAGCCAAAGGCCCACTTGGCGCAGTACGGCAGGGCGAAAGTGTAGTAATCCCGGCCGTAATCCTGCCTCTCGCGCATGAGCAGCAGCCAGACACAGGCAAAAGCCGCGGCAAAGGCAAACCCGAGGGGGACGCTTTCAAGGAGCAGGGGCCAGAAAAATGAATCCGCCGGAATGCTGAAAAAGAGCGTCAGTTGCGCGGCCCAGGGAAGGGTGAGGTCAAATTCGGGCGGCGAGTGCAGCAGGCGGCGGGCGACGCCGGTGCAGCAAAAAAGCGAAAACGCGGCCCAGACGCCCGCCGCGAGGCCGACGATCAGGTGGTCTTTACCCGCATAGCCTTTATCCGGCCGGATGCGGATATAGAGGGCCAAAAGCCCGAGAGCGACCAGGATGGCTACGCCCGTCAGAGCCAGGGGGAGAATGTAGGGAGGCGCCAGAAGGGCTCTTTCCCCCTTCGCGAACCAGGCTGCGGCTCCGCCGCAAAACATCGCGGCAAGAACGCCGGCGGCCAGCGTCATTTGGGCGATCTGCCGGGCGGCTCTCGCATAGAAGGCCCGTTTGGCCCGGATGGAGAGGAACTCGCTGGCAATGGCGAAAAAAGCCCCAAAGCTCCCGGCCAAGACGAACGATGCGGCCACGGCCGTCAGGGCGCAGGCAATGAGGGCCTCCGCGGGGGGCAGGGCGGGCAGCGTCAGGTTTTGCAAAAACGTATCCAACATCAACGACTCCTTGCGTCATGCGCATGGCGCGGCTTTTGCCGGAGCATTCCGCGCACCCATGGTTTTGCCCGAAAAGCGCCGGCCACGCAAGATCTGGGGCACGATGTCACAGGAATGACTTGAAAAAAGTGCGCCCCTCCCCTACAGTCTTTCAAACATCGCGCATATTCCAGGAGGTTCCATGCCCCGGCGCTTCTTACTGCTTGTTGTGATCCTGGCTGCCGTGCTCGGCGGGTGCGCCGCCGCATCCGAGGAACGCCTCTCCTTGCTGGAATCGGCGGTGCTGGATCTGCAAGCGCAGGAAATGCGGCTCGCCTCCCTTGAGGAGACCGTGGCCAGCCTGGTCGCCCGGAACAAACCCGTGGAAGCGCAAGCACCCTCTGTAACGCCGGGCGCAACGCCGTCCACACCTGAAGACCTGCATACAAAGCCCGGCCCTCGCCGGGTATATGCCGATCCTGCCCCCGCGCAAGCGGCTCCGGCGGCCTCTCCCGCGCCTTCCGCGCCGACAGCGGCTTCAAAATCGCGGCCGGAAGCTCCCAGGCCCGCGCCCGTCAAGAAAGGCAACGACGCCCTGGCCGCGCGCCAATACCAGGCGGCCCTTTCCACTCTGGAGTCCGGGAGGCCGCAGGCGGCCCGCGACCAGTTCCGGGCGTTTCTCGCGGAGTATCCGGGCCACGCCCTCGCTCCCAACGCGGGCTACTGGCTTGGGGAATGCTACTACAGCATGAAACAATATGATTCCGCCATTATTGCCTTCAAGGATGTCGTGGCGCAGCACCCGGCGCATGAAAAGGCCGCCGCCGCCATGCTGAAGGCGGGGTACAGCTACGATCTGCTGGGAGACGGTGCCAACGCGCGGTTTTACCTCGAGACCCTGACCCGTGATTATCCCGCCTCGCAACCGGCTTCCCTGGCCAGAACCAAACTCGCCTCGCTCTAGCCCGGTATGATTGCCGCAACCGCACGGGCCTATTCACTGACCTGCCGCGACGGCGCGGCAAAACAGGAATACTGGTCCTGCCTCGCCTTACGTGAATGCCCGAATATCGGCATGCGCAGGATCACGGCGCTGCTTTCCCATTTCGGTTCCGCCTACGATGCGGTGCGCTGTCCGGACGCCTGGGCTGATGCTGGCATCCCGGAGCATTGCGCCGCATCGTTCAAAAAGGAAACCTGGCGGCAGAAGGCGGGCCTGGAATGGGCCGCAGCCAAAACGTGCCCCTGCGGCATCCTGCTCTGGTCCGACGCGGAATACCCCGCCTGGCTGCGTTCCATTGCGGACGCCCCTCCCTTTCTGTATTTTTTCGGCGACCTTTCCCTGCTGCGGAATGTGGCCGTGGCGGTTGTCGGCATGCGGTCCTGCAGCGAGGAGGGACTCAAGGCGACGGCGCATATCGCCGGAGGCCTCTCGCGGGCCGGGGTCACCATCGTGTCCGGCATGGCCAAGGGCATTGACCGCGCCGCGCACCACGCGGGACTGGAAGGGCCGGGCGGCAGCATCGGCGTGCTCGGCGCGGGCATCGACGTCGTCTATCCCCAGGCGAACAGCGATTTGTATGGCCTGATGCATGAAAAAGGTCTTCTCCTTTCGGAATATCCGCCCGCGCACGGTGCGGAACCCAAAAATTTCCCCGTCCGGAACAGAATTATCAGCGGGCTTTCACGGGCGGTCGTCGTGGTGGAGGCCGCTGTCAGGAGCGGCAGCTTGAACACCGCCAACCACGCCCTGGAGCAGAACCGCGAACTCATGGCCGTGCCGGGCGCGGTTTCCGCGTCCTCGGCCAAGGGCTGCCAGGAACTCATCCGCAAGGGCGCCAAACCGGTGTTTTGCGCGGACGACGTTTTGCAGGAGTTTATGCCGCTCCTTGCGGATCATGTCCGGCAGGAAGTGCTCGCACGCGACTTGAGCCGGTTTTGTTTTCCAAGGCCTGAGGGACGGAAGGATGAACCGGCCGCCGCGCGGCCTTCCCCCGGCACTTCGTCGCGAAAAGCCGTTCACGGCGGCAAGGGAAAACCGGACGGCGCGAAACAGGCCGGGCCGGAAGCGGCGGGGCCAAAAGACGCTAAACCGGCGGACGGCGCGGCGGCGGGTTTGAGCGGTCTTGAAGCGCAAGTATATGATGCGGTGCGTGATGGCCCCATTCATATAGATGACATTTGCCGGGCTTTGGGGCAGAATGCTGGGATAGTCAGCCGCGTTGCGGCCATGCTCGAAATCCGGGGATTGTTGGCGCGGATTCCGGGCATGCGGTACAAGGTTTTGTAGGGTGCCGTTCCATACGTATCCGTTATATTTTGAAGAAACCGTCAATAAATTTCGTAAATTTCTTTTTTTTGTGCCACATTGTCATAACACTCTGTATGTATTTATTTTTTACGAGATATTACATGGCATGATCGTGGAAGCCGTCTTGCCCGAAAGCCGGCGGCTGAAAACACCCATGGGGGGGAGTGTTTGCAACTTTTTCGGGGGTGAAGCCCTTGTCTCCCTGATGGGGGAAAGCCGGAAGAAGCCACCCGGACCGATGCGCAAGGAACCGGCGGCGAATTTCAGATGCGGAAGCCGTCATTCGTGATAATGGGTTTACAGAATCGTTTATACTATACTATTGTGGCAAGCTTACGTCCCGTTTTTGGAGGGCGGGGGGCGTAAAAGGCGGCCCCGGCAGTCCCCGATTACCATCCCGCCGGTGGGGTCCGTAACAGGAAATCCTCCGGCCAACGCTTATTTGCATACACCTGAGGAGGAATCACAGTGGTGCACAAACTGCGTATTCTGTCCCCCGTCCTGCTGGCGCTGCTGCTGGTTGCTCCGGAACTTTGCCTGGCTGCCGAAGGGGGGCATCCCGCCTTGCCCCCGACTTTGCCCATATATTGGATCGTTCCTTTTGTGTGCATGTTGTTGTCCATCGCCATCGGGCCGCTGACGGTGCCGCATATCTGGCACCATCATTACGGTAAAGTCGCCCTGTTCTGGGGGCTGGCCTTTCTCGTTCCCTGCTGGCTGACCTTCGGCTGGCATACCGCGGGCTTTCTGGCGGCGGAAACCATTCTCCTCGAATATATGCCGTTTATCTTGCTGTTGCTGGCGCTGTTCACTGTGGCAGGGGGAATACGCCTCAAGGGGAGCCTTGTGGGCACGCCGGCGGTCAACACGGGCATTCTCCTCATCGGCACGGCTCTCGCCAGCTGGATGGGCACCACCGGCGCGGCCATGCTGCTCATCCGCCCTTTGCTCAAAGCCAACAAGCACCGCAAATACCGGGTGCATCAGGTCGTCTTTTTTATCTTTCTGGTGGCCAATATCGGCGGCTCCCTCACGCCGTTGGGCGATCCGCCGCTGTTCCTCGGCTTTCTCAAGGGCGTGGATTTTTTTTGGACCACCACCCATCTGCTCCTGAAGACCGTGCTGGTTTCCGGCATTCTGCTGGCACTTTTCTTTGTTCTGGATAAAGTCCTGTACGCCAGGGAGGGCAGCCCCGTCCCGCCAACCGACCCCACGGCCGCGGATGAAAAATTGGGCATTGAAGGCGGCATCAATTGTGTGTTTTTGGTCTTCGTGGTCGGCAACACGTTGCTGTCCGGCCAGTGGAAGGGTGCGGAAGTGCATTTCCTTGGTGTGCCCATGGAGATGCAGAATATCATCCGCGACGTGATATACGTCGCCATCGCCGTTCTTTCCTGGAAGACGACGGACAAGGCCGCCCGGCGGCGTAACGAATTCACCTGGGAGCCCATTCTGGAAGTGGCGAAATTGTTCATCGGCATCTTCCTGAGCATGATCCCGGCCATTGCCATATTGCGCGCGGGTAACAGCGGCGCCCTGGCGGGGTTGATCGGCCTCGTCACCGACGAAGGCGGCAACCCCAACAACGCCGCCTTCTTCTGGCTGACGGGCTGGCTGTCGGCCTTTCTGGACAACGCGCCTACCTATCTGGTGTTCTTCAACACCGCCGGGGGGGATGCCGCCCGCCTGATGGCGCAGGGCGAGGTGCTGGCCGCCATTTCCGCGGGCGCGGTGTTCATGGGCGCCATTACGTATATCGGCAACGCGCCCAACTTCATGGTGCGCGCCATCGCCGCCGAGCAGGGGGTGAGGATGCCCAGCTTCTTCGGCTACATGGCGTGGTCCGTGGGCATTCTGTGCCCCATTTTCGCGTTGCTGACGGTCATGTTCTTCGTCTGACGGGAGCGTGCACAGCAGAATCTCGGGTTCCGTTTCCATAAAGGGGAAACGGAACCCGAGGCTTTTTTGCATGCCGGGCTTTGCCGGTATTCATGTGAGCAATGGCCGGATGGGGATGCCGGTGCGGGCGCCCTTGGCCTACGAGGCGGACCCGGCCAGATATTTGCGCAGGATGTGCATGATGCTGTCGACGCTCATGGGTTTGGCGAGATGGTCATCCATTTCCGCCTCCAGGCAAGACGCAATATCCTCTTTGAACGCGTTGGCGGTCATGGCCACGACGGGGCGCCGCTGCCAGCCGCGGTTCGCTTCCTCGGCGCGTATGCGGCGGGTGGCGGTATAGCCGTCCATAATGGGCATATGCACGTCCATCAGGATGAGATCGTACCTGCCATGCGCCGCGAGATACTTTTCCACGGCTTCGGCCCCGTTTTCCGCCACGTCGATGGTAAGTTCCGCATTTTCCATGTATGCGAAGGCGATCTCGCGGTTCATCTCGTTGTCCTCAACCAGCAGGATCCGCTTGTCCGTAAACGTTCCGGCGTCCAACGGCGATAGGGCGGTTTGGCCCGCGGGGGCGCCCATGACTTCGTTGACGAGATTGATGACGGCGGAGGGGAACACGGGCTTGGGCAGGAACCTGTTCACGCCCGCTTCCACGGCTTTCTCCTCTATCTCGACGAACCTGGATGCGGAAACCAGAACGACGATGATCTGGCCGCCGAATTCCGCTTTGACCTTTTTGACGAAGGTCTCGCCTTCGTCCCCCACGGTATCCCAGTCGAGAAAGATGATGTTGAACGGATCGCACTCCCTGCTCTCCAACAGCAGGCGAAACGCCAGATCCGTGCTGTCGGCCGTGGCCACGGCGACATGAAGCTCGTTGAAGAGCGTGGCGAAGACCCCGCGTACTTCTTCCAGCTTGTCAACGATCATGACCCTGGTGCGGCGCGCGTCAATGCAAGCGTCAAGCGCCGCGCGCTCGTACTGTTCGGAGTTCTTCAGCCTGACGGTGACGATAAAGTTGCTGCCCTTGCCCAACTCGCTTTCCACCCGGATGTCGCCGCTCATCAGCTTGACGATTTTATCGCAGATGGCAAGGCCCAGGCCCGTGCCGCCGAACTGGCGGGAGATGCCGGCGTCGGCCTGTTCAAAGGGGGAAAAAAGCCGCCCGATCTGCTCCTGCGTCATGCCGATACCCGTATCCTGCACGGAGAAGCGGACCATCGACCACAGGCTGTTTTTTTCCACGCATGAGACCGTGAGGCGGATGACGCCTTTTACCGGCGTGAATTTGCAGGCGTTGCCGAGAATGTTGGTCAGAATCTGCGAAAGGCGCAGCCCGTCGCCGATATATCGCGAGGCCAGCCCGTTTTCCAGGTGGACGAGCAGGTTTTGCTCCTTTTCGTCCGTTTTGGCGGAAGCCACGGTGCAGACATTCATAAGCAGCTTTTCCAGGCCGAACTCTTCCTCCACCAGCTCGAATTTGCCCGCTTCGATTTTGGACATGTCCAGGATGTCGTTGATA
This sequence comes from uncultured delta proteobacterium, assembly GCA_900079685.1. Taxonomy (NCBI): domain Bacteria; class Deltaproteobacteria; species uncultured delta proteobacterium. The sequence goes on from LT599018.1 coordinate 152,418, forward strand.
AGGCCGAGCAGGTGAGCCGAGGATGTGGTGATTTTGTTCAGGCAGTCGGTAACGGCCGCGCGGTCTTTCGCCTTTTTGGCGATGTAGACCATGCCGATGATGGCGTTGAGCGGCGTCCGGATTTCGTGGCTCATCCTGGAGAGGAACACGCTCTTGTGCCGGCTGGCTTCCTGGGCGGCTTCGTTGGACGCCTTAAGCTCGCCGATAAGGCGAATGAGGCTGGCCCGCATGGTTTCCAAGGCCCTGGCCATAATGCCGAATTCATCCTTGCGGACCAGCAGGGCCGGCTTCAGGGTCATATCGAAATTCTTTTCCGCAATGGCGGCCGCGAATTCGGTTTCCTCGGCAACAGCCCTCATGATGCCGGAAGCGAAATAATACCCGCTCGTCAGCAGAATAAGCACCGCCACGGCAATAATGGCCACAATAGTCATAAAAGCCGCGTCCGAGCTCTCTTTATTCTCAATATTGGTGAGGTTCGCCACATTCAAAACATGGGCGCTCAGCGTGTCCAGGGCCTCCATGAACTCATTCAGGGCAGGCAGCATAACCTCGTTGCTGTGCCTGTTGAACTCGGCTATCACGGCGTCATTGGTCGTCCGCAGGTCAAGCTCAAGAGCGTGTTTGTTCAATGCATGAAATTTTTGCCGCTTTTCAACCATTGCAACATATAGAAGATTTTCTGTCGGGCCCGAAAATTCAGTATTTTTATAGAGCATCAAAAGATCGTCATTGCTTTTATATAAAGCAATGACCTTGTCATGATTCGCTTGTATGGCATCAAGGTCTTTGTCCAACGCCATTTGCAGCATCAATGAATGCGCTTTCCAGAAGTTTGATTTGACTTCTTCAAGGTATAGGGCTGGTTTTGTTGTGTTTTCGTATTGAAATGTTATGTTGGTGGCGTTTCTCAGCATAAAGTAGCTGCCGATTCCCCCAATGGTGACAGTAACCAGAAGAGATATGCCGAGAAGACACAAAATTGTTTTACGAAAGCTCATAGACATATGCGACCTGTACTCAAGGGCTGCTGCTTGCCTGCGTCGGTATTCATCCCGTCCGTTTCCCGGGCAAGGGGGCACGCCCGTCCTCTCTCTGCGATGTTATGAAGGCTGTGATTTTATTATTCGTTTTACGGGTCGGTGTGATTTTATAATTCAAATCCGAAACGGTAAAGAGGGAATAGCGGGGGCAAAAGCCCCAACAAAAAAAGGGCTTACGACTATAATCGTAAGCCCCTATAATCTCTGGTCGGGATGAAAGGATTTGAACCTTCGACCCCTTGAACCCCATTCAAGTGCGCTCCCAGACTGCGCTACATCCCGAATCCGACCAACACCGGGTTTCCCCGTGTGAGAAAGACTGTTTATGCGCTAATGGGGGGGATGTCAACGGGAAATAGGGAGAAATTTTTCTTTTAGCCTCTACGCTTACGCTGCAATCCCCCCTTGCACTTCAAAGCCGAAAAGTCCCGGATACCTCAGGGCGAAAGACACGCAGGGCGGCGCTAGTCCCTGCGCGGCGTCTCAGCATATTCTTTCAAGCGGTCCGCGTCCAGAAGGCGCAGCTTTTTCTTGCTGTACTCTCCGATAATACCCTCGTCTCTAAGGCGCGCCATGGCCTTGTGCAGGGAACTCCTGTGCAGGCCCAGGTAAGAGGCCAACTCCAGCCGCGTCAGGCCGGGAGTGATGTCCTCCCCCGCCCTGTTGAAAAGATGCATGCTGTACAGCGCGCGGCAGACGTTGACGAACCCGTCGTACTGCTGCTGGCTGCAGAGTTGGAAATAAAAGGCCCGCATCTTTCTGCTGATTGATTCCAGAAGATTGAGAATCAGATCGGGATATTCGCGAATAAACTCTTCGTTGATGCGTTTCCTCGGCCAGAATACCGCTTCCGTATGCTCCATGCTGGTGAATGTGCCGCTTCCGGCATATTGCAGCATGGGCACTTCGTTGAACAGCGTGCCGCGCCCCAGATAAAACAGCACCTTGTCCGCGCCGCTGAGGGAAATATTGGACAGCCTGACGCCCCCCCGTCTGATGAGATACATGCCGGGGGCTTTTTCCGCGTCATGCCGGGAAATTATCGACTTCGGCGGGAACGTGACCGGAACGCCCAGATGAACGACTTTTTCCCAGGGGGTGTTGAGGTCAGTCATGATGATAGGCACATAGGACAGCGACTCCATGCTCGGCTCCGGGCGGAATACACACAGGGCGCGCCGCCCAGGGCATTCCGGAGTTTTTTGTTCGCCTTCCCCCGCGCCGGGCAGAAGAGCGCCGCCTTGTCCAGGCTTGCTCCGGCACAGGCTCCCTTCCTAATTGTTATGGCCCGTCAAGGTGTTCCCGTCAAGCAGATCCCGGCCGGCAACGTCAGTTTCTACAACCATGGCCCGCTGCATCGGCGGGTACTTTTTTTTAAAAAATGGCGTATAGGCGACATTTTTTATTTATCGGTTCGGTTAATAATGTAATTCGAAAAAACAGTGAAGCCTGGAAGATGTTTTCGCACGGCTTCGCGGCGGATTCTCACCCTCAACCTAAAGAGAGTTCAGAATGGCGCAAGACAGTGCGGCGCAACCATCCAGGGACGGCACCCCTGGGAAAAACCTCTGGTATTATACGGCTTCGGCCATTGGTCTTCTGATCGTTTTCGGCTTCGGCAGCCTGCCGCCGATTGCCCCCATTACTCCCATGGGCATGAAGGTGCTCGGCATTTTTCTGGGCATGATTTTCCTGTGGTCGTTCGTCAGCATCTTGTGGCCCAGCCTGCTGGGCATTGTGGCCCTGGCCATCTGCGGATACGCGCCTCTCCCGAAAATCCTGTGGATCTCCTTCGGCGATACGGTGCCGACGCTCGTGCTCTTTGCCATGGTTCTTTTCGGCGCGATCCAGCACGCGGGCGTCACCCGCTACATCAGCCGGTGGTTCCTGACCAGGAAGATCATCAACGGCAAACCCGTGGTTTTCAGCTTCGTCTTCATATACGCCACCTATGTGCTCGCCGCGCTGTCCGCCAACATCCTGCCGGCTCTTCTGTTCATGTGGGCCATCCTGTACGGCGTGCTTGATGACGTGGGGTACAAGAAAGGCGACAAGTACACCGCCATCATGGTCATCGGCACAATGTTCGGCGCCATTTCCGGCCAGGCCGCCAAACCCTTTACCGGCTCGGCCCTGATGATCGTCGGCGCGTACGAGAAAGCGGCCCAGACCCAACTGGACTATTTCCACTATATGCTGTTCGGCGTCATCATGAGTTCCCTCGGCATCCTTCTCTATGCGCTGCTGATCAAATTCGTGCTGAAGCCCGACATGTCCAAAATCCAGGACATCACCATTGAGCGCTTTGACAGGGAAAAGCTTCCGAACATGGACCTCAGGCAAAAGATCCTGATGGCGTCCCTGTTCGGCTATCTGATTATGGTGCTTTTGCCGAGCATCCTGCCCAAGAGCCTCGTTGGCGTGGCGTTTCTGGCAAAACTGGGGCCGCTCGGCATGGTGATCCTGTTCGTGGTGGGTCTCAGCCTCTTCAAGTATGACGATAAGCCCATCATTGACTTCAAGGAAATCGCCGGCCGGTATATCATCTGGGACGTCTATTTCCTGGTCTGTATGGCCATGGCCATTTCCACCGCCCTGACCGCCGGCGAGACCGGCATCGTCGGATTTTTGCAATGGAGCCTGGATCCGATCCTCGGCGGCCATTCCTTCTTCATGTTCTCGATAATCCTGGTGCTTTTCGGCATGGGCATCACCCAGCTTGCCAACAACGCGGTTATGGGCGTGCTCCTCATGCCGGTCATCAAGGCCTTCAGCGAGCAGGCCGGAGCCAACTTCGAGGCGGTGGCGGTCATGATCACATTCGCCATGCACATCGCCCTCCTGACGCCGGCGGCCTCCCCCTACGCGGCCATTCTTTACGGAAACAGGAACTGGATAAGCCAGAACGAAGTATTCAAGTACGGCCTGATACTGTTCGTGATGTCGGCCGCCTTGTTCGTCTTTGTCGGCATCCCGTGTATGAATTTGATTTATTAAACTTTCAAATACTCTTGGAGGTTGTTTATGACCATCGAATTAAAGAAAATTCCACATATCATTAACGAGCAGTACGCGGCTGAACAGAAAATGCTGGAGGAATGCAGGGCAGGGGCCTACACCTTGGAATCCCCGTACGTGAAGCTCAACCCGTATCTCATCGCCCCCCTGGCCGCGCTGGTCCATTTCAAAACGCCGGAAGCGACCGAAGCGGCGGTTTTCGTCAAGGGCAAGGAAACGGCCGGCGACATGCGTTTTACGTTCCCCGCGGCCACGGAGCATTATCTGCCGGTTTTCGGTCTGTATCCCGATGCCGCCAACCAGGTCGAGATAACGTTGGGCACGGGGGCTAAAAAGAGCCTGGTCATCCAGACGGAAAAAGCGCCGGACAAAGTGCTCAGCCCGACCAAAATGGAAACCACGGCCGAGTACATGGCAGGCAATGTGATGTTTTTGAGCCCGACTTCCCCGGCCAATCTCGCGGCGTATGATTACCTCGGGGATGTGCGCTGGTATTCCCCCATGAACTTTGCCTTTGACCTCAAACGCGTGCGGAACGGCCGCCTGCTGCTCGGCACCCACCGGCTGCTCATGCCGCCTTACCACACCACCGGGGTGTTCGAGATGGGCATGATCGGCAAGATCTACAAGGAATTTCGCCTTCCCGGCGGGTACCACCACGACCAGCTGGAAATGGAGGACGGCAACCTGCTCATCCTGACCCAGGATCCGCCGCGCGGCACCGTGGAAGACATGTGCGTCCTGGTGGACCGTAAGACAGGCAACATTCTGAAAGTCTGGGACTACCAGAAAAACCTCCCGCAGGATGTCGGCGGATCCGGCAGCCAGGACACGCATGACTGGTTCCACAACAACTCCGTCTGGTACGACAAGAAAACCAACAGTCTGACGTTCTCCGGCCGCCATCAGGACGCCATTATCAACCTCGATTATGACAGCGGCGAGTTGAACTGGGTGGTCGGCGACCCCGAAGGCTGGCCCGAGGAAATCGTCAAAAAATATTTTTTCACCCCGGTGGGGGACCTGTCCAAATTCGACTGGCAGTATGAGCAGCATGCGGCCCTCATCACGCCGGGCGGGGATGTCATGTGTTTTGACAACGGCCACTGGCGGTCAAAGGTCAAGGAAAAGTATCTCGACGCCAAGGATAACTTCTCCCGGGGCGTGCGCTGGCGCATAGACACCGACAAAAAGGAAATCGAGCAGGTGTGGCAGTACGGCAAGGAGAGAGGCGCCGAATTTTTCTCCACGTATATCTGCAACGTCGAGTATTACGGCGAGGGCCACTACATGGTGCATTCCGGCGGAACCGGAACGTTCAAGGGCGTGGCCATCAACAAGCCCCCGGTCCAGATCAGGGGCGAGGACGAAAAATACGTGACGATGAACTCCATTACCGTGGAGCTCAAAGACGACGTCGTCGTCTACGAAATGCAGGTTCCGGGCAACTATTACCGCGCGGAAAAACTGCCGCTGTATTGCAAGGAGGACGTGCTGTCCTTCGGCAAGGGCGAGCTTCTCGGTACCCTCGGCGTGACCGAGGAGTTTGAGACCATCCCGGAAGCGGAGAAGGGCGGCGACGTTCCGGACAAGTTCAAAATCAGGCTCGGGCAGGAAGTGGACCGCCTGGTCATGAAAGGCTCCTTTGAAAAAGGGCAGCTGGTCATGCTGCTCCTTGAGGGAGAGACGACCCACGCCTACTTTATCCCCACCACCAAGAGGCCGTTCCTCGCCATGTGCGTGGGCACGTTCCTGGAGGAAGACGACAGGGCCGTGGAGTTCCCCATTAGCACCGAGAGTTTTTCCGGTACGTTCGCGGTGTCCCTTATCGTGGACGAATACAAATACGACACCGGCGTGACGGTAACCATTTAAATTCTGACGCGCGCGCGGGGGAAGGGCTTTTCGCCTTCCCTCGAATGCTCGCGCGCCGCGCTCGGAGAATGAAGCATGAATACTGTTTATGACGTTATCATCGTTGGCGCCGGCCCGGCCGGCATGACCGCGGCCATATACGCGATCCGTTCCAACCTGAAAGTGCTGCTCCTCGACCGGCTTTCTCCCGGCGGGCAGATGGTCAACACCAACGAAGTGGAGAATTACACCGGGGCGGGCAGGCTGAGCGGCGCTGATCTTGCGATCAGAATGTTCGAGCATACCCAGGAACTCGGCGTGGAATTCGATTACAAAACGGTGCGCGACATTGTTAACGACGGCGCGCTTAAAACCGTTGTGTGCGAAGAGGATGATACGGTCTATACAACCCGCTCCGTAATCCTCGCCACCGGAACCGTGCCGCGCAGGCTGGGCGTACCGGGAGAAGACAGGTGGGCGGGCTCGGGCATCAGCTGGTGCGCCATCTGTGACGGGCCGCAATACCGGGGCAAGCGGGTGGCGGTTATCGGCGGCGGAAATTCCGCGGTTGAGGAGGCCCAGTATCTTGCCGGAATCTGCGAAAAGGTCACCGTCATCACCATGCTTGATCTCACGGCCGACCCCAAGGCCTGCGGCATTTTGTGCACGCGTGACAACGTGGAAATACATACCTACCAGGAAGTGCTGGAGTTCACCGGAACGGATCGCCTCACCGGCGTCTCGTTCCACAGCACCCAGGAAGATAACGGGATTTGCCACGTCCCGTGTGACGGGGTTTTCGAGTATATCGGTTTTCAGGCTTCCAACCAGGCATTCAGCCACCTGGGCATTGTCGACGCGACCGGCTGCATCGTGACGGACGGCCACATGCGCACAAGCGTCCCCGGCATTTTCGGCGCGGGCGATATTACGGCCAAGCACCTGCGGCAGATCGTCACGGCGGTTTCCGACGGCGCTGTCGCGGCCAACAGCGCCGCATCGTATGTGAAATCTCTGTCCTGAAGGGGGAATAGCATGATCAAGGAACTGACCCAGAAAGAATTCGACGAAATGGACCGCTCCCGGCCCATGCTGGTGGAGTTTTACTCCAAAACCTGCGGCCCGTGTAAAATGCTCTCCTTTGTGCTGAAGGAGATAGACAAGGCCATGCCCGACTTTCCCATGTACCAGATCGACTTTGACGCGAATATCGAGCTCAAGGAACGTCTCGGCGTGAAGAGTTTCCCCACCATACTCTATTACAGAGACGACCGGGAAGTTGAGCGGATGGAAGGTCTCAAGCAAAAAACAGCCATCATCAAAGCCATAGAAACTCTCGTGGGCTGAGCGGACGTTTTCCCCACGCCCGGAGCGGGCACGGGAAAAATGTCCGCTCCTCGCCGGGGAAACGCCCAAAAGGACGCTCCAGGCATGGGCGTCCCTTTTTTGTTGTAATCATGTTTTACAATAATCGCGGATGCGGTATCGTGGGAACATACACCGTGAACTCGTCACGCGATGTCCAGGGGGAGCGGGCCATGGAACAATCGCGGCTGTTCCGGACAACACACACCCGTGGAGGAAAGAACATGAAATACGGCATGATGGCAGCTATGGCGTTTCTGGGATTTTGTCTCTGTTTGAGCCCGGCATACGCCGCGCAGGGCGGCGCCGTGGAGACGGTCAAGGAAGGCGCGCGCGATGCGGCCCAGGCGGTCAAGGAAAGCGCGCAGGATGCGGCCCATGGGATAGGCAAAGCCACGAGCGAGGCGACGCAGGCAGTGGGTGAGTATGTGGACGATGCCGCCATTACCGCGGCGGTCAAAAGCAAATTTCTGGCTCAAAAAGGTCTTGATTCCATGGACATCAGCGTCACCACGTCCGATGGCGTGGTGCTCCTCTCCGGCGGCGTGGAGCACGAAGCCCAGATCAGCCTGGCGGAGCGGGTGGCCAAAGAGGTCAATGGCGTCAAGAAAATCGTGAATAATCTCATTGTGTTCAAAAAGTAGCGGGCAACGGAGAGGCCGGGCGCGCGAGGTTTTCACGCGCCCGGCCGTCTTTTGCCTCGAACGTTCCTATTGAATCAGTCGCCGCCCGCCGGCGGCCGCGCGAGCCATTTGTCCAGGGTGGCGTACAGCACGTCCGGGGAAATCGGCTTGGTGATATGGTCGTTCATCCCGCTCTCAAGGCTCTTTTCCTTGTCGCCCGCCATGGCGTGCGCCGACATGGCGACGATGGGCAGGCAGTCGTGGCAGCTGTCCGTCCGGATGGCCCGGGTGGCCGTGAGGCCGTCCATGACGGGCATCTGAATATCCATCGGCACGAGGTCGTACCGCCCCTGGCCGACCATTTGCACCGCCTCCTGGCCGTTGTTGGCGATATCCACAGAATACCCGACCGTTTTCAGAAGTTCCTCGGCGATCATCTGGTTGATTTCGTTGTCTTCCACCAGAAGAATGTGGCCGTGACGCCGCTCGCCGGGCTGGCCCGAGAGGTGGGCGGGCACATTGCAATCGCCGGGGTTGAACGCGGCGGCGGCGCATCGCGTGCATTTCGCGGGATCCTGGTTGTCACAGACTTCGAAAACAGCGGTGAAAAAGAACGTGGCGCCCTTGCCGGGCATGCTTTCCGCCCAGATATCGCCGTGCATCATGCCGACGAGGCTCTTGGAAATGGCAAGGCCGAGGCCCGTGCCGCCGTATTTTCTGGTCGTGGAGGCATCCGCCTGGGTGAAGGCCACGAACAGGCGGTTCAATTGCTCCTGTGTCAGCCCTATGCCCGTGTCCCGCACGGAGAACGTGTAGCGGGCTTTTGATTCCTCCAGTTGCTCGCTGCTGATGGCCACGCGGATTTCCCCCGCGTCCGTAAACTTGAGCGCGTTGCCGACGAGGTTGAACAGCACCTGCTTCAGCCGCAGGGGGGCGCCGATGACGCGGTTGGGCGGAATATCCGCATCCACCCGGAAGGCGAGGCCTTTTTCCTCTATCTTCGCGGCGAACACGATCCCCAGCTCGTCGCAGATTTCCTGCAGCGAAAACGGAAGGTTCTCTATTTCCAGCTTGCCGGCCTCGATCTTCGAGAAATCCAGTATGTCGTTGATGATGCGTAAGAGGTTGTTCGCGGAAAACAGCGTTTTTTTTGCGTAGTCCAGCTGGGTGGGTTGCAGCCCGGTATTGATGAGCAGGTGGAGCATGCCGAGAATCCCGTTCATGGGGGTGCGGATCTCGTGGCTCATGTTCGCCAGGAATTCGCTTTTCGCCCGCGTGCTTTCTTCCGCCGCGTCCCGCGCAAGGCGCAGATCGGATTCAACCTTGTGCATCTCGTTAAGCATGGCCTTGAGTTCGCGCAGGTCCCGCGTGTACCCGGCAACGATGAATTCCCCCCTGTGTTTGACCCGCACAAGGATGATTTCCGCCGGGATGGGCTCGCCGTCGAGCTTCTGGTGCATCCACTCGAACCGGCAGTACCCCTCGTTGAACGCGATGGTGATGTTCGCCAGAGCCTTCTCGGACGAGGGCACGCCATCGGGCTGGAGTTCGGGCGAGAGCTCGAAAAACCGGTCGAGGTATTCCTGTTTGTCCCTGAGGCCGAACAGCTTGACCGCTTCCTGGTTGCAGTCGATGTTGTTGAAATTCTTATCCCACAGGTTGCAGCAAAGCGGAGTGGCGTCCAGCATGACCTGCGTCCGCTCGTCCGCCTCGCGCATGTTGGCCAGCATCGCTTTCAGTTCACGCAGGTCGCGGGTGTAGCCCACCACGATATACCCGTCGCGGTGCTTGACCCGGACAAGGGTGATCTCCGCCGGGATGGGCTCGCCGTCGAGCTTCTGGTGCATCCATTCGAACCGGCAGTACCCCTCGTTGAACGCGATGGTGATGTTTGCCAGCGCTTTCTCGGAAGAGCGCCTGCCGTCGGGCTGGAACTCGGGCGAGAGGTCGGAGAAACGGTCGAGATATTCTCGTTTATCTTTGAGCCCGAAGAGTTTGACGGCTTCCTGGTTGCAGTCGATGTTGTTGTAGTCTTTGTCCCAGAAATTGGCGCAAAGCGGGGTCGCGTCCAGCATGATCTGGGCCCGTTCGTCGGCTTCGCGCATTTTTTCCATGGTGGCTTTCAATTCGCGCAGGTCGCGGGTGTACCCGACCACGATGAAACCGTCGCGGTGTTTCACGCGCACAAGGGTTATCTCCGCCGGGACCGGTTCGCCGTTGAGTTTCTGGTGCATCCACTCAAAGCGGCAGTATCCTTCTTTGAAGGCGGTGGTGATGTTCGCCAGCGCTTTCTCGGAGGAGAGCCTGCCGTCTGGCTGGAATTCGGGCGAAAGCTCGGGAAACCGGTCGAGATATTCCTGCTTGTCCTTGAGCTCGAACAGTTTGACGGCTTCCTGGTTGCAGTCGATATTGTTGCAGTTGCTGTCCCAGAAGTTGGCGCAGAGCGGGGTCGCATCAAGCATGATCTGGGTGCGCTCGTCGGCCTCGCGCATTTTTTCCATGGTGGCTTTCAGCTCGCGCAGATCACGGGTATAGCCCGCAACCACGTGCTCGCCGTTGTAGATGGTGCGCACAAGGGTTATTTCCGCCGGTATCGGCTCGCCGTCGAGCTTTTGGTGCAGCCATTCAAAGCGGCATTGGCCTTTTTCAAAGGCTTCGGTCACATAAGCCAGGGCGGCTTCGTGCGAGCTTCTCCCGTCGGGCTGGAACGCGGGCGAAAGTTCGTGGAACCGTTCCAGATATTCTTTTTTGCTGGTCAGGTCGAACAATCTGACTGCCTCGTCGTTGCAGTAGATATTCACAAACGCTTTGTTCCAGCAGTTAAGGCACATCGGCATCGCGTCAATGAGCGCCAACGCGAGATCAAATGTGTTATTATCGGCTTGTAATTTATCAAAATTCATGTAGAGCCCCAACTCTTTCAAAATACGCATGCACCCGCGTGTACGCGCCATATAATACCAAAACGCCCGAGCGACAAGTATCCCCGGCTATATATAAAAATATTGATTTATTCGGCGGCAGCGCGGTTTCCCTTGCCGGGACACTTCGCGCGGGCAGGCATACTGCACGGCGTGTCCCTGCCCACACTCCGGATTAGAATAAAAGATCTGATACAACGGCCTGTTCTGTTGTGCACGCATGTGCGGCCGTCCGGCAGTCCGGTCCGCCGGCCACCGTGCCCAGGCAATGGCCGCAAACGGTAATGCAGAGACCAGGGAACGGGCGGATGCCTTTCCGCAACGGGGCAATGTATCGCCGTATCGTTTCGCGCAACCCGTTTCGCCAGTGCGCAACGCGTTCTGGGAAGACAGCTTTTCCGTGTATGGCGACTTAATACTGAAATAATAATATGTTATATGTTTATATATATGTCTTTATTGGCGCAACTTTGTAATATTAAGGATTATCAGCCCTCAAAAATATCACATTCATCCATGTGAAGCGGATGAAACAGGAAAAACAATTTTCTGAATTTACGAAGAAGCGGGAATGTATATAGTGCCAATAAATTTTTTGTGTAGCCAAAAATGGCGGTTTTACAGTATGATCGTGGAGCCATGATTTACGAAACTTTTTCCGGATACATTTTTCTTTCTAGTCAAAGAAGATTCTCATTGCTATAACGCAGTCACGGAATGCGTTATTACGTGGGGGCTGGGATGAGACGTTTACTGGCCGTGTTTCCCGCTTTGGTGCTTGTGGGCCTGCTTGCCGGGCCCGCGTTTTCCGCTGAAACACAGACACTGAATTTTGTTATCAATATAGACGAGTCCACGCTGGTCGACAGAGTCCTGCACGCCGCTTTGCAACGGGCCGGCTTCGCCATGACCATGGACGCCGCTCCCATGACCTACGCCATCCAGATGGCCAACAGCGGCGAGAGGGACGGCCTGGCCTCGCAGGTCAGGGGAATCGAGGGAAAATTCCCCAATCTGGTCATGGTTCCCGAGCAGCTGTTGAAAGTCAGTTTTCCGGTGTTCGCCCGGAGCGATTTCCCCATGGAAATCCGCTCGTGGCAAGATCTGTCCGGGTTGCGCGTGGGGCACTTGTATCAGAAAACATATATCATAAACCACTTGAACCCCGATTTGACGGCGAGCGTCCAGCGCGAATCCTTTTATGATCTGAACGTCGCCCTCGCAAACGGCGAGTGCGACGTCATCATCACCAGCGCAACCTTCAAGACAGACCTCATTATCGCGCCGGGCCTGAAAAAGGTCGGCGTCCTGGACGACAGCTCCTCGTATACCTATCTGAACAAGAAATATGCGGATCTTGTTCCCGCGCTTGCCGAAAGTCTCCGCCAAATGAAGGCCGACGGCACCTATGAACGGCTCCTGAGTGGCGATTTTCAGGAAAACAGGCAGCAGAAGCAAATTTTGCACATTTCTTCCTCGTATCCTGAAGACCCTTGGGAACAGGGGCTCAAACTCGGAATGGACGAAGAGCTGAGAAATAACAGGGATATCTTCTATCACAATATCCCCCTCTACGATAACCGGTTCAAAACCGCGGGCGAGCGTGCGAAAAACGCGTATTATGCCGTCAGGACGCTATTCAGTTCGACCCCTCCGGATTTGATCATCGCGTCCGGCAACAGCGCGTTGTTTTTTGTGTGCGGCTATTACAGCGTGTTTTTCAGCGGCATACCCGTCGTCTATTGCGATATAAGCCATGACGTTCCGTATCTCTGGCTGCTCGGCGGCAACGGCCGGGGGGTGCTGGAACGCATCCCGGCCAGGGATACGGTCGATCTGATGCTGCGTCTTTACCCCGATCTGAAACGTATTTTTGTCGTCAATGACTATACGGACAAGGGCCTTTCCTGGCGCAAGGCGATGGAGGAGGACCTGAACGGCTACACGGGTAAGGTCGCGATCACCCACAGTGAGAATATCCCCTTCGCGGAACTCCAGAAAGTGATAGCAACGCTGCCCCCGCACTCGGCGATCCTTTTCGGGGAATACTCCATGGACAGCGCGGGCCTGTATTTCCCCCAGTCGGATCTGCAGCGAAAGGTCCGCGCCGTGGCGAAGGTTCCCATGTTCGGCACCATGGCCGACAGTTTCGGCTTCGGCCAGCTGGGCGGCAAATACGTCAATCCCGAAAGCCAGGGGAAGCTGGCCGCGGCCACGGCGCTTTCCGTCCTGGACGGGACGGCCGGGACCGCGCTCCCGCACGACACCGCCTCCCTGAACCGCTGGATGGCGGATGAGGCGGTTATGACGCGACTGGGGTTCACCAGGGACCGGTTTCCCGGGGATGCCCTGTTCATCAACGGCAAGCCCACGCTTTACGAGTCAAACCCCCAGGCGTTTTTCCTTTTTATCGCCTTGTCCGTGCTCGGGAGCGCCACCATTGTCAGCCTCGCCGTTTTTACCGTTGTCATGCGGCGGAAAAATCTGCGCCTCATGAGCATCCAGAAAAGCCTGCACACGGCGGAAGAAATGAAGGAAGCCGCCGACGCGGCCAACCAGGCTAAAAGCCGTTTTCTGGCGAACATGAGCCACGAGATACGCACCCCCATGAACGCCATCATGGGGATGCTGAAAATAGCGAAAGACTCAAACGAACTGGGAAAAATACACGCGTCGCTCGCCGCGGCGGAGGCTTCCTCGGAACACCTCCTGGGCGTCATCAACGACATTCTGGATATTTCCAAGATCGAATCCGGGAAAATAGACCTCTTTGAAGAACCGTTCTGCCCGGAAGAGACCCTGGGCACCATCGTCAACGTGATCGCAGGCAAGGTCGCGGAAAAGGAGCAGGATCTGCTGATCCGGTTCGGCACCGTCGTTCCTCCGCGGTTGTACGGCGACGTGATGCGTCTGAACCAGGTCGTCATCAACTTGCTTTCCAATGCTGTCAAGTTTTCAGACCCCGGCTCCAAGATCCGCATGGACCTGAGCTGCCGGTGCGAAGGCGGACAGGCGACGGTGGAGTGCTCCGTTGCCGACGAGGGGATCGGTCTGAGCGAGGAACAGATGGCCGGGCTGTTCCAGGCGTTCCAGCAGGCGGATAACAGCATCACCAAACGGTTCGGCGGCACGGGGCTGGGGCTTGCCATATCCAAAAAGATCATCTCCATGATGGGCGGCGACATCACGGTGACCAGCACCCTGGGCCAAGGGAGCCGGTTTACCTTTTTCGTCGTCCTGCGGGTCGCCGACGCCCTTCCGGACCCGGAATTCGACGCTTTGCTGCAAAAGGCCGCCTCCATGCACGTTCTTCTGGTCAATGACGACGCGGAGGCGGCCGGGTATACGTGTGAGATTCTGGATCATTACGGCGTCCGGTACGAAAGGGCGGGGAGTTGCGAAGAGGCCGCCGCCGTTCTGAAGGCATGCGAGGCGCGGGGCGATGCCGTGAACGTGGTGCTCATGGAGCATCATTTGGCGGGAGTTACGGCGTGTGAGGATTTACGGCGGCTCCGCCGGGAAGGCGAGCCGTTGCCCAAGATCATTCTGCTTTCTCCCCAGCATCCCGCCTCTCTCGGGGACGAGGCCAAAGACGCGGGCGTGGATCTTTTCCTGCAAAAACCGGTGCTCCCCTCCCCGTTGCTCCGGGCTCTGGGCGAAGTGCTGGGCATGGCGGCGCCCGCCGCCGAGGAAGAGTGCCGGGAAACCGTGAGAACATACCCCGGCAAACGCATCATGCTGGTTGAAGATATCGAAATCAACCGCGAGATCGTCAAGGCGCTGCTTGAGCCGACGCTGGCGGATATTATCGAGGCCGAGAACGGCCGGGAAGCGGTGGATCTTTTCAACGCGGATCCCGACGGCTTCGACCTGATCCTCATGGACGTGCAAATGCCGGTCATGGACGGGTACACGGCCACCCGGGCCATACGCTCCAGCGACCATCCGCAGGGAGCGGATATCCCCATTCTGGCAATGACGGCCAACGCGTTCCGGGAAGACATCGAGGAAGCCCGCCGCGCCCTGATGAACGGGCATGTGAGCAAACCCCTGGATGCGGCCAAACTGTACGAAACCCTTGCCGTTCATCTGTCCCATTCCACGGTGACGGCATAAGCATTCCGTCTTTTCCGGCGCTCCGGCGCGCATGGCACGCCAAAAACGGGCATCCGCGAGGATGCCCGTTTTTGGCCGGTGGGCGGCACACCCGCTGCGCATGGCCCGTCCCGTCAGCCGTCAGGCGGCTGTTCCCCTCTTTCCTCCCCCCTGCGCACAGCCTGCGCCGTGCCTGACCGCCGCGCAAGTCCGGCACGGCGTTAGCCGAATGCTATAATAATAGTGTTAATCATATTAGCGTATTATTCATGTGTGACCGAATGTGCGCCGTTCGGGCAACGGACGGCGCCGCACGATCGTCCGGCTTTACGGCAGGGCGGTACGACACGGAAGACACTGTGGAGGGAACGTATGGGATGGTGGAATAAACTGGGCCTGAAAGCAAAATTTATCAGCGGGATAACCGTCATTGTCCTGGTTACCGTCGCCAGCCTCTGTGTGTCCGCCTGGACCTTCAGAAGCCTGCGGGAAAAAACAGACCGGCTTAACCAGGATATGGAATTGAACCAACTGGTGCAAACGCTGGAGATCCAGCATCTGCAATGGGTCAACACGCTGTCGCGGTACCTCGTCGACCCTGACGCCAAGGCGCTCAGCCTGGCCACGGACCCGACGCAATGCGGCCTGGGCAAATGGTATTACGGCACCGGCAAGCAGGAGGCCGTCGTCAGAATCCCCGGCCTGGCGGCGGATATCGCCGCCCTGGAAGAGCCGCACAAGGCGCTGCACGCGACGGCGGTGACCATCAGGGAGATGAAGGAGAAGGGCGACGACAGCGGCGCGCGGGCGTTGTTCCAGGCCAGTACCATACCCGCTCTTCAAAGCGTCCAGAAGCACCTTTCGGCGGCACGGTCCATTGTGGCCGAGGATGTCGGGGTGCAGAGGAGCGCGTTCGACAAACAGACCAGGGATGCCGATCTCGTTCTGCTCGGTCTGGGGCTGGCGAGCATCCTGGCCCTGGTGCTGCTGGCGCTGATTCTTTTTTACAGCATCCTGAAACCATGCCAGGAAATCATCCGGTATTCCAAAAAATGCCGCGACGGCTCGCCGGAACCCCTGGACCTGAAACGGGGGGATGAGCTGGGGCAGCTGGCGCAGAACCTTACGGACCTGACGCAGCACCTGCACAAGGAGCTGGCGTTCTCAAAAGGCGTGCTCGAGGGCATTACCGTTCCCTGCGCGGTGTTCTGCCCGGATGACAAGACGCTGTTCACCAACAAGCAGATGCTCGCGCTGCTCGAACGCGACGAAGCGCCGCACGAGTGCCTGGGGTTGACCTCCGGCGAGTTGACCTGCGGCAGGAAGGACGAAGAGACCCTGTCCACCAAAGCGTTGAAAGAAAAATCACTGGTGCATTCGAAAATTGAATACACGACGCACAAGGGGAACGGCCGCCACGTGATGGTGACCTCCGCCCCTCTCTACGACACCCAGGAAAACCTGCTCGGCACGATAGCCGTGTGGGTTGACGTCACGGAAGTCGTGGAGAAGCAGAACGCGCTTGAAGAGAAGAGCCGGCAGATCGCGGAAATGGCCGCCCAGGCGCAGGAAGTGGCAAACGCCGTCTCCGCCGCCAGCGCGGCCCTAGAGCGGCAGGTCGCTTCCTCAAGCCAGGGGGCGCTCGATCAGCGCGACCGCATGACGGAAACCGCCTCTGCCATGACCCAGATGAACGCGACGGTGATCGAGGTGGCAAGAAGCGCGGGCGATGCCGCGAACCTCGCCGAGGAAGCGAGCGATACCGCCCAGAACGGGGCAAAGGCCGTCCGGCAGGTGGTGGAAAGCATTTCCCAGGTGGAAACATACGCCGGGCAGTTGAAAACCGGCATGCACAGCCTGGGGCAGCATGCGGACGGCATCGGTGACATTATCAGCATTATCAACGACATTGCGGACCAAACCAACCTGCTCGCGCTGAACGCGGCCATTGAGGCCGCCAGAGCGGGCGAAGCGGGCAGGGGGTTTGCCGTTGTCGCGGACGAAGTCCGGAAACTGGCGGAAAAAACCATGCAGGCAACGCAGGAGGTGAGCAAGGCCGTCACGGGCATCCAGCACGGCACGCACGGCAATATCCAGATGGTGGAGCAGGCGGCCATGGCCGTCGACGTGGCCAACGATCTGGCCGCCAAGGCGGGTGAGAGCCTGGCCAGCATCGTCCACCTGGTTCAGGATACGGCCGGGCAGATCCATTCCATTGCGGCGGCGTCGGAGGAGCAATCCGCCACCAGCGAGCAGATCAACCGCGCCTTGGAAGAGGTGAGCCGTATCTCGGATACCACGTCTTCCGCCATGAGCGAGGCAAGCGCCTCGGTTGCGAGCGTGGCGGGCCAGGCGCAGACGTTGCGGGGGATCATCGAGCGTTTGCAATAGTGCAATAACGGCGTTTATCCGGGAAAACAGGCGGTTGCTGTTTGACGGCGCCGCCCCGCGCGCGGACGCATATAAAGGGCCATCCTGGAGCGGGAGGCCCTTTTTTTGCGTGTCTCGCCGGCCGAGCGGCGATGCGTGAAAAGTATTGTTGCGGAATATATTTTCACCATTCGGCACATTTTTCCATTTCACGCTGCTGTTGCACCATTGCCGACTGATACACACGCTGCGGGATTTTTTTACCATTTGTTTGAATAATTTAACGCCATTACCGTTCCGTGCAGAAAAATATTTAATTGTAGTACTTACAATTAAATTATATTGACACAGGAAATAGGACCAATTACTGCTGTATGTAGTACAATTCTGCTTGGGGGCAGCATGTGGGACTTGAAGGTAATTGATACAAGTCGGCCATTGTATCTGGCTATTGCCGAAGCTCTGGAGCGGGATGTTCATGCAGGCATTGTAAAGCCGGGAGACATGCTGCCAACACACCGGGCACTGGCGAAGATCGTCGGCGTTACGGTAAGCACCATTACACGAGCATATTCCGTTGCTGAAAAACGCGGGCTGATAACAGCCATTGTGGGCAAAGGGACATTCGTGACCGCCGATGCCTGCGCCAGATCCTCCGTTATGGATATGGATCTGGAGCAGCTGCCCATTGAAATGGGCTTAACCAAGCCTCTCCATATGGGGGATTGCAGTTTCCGGGACGTCGTCTCCCAAGTGCTGGAAGAAGGCAAACTCCACAAATACATGCAGTATGCCGATCCGCAAGGGCTTGCGGAGCACAGGGACGTCGGCGTTGCCTGGCTTGGCCGCTTCGGCGTGCCGGCCAAGCGGGAAAACGTTCTGGTAACCGCCGGCGGCCAGCATGCGCTTTTCAGCACCCTGTATTCCCTGTTTCAGCCGGGCGACAGGATCGCCGTCGACGTGCTGACCTACCCCGGCGTGAAGGCCGCTGCCCGCCGTCTGGGGCTCCGGCTCGAGGGGGTTATCATGGATTCGGAGGGGATTGTCCCCGAAGAGCTGGAATCGTTGTGCAATCGCAGCGACATTAAGGGATTGTATGCCGTCGGAAGGTTGCAAGACCCCACAAACCGCATAATGTCCAACAAGCGCCGGGACGCGCTGGCCCGGATAATCCGCAAATACCGGCTGATCCTGGTCGAGAACGACGTCTACGGCTTTCTGAACGGGCAGGCGGATCGGACGCTGTCCGCCAGGGCGTCCGCCAACAGCGTCTATATCGCAAGTCTTTCCAAAGCCTTTTACGCCGGTCTCCGGATCGCCTTTGTCGCCGCTCCGGCCAGGTTGTACAACCGGATAGCGCAAGGCGTGATGGATAACGTGCTGTTCGCGTCGCCTTTTTGCGCGGCCATCGCGTGCCGGAGCATTCAGTGCGGTGTCGCGGATGCCATAATTGAACGAAAAATCGCCGAGCTTACCCGGCGGGTGTGCATTTTCCGTGAAAAGCTGGGGCATCACCGCCACACCTGCTCCGAGCAAAGCATGGCGGCCTGGCTGAAACTTCCCGACAGTTGGACGGGCAGCCAGTTTGAAACGGCCGCCGCGCAAAAAGGCATACGCGTCTATGCCGCGGAACGGTTCGCCGTTGGTCCCGTGGTGCCGCCGAATTATATCCGCGTCTCGTTGTCCGGGGCTCCGGACATGCAATCCTTTGATAACGGGCTCGATACGCTGGCTTCGCTGCTTGACCGTAAAAAAACGACGGCCGGCGCGGCCGGCTGAGATTTCCCTCTTCCCGCATGTGCCCGCAGGTGTGACTTTGCGGGCTTTTTTATGCGGGGGAAGGCAAAGCAAAGGGATCGTATTGTATTGTTATACAGACAATTTTGCTGTTGCAATGCATACAAAGAATGCTAGTATTCAACTGACAAAATTGTAATACTGCTTGTGTGATTTTGGCGTCATGGGCCGCACTGCCCGGGCGGCTGGCCGGAATGACGTCCGGTGGCGCACGGCGGGAGGAGAAAGGACGCGCGCCACGGGGCGGGGCGCATGGTGAACGGCGCTGCGCGTGGCGCAGCCGGGCGCCTTCTCCGGATACAAGGAATTTGCGTGTTGTGGTGTGGAATTGCGTTGGCGCGGCAGGGCTATGTTCCTTCCGGATCCCCTCCAACCCCGCTGTGCTGTTTATGACGTGAACATCACGCACGTAATACGGAGGAGCGGCCCTGATTTGAGCGCATCAGGGCCGCTCCTCCACCTTTTGGAATGCCGTTCTTCTTTTTTCTTGCGACGCTTGCTTTTTTTCCGCTACAGCAGCAGGTTCACGTACCCGCTTTCGCGTTTGAGGACGGTCACGAGAATATCAATCGCCTTTTTGAAGGTGGGAAAATCAGGCGGGCCCGTCATGACAAGGCGGACGCTGTTCGGGGGAACGATAGGGCCCACCGCGAATTTTTCCGCCGCGAACACGCGCACCCCGCTTTTTTCGGCGGCATGTTCAAATCCGCTGCCCGTCCAATATTCCGGAAGCTTCAGCCAGGCAAACATGCTGTTTGTGGCGCAGGTGGTTTCATACTCCTGCAACTTTTGCTTAAAGACGTGCGTCCGTTTCGTCAATTCCCGTGATTTGTTCCGGATAATCCTGTCACCCAGTCCGCTGGCGATACATTCGCAGGCGATCGCGGCGCACAGGGGCGAGACCATCCATATGGTGTCGGCTATTCCTTGCGATATCCGGCTGTAATAGCGCGAGGGAGCATGGATGAACGCTATCCGCAAACCGGCGTAAAACGCGGCTGAAACGCTGGCGATATAGATGCTGTTATGCGGCGCGAGGGAAGATAACGTGCGGTTTTTCCGGGTGTCCAAAAAATTGAAGGAGTCGTCTTCAACCAAAACCAGATCGTACTGCTTGATAATCCGGGCAAGCGCATGCCTGCGTTTGGCGGAGGCTTCCTCATGGCCGGGGAGTTGCAGGCTGCCGGAGGTATACAGCCCGCGTATCACGCCGGACTTGCAGGCCTCTTCCAGCTTTTCCGGGATCATCCCCTCGCCGTCCAGGGGGATGCCTTCGAGGATAAGCCCGGTACGGCGCGCGTATGATTTGAACACGGGGCTGGTCAACTGTTCCACGGCGATGCGGTCCCCGGCTTCGAAGACGGCATGGAATACGCTGGTCATGCTGTGTTGCGGCCCGGCGGAGATAAGGACGGTATCCGCCGAAGCCTTGATGCCGGCGCGGCCGATCCACCCGGCGCCGACTTCCCTGTGCTCGGGCAGCCCTTGGGGCGAGTGGAACCGCGTAAGCGTGGTCATGTCGTTTTTCTTCATGACCCGCTCAACAACCGGCGTGATATCGGGTTCTTCCCGGTACATGGGGCTTGCAACCCCCATCTCGATGGGGAGGTCGCCCGCGTTGCCCCCCGGCGCAGGCGGCACTGGAGCTCCACCCGCGACAAAGGTGCCCTTGCCGACAACGGCCGTTACCAGGCAGCGCTTTTCCGCTTCCGCATAGGCGCGCGTGATGGTAGTGACCGTGACGCCTATTTTTTTGGCCAGGTCTCTATGGGTGGGCAGCCTGTCGCCGGGGAGAACGTCGCCGTTCTCAATCGCTTTCTCGAGGGACTCCACAAGAGCTATATATAAGGGCCTTTGAGCGGGAGAATCTGCAATGTCCCACATGCTATCCTCGTTTAAATTGTATTGCGGACAATCTACAGTCTCTCTCTCGTATTTGTCAATATAAGTTGTTTTATGGGGTGCCATCATTGTTGTGGTATTGTAATGCAACGGCATATTTTGCGCGTTTGCACTGTTCCGTCGGCGGAAGAGCGGCTGAGGCGGCTGCGATACAACGTGAAGAATTAAAAGGGGCTTGCAGGCCGGGCCGTCTGCGCCGGCGTGACACACGGGACGTTTTCAAGCCCGGGCGGATGGTCGCCATGGCGGCATCTTGGCAAACCGCGATCTTGCGGGGGTATCGGCCAGCATGACAACAAAAACGCCCCTTGCGGGGCGTTTTTGCGTAACCGGCCCTCTGCGGCCAAACTGTATCAATCTTTTTATTCTTCTTCGGGCGCGGGGAAATAGCAGGAAGGGTCCTGGTATTCGACGGAGATAATCTCGTAGGAAAGCTTGCCGCGCGGGGCTTCAACGGTGATTTCGTCGCCTTCTCCCCGGCCGATGAGCGCCCGGCCTACCGGGGAAAACACGGAAATGCTGCCCTTGACGTAATCCGTTTCGTCCGGGCCGAGCACGGTGTATTTTTTTGTTTCGCCGCTTTCGATATCTTCCAGGGTCACAGTCGCGCCGTAGACCACGGTATCGGCAGAAACGGTCGCGAGATCCACCACGGTAAAGCGGGGCATGCGGGACTCTATGTAGGTGATTTTCGCTTCGAGCATTCCCTGGCGCTCGCGCGCGGCATGGTAACCGGCGTTTTCAGAAAGATCGCCTTCCTCGCGGGCTTCCTTGATGGCTTGGATAACCTCCGGCCGCGCCTTTTTCAGGCGGTCAAGTTCAGCTTTGACCAGGGCCAGACCCTGGACGGAAATGGGGATGTTTTCCATGATTCAATCCTCGAATTGCTATAATATGCCATTGAAGGCGTGAGTACAAAGGGGTTTTTATAAAAGTATCAGGGAGGGCGGCCTGTTCAGCCGTCCTCCCGTTCAACATAAAACGACCATAGCAGAGTTTTTACTCGTGCGCCAGCACTCTGTAGCTGACCGGTTCCGCACGGAGAAGATCCCTGTCGCGCAACGTTTTTATGGCATTTTCCACGGATTGAGCCTTTGCCAAGTGCGTCATGAAAACGAGCGGGACGATTTCTTCCTCTCCTTTCTGGATGGCCTGGGCGATGGACATGCCGTTCTCCGCGAGGATGCCGGCAACGTCGCGCAAAACCCCGGGCCTGTCCGGAACCATCAGGCGGAAGTAGTGCTTGCTTTCCGCCTGGGACGGGCAGAGCAGGTCCGCTTTTTGCGGCTCCTGGGCCACAAAACCGGTATTGTTGGGAACGGCTCCCCTGGCCACGGCCATGACGTCGGAAAGCACGGCGCTGCCCGTCGGGAGGTCGCCTGCGCCCCGGCCGTGCATGAACACCGTGCCCACGGCGTTGCCCTTGGCCCAGACGGCGTTGAAAGACCCGTCCACCTTGGCCAGCATGGATGATTCATGCACCAGGGTGGGGAACACGCCGGCCTCGATTTTGCCGTCCGCCAGGCGCGCCTGGCCGAGAAGCTTGATGCGGTAGCCGAGCTCCCTGGCAAAGCCGATATCCTCGGCGCCGACCTTGCTGATGCCCCGCACCGGCAGGGATTTGAACGGATATTCCGCGCCCCAGGCGAGCCGGATCAGCAGCACGAGCTTGTGCGCGGCGTCAAGCCCTTCGATGTCAAGGGTGGGGTCCGCTTCCGCGAAGCCCAGGCGTTGCGCGTCTTTCAGCGCGTCGGTGAAGCTCTGGCCCTTGGCGGTCATGGCCGAAAGGATGTAGTTGCAGGTGCCGTTCAATATGCCCGAGAGGGACAGAATCCGGTTGCCCGCGAGGCCCTCGCGCATGGCCTGCACGATGGGAATGCCCCCGCAGACCGAGGCTTCGTACCCGAGGTACAGGTTTTTTTCCCCGGCAATGCGGAAAAGATCCAGGCCGTCCTCAGCCAGCAGGGCCTTGTTGGCCGTCACCGCGTGTTTGCCGTTTTCCAGGCATTTGCGCAAGAATTTCGCGGCAATGCCTGTGCCGCCCATCAGTTCGATGCCCAGGTCTATCTCGGGATCGGTGCAAATGGTGTCAATGTCGTGCGACAGTACCGCGCCCTTGGGCAGGGGATGGGCCAGTTCGTTTTCGGATTCCTTGGCGACGACGGTTTTTATGACAATATCGCAGCCCGTGCGGCGGCGGATAAGCTCGCGGTTTTCCTCAAGGGCGCGGGCAAACCCCGTGCCTACCACGCCATACCCGGCAAGGCCGACGACAAGCGTTTTTTTATTCATTGCTTCCTCCGGAAAGCGCTCGTTTGATGCCTTTCACCGCCTGCTTGACCCGTTGCGGGTTCTCGATCAGGGCAAAGCGCACATGGTCGTCGCCGTAGGCGCCGAAGCCGAGGCCGGGAGAAACCGCCACATGGCCTTCACGCAGGAGGAGTTTGGAAAATTCCACGGAACCCAAATGCCTGAACGGTTCCGGGATCTGCGCCCAGACGAACATGGTTCCCTTGGGGGAGGGAATATCCCAGCCGATCCTCCCCAGGCTCTCAATGAGCGAGTCGCGCCGCTGGCGGTAAATGTCGCAGATTTCGCGCACGCAGTCGTCGGGCGCGTTCAGCGCGACCGTCGCGGCGATCTGGATGGGCTGGAAAATGCCGTAGTCCAGGTAACTCTTGATCCTGGTGAGCGCGTTGACCAGTTCGCGGTTGCCCACGCAGAAGCCCACGCGCCACCCGGCCATGGAATAGCTCTTGGACATGGAGAAAAATTCGACGCCCACATCCTTGGCGCCCGCCGCCTGCATGAAGCTCGGGGCCACGTGCCCGTCAAAGGCGAGGTCGGCGTACGCCATGTCGTGGATGACGTACATTTTGTGTTCTTTGGCGAAATCCACAACCTTCTGGAAAAACTCCAGGCTGGTAACCTCGGTCGTGGGGTTGTGCGGGTAGCTCAGCATCAGGAGCTTGGGCTGGGGCCAGGTCTGCCGCGTGGCCGCGAGCAGATCTTCGAAAAAGTCCCGGCCCCGCCCGATGGGAATGCGCCGCACGTCCGCCCCGGCGATGATCGCCGCGTAGGTATGGATGGGGTAGGTCGGGTCCGGCGTGAACACCACGTCGCCGGGGGAAAGCATGGCCAGAGCCAGGTGGGCGAGGCCTTCTTTCGCGCCCATGGTGACCACGGCTTCGGTATCGGGGTCGAGATACACGTCAAACCGGCGGCTGTACCAGTCGCAGATGGCCTTGCGCAGGTTGGGAATGCCGCGGGAGACGGAATACCGGTGGTTCACGGCTTTGGCCGAGGCTTCGACCAGTTTGTCCACGATGAACTGGGGGGTCGGCATGTCCGGGTTGCCCATGCCCATGTCCACAATGTCGACATTCTGGCGGCGAAGCTGCATTTTCAGATCGCCGACTACCGCGAATACATACGGGGGCAGGCGGTGCATGCGGGGAAATTCACTCATGAAAGGCTCCGGCTATATCACGGCCCCGTCTGCTCGGGAGACCGCTCTGGAAATTTGAAAGAAGGTACTATATATACGGATTGGCTCGGCTGTAAAGCATGTTTCTCATGGATTTTCCGGCACAAAGCGAGGCGGTGTGGGCATTCTTTTTCTTATCGGACCAAGGGGCAGCGGCAAAACGCTGATGGCGTCAATATTGGCGCAAAAGCACGGTTGCCGCACCTGCGACACGGACGCGCTGATCCGGGAAAAAACGGGCAAAAGCGTGGCGGATATCGTGGCGGAGGGCGGTTGGCCCGCGTTCCGCGCGCTGGAAAAGGCCGCTCTTGCCGAAGCTGTCGCGCGGATGCGCGAGGGAGGCGGCCCGGCCGTCATCGCGACCGGCGGCGGCATTGTGCTCGACCCGGAAAACCGGGAACGCATGCGGGCGGAAGGCGTTGTGGCCTATCTTGCCGCGCCGCCGAACGTGCTGGCGCGGCGGCTTCCGCCGCCGCAAAACGATCCGTCGCGCCCCTCCCTCACCAATTTGCCGCCGGAGCAGGAAATCGCCAGGGTATTGCAGGAGCGCGAGCCGCTCTACCGCGCCGCGGCCCACCACGTTGTGGATGCGGCCAGGCCGCCGGAAAGCGTGGCGGCAATCCTGCGCGGGCACATCATGGCCCACGCCACGGTCCACGCCAAGGGCGGGCGCGACCAGGGGGCGGTATGAGCGGCAATACCTTCGGCAGAATATTCAGGCTGACGACGTATGGCGAGTCCCACGGGCCGGGACTCGGCGGCATTGTGGACGGCTGCCCTCCCGGCATTCCTCTGGACGAAGCCCAACTCCAGGCGGAGCTGGACAAGCGCAGACCGGGGCAGGCCAACGCGGCCAGCACGCCGCGCAAGGAACCGGATGCGGTGACGCTCCTTTCCGGCGTGTTCGAGGGAAAAACCACGGGTACGCCCATCGCCTTTCACGTTGCCAACACCAGCCAGCACAGCGCCGATTACGACGACTTGCGCGGCGTGTACCGGCCCGGGCATGCCGATTATACCTTTGACGCCAAATTCGGCATCCGCGACCATCGCGGCGGCGGGCGTTCCTCGGGGCGGGAGACCGTTGCCAGGGTCGCGGGCGGCGCCATCGCCCAGGCGCTGCTCGCGCGGGAGGGCATCGCGCTGTATGGGTGCGCGGCGTCCTTCGGCGGCATTGCCGCGCCCCTTACCGATATCGCCGGGGCGGAACGCCGCGCCTTTTTCGCGCCGGATGACGGCATCGTCCCTCAATGGGAGGAGGCGGTGCGGGATGCCAGAGCACAGGGCGACACCCTTGGCGGCCTTGTACGCATTGAAGCGCACGGCGTCCCCGCCGGGCTCGGCGAGCCGGTGTTCGACAAGCTGGATGCCCTGTTCGCCCACGCCCTGATGAGCGTGGGCGCGGTAAAGGGCGTGAGCGTCGGCGACGGGTTCGCCGCGGCGGACGCGACCGGCTCCGCCAACAACGATCCCATGGCGCCGGACGGGTTCGCGTCCAACCACGCGGGCGGCATTCTCGGCGGCATCAGCACGGGCCAGCCTATCGTGCTGACCGCCTCCGTCAAACCCATCGCGTCCATCGGGCTGGAGCAGCAAACGGTCAACACGGCGGGTGAAGCGGTGACGATCCGGGTGGGCGGCAGGCACGATCTTTCGGCCATCCCGCGCATCGTGCCGGTTTTGAAGGCCATGGCCGCGCTGGTGCTGGCGGATGCGCTGCTGTTGCAAAAACGCATGCTGTAGAAAACTCGGGAGGACATATGAAACTGCTCGCCATCAACGGAAGCCCGCGCAAAACCAGAAACACGGGTAGTCTGCTTGAAAAGGCCGTGGAAGGGGCCACAGCGGCCGGGGCTGACGCCGAACTCCTACACCTGCGCGACCTCGGCGCGTATAAAGGGTGCATCAGCTGTTTTCACTGTAAGGATCCAAAAGGCTCGCACTACGGGCGATGCGCGGTGAACGATCCGTTGACCCCTTTGCTGGACGCGGCCCATGCCGCCGACGTGCTCGTGCTCGGCTCCCCGGTTTATTTTCATGCGGAAACCGGCCTCATGCGAAATTGCATGGAGCGGCTGTGGTTCCAGTACCATCTGTATTCCAAGGTGAAGGGGCCGTTGTCGCCCCGGAAAAAGGCCACGGCCCTGGTCTACACCATGAACGTTCCCGAATTTGCCATCGCGCCTCGTGGCTATGACAGGATGATGGGCGCGGCCAAACTGGTCATGGAAAAGTTGTTCGGCTCCTGTGAGTTGTTTGTGTGCACCGATACGCGGCAGTTCAAGGATTACTCCAAGTACGACACGGACTATTTCGACGTGGAGGCCAAGCTCAAGCGGCACGCCGAGGTGTTTCCGCAAGACCTGGAGCGGGCGTTCGCCATGGGACGGCGATTGGTGGGGTAGCGCGCTACCATGAGCGCAGCGGCAGTTCTTCCCCGAGGTCAAGGCCCGCTTCGGTGACGCGTATTCTGTGCGGGTGGCTTTCCACGCCGGTTTGCCG
This sequence comes from uncultured delta proteobacterium, assembly GCA_900079685.1. Taxonomy (NCBI): domain Bacteria; class Deltaproteobacteria; species uncultured delta proteobacterium. The sequence continues at coordinate 179,395 of LT599018.1, forward strand.
CACTTCGTGGTACAGCGCGGCGTAGACCGGGTCGATATAGTCCGCCGGGCCGAAGCAATGTCCGTCCGGGCGCTGGACGCAGTAAAAAAACGCGCCGCGCTCTCCGGAGCGGACAATGGCGGCCATTTCCCGTAAATGCTTGTGGGCGCGTTCGCTCACCGCATCCGGGAAGGCGGCGGCATCGTCTTCCACCAGGGTCACGTTTTTGCATTCGACCCAGAGCGGGGGCAGGCCCGGCCCGGTGAGGCGGGCGTCAAGGCGGCTTGCGCCGCACCTGGCCTCCGGCTGAAAATGCGTATAGCCTCTGGCCCAGGGGAGAAGACCGGCCTTCCAGGCGGCGAAAAGCAGCCGGTTGGGGGTAAGGGTGTTGACGCCTACCCAGGCGGGCGCCGCCGCCGCGCCGGGCAAACCGATGCACTCCAAGGTGTAGGGGAGTTTGCGGTCCGGGTTGGCCGCCGGGGAGAGCAGGGCGGGAAGGCCCGGCCGCGTCAGCCCGAGCATGCTGCCCGAGTTGTTGGTGTGGGCCAGGAATGCCGCGTCCCCATCGCGGCATTCCACGAAAAAGCGTTTGAAGCGCCGCAGAAAGACGGCCTTCCGGCAGCCGGGAGGAAAGGGCAGAAGCGGCGTGTTCATGTTTTTCCCACGGAGAGGCGATTTACAGTCGGTTGGCTTCATGCTATGCGTGGAACGCTTGTTTCAGCTATCTTATTACTTTTACTTTGGGAGCAATGCCATGAATCTTTCGCGCCGTATCAACAACCTTGCCCCGTCGGCCACGCTCGCCATGTCGGCCCGCGCCCGCGAACTGAAGGCCGCGGGGCACGACGTTCTCAGCCTGACCGTCGGGGAGCCGGATTTCCCGACCCCGGACTATATCGGCGAAGCCGCCAAAAAAGCCATTGACGAGCACTTCACCCGCTACACCGCGGAAACGGGCATCGTTGAACTGCGCGCCGCCGTGGCCGCCTATTTTAAAGACGCATACGGCGTGACCGCGGCGAAAGCCGACAATATCACCATGACCAACGGCGGTAAACAGGGCCTGTACAACGTGTTTCTCTGCCTGCTCGATCCGGGCGACGAGGTCATCATCCCGGCCCCGTACTGGGTGAGTTATCCCGACATGGTGCAGCTGGCGGACGGCAAGCCCGTCATCGTCTCCGCCCCGGCCGAAGCCGGGTTCAAGGTGACGGTCGCGCAGCTCGACAAAAGCAAGACCGCCAAAACCAAGGCCCTTGTCGTCAACTCGCCCTCCAACCCCACGGGCGCGTGCTACTCCCAGGCGGAGATCGACGCCATCGCCCAATGGGCCGTGGACAACAAAATCGTGCTGATCGCCGACGAAATCTACGACCAACTCGTGTACGCCCCGGCCAAGCACGGCACGTTCAGCACCTGGTGGGAAAAACATCCCGACAGCTTCGTCATCTGCGGCGGGGTCAGCAAGACCTACGCCATGACCGGCTGGCGCGTGGGGCACGTCATGGCGAACATCCCGCTTTCCAAAGCCATGTCCAAACTGCAGAGCCAGACCACGTCCAACGTGTGCTCCATCGCCCAGAAAGCGGCTCTCGCCGCCTACACCGGCGGCATGGACGCCGTGAACGCCATGCGAAGCGCCTTCCAGCGCCGCCGCGATCTGGCGCTGGACATCATCGGCACCTGGAAGGGCGTTTACTGCCCGAAGCCGGACGGCGCGTTCTACATCTTCCCGGACGTGCATGGCGTGTACACGTCTTCCATGCCCGACTCCATGGCCTTCTGCGAGCAGGTGCTGGAAAAGGCGGGCGTGGCCCTGGTGCCCGGCAAACCCTTTGGGGACGACAACTGCGTGCGCATGTCCTACGCGGTTTCCGATGAAATGCTGACCCAGGCTCTGGAGAGGATCGGCAAATTCCTTTACAAGTAAAGGAATAAGCGCTTCCTAAACACGCGAAGAACGCTCCACGCCGCCGGTCCGGGATGCCTCCGGACCGGCGGTCTTATTTTTCCGCCCTTTCCCGGCGTTGCCTATTCCCGGGAAAAAAAGGTATATCTCCATAGGTGTAACGATATTGTCATCACTTTTTCCGGAGGTTTCCCATGGCCGTCCATTCCCATGCCCTTAATTGGAGCAACGCCTTTACGGGCCGCATGCAGGGCCTTGCCCTTGAATCCTCGCCGTTCGCCGCGCGCGCCGCGGCGCTTGCCGGGCGGCTGCGAGACGAAACCGGGCAGGGGATACTGCCGTTCATGACCCTGCCGTTCCGCCCCGCCCTGGAAAAAGAGATCCCGGCAGCCATGGCGGCCCTTGCCGGGTGCCGGCACATGCTGGTGCTGGGCATCGGCGGTTCCGCCCTTGGCGCGCGGGCGCTGCAAAAAGCCTTCGCTCCGGGGCAGGACAGGCCGAACCACACCGGCCCCTGGCTGTGGATCGCGGACAACGTCGACGCCGATACCCTGACCGCCCTGTTCGACAAGCTCCCCCCGAAGGAAACCGCCTTGGTGGTCATTTCCAAATCCGGCGGCACCATTGAGACGCTGGCCCAGTATTTTCTGGCCAGGACCTGGTTGCAAAAGGCCCTGGGCGACGGCTGGAAAAAACAGGTCGTCATGGTCACGGACGAAAAAGCCGGGTTCCTGCGTGAAGAGGCGGACAAGGAAGGCATCATCAGCCTGCCCGTGCCGGATTATCTCGGCGGGCGGTACTCGGTTTTTTCCGCCGTGGGCCTCTTGCCCGCGGCTTTCATGGGCATGGACTGGCGCGCGCTGCTTGACGGGGCGGCCTCGGTTTTCGCGCCGCTGCTCGCGGACATGAGCACCCTGCACGGCCATCCGGCCTGGAAACTGGCCGTCTGGAACCGGATGCTGATGGAAAAAGGGTATTCGCAGCTTATTTTCTTTTCCTATATCCCCCTCTGGTCCTGGCTGGGCGCGTGGTTCGCGCAGCTCTGGGCGGAAAGCCTGGGCAAGGAGGGCAAAGGCTCCATGCCCGTTCCGGCCGTGGGGGTTACGGACCAGCACTCCGTGAACCAGATGTTCCTGGACGGACCGCGCGACAAGGGCTGCTTTTTCGTCCACAGCCCCGCCCTGGACAAAGGGCCGGCTTTCGGCAACGATGTGCCGGAAAAATGGTCCTGGCTCAAGGGCCGCAAGTTCGGCGATCTGCTTGAGGCCGAAGGGCTGGGCACGCGCATGGCCCTGGCGGAAAACAACGTCCCGCTGGTGGAATTCGCCTTTGCCTCCTCGGACGAGTATGCGGCCGGGAAGTTCATGGGGCTTCTGGAATTGACGACCATCCTGACGGGCTGGCTGCTGGATATCAACCCCATTGACCAGCCCGCCGTGGAATTGGGCAAATGCCTGGCCAACGCCAAGCTCGGCGCGCCGGGCTATCCGGAAGAGAGCGCGGCGCTGGCCGCTTTTCTGAACCGCAAAGGAGCGGTGGATGCTTTTTAACCGGCAGCGCGGGGAGGAAAACCCGCCACGCCATGCGGCGCCCGGCTCTCCCCCTGTCCAGGGGGACAAGCCGGGCGGCAAGGCCGCCAATGGAAACGGGCGGGACAAGCCTTCCGTCGACACCACGCCCCCGGACAGGGTGAAGCTGGGCATCGCCCGCTACCTGGCCTGGGTCCTTCTGGTGTTGATTCTCGCGTTTTCGATATTTCTGGCCATCGTTGTCGGCAACCGGGCCCAGGATACGCTTCTCACCAAGCAGCGCAATTTCGCGGGCATTCTGGCGGAGCACCTGAACCAGCAGATTTTCGCGCGGTTCAGCATCCCGGCGGTCGCCGCCTACGGGCGCCCGAACTTGAAACAGAATGCCCAGTATGTGATGCTGGACCAGACCGTGGCCTCGCTGACGCACGGCCTGCAAGTCCATTCCTTGCGTATTTTCGATAACGACGGGGAGATCAAATATTCCTCCCGCGACCGGGGCGAGGTCGGGCACAAGAGCCCGGTGACGGAAGCCATGGTGCAGGGCGTCGAGGAGGCGCAACTGCCGGTTTTCGTGGTGGACAGAAACATTCCGCTGTGGGAGGCGTATCTTTCCTTTTTCCGGATGAAGCCCGGCGCGTTTTATTTGCGGACCATCGCGCCGATGCGGCCCGTGGTTTCCTTGCGGGTGTCGAACACGGCCTCGTATGAGTGGACGCGGGCCGAATCCCTGGGCGTTCTGGAGTTTTCGCAGGACATCACCAGCGACATGGCGGATATCGTGCGGTTCCAGTGGACCATCGTGGGCATCACGCTGGCCTCGTCGCTTTTGGTGGTGCTCCTGCTTCTGGTTTTCCTGCGCCGGGCGGAAGCGGCGCTCGCGCTGCGTATGCGCGAGCGGCAGCGCCTTGTGAGCGAGTTGCACCAGCACGAGAAGCTGGCGGGCATGGGGCGCGTGGTGGCGGGCATCGCCCACGAAATCCGCAACCCGCTCGGGATCATCCAGTCCAGCGCGGAACTGCTCCTTTCCCGCCCCACGGCGTCCGACCCGGTGACGGGCAAGATTTTGCGGGCGATTTTCGACGAGGCGCGCCGCTTGTCCCAGACCGTGAGCGACTTTCTCGATTACGCACGCCCCCGCCAGCCGCAGCAGGCCCAGGTGGATCTCGCCAGGACCACCCGGGACGTGCTGGCCTTCCTTGAGCCGGAACTTGCCGCCCGGAACATAACGGTCCGGACGGCGTTCGTGCCGCAGCGGGCGGGCACGGAAGGCCTGTATACCCTTGGCGACAAGGATCTTTTGCACCGGGCGATTTACAACGTGCTGATTAACAGCATGCAGGCCATGGACACGAAGGGGAGCATCACCATCAGCGGGCGACCCCTGGAGGAAAAGACCAGGGACCGGGTGGAACTCTGCGTTGCCGACTCCGGGCCGGGATTCCCCGTGGAAAATCGGGAGCGCATCCTGGACCCCTTTGTCACGACCAAGGACGGCGGCACGGGGCTGGGGCTTCCCATTGTGAACAACATCATCACGAGCCACGGCGGCCAGATGAGCCTGGAAGACGCCCCGGGGGGCGGAGCCATGGTGCGCATGGTGCTGCCTTCGGGCGCATCCTGATACCGCAACGGCCCGCCCGGAGGCGCAGGCGGAACGGCCTTCCGCCGGGGCGAGCGTTTTACCGTTATGTTGCAATAAGGCGAGATTCATGAACGACCAACAGACGCATCTGCTTATTATTGACGACGAGAAGAACTATCTTCTCGTTCTGGAAACCCTGCTGACGGATGCCGGGTACACGGTCACGGCCCTGAGCGACCCGGAAAGCGCCCTGGCGTTCCTGGAAGACTCGGAAGTGGACGTGGTCGTCACGGACATGAAAATGCCCAAGATCAGCGGCCGGGAAGTGCTCGAGCACGTCCGGAAGAACTACCCGCACGTGCCGGTGCTCGTCATGACCGCGTTCGGCTCCATCGAAAGCGCCGTGGAAGTTATGAAGTTCGGGGCGTTCGACTATATCACCAAGCCCTTTTCCAACGACGAGATGCTGCTTTCCCTGAAAAACGCGGCGGAACTCGCCAGGGTGCACCGGCGGTACCGCCTCCTGCACGAGAACCTGGAGGAGCGCTTCGGCCTGCACCAGATTATCGGGCGGAGCAAGGGCATCCGCTCCGTCCTGGCCATGGTGGACCGGGCCGCGCCCAGCAAAAGCTCCGTCCTGATTACCGGGGAATCCGGCACGGGCAAGGAGCTCGTGGCGCGGGCCATACACTTCGCATCCCCGCGCAAGAACGGGCCTTTTGTCAGCGTCAACTGTATGGCGCTCAACCCCGGCGTGCTGGAAAGCGAGCTTTTCGGCCATGAGAAGGGGTCCTTCACCGGCGCGGTGGCCATGCGGCGGGGCCGGTTCGAACTGGCCGACGGCGGCACTCTGTTTTTGGACGAGATCGGCGAATTGTCCCACGACATGCAGGTGAAGCTGCTCAGAGTGCTGCAGGAGCGCCGGTTCGAGCGGGTCGGCGGCTCCGAGGAAATAGAGGTGGATATCCGTATCGTCACGGCCACGAACAAGGACCTGCAGGCCGAGGTGGAAGCCGGGAACTTCCGCGAGGATCTGTATTACCGGCTGAACGTGGTGCAACTGCTGCTGCCGCCCTTGCGCGAGCGGCGCGAGGATATCCCGCTCTTGGTGGCGCATTTCGTGGAAAAGATGGTGCGGGAAAACGGCCTCACCCCCAAGATCTTCACGCCGGAAGCGCTGGATTTCCTGTGCGGGTATGAATGGCCCGGCAACATCCGCCAGTTGGAGAACATGGTGGAACGCTGCATGGTCATGGCGCCGAGCGACGCCATCGAAGTGCAGGACCTGCCGCAGGAAATACGCGACGAGGAAACCCAGCTCAAAAGCGCGGTGGATCTCTTGCCCGTTGAGCTCAATCTCGCGGACACCATGGATAAACTTGAGGCGGCCCTGGTCCGGCGCGCCCTTGCCAGGGCGGATTTCGTCCAGGTAAAGGCGGCCGAGCTGCTGGGCATTTCAAAAAGTCTGCTGCAATACAAGCTGCGAAAATACGGGATCACCGGCCACTAAAGTCGGGCAGCCCTTGGGAAAGAGCGCATCATGTTTTTTGACGAACTGCGGGCCGGGCAGACGTTTTCTGTCCGGCCCGTCACCATTACGGAAGAGGCTATCCGGTCCTTTGCGCTGGCGTACGACCCGCTGCCCGTGCACCTGGATGCGGCGTACGCAGCCACCACGCCGTTCGGGGGCATCATCGCTCCCGGGGTTATGTCGTTCATGGCCGTCTGGGCCGAGTTTCTGAAAACCAACGGCTGGGGCGCCAACTTTGTGGCCGGGAAAAGCACAAAAATCGAGTGGCTCGCCCCCGTGTATCCGGGAGACGTGCTGCGCGGCGAGGCCCGGATCATGGAAGTGGTGGCGCACAAACCGGACTGCGGCATCGTGTACCTCGGTATCGACGTTTACAACCAGCACGGGATCAAGGTTATATTCGACACCAGCGAACTGGTGATTAAGGCGCGGCCCGGAGCGTAATACGGCACGCGCCGGGATGGCGGCTGTCATCCCGGCGCGTGTTGTAAGATGCACTATATCCCGTCCTAGCGCTAGCGGTTCTCCGCATCAAAATATTCCTTCGTCAGCTTGAAAACAACGGGACTCAGCAGGGCGAGCGCCACCAGGTTGGGCAGGGCCATGAGCCCGTTGAACAGGTCGGCCAATGCCCAGACCAGGTCCAGCTTGGCCACCGCGCCGAGCGGCACGGCCAGCACGAAAATGACGCGGAAGGGAAAAGATGCCTTGTGGCTGAAGAGATACATGGCGCAGCGCTCGCCGTAGACGCTCCAGCCAAGCACCGTGGAGAAAGCGAAAAGCACCAGCGAAACCGTGACCACAAAACGGCCGACGCCGGGGATGATTGTGTCGAAGGACCGCGCGGTGAGCGTCCCCTGCAGGAACTGGCGGGCGGCGTCGGGATCCATGCCTGCTGGGGCGGAGGCCATCCATTCGCCGCTCAGCAGGATCACGAGCGCGGTCACGGTGCAGACCACCAGAGTGTCGAGGAAGGGGTCCAGCATGCCGAGAAAGCCCTGGTGTACCGGATTCTTGGTCGTGGCGGTGGCGTGGGCGATGGGCGCGCTGCCCAGGCCAGCCTCGTTGGAAAACAGGCCGCGTGAAACGCCGCGCTTGATGGTTTCACTCAGGATGGCCCCTGCAAACCCGCCGGCGGCCGATATGGGCGCGAACGCGTGACTGAAAATGAGGCCGAAGGCATGCGGCACGCGGTCAAGGTACATGATCATGACCACGATGCCGAACAGAATGTAGAAAATAGCCATGAAGGGGACCAGTTTGCCCGCCACGGCCCCGATGCGTTTGACCCCGCCGAGTATCACGGCGCCGGTGACAAGGAAGAGCAGCGCGGCCACGAACCAGCTGGCCGGAACGACCTGCCCGCCCAATTCCATGCGCCAGTCGGTGAGGCCGGTGGCATTGAGCACGTTGGCCGTGATGGCGTTGCATTGGGTCAGGTTGCCGATGCCGAAGCTCGCCACCGCGCCGAAGATGGCGAAGAGGGCGGCCATCCAGCCCCAGTTTTTGCCCAATCCGTTCTTGATGTAGTACATGGGGCCGCCGACGTAGCTGCCGTCCGGGGTGACCTCGCGGTACTTCACGGCCAGAGTGGCCTCGCAGTATTTGGTGGCCATGCCCACCACGGCCGTGACCCACATCCAGAAGACAGCGCCGGGCCCGCCGATATAAATGGCGGTGGCCACGCCCACGATGTTGCCCGTGCCCACGGTCGCGGCCATGGATGTCATGAGGGCATTGAAGGGCGAGAGTTCCCCCTCGTCGCCGCCGTGCCTGCGGCCCCGCCACATGTGCCCGAACGCATGGAAAAGCGAGCGCACGGGCATGAAGCGCAGGCCGAGCATCAGATACACGCCCACACCGAGAAGCAGGGGAATGAGCAAAAAAGGACCCCAGACAAAATCCACCAGAGTATTCACCAGGTTGGCGAAAGCTTCCATAAAGGCACGCTCCTTTGGATTGAACGCGAGAAAAAATAAGGCTGCGCGGCAAGGCGGGATGAGGCGGGCCAACGCAACGGCCTGATTCTATAATAAGTAGAGCAAAGAGGGGCGGGTTGTAAAGAAAAAACCCTTTCCTCCGGAACGCACTCCAGGGGAAAACGCGCTTTCGTCTTACCGCGGAACGTCGGGAAGGGTCAGAATATCCCCCGCCAGGTGGGGTTTTATGGCGTCCGGGTGGACGAGGCTTGTGATGAGCAACGAGGCGAGCTGCGCTTCGTAGCGGTCAGGGGACCAGCCGCGCCGGATGACCAGAAGATAGTATATCTCGCGGCCGGAGAGCATCCAGAGCAGGTCGCGCACGGCTTCCTTGTCCAGGTGGGGGAGAAGTTTCCCGCTGGCGACCAGCTTGTCGACCATCTCCGCCTGCTTTTCCCGGCGCAGGTCGTTCAGTTCCGTTTCCAGCTCCGCCAGTTGGGGGGAGACCATGCGGGCCCCGTAGACGGCGGTGAAGGTCGGCGCGTTGCCCTCGTAAATGTTGCGGATGATCGCGGCGGCGTTGCGCAGAATAAGCACCGGGTCCGTGGTGTTCCGCATCCGTTCGATTGCGTCCACGTTCCGCTCGTCGTGGAGCACTCTGTCTTCGATGGCGGCCATGATGATGCCCGCCTTGGAAGAAAAAATCGCATAGACGGTCTGCGGGGAAACACCGGCCCGCCGCGCCACCTCGGCCACGGTCGTACCGGCGAAGCCCTTTTCCAGGAGCAGAGCCTCGGCCGCGTCAATAACGCGGTTTCGCGTGTCCGTAGCCTGTTTTTCCCGCGCAGGGGAGACGTATTTGCGGTTTTTTTGCTTGTCCATGTTGACATTCCGCCCCGTGTTCTTTAAAGCTTGCATTTCGATAGAGCAGACTCTATCGAAGTGCAAGTCTTTTTTGCGCGCAGCCGGTTTTTTTCTATGAAATGGTTTTACAGAAGACGGTTTTAAAGCTTTTCGCTATACTGTGACGTTTTTGATTGTTTTTTACCCGCGCCAACGGTAAGAGTGCGAGTCCCGGCCTGACCGCGCGTTTTTGAGGCCTCCCGGCTTTCGGAAACGGCGGCGGGCGCATTATTTTTGATCTTTGCCGCGAGGTTGTCCCGGCGGGCCTTTCCCGCCCACGGCAATGCCCGCGTAACAGTTCCCGAGGTGAGTGTATGCGTATCCCCAGGCGATACATATTGTTTCTGGCCGTTCTCGGCATGGTGCCCGCCGCGTTTCTTGCCGGTTGCGACAAGGGGCCGCAGCAGATGCAGATGCCGACGCCCGAGGTCACCTACCTGACGGTGAAAACGGAGCGCGTGGAACTCACCTCCGAGCTCAGCGGGCGCACCTCCGCCCTGGAGGTCGCCGAAGTGCGGCCGCAGGTGACGGGCATCATCCAGAAGCGCCTGTTCGACGAAGGGCAGGAAGTGGCGGAAGGCCAGCAGCTCTACCAGATAGACCCGGCCTTGTATGAAGCCTCCCTTGCCGAGGCCAAGGCGGCTCTTTTGCGGGCCGAGGCCAACTTTACCGCCGCGCAACTTATGGCGAACCGCTCCGCGCAGGCGGTCAAGGTCAACGCCGTCAGCAGACAGGAAAACGACAACGCCTTCGCCAGCATGAACCAGGCCCGGGCGGAAGTCGTCGCGGCCAAGGCCGCCGTGGATACCGCCTCCATCAACATCCGCTACACCAAGGTTAACGCCCCCATTGCCGGGCATATCGGCATTTCCTCGGTGACGCCCGGCGCGCTTGTTACCGCGAACCAGGGCCAGGCGCTTGCGACCATCCAGCGGATGGACCAGATGTACGTGGACCTGACCCAGTCCAGCGCGGAACTCCTGCGGTTGAAGCGGTCCATGATGGAAGGCCGGCTGGTCTCCGCCGGGGACGGCGCGGCCAAGGTCAAACTCAAGCTTGAGGACGGCCAGCTCTACGATATCGAAGGCGCGCTCCAGCTCGCGGATATCACCGTTGATACGGGAACCGGCGCCATTACCGTGCGCGCCAAGTTCGACAACCCCATGCGCGAGATAACCGCGGGCCGGCGGGAACGCCTCCTGTTCCCCGGCATGTTCGTGCGGGCCATTCTGCAGGAAGCGGTCAACGAGCGGGGGATACTGATCCCGCAGCGGGCCGTCGGGCGCGATACCATGGGCCGCGCGACCGTGTACTGCGTGCGGGAGGTCGAACCCACCAAGGCAGAGATCGAGGCCGCGCAAAAGGCGGGCAAGACCGCTGAAAAGAGCACCAAGGCCATGGAAGAGGTTATCGAGATCGACCGGAGCATCGGGAAAGATTATCTGGTCCGCTCGGGCCTGAACGTGGGCGACAAAGTCATTCTCGACGGCAGGGTCAAGGTGCGCCCCGGCGCCGTGGTCAAACCCGTTCCGTATGTGCCGCCCAAGGCGGCTGACGCGCCCTCCGGCAAAGCGGCTGACGCCTCTTCGGGCAAGGAGGCTGACGCCTCTTCGGGCAAGGAGGCTGACGCCTCTTCGGGCAAGGAGGCTGACGCCTCTTCGGCTTCCGGAAGCAACGGCGCCCCGGCCGCGAAATAGGGGAAAAAGAGGAATATTTCATGGCGCATTTTTTTATCGACAGGCCCATCTTCGCATGGGTTATCGCCATATTGATCATGCTGTTCGGGGTATTGGCCATCAACTCCCTGCCGATTTCGCAGTATCCGAACATCGCGCCGCCGGAAGTGACCATCACGGCCGTCTATCCCGGCGCGTCGGCGAAAACCATTGAAGACACCGTGGTCCAGGTTATCGAGCAGAAGCTCAAGGGTATCGACAATCTGAACTACATATACTCCACCAGCGATTCCAGCGGCCAGGGGAGCATCACCCTGTCCTTTGACGCGGGCACCAACCCGGATATCGCCCAGGTGCAGGTGCAGAACAAGTTGCAGCTCGCAACGCCGCTCCTGCCGGAAATGGTGCAGCGCCAGGGCGTGACGGTCATGAAGTCCACCCGCAACTTCCTCATGGTCGTGGGCTTTTATTCCGAAGACGGCAGCATGTCCGAGTACGACATCGCGGACTATGTCTCCAGCTTCGTCCTGGACCCGCTCAGCCGCGTGCGGGGCGTGGGCGACATGTCCGTGTTCGGTTCCCAGTACGCCATGCGTGTTTGGATCGACGTGCCCATGTTGGAGAAATATCAGGTCACGGTGGCGGACATCACCAGCGCCATCACAAGCCAGAACGCCCAGATTCCCGGCGGGCAGATCGGCGGCGCGCCGGCGGTGCCCGGCCAGCCCATCAACTTCACGGTTATCGCCCAGAACCGGTTGCAGACCGTTGACCAGTTCAACCAGGTCCTGGTCAAGGTGCGGCCCGACGGTTCCAGGGTGCTGCTCAAAGACGTGGCGAAGATGGAGCTTTCCGGCGAGAATATTCTCGCCCGCGCCCGGTACAACCGCATGCCGGCGTCCGGCGTTGGCCTTAAGCTCGCCAGCGGCGCCAACGCCCTGGAAACGGCGGCGGCGATTCAGGAGGAAGTGCAAAAGCTTTCGCAGTTCTTCCCCAAGGGGCTCAAGGCCATGTACCCGTACGACACGGCTCCCTTCGTGCGGATTTCCATCCAGGAGGTGGTCAAAACCCTGATCGAGGCCATTATTCTGGTCTTCCTGGTCATGTACGTCTTTCTGCAGGACATCAGGGCCACGATCATCCCGACCATCGCCGTGCCCGTGGTGCTCCTCGGCACCTTCGGGACGCTGGCGGCCTTCGGCTTCACCATCAACACCCTGACCATGTTCGCCATGGTTCTGGCCATCGGGCTTCTTGTGGACGACGCCATCGTGGTCGTTGAAAACGTGGAGCGCGTCATGCGGGAGGATCGATTAGGACCCCGCGCGGCCGCGCGAAAATCCATGTCCCAGATCACCGGGGCGTTGGTGGGCATCGCGCTGGTGCTGTCCGCGGTGTTTTTGCCCATGGCCTTTTTCGGCGGGTCCGTGGGCGTCATTTATCGTCAGTTCTCGGTGACCATCGTCTCGTCCATGATCCTTTCGGTCGTGGTGGCCATGGTGTTGACGCCGGCGCTCTGCGCCCAAATGCTCAAACCCCACCAGCACGTAAAGACGCACGAATTCAAACCGGGACTCGTCGGATTCCTCGGCAGGGTCTGGTATCTGCTTGTCGGCAAATGGCTGGATATGTTTTTCGCCTGGTTCAACCGGATGTTCGAAAGCTCGGTGAACAAGTATTTCCATCGGGTACGTAAGATTCTGCGCCGTCCGGCCAGATACGTCATCATATATGTCCTGGTGGTCGCGGCCATGGGCTTCGCCTTCGTGCGCCTGCCCACGGCCTTTCTGCCGGAGGAAGACCAGGGCATTATGTTCTCCCTGATCCAACTGGAGCCGGGCGCAACCTTTGACCGCTCGCTCGCGATCGTCAACGAGGTGGAAGAGCACTTCCTGCAGAACGAGAAGGAAGCCGTTGAATCGCTCATGTGCATCGTGGGGTTTTCCTTCGCGGGCAACGGGCAGAACAACGGCATGTGCTTCATCAAAATGCGGGACTGGAAGGAGCGCGACCGCCCGGATTTGCGCGCCCCGGTCGTGGCGCAGCGTTCCATGGGGCGGTTTTCCTCGGTCAAGAACGCCAACATCTATTTCTTCATGCCGCCGGCGGTTATGGAACTCGGCACGGCTAACGGGTTCGACTTCGAACTCCTGGACCGCGCCAACCTCGGGCATGACCGGCTCATGGAGATCCGCAACGAGATGCTGATGAAGGCGCGGCAGAGCCCGGTGCTGCAGTCCGTCCGGCCCAACGGCCTGAACGACGCGCCGCAGTATCAGCTGGACTTTGATCTCGCCAAGGCCGCGGCCCAGGGCGTGGACCTCAATTTGTTGAACTCCACGATCACCTCCCTCTGGGGCAGCTACTACGTCAACGACTTCCTGGACCGGGGCCGGACCAAGAAGGTCTTTCTCCAGGCGGACGCCAAATACCGCACCAAGCCGGAAGACCTGGCCCATATCCATATCCGCAACAACCAGGGCCAGATGGTTTCGCTCTCGTCCTTCACGGACGGGCATTGGGTCATGGGGTCCCCGCGTCTTGAGCGGTACAACGGCGTGCCGTCCATAGAAATCCTCGGCGAAGCCGCCCCCGGCAGAAGCTCGGGCGACGCCATGCTGGAGATGGAACGGATCTTCAACACCCTGCCGCCCGGCGTGGACTATGCCTGGACGAGCTTGTCCTACCAGGAAAAGCTGTCCGGCTCGCAAGCGCCGATGCTGTACGCGCTGTCCATCCTGGTCGTGTTCCTGTGCCTCGCGGCCTTGTACGAAAGCTGGGCCATTCCGTTCTCGGTCATGCTCATCATTCCGCTGGGCGTTATCGGCGCCCTTGGCGGGGCCATGATGCGGGGGCTTTCCAACGACGTGTACTTCCAGGTCGGCCTTCTGACGATCATAGGTCTGTCCGCCAAGAACGCCATCCTGATCGTGGAATTCGCCAAGGAGCTTGAGGAGGAGGGCATGGACCTCATCCAGGCGACCTTGCAGGCCTCCAAGATGCGGCTCCGGCCTATTTTGATGACCTCCTTCGCCTTCATCCTGGGCGTGCTGCCTCTCGCCATCAGCAAGGGCGCGGGCTCCGGCAGCCAGAACGCCATCGGCACCGGGGTTATGTGCGGCATGATTACGGCGACGTTCCTGGGGATTTACCTGATCCCCTTGTCCTTCGTCATGATTTCCCGCATATTCCACGTTACGGTGCACAGGCTTGACGAAGGCGACGACGAGGACCATCCGAAACCGCCGGAATCCCCGTCGGGCGAAAAACAATACGAGCGCTTCTCGGCGGCGGGAGAAGGGATATAATATGCGTCCCACAGCTATGCACATGACACGCATCTGCCTTGCGGCCGCCGTTATCGCGTCCTTTGCGCTGACCGGCTGCACCATGGCCCCGCGCTACGACAGGCCGGATCTGCCGGTGGACGCCGCCTGGCCGGAATCCACGAGGCTCACCGACGAACAGCGTGACGCGGCGGATGCGGCCGCCAACAGGGTCTGGCGCGCATTTTTCAAGGACGGAACCGTGGTTTCGCTCGTGGAAACGGCGCTTGCCAACAACCGCGATCTGCGTGTGGCCATGCTCAACATTGAAAGGGTCCGGGCGCAGTATTGGATCCAGCGGGCGGACCTTCTGCCCACGATCAACGCGGCGGGTTCCGCGAGCAACCAGTACCTCAACAAGGCCGTATCCCAGCGGGGGGAAGCGGTCATCAGCCGCCAGTACCAGGCAACGGTCGGGTTCACGGCCTTTGAGCTGGACCTGTTCGGGCGCATCCGTTCCCTGAAGGAAAGCGCGCTGCAGCAGTTCTTCGCCACCGAGGAAGCCGCGAAAAGCGCCCAGGTCACGCTGGTGGCGGAAGTCGTCAACGCGTACCTGAACCTCACGGCGCAAAAGGAGCTTTTGGCGCTTGCCCGGTCGACCTATCAAAACCGTCAGGAATCCTATGATCTGATAAAACGCATGTTCGACATGGGCCTGACCTCGCAGTTGACCGTGAACCAGGCCCGGACCATCGTGGAAGAGGCCCGCGTGGCTTCCGCCCAGTTCGAGACGAACGTCGGGCAGGCGGAAAACGTGTTGGTCCTCCTTCTCGGCGCTCCCGTGCCGGAAGGGCTGCACCTTGCCGAAAACATGCGCGAGATCGAAATGATCCCCGACCTGCCGCCGGGGCTGCCCTCGGATCTCATGCAGCGCCGCCCGGACATCATGGCGGCTGAGCACCGGCTCATGGCCATGAACGCCAACATCGGCGCGGCGCGGGCGAACTTTTTCCCGAGCATCAGCATCACGGCGGCCCTGGGAAGCATTGCCCCGCAGTATCACGATCTCTTTTCGCGCGGCGCGGGCACTTGGCTTTTCGAGCCGCGGGCCGTGCTGCCGATTTTTGACTCGGGCCGGAATTACGCGACCCTCAAAATGTCCGAGGCAGACCGGGACATGGCCGTCGCCACGTATGAAAAGAGCATTCAGACGGCTTTCCGGGAAGTGGCGGACGCCCTCGTGCAGCGCGCCACCATCGGCGAGCAGTTGGAAGCCCAGAAAGCCCTGGTCGACGCGACCGAGGCGACGTACACCTTGTCCCAGAACCGGTATGAGATCGGGCTGGACAGCTTCATCAACGTGCTTGACGCGCAACGGTCATTGTTTTCCGCCCGCCAGGGGATGATTAACACCGTTCTCCTGCGCGAAACGAACGCCCTTAACCTGTACAAAGCGTTGGGCGGCGGCTGGGAATAGCCTTCCGCGACGGCCGGATTTGTAACGCCCGTTGGCTTTGCCAGCGGGCGTTTTTACGTCTCCGGGGCGTCCCGCATCCGCATTTTTTTGGATGCGGCGTAATTAAAAGATTTCTCTTAACAAAACCTTAATCACCGCCCGGTAGGGTGCTTTGCATGGGAACATTCCGTCCGGAATGCCGGGAGTGTTCCGGCGGAGGCCGGGTGCCTCGATACTTTCATGAAGGAGTCTTCGTATGAATACGTTTCTTAACGGTTCGTCCAGCTCTATCCTGAGCTCGGTCAAGGAGCAGTTGCAGGGCGCCATTGGCGGTAATTCCGGGAATAACGGCGGCGGGCTGGCCGGCATGGCGCCGGGGTTGCTGGGGGCGGGCGCTCTCGGCGGCATTGCGGGCGCGCTGCTTTCCGGGAAAAGCATGAAGAAAATGGCCACGGGCGCTCTGGCGGTCGGCGGCGGAGTGGCGGCGGGCGCCTTGGCCTGGAATTTGTACAAACAATGGTCCTCCGGGCGTGGCGACGCGACACCGGTTGCCGGTCAGGGGATTCCCGCTGCCGTACCGCCCGCTCCCGCCATTGCATCATCCGGGGCGCTTTCCGGGACACCGGGCGGGGCGGAGCCGGACGGTATGCTTTTCCTCGAAGCCATGATTTTCGCGGCCAGGGCCGACGGGCATATCGACGCGCGGGAACAGGCGCGGATCAACTCCATGGTGGAGGAAATGATGCCGGGCCAGGGCGCCAAGGAGGCCGTCGAGTCGTTCCTGAACCGGCCCATAGACCCCAGGACCTTGGCGGGCAGGGTGCACAGCCCGCAGGAGGCGCACGCCGTCTACAAACTGTCGTGCCTCATGCTGGATGTGGACCATTTTATGGAACGCGCCTACCTGGATATGCTGGCCCAAAACCTGAACATCGATCAGGTGACGCGGGAGATGCTGGAACTGGATGCGGATGCCGCAAGACGCGCCATGGACGGCGGAATGCCGCTCGATAGGGAATTGCCATGAAAGAAAAAAAACTGGTACAAGAGGTAAGTCATGCAAAGCGAATCCATTTTCATAAAAACGGCTGCGCTTCAAAAGAAGAGCGCTATCACGGCGCTCGTGCTCGCGGGAGCGCTGACCCTGCTTCCGGCCGGAGCGTTTTCCGCCAGCACGGGCGGTTTCAAGGGACCGGCGGCTGATCTGGCGACGGCCAAGCAGGCGTCGCAGATGCGGGATGACGCCAAGGTCACGCTTAAGGGAAACATAGTCAAAAGCCTGGGTGACGAGACATATACATTCCAGGATGCGTCGGGAACCATTGAGGTGGAAATCGACGACGACGTCTGGCGGGGCCAGACAATCGTCCCAGGGGACGTGGTCGTCATCTCGGGAGAAGTGGACAAGGACTGGACGCACACGTCCGTTGACGTTTCTTCCATAACGAAACAATAACTTCGCATTCCCCGCCGGGCTCGCGGCCGAGCGCCCGGCGGGGAAACCGGGCGGCTTTCCATGCGTATCCTGCTGATCGAAGACGACCCCATCATCGGCGACGGCATCCGGGCCGGGCTGATCGACCTTGAGTATGCCGTTGACTGGTTCACGGACGGCAACGACGGCCTGGCGGCCGGGAAGGGGGCGGATTACGACGCCGTGGTGTTGGATCTTTCCCTGCCCTCCCTGGACGGCCTGGATATTCTCCGGGAATGGCGCCGCGCCGGCAATCCGGTGCCGGTGCTCGTCCTCACGGCGCGAAGCAGCCTGGGAAACAGGGTCGAAGGCCTTAATTGCGGCGCGGACGATTACCTGGGCAAACCCTTTGCCCTTGAGGAACTGAACGCGAGGCTCCGGGCGTTGATCCGGCGCAGCAACGGGCGGGCGGCTCCCGTTCTTTCCCACGGGGATGTGGCGTTTGATCCGGAGAAGCGGACGGTGCGCCGGCAGGGGCGGGAAATTTCCCTGAGTCCCAAGGAAACAATGTTGCTGGAGTTGTTTTTGCTCCGCAAGAACAGCGTGCTGTCCAAGGACCAGATCGAGGAAAAGCTGTACCCGTGGGGCGAGGAGGTCGTCAGTAACGCGGTCGGGGTGCATGTGCACCATATCCGAAAAAAACTTGGCGAGGGGTTCATCAAAACCGTCCACGGGATCGGCTATACCTTGGGAGAGCCGGAATGAGGCCAAAACGGGAGTGGAGCCTGCGCCTCAGGCTGAGCCTTTTTTTCGCGGTCCTTCTGCTCGCGGCCTGGACTGTCGCGGCGTTTTGCTCCTGGCGGGCGAGCGTGGAGCATATCAACGCCTTTTTCGATACCCAGCAGATGCTGTTCGCCAAGCGTCTGGCGGCGGCGCGTTATGCAACGATCACGGAGCATCTGCCGGATACGGACGACATGCTGGCTGCCGCCGGCCGAGGGGACGAGGGCGAGCAGGAGGATGATTCCCTCGCCTTTGCCGTTTTCAGCCCCGGTGGGCAATTGCTGCTGAGCGACGGCGATGAAGGGAAAAGGTTCGTCTTCACGCCAAAGGCGAACGGTTTTGTGGACACGCGCATCAAAGGCGACTGGTGGCGGATCGTCTGGCTCACTTCCATGGATAGGAAAGTCATTGTCGCGGTAGGCCAGGAACGTGAATACCGGGACGACATGGCCTTTGCGATGCTGGCCGGGCAGATGCTGCCCTGGCTTGTGTTGCTGCCGGTTCTTCTGCTGGGGCTCATGATGATGCTTAGCCGGGAGCTTGCGCCGCTCCGCTCGGTCGCGGCGAGCCTCGGCCGGCGCGACCCGAATGATACAACGCCCATTGCCGCGCAGGTGCAGTCCGAAGTACGGCCCCTGGTGCAGGCCTTGAACAGCCTGTTCTCGCGTATCGGCGACATGTTGCGGCGGGAACGGGTGTTTATCGCCAACGCGGCCCATGAGCTGCGTACGCCCCTGGCGGGTCTCAGCATACAGGCGCAGGTCGCGCACAGCGCCAAAACGCCGGAAACCCGCGCGCACGCCCTTGCACAGTTACGCAAGGGCATCAGCCGCACGAGCCGCCTCGTGGACCAACTGCTCATGCTTTCCAAACTCGAATCGCCGGATGCGCCGGATGTTTCAGGCGCTAAAGACGGCGCCGGCAGCCACGGCATGCCGCGCGACTCCCTGCGTTGGGGCGAGCTCGTTGAAAACGCTCTGGAAGAGGCGCAGGGGCAGATCGAGGCAAAAAATATAACCCTGAGCTTTCACGACGACTCCGGGGGAGCCTCCATCCTGGGGCAGCGGGAACTCCTGGACGTGCTCTTGCGGAACGTCGTCGGCAACGCGGTGGCGTATACGCCGGAGGCCGGAGTCATCGACGTGCGGCTTGACGCGCGGGGTTTTACCATGTGGAACAGCAGCGGCACGATTGCGGCCGCCGACGCCGCGAGGCTGGGCGAGCGCTTTTTTCGCCCACCCGGCCAGGGCGGGCATGGCAGCGGGCTGGGGCTTTCCATTGTCAAGCGGATCGCGCAGATACACGGGCTCGGCATGCATGTCAGCGCCGAGTCCGGGCGGTTCGCCGTGGTGTTCACCTTTCCGGCCTGAGCCGGAAAGGCGCCGGTCCAGGGCGGCCCGTGCGGCGCGGGAAGGGCGGAGGCCCAACGGGTTCGGAACGGAATGGGGGGAGCGCCCGCGCGCGGGCGCTCCCCCCGGAAAAAACGCGGTTACTGGACCCGTTTTAACTCCTGCAGCAGGTTGTGCAGGGCGGTAATGGTTTCCGTCACCCGGGTCAGGTTGTCCTGGGCCTGGGTCATGAGATCGGCCGTGCTCAGGGAAATGCCGGAAATATCCTCCACGCTGCGGGTTATGTCCCGGCTGGTGCGGTCCTGCTCCTCGCTGGCGGCGGTGATATCCCCCACGTGGGCGGCGTTGGCCTTGACCGACGTCACGATTTCGCGCAGGGAGGCGCCGGCGCTTTCCGCCAGGCTCGACGTCAGGTCCACGGTCTGCGAGGTTTCGTCCATAATGCGGATATTGCCGCGCGTGCCTTCCTGAATCGTTTTTACGGATTCGCCCACTTCATGCGTGGCGGCCATGGTCTTTTCCGCCAGTTTGCGGACCTCGTCGGCGACCACGGCGAACCCGCGCCCGGCTTCCCCGGCGCGGGCCGCTTCAATGGCCGCGTTCAGGGCCAGCAGGTTCGTCTGGTCCGCGATGTCGCTGATGACATCCAGCACCTTGCCTATGCCTTCGGCCCTGACGCCGAGCGCGTTCAGGCTTTCTTTCAGCTTGCGGGTCTGGGTGTTGACGTTCTGGATGGAGGCGGCAACGTCCGCCACGGCTTTCGCGCCGCCTTCGGCCAGCGCTTCGGCTTCTTCCGCGCTGTGCGAGGCGTTGCCTGCGCTGTGGGCGACGTTATGCACCGTGCCGTTCATGTTGCCCAAGGCGCGCACGCTTTCCTCGGCTTTGCGCCGCTGCTTGTCCGCTCCGGCGGCAGCCTGTGTGATGCGGTCGCGCAAGCCGCGGTTGTGCGTGTTCAGGGATTCCACCAGCGCCTCGAGCTGCCCCGCCGCCTGGTGCACGCCCTCGGTGCGGGCTTTTTCCGCCTGTTTCCGGCTTTCCTCGGCCTCGCGCACGGCATCCTCGGCCCGCTTCGTCTGGGCCTTGGCTTCCTCGGCGGCGGATTGGCTGGCCGCGATCATGCCGCGCAAGTTCGCGACCATGCGGCGCAGGGCGTTGGCCAGGGTGCCGACCTCGTCGCGCGTGTCCACGTCCAGAGGGTGGTCCAGCTTGCCCTGGGCGACGAGTTCCGCGTAATCCACGGTTTTCCGCAGGGAACGGACTATCCGGCCGCTGATGAACAAAAGGCACAGCCCCGCGATGGTCAGCTGGGCCAGGTTGATGACCAGGGCTTGGATCGCGATGTCCCGGATGGGCGTAAACACCTCGTCGGTGCGGATCTTGACGATGGTCGTCCAGTTGGTGAGCGGGCTGGTCTTGTAGATGGCTATCCAGTCGTAGCCGCTCCAGGAATATTCCAGGCGGCCGTTGTGCTGTTTGACCATTTTGGGCGTGAGCGAGTTGGGCGTCAGCGGGGACATGACCTGCGTCGGCGCGGGGTGGTACAGCAGCTCCCCGTTGCCGGTGGCGGAAAAGGCGTGGCCTTCCTTGCCGATGCGTAAGGGGGCCAGATAGTCCCTGACAAACACGTCATAAAAAACGCCGGCCTGCACGACGCCGGCAGCGCGGCCGTTGGAACCGGCGACAGGCACGGCAAAGGGGATGACCAGGGTTTTCTTGTCCCTGCTTTCCACCAGTGACGGCAACTGCTTGCCGTTTTTGTCGAAGACCAGCGGGTACCCCACGGCCTTGCCGCTTTGCAGGGCTTTTTGCAGCACGTCCTCGGAAACGGCGGCGCTGCCGGGGTTACCTTTGCCCGCGCTGACGAGAATGGTTCCGTCCGTGGTCAGCACGTTCAGGTAGGCATAGGTTTTATTTTTAAAAAACGGCCTGTTGTTGAAGGAAAACAGCAATTCTTCCTCAATGGCCGCGCGGCGTTCCGCCGGCAACTCCGGCCCCAGCAGGGCGAGAAGCGGCGGGATTGCGCTCATGCCTTCCAGGTCCTGGAAAATGGCGCTGGTCAGGCTGTCCTGCCCCACCATGACCGTGTCCAGGCCCTTGGCGATGGATTCCTCCACGGACGCTTTGAGCGCGGCCGCCGTCTGGCTTTGGATGAACCAGACGGAAAAGGCTGTTGTCAGAATAAAAAGCCCCAATGTGGGCAGCACGATTTTTGCGCGGAGACTGCGCTTCATACAATTCCTCCCCCCTGTGATACGGGAAAACGACGCACGATACACTGTTCAAGAGGAATATGATAGAAGTTTTTGTGTTTTTATATCAGGCTGTTATTTTTTTACCGAAAATCGGAGTGGAGGTCATTCCGGCACCACCCGCATCCGCCGCCATTTTCCGTTCCGGAACCGCAGAAACGCGCAGAGCGCCAGGCTCATGATGTACACGGTCAGCGCGGCCCAGAGGGGGTGCAGGGAGGCGACCCCCAGAGTTTTCATGGCCAGGATGGGCAGAATGAGGACAAAAAGGGCCTCGCCGCCGAGGATGAGCATGACGGCAAGGGTGTCGCCCGCGCCCTTGAGCGCGCCGAGAAACACGATGTTGCACGAGTCCACCAGGGAATAGACCGCGATATAGTAAATGAGCACGATCCCGGTGGCGCGGATGGGCGCGTAAACGACGGACGGGTCGCCCGGACGGAAGATATCCATGAGCGGCCCGGCGAACAGGAAGAACGCCAGGGCCATGGGGATCATGTACATGAGGCACAGGTGCAGCGCGTTGTAGGTCGCTCTCGCCGCCTGGTCCGGCCGCCCGGCGCCCATGGCCTGGCCGACCAGGGCCGCGACGGCCGAGTTCATGCCGAGCATCGGCATGAATACAAGCGAATTGACCGAGAACGCGATGTTGCTGGCGGCGAGCGGGACTTCCCCCAATTTGCCCACTTCAAGGACGAACCAGGCAAAGCCCACGACTTCCATGAACAGATTGACGCCGCTCGGCCCGCCGAAGCGCAGCAGACGGACGACAAGCTCCGCGTTGACGCGCCATGCGCGGAACACGTGGAACTCCTTGTCGTTTTTGGCCGTGAACACCCCAAAGCCGAGAATGACGGCGCAAAAGGCCCAGCCGATGACCGTGGCGATGCCGGCCCCGGCGATGCCCAGTTCCGGAAAACCCCATGCGCCGAAGATGAGGGCGTAATCCAGCGGGATATTGAGCAGCGCCCCGAGAAGGTTGGCCACCAGCACGGGCCGGGTGTGGCCGCGCCCGATGAAGAACCCGCTGACGACCGAGCCGAGCAGGAAAAAGGCGGAACCCAGCGTGAGGATGCGGAAATAGGTGATCTCTTCGGCCATGACGGCCGGGGCGTGCCCCGTCCAGGTGAAAAGAGGCCCGGCCAGGAGGCAGGCAAAGGCGAGCAGAACGGTGCCGGCCAGCGTCATCCAGAGGCCCTGCCAGAGAGCGGCTCCCACTTCCTTGTGCCGCCCCGCGCCCACGTAATGGGCGATAAACACGGCCACATACCCGCACAAGCCCGCCAGGGGAAGCTGCAACACGGCGGCGGCCATGGAGCTGGGCAGGGCCGCCGCGATGGACGTGACCGAGTAATGGCTCAGGAACAGTCTGTCCGTGAACTGCATGACGGTGGTGGAGAGCATGCCCGCAATGAGGGGCAGGCTCACCCGCAAAACTTCGCGGTACCCTTGGGGCGCATGCCAGCGCGCTGTGAAAGAAGAAACGGAAAACATAGGGCTTCTCACATCCTCGGGCGTTTTTGCCGGTTCGGAACGTGGGGGCGGTCTCCAAATAACGCCTTTTGTCCGATAGCTGCGTCAAGCGGCCCTTTTTACTCCGGTCACGTATGTCTCAATACGCTCCCTTCGCAAAAAGGGTCGCTTTCCTTGCTCTCGGCGCAAAATTCGTTATTTGGAGACCGCCCTCAGCATACGCGGAGGAAGGGGGCATATATATTCTTTTGGCGATAAAATCCACCCGGTATCGCGCGGGAAATTTTTACGGGTACTTATCCTTTTCAACGCGCGTCTTTGCCGGTATAGAGAGTGCCATGCGCACACCGTATCCTTTTGCCCTGCACGGCCTTTGTCTTCTGCCCGTTATCGTCCTTTTATGCGGCATGCACATATGCATCGGCCCGGAAGACGCCGTGTACGCGTATTTCACCGCCGTGCGCCGCGCGCACCCCTCCTGGACGCTGCCGGTGGAAGTGTTTACGGATTGCGCTCTGTTCCTCTTCTATCCGGCGTATGCTTTTTTCCTGCTGCGGGGAGTCAGGAACAAAAAGCCGGAAGATATCTTTTTCGCCGTCAGCTACCTTCTTGCCCAGGTTCTCATTGCCGCCCTGCTGTGCCGGGTGGTCAAAATCGCCGTGGGCAGGCCGCGCCCCATGACCGGCGGCCCGTTGCATCCTTTTTCCTTCGGTTGGGGCTACCAGTCCTTCCCTTCGGGCCACACCGGGGAAATAATCGGCTCGACCGTGCCGTTCCTCTGGCGGTACGGGGGGGGCAGGTTTTTGCTTCTGCCCCTGGGGTTCGGTCTTTTGATTGCCGCCGTCGCGTTTTCCCGGTTATATTTAAGCATGCACCACCCCACGGACATATGGGGCGGTCTTGTGTTCGGCAGCCTTAGCGGCTATGTTTCATGGGTCTTCTGCAATGCGCTCCTGACCCGGTGGCGCACGCTGCTGCCGCGCCGCGCGCGGGCCTGGCTGGATGCCGGCACCCACCACTAACGATACCAGATTGTCCAAGGAGTTCTGCTCATGAGCAAGCCAACAGACGGTACCACGCCCGCCGGCAAGAAACCGGAAGAGACGCCCGGAACCCCTGAAATATCCTGGCAGTCCGCCATGGACGCCCCCATGGCCGCGCCGGGGGAAACCTCTCCGGAGACGGTAGCGGAAACGGCGGAACAGCCCGGCCGGGAACCCGCAAAAACCGCCCCGGCGGAAGCGGCGGCACCCAAGGAAGAACCGGAAACAGTGGATTTTGTGTTGGCAAACGCTCCCGCGGGGCCGGAAAAGGCAGCGGAGGAGTCCGCTTTCGGCGGCAAGGCCAAGGACGCGGACGCGCTCTGGGCCACCCTCGGCAGGGATGGTGCAGCCAAAACGGAAGAGGCGGCCGGTTCCGCCCCGGATGAAGGCGTACGGGGCCTGCCCGGGATTCCCCCGCTTACCGCCGCCCCTGCAACCGCCGCCCCTGCAACCGCGAAGGACAAGAAAGAGGACAAGGCGAAGAAAGGGAAAGAGCCAAAGCCCCGTGTTCCGTCTTCCGGGCCTTTCGCGGGCAAGGCTTTCGGTCCCGTCATTGCCGCAAAGCCCATGATGCGGGATGAGGACGGCAACCTCGTGCCCACCCCGGCCACATTGGCCTCGCGTCTTTTCACGGCCCTGGCCCTTATCCCCATCATTCTGCCCGTGGTGCTGTTCCTGGCGCAGGTCGCGTGCACGCTGGACGTGCGCGCGCTCTGGTACTCGGACGAGGTCCGCTACGCTGCCGCGTACCGGAGCATGGTCGATTCCGGCAACTGGCTGGTGATGCACCTTAACGGCGCCATGTATCCGGATAAACCGCCGCTGTTCTTCTGGTTTTTATACGGACTTGACGAGGCGGCCAAAGCGATTCTGCCGCTCATACCGTTTGCCGTAACCGTCACGGCGAACACGCTCTTTTTCGCGGGTGTCGCCATCTCCGGCCTGCTGTGCCTTTTGGCGACGCACGCGATGGCCTCCCTGGTGGCGCGCGTTGACAGGCGCACGGTGCTGGCCGCCGACCTCGTTCTTGTGAGTTGCTTCTTTTTCGCCTCGCTGGCGCACTACCTGCGCATGGACCTGTTGTTCACGGCCTGCATTACAATCAGCCACGTCTTTTTGTTCCACGCCTGGGTCCGGGAGAAAGCCCCGCTCCTCATGGTGCTGGGCTATCTGTTCGCCGGGGCGGCTGTGCTGGTCAAGGGGCCTCTGGGCCTCGCCCTCCCCCTGCTGGCGGGCCTGTGCTTCCTCATCTGGCAGGGCAGAATCCTGCGGTTTTTCCGGATCGATTCCCTTTTCGGCCTCCTCATCGGGCTGGCCGTTCCTGGCGTCTGGCTGACGCTGGCCTGGATGAACGCGGGCGACGCCTTTTTGAACAATATCCTGCATAAGCAGGTTCTGGCCCGCGCCCTGGATACCTGGCATCATGCCGAACCCTGGTACCATTATCTGATGACCCTCCCGCTCATCTGGCTGCCCTGGACGCTGGTTCTCCTGTTCCTGCCCTGGGGCCGCTTCATGAACAAGGGCATGCGCGAGGGGCTCAAGGCCTCCCGCACCAAGGACGGTGCCGGGATAGCCTATCTCTGGTGCGCGTTCCTGCCCGGCGCTATCCTGCTTTCTCTCGTCAGCATCAAGCTGCCCATCTACTGCCTGCCCCTGTTCCCGCCGCTGGCGATTCTCACCGCGCGGACCGTGCTGCAAATGCGTCCTTTCGCGGCAGGCTGCCTGCAGTATTCGCTGGCGTTCGTTCTGCTCGTGCTCGGGCTGGGCCTTGTGCTTATGCCCGCAGCCCCCGGCAATTATCTGCCGCTCCCGTTCGTGCCCAAAGGCGTGATGGTGCTCGGCGGCGTCTGCCTGTTCTTTGCCTGCGCGCTTGCGTTTCTCATCAAGCCGCGCCGGGGCGAAGGGGCCATTCTGCTCGTCGCGGTTTTCGCGACCGTTTTCATGTATCCGGCCTGGACCGTGACCGCCCCCAGCCTTGACGCGTTCATGAGCCCCAAAGCCCAGGCGGATGTCATTAAAACATACAGGGACGCGGGATATTATCCGGCTACCTTCAAAGTATACGGCGGAACGTATACCTATTACGCCGGGAATATGCGCGACTGCCAGAGCTGGGAGGACGTCACGGCCCAGGCGGAAAACAACCCCAAGATGATCCTGGCGATGCGCGCGTCGCTCTGGGACAATATGGAAAACAAGCCCGGCGGCTTTGCCGAGGTGCACCGCCAGACCATTGCCGAGCGGGACTACGTGCTCGTCGCGCGGCCGCCTCTTGGCGGAAAAACCGAGGCCCCGGCTGCTCCGGCGGAAGCCGCGCCCGCCGTTACGCCCGCTGTTACGCCTGACGCTGCGGCTCCTGCCACCGCGCCCGTTGCCGAACCGGGCCAGGCTCCCCAGCCCCCGGCCACGGAGCAAAGCGGGGGCGCGCCCGGCGCGGCGTCCGGTAACGCATCGGGCGCAGCGCCTGCGGAACCCGCCCCTCCGGCGGCGGAACCGGCGGCGCCCGCAAACGGGGCTGCTCCCGCTCAGGGGGCTCCGGCGCAATAAGGAGAGGGGCCATGCGGATTATCTTGTGCGCGTTTGATGAACCCCTGGAAAACGCCTGGAAAGCGGCTCTCTCCGACTGCCAGGCCGAAGTGGAACAGGGCGGGCATTCCCTTACCGTGCAGCGCGGCGACATCACAAAACTTCACGTCGCGGCGGTGGTTTCCCCGGCCAACTCGTACGGGTATATGCGCGGCGGGGTGGATCTGGCCTACACCAAGCGCTTCGGGCCCGGAGTGGAACATGCATTGCGGGCGGCCATCGCAACATTGCCGGAAGGGTATTTGCCCATAGGGCAGGCGCTGGCCGTTGCCACCGGGGATGCGCGTATTCCGTACCTGGTCAGCGCGCCCACCATGAAAACGCCCCAGCGCCTTAACGGGCCGGAAACGGTTATCGCGGCCTCCCGCGCGGCTGTGCGTTGCGCCTTGGAGCAGGGCTATGAGTCCCTGGCGTTTCCGGGCATGGGCACGGGAACGGGCGGCCTGGATACGGCCGTCGCGGCGAGAGGGATGCTGCAAGGCATTTGCGAGGGGTTGCGGCACTGAATGTTACGATACGCAAAAAAAGCCTGGCGCATGTACAATGCGCCAGGCTTTTTTTATTGGTGGAGGATTGGGGGCTAGTCTTCCTGGGTCAGCGGCTTGGGCGCGCGGAAGGTTTTCTCCAGCCCGATTCTGGTGGTCTCCACGGCTTGGTCCAGGCTGGCCCTGGTGTTTACCACGGCCTGGTCAATCCCGGCCCTGGTTGCCCCAACAGCCTGATCGAGGCTGGCCTTGGTGGCTTCCACGGTGTGGTTGAAGCTGGCTTTGGTCGCTTCCATGGTCTGGTTGAAGCCGGCCCTGGTGGCTTCCATGGTTTTTTCAAGCCCGGCCATGGTGGATTCCACGGCCTGGTCCAGGGTGACCCTGGTGGCGGCCATGGCGTGGTCAATACCGGCCCTGGTGGCTTCCACCATGCTTTCAAACCCGGCCTTGGCCGTTTCCGCGGTCGTCTCGAATTCTTTCTGCAGGCCGGTCATGAGTTCGTGCACGGAGATGATGGACGTGACCCTGTACGCGTTGGCGCCGGAAAAGGCGAAGCCGCGATCCAGGTTGCCCTTCATGGCGTTGAGCAGGGCCGAGGCGATGCAGTAGGGCGACTTTTGCGGGTCGCAGGTGCTGATGCACTGGAAGATGCAGCGGAAGTTCTTTTTGCCGTCCGCGAGCGCATCCAGGAATTTGCCTTTGATGGCTCTGCCGGGCAGGCCCACCGGGCTTTTGATGATGGTGATGTCCTCTTCGGACGCGTTGACGTAGCTTTCCTTGAAGCGGATGTCCGCGTCGCACTCGTGGGTGGCCACGAAGCGGGTACCCATCTGCACGCCGGCGGCGCCGAGGTCCATTACTTTCTTGATGTCTCCGCCGGTGAACACGCCGCCCGCCGCGATGACCGGGATGCGGCAGCCTTTCTTTTCTTCGAACTCTTTCAGGGCCGCAACCGTTTCCGGAACGGCATTTTCAAGCGAATGGGCGGGATCGAAAATATCTTCGGGTTTGAAGCCGAGGTGGCCGCCGGCTTTGGGGCCTTCAACCACGAAGGCGTCCGGCAGCACGCCATAGCGCTGGAGCCATTTTTTGCAGATCAGGGTGGCGGCGCGGGCGGAGGAAACAATGGGCACGAGCTTGGTGTTGCATTCTTTCTGAAGGCTTTCGCGGGTTTCCTGGAGATATTTGGGCAGGTCCATGGGGAGCCCCGCGCCCGCGAAAATGACGTCGATGCCTTCTTCAATGGAAGTTTTCACGAGTTGGGAAAAATCCGTCAGCACGCACATGATGTTCACGCCGAGAACACCGTCCGTCAGCGAGCGGGCTTTGCGGATTTCGTTCCGCAGGGCGCGGATGTTCGCCTCATGCGGGTTGACCGCGACATCGGGTTCTTTCATGCCGATCATTGCGGCCGCGATAACGCCGACGCCGCCTTCATTGGCAACGGCGGATGCAAGACGATGCAGCGATATGCCGACGCCCATGCCGCCTTGGACAATGGGTTTGCGCACGACGAGATCACCGATTTGCAAAGAGGGAAAAGCCATGGAGCCTCCAGAAGAAAAAAGAGAAAAAAACCGCGAGGATAAGAGTTAAATCCTCTATCACCGCGCTATAATACACAGGTTTTTATATAAACACCAGTCGCAATTTTGACCAGACCTGGGGGGAAAGTTTTCCGCGTTTGCCATGTGCCGCAAGAGAAACCGGAAAAGCGCGGGGATGCGTTCCGTAATCGCCCGCTCCCGGACATCCTCCGCCGTTTTTTCGCCGAAGAGGGGGGTATCCTTGGCGCCCATCCGCAACGGGACATAGGCGGCGTCGCGCACGGCCCGGCCCGTCTGCCGGCCTGCCATGTAAATATAGGCGGGCAGTTGCACGCTGGCGAAGGCCTTGGCAACGGCGGCAAGCGGGTCACCAGAGCCGCCAGTCCCGCCGGAGCCGCCGGAATACTCGCCGGACCCGCCGGGCCGCCATGCTTCCAGCGCGTCCCAGAAGGCGTCGTCCTGCCAGACGGCATGTTTGACCAGGGGCACGTGGCCTGTTTTGTAGTCCAGCACCAGCAATTGCCCGGCCTCTTCGTCCACCCTGTCGATAACGCCGCCAAGGGTACGTTCTTTTCCGTCCACAATGACGGCCGCCCGGAATTTTTCCTCGACGTGGCGCGGGATGCGGCCCGCGTGGTTTTCCAGGAGGGTCCGCAGAATGGGGGGCACGGCCTCTTCCAGCATGATACGGTCATCCGCCGGGAGGGTGCGGGATAATTCGCTCTCCGCGAACTGCCGCGAGAACGCATCGCACAGGGCGGCTGCGGCGGCTGCATCCGCCGTGAGGGGCTTGTCCAGCCGGTCCGTGAAATACCCGCGCAGCACCTCGTGCAAAAAAGTGCCGGTGCCGAGCGGGTCGCGGCCTTCCACCACGCCTTCCACCTCGCGGATGCGGCCGACGCGCTGGTAAAAAAACTGCGCGGGGCAGCGAAGATAGGCATCGAGCAGCGAAGGGGACAGGTCGCCTTCCAGGATGGTTTGCATGCGGCGCATTGCCGCGTCTTTGGCGGGAATGGTCCTGTGTTCGCGGGGCACGGCGGGGAGACGGCAGGAAATGAGGCTCAAGGGGCCGTCGCAGCCCGCTTTTTCAGGGTGTTCCGGGGTCAGGATGCGGCCGAGTTTTTCCTCCTCTTTCCAGAGGAGTTCCTCCACAAACCGGCTGCGCGTCTTTTTCGCGTCGTTCAGGCCCTGGGCGGTCACGCCTTCCTGCCAGTAGAGGGTGACCTGCCGCGCGCCGTTGACGAGGCGGAAAAAGTTATACGCCGCCACCTTTTCCCGCCCCCGCTTGCCGGGCAGGCCGGTGAGTCCCCGGAGGGAATCGGGCAGGAGCGGGTCATGTCCGCTCGTTCCGGGCAGTTTGTCTTCCGTGAGGTCAAGGATGAAAAGGCGGTCAAAATGCAAAAGCCGCGTTTCCAGAACACCCAGGATCTGGTCACCCACGAGGGGGTAAGCTTCAAACGGCACGCGTTCTTGGGCCAGCAGGTTCCGCAGGACGGCGAACAGGGTTTCCGGGGGGAGATGTTCCTCTTTCAGGGCGGTATGGGCCAGTTGGGGTATGACGGAGACGCTCAGCCGGTAGAGACACTCCGCGTCTATCGGGAAATGGTCCCACAGGGCCGCGCCGTGGTCGCGCATGAGGTCGACAAGCCCTTGCAGCGCCGTCGCCAGATCGCCCGGTGTTGCAATGCTCTCCCAGCGGAAGACGGCGGCGTCCAGGATGCGGGAGAATAACGCTAATGATGGGGCCAAAGACTGGGCTGACAGGGCGGTTGCCGCCTCTTCCGGTCCGGTTCCCGCGCCGTCGGTGACGGTCGCGGCGGTGCGCGCCGCCAGGTCCCTCAGCGGCGCGAACCGCCGGGAAGCGCGCACCACGCGCTCCGCATGGTGCAGAAACCGCCGGAAATTGTGGCCGGACGGATTCCGTCGGCCTTTTCCCTGATCCGGCGTTTGGTCCGGGGCGGGGGACGGGTCGAGCATCTTGAGGTACGGGTGCCGGAGCAGCGCGATAAGGGCCTTCCAGTGGTAGCCGCTGCCGCGTTTTGTCTCCTGCATGGCCAGGATGCATTCCACCAGCCGGAACAGCGGCGAGCGGGCCAGGGGGTAGCCCATGGAGATGTTGCGGTCCGCGTCCGGCAGATGGTGCAGCACGGGCATGAGGAGGCTGGTGTCCGGCAGGACCACCGCGCGGGATTCCCCTGCGGGCCGGGCCGCGCCCTCGAACGTATGGGAATTATGCGGATTATGCCCAAGGGCGCGCAGTTCTTCCGCTAACGCGCTGATCTGCGAATGCACGTCGTACCCGGCCCGGAAGGTGATGACCGGTTCGCCCGGCTTGCGGGGCGCGCCGTGAGCGGCATCCGGCTCCGATCCGGGCGCGGCGGTAAAGGGGGTGATCGTCGTTTGCCACGCCCCGGCCCAGCGGATGAGGTCCGTGCAGCTCCAGTGCGGCTCGGCGGAACCGCCGGGCACGATGTTCGGGTCGGCATGCAGGCAGACGGCGGCGCCGTGCCGCTCCCAGAGGGTGCGGAACAGCACCTGCTGCGAGCCGGTCAGGGTGTGGAACCCGGCCAGGATGATCTGTTTTCCGGCCATGCCCGGAATGCGGGAAAGGTCTTCGCCCCGTGCGATGATCCGGACGACCGAGGCCGCGTCAAATCCCGGCGTTGTCCAGCCGCGTTCCCGCAGGGCTGCGACGTACCGCGCATGGATGGTGCCCAGGTTTTCCAGGAGGGCCGCCGCGAAGGGCGTTACCTGGTCTTCCATGTGAATGTAGTCGTCGGGTTCCCGGTTGTGGGTGAAAAACTCCTCCATCAGGTTGGCAAGCCGCACGCCCCAGGGGAAGAACCGCTTCGAGTCGTCAAGGGGCAGGTCGCGGAGCAGCCCGCCGTGCGTGTCCCGCAGGTCCCGCACGATGTGCAGGAGCAAGGCCACCTGGTCGAGAATGCCCACGGGGACGGCCCCGGTTGCGGCGTCCTGCCGCGCGGCCGCGCGGATAAGGCCGAACAGGCCGGACACGGACTCCATGCGCGGCAGGACGCAGGGCTTGGGGATGCGTTCGTCGTTTCTGATGGTTTCCGTCAGGTACAGGGCGGGCCGGCTGTGCGGGAACACGCAGAACGCGCGGCCCATGTCGCCGTCCGTCAGGTCCAGGGCGATGTCGATGAGCGCCGGAAGGAACGGGCGGTTCCAGGCGACGTTGATGAACGGGCGCGGGCTCACGGCCTGTCCTCCTGTCCGGGAACGGGAGGACAGGCGACGGGGATGCATTCCCGCCGGTCAAGGTACACGACGATGCCGGTCGTTTCCCGCTCCGGCTCTCTGCGGCGCACGGATCGGGACAGCAGGGAAAGGTAGCGTTCCACCTGGAGGATGTGGTCCGGGGACGGGCGGCCCGTCTTGTACTCCACGGCCAGCAGCGGCGCGTCAGGCGCGTCCACCAGGAGATCGACCCGGCGGATGGAGCCGTCCGCGTCCATCAGGGGTTGCTCCGGGCTGCCGTGGCGCATCCAGGTTGCGGTTTCCGGCAGGGAGCCGTACCAGGCCAGCATGTCCGCCATTGCGCGGCGCACGCCGTCCGGATCGGGCATGGGGATGGGGAAGGCCCGGAGGCCCTGGTCCACGGCCCGCGCCACGTCCGCCGCCAAATCGCCCGTCAAGCGCAGGGACTCAAGGCAGGCATGGGCCAGGAGCCCGCGCTGCCGCTCGGAAAAACCCTTTTCCCCCATGGGGTTGCGGAAAATTTTGAGCCGGGGCAGCCAGGCCATCAGGGGCAGGCCGGTTTCCTGGGCGAGGGGTGCCGGTTCCACCGGCGTTTCCGCCGGAATTTCCGCAATGGGGCAGGGGGCCGGGCTCCCCCCCGCAAGCAGGGGAGGGAGCGGCAATTTGCCGTAAGTGAATTCGCCGTGCGTGAAAGGGGTGGTTTCCAGCAGCGTTTCCAGGGCCTTGCCCAGGGATGAGCGCGAGGCGCTGTGCCCGCTCTGGGTGATGAAACCGTACAGCTCCTCCGTCGGCCTGGTCCAGGCGACGTACAGGAGGTTGATCTGCTCCACGATGCCCCGGATGGATTCCGCCGCGCTGTTTTCCCGGTAGGTGACGAGCGGCGTGCCGGAAGACGCGTCGATCGCCAGCGGTTTGTACGGCGGGTCCGCCTGATGGTGGAAGGGCACGACCACCACGGGAAATTCCAGCCCCTTGGCTTTGTGCATGCTCAAGATACGCACGGCGTCCATGTTTTCGGGCATGGGCACGCGCTCGTCCATGCCGGACTCCGCCCAGTACTCGAGAAAGGCGGAAAGGGAGGAAAATCCCTTGCTTTCCGCCGCGTACGCCACTTCCGAAAAGCGTTGCAGGAACGGGGCCTGCTCCGGAAAACGCTCGAACAGGCGGCAGTGCCGGATCAGTTCGCGCACCATGTCATAGGCGCTCAACAGCCCGGTCTGGTCGTGGAACGGCGCCAAGGTCCGCTGCCAGGCCTCGGGAAACGCCGCGCGGAACGCCGCGTACAGCGGCGGCGCGGCGGGGAGTTCCCTGGCGGCGGCAAGCCAGTCCGTAAGGGTCGCAAAGCCGGGCATCCTGTCGCCGAACAATTCCGGGGAACCTGCCGCGCTCCAGAAGGCGGTGTCGTCCATGGGGTATTCCAGGAAGGCCAGGGTATCCACGAGCCGGGTCACGAGCGGGTGGCTTCCCAGGCGGAAACTGTGCTCCGTGGCCACGGGAATCCGCCATTCCGCCAGCCAGTCGGAAACGAGCCCGGCCTCCCTGTTCGTGCGGACGAGCACGGCCACTTCCCCGGGGTTCCGCCGGGAGAGTATCCCGTCTTGCAGCCCGCCTTGCAAAAGGACACGCAGGGCTTCCTTGACCGCGTCCATCAGGTCCGCCGTGTACTTGGCCTCTATCCGGGTGAGGCGCACGTAGCCTTCTTTGCTTCTGTTTTTCTCCGGCACGTCCTGGCGGCACCCGGCGAAGGAGGCGGCAAGGGAGCGGGCCGCGTCCGCGAACACGCCGGGCTCGGTGGCGGCGGGCAGCATGGCCTCAAGGATGCGCCCGACAAAGGCCGCGTCCGCCAGCTGGCCGAAAATGCGGTTGTTGGTATGCACGATGGCCGGGGCGCTTCGCCAGTTGCAGTCGAGTGTTGTCGTGCGGGGCGGTTCCGGCAGCATGGCCGTAAGGTTTTCATCCAGAGCCACGGCGTTGAAGAGCTCCGCGTTGCCCCCGCGCCAGCCGTAAATGGCTTGTTTCACGTCCCCGACATACGTCAGGGTCCCCCCGCGCGCGAGGCATTCCTCAACCAGGGGGATGATGGCCCGCCACTGGTCCGTGCTGGTATCCTGGAACTCGTCGAACAGCAGGTGGACCAGCGTATCCCCCAGGCGGCAGAACGCGTCGGATACCCCGTTGCCCGATTCCAGGGATTCCCGCGCGAGCGAGGGTAACCGGGAGGCGGGCACGCTGCCCGATTCGCGCTGCACGGTTTCCAGGCCTTCGAGCAGCGGCATTGCCAGGGCCACGAGCGGCATGTATTCGCGGGTGGTGACGAGCGGCGGGCCGTAGGCCTTCAATCTGCCGTAGGCGGCAAGGAGGTCGCGGAAGGCGGCGGCCGCGTCGGCGGAGGCCTTGCCTTTGGAAGCCTTGTTCAGCCACTCGTCAAAATCCGCCTTTTGGGCGAAGGAATCCGCGAAGTCCGGCACGGTCATGGCCGGACATTCCTGGCATTTTTGAAGAAATTTCAGAGCGTTGGCGTTGAGGGAGAGATTCTCGTCATCGACCATGGTTCCCAGGGCGGCGGCGGCGTCATGCATGGCCGCGCACAGGGAGGCCAGCATGGCGGCGGCCTTTTTGCCGTCTTCCTCGCTCGGCAAAGGGGAACCGTTCAAATGCAGGTCGATGAGTTCCCGGAGGCGCTTGCGCAGAATGTCGCCCGCGGCCACGCCCTTGGCGCGGTGGTGGAAGAGGAGCGAGCGGCAGGCGCCCCGCAGAAGGTTCGCCACGTATCCTTCCGGTTCCTGGTCCGCCTGGTCGAGCAGGGCGTCGTACAGGGGGAGCAGGGCCTCGTCCAGCGTGAAGAGGGGGGCGAAATCCGGCGGCAGGGAGAGAGAGAGGGCGTTGAGCCGCACGAGCAGGTTGAGCAGGCTGTCGATGGTCCTGATGTTGACCGCGTCATACCGGCGGAGAATGACCGTGATCCAGTGCCGGGCCTGTTCCGGGGTAAGGGGAAATTCCGGGTCGCCTTTTCCCTTTGCCAGGGCCTGCTGTTTCAGCTCCCGGACGACCCTGGCCTGCATTTCCGCCGCGGCCTTGTTGGTGAAGGTGGCGGCCAGAATACCCGCCAGGGAATAGGGCGCGTTGTCCCCTCTGGGGGCTTCCCGGCCCTCGAGCAGGCAGAGGGACGGCCCGCCGTCGGGGAGCGCCCCCGCGAGGTGCCACAAAAAGCGGCGGGTCAGGGTGTAGGTTTTCCCCGACCCGGCGGACGCCGTGATTTGTTCCATGCCTGTCGCCATACGGGCGGATGATGCCAAATTTAGCGGGCCATGCCAACAGAATATGCAATGGAAAACTTACGGCAAAAAAAGCCGCCGCGTCCGCGCCATCAGGCGCGGACGCGGCGGCTCAGACCTCTGACAAACCCCCGTTTTTTTGAGCGGGGGTTTGTTTTATTGCAGCGTTTAGTTATGCGGGCACTGCGGATTTTGGAGCGGAGCAAATTCTCCAAAGATGGGAAAACAAGCGGGAAAGTGTCGTTTGGGAGCGGGAAAAGCCTGGGCCGCAAGGGCCGTTTGACCGCTCCCAGATGCGCAGGGCTATTTTCTTCATGTTCTGGCAGGCGGCGGACAAGAGGCATTGCATCTGGACCTTCGCAAGGCCTCGGAAGCGGGCGTAGCGATGCCCATGTAATTCCTTGCCGTCGGCAAAGCTCCGCTCCACTGTCTCCTTACGGCGTTTGTAGATGGCTTTGCCTTTGTCCTCGTAGCGATATTCGTTGATTATATCTTTATATTCCTGCCAGATATGGCGCGTTACTGCTTTGGTATGGTTGCGACTGGCGGTGCATTGCCCGAGAAGGGAGCAGTTGCGGCAAACGGACGGGTCCGAGACATATTCACGGTAACCGTCCCGGGTCGTTGTCCTATAGCGCAGGACTCGGTTTTGCGGGCAGAGCTGGCAGTCACAAGTCTCATCATAGACAAAATCCCTTTTGCGCAGGTAACCCGCGCGGTGTGTGGGGCGGCTGTACCCGATGACTCCATAAATATCTCTTTCCACAAGGCCTTTGCAGATATGGGGAGTGAAGTAGGCTGCATCAAGGCCTGCGGACTCGACGTTGAAACCAAAACGCTTCCGTTGGCGATCAAGGCGGGAGAGGTAGGGCTGAGAGTCATGCACATTGCCGGGGGTAACGAAACTGTCGGTTATGATGCCGCAGATTCCGTCCACGGTACGGTGATCCAGATAGAAAAAACCCTTGGGTTTGCCCTCGCGCACCATATACCCGCTGTCCGGGTCCGTGGTGCTGACCTTGATTTCCTTGGTTTCCGGAGTCTCATCGCGGGGCGGCAAAGGCTTTTTGCCATGCTTGCGGCGGTCTTCATCAATGTCCCGGTCAAGTTCCTCCACATAATCGCGTACGGATTTGAGCACCTGGGCCTTGTCATATTTTCCCTTGTTGGCACTGGCTTTCAGGTGGGTTGAATCGGTGTACAGCGTTTTGCCGTCCACCATCTTGCGCTTTATGGCCTGGAGCACAATCTCGTCAAAAATTTCCTGGTAAACCGGGCTGTCATTGAAACGCCTGCGGCGGTTTTGGCTGAAGGTGCTGGCGTGGGGGATTTTGTCGGTGAGAGTAAAGCCGAGAAACCAACGATATGCGACATTGACTTCGATTTCGCGAATCAACTGTTGCTCGCTGCGAATGCCGAACAAATACCCAATAAAAAGCATCTTGAATAGCACAACCGGATCAACTGCCGGCCTGCCGTTATCGGGACAGTATCTATCTTTGACCTTGTCATAGATGAATCTGAAGTCGATAGCCTTGTCGATTTTACGAAGAAGATGTTCTTTAGGCACGAGTTGCTCGATATATACCAGTTCCATCATGCCTTGCTGTTCGGTTTTGCGCTTTATCATGGAGATATAAAAACAAAATCCCGGCTAAAAGGCCAGGACTTTGTCAAGGGTCTGAGCCGCCGCGTCCGCGCCATCAGGCGCGGACGCGGCGGCTTTAACAGGGGCATGCTAGTCCGCGATGCGTTCGACGAGCAGGCACACGCCCATGCCGCCGCCGATGCACAGCGTGGCAAGGCCTTTGCGGCCGTTTTTCTGCTTCATGATGTGCAGGAGGGTGGTCAGGATGCGCGCGCCGGAAGCGCCGACAGGGTGGCCGAGCGCAATGGCGCCGCCGTGCATGTTGACTTTTTCCATCGGGAACCCGAGGTCGCGCGCAACGCAAATGCTCTGTGCGGCAAAAGCTTCGTTGGCTTCGATCACGTCGAGGTCGTTGACGGTCCAGCCGGCTTTTTTGAGGGCGGCGCGGCAGGCGGGCACGGGGCCGATGCCCATGACGGAGGGTTCAACGCCGCCGGAAGCATACGCCGCGATGCGGGCGAGTGGTTTGATGCCCAGTTCCTTGGCTTTGGCTTCGCTCATCACCACGATGGCGGCCGCGCCGTCGTTGATGCCCGAAGAGTTGCCGGCCGTGACCGCGCCGTCCTTTTTGAAGGCGGGTTTCAGCTTGGCAAGGGCGTCAATGGTGCATTCGTTGCGGATGTGTTCGTCTTTTTCGAACACGACGTCGCCCTTCTTGGTCTTGATGACGACCGGGCAGATTTCTTCCTTGAACGCGTCCTGGTACTGAGCCTCGGCGGCCTTTTCCTGGGAGGCGAGGGCGAAGGCGTCAAGTTCTTCGCGGGTGAGGCCGTATTTTTCCACCAGGTTTTCGGCGGTGATGCCCATGTGGTAGCCTTCAAAGTCGTCCGTCAGGCCGTCGTTCACCATGGTATCGATGATTGTGGCGTTGCCCATGCGGTAGCCGGTGCGGGCCTTGTCCAGGGCGTAGACAGCGGAGGACATGTTTTCCGTGCCGCCGGCCACGATAATTTCCGCATCGCCGCACTGGATGGCCTGGGCGGCCAGCACCACGGACTTGAGGCCGGAGCCGCAGACCTTGTTCAGCGTCATGGTCGGGGTGGTGACGGGAAGGCCCGCCTTGATGGACGCGCGGCGGGAAACGTTCTGCCCTTTGCCGCCCTGCAGCACGGAGCCGAGGATGACTTCGTCCACCATCTCCGGTTTGACGTTGGCCCGTTCCAGAGCGGCCTTGATGGCGGTGGCGGCGAGTTCGTCGGCGGGAACGCCGGAGAGAGAACCGTTAAACCCGCCAATGGCGGTACGCGCGGCAGCGCAGATGACGACGGACGTTTTCATGGGAATCCTCCAAAAGTGTTGCAATAACGGTGGCTCGTTCTATTTGAAAAAAAATATTAGTATAATTGAGTTATTATAGCGAAATGAAAATGATGGCGGAAAACATGCGGCCAGTGTTTGCTGCAATTTCGTAAAACGATTATTTGGGGCAAGATACGGATTTGAAACACTCTTGTCAATGGCGTTCCCCCTTACGGGGAACGGCTTTTCGAGTCGCGGGCGTCCCGAAGATGCTCCGGCCCGGCATGGAGGCGTGACCATGAAACAGCGGTATCCGCCACAGCGCCGGACACGGCTGGCGCATGCCCGGGGATATCGCCGTGGCCTGT
This sequence comes from uncultured delta proteobacterium, assembly GCA_900079685.1. Lineage (NCBI taxonomy): Bacteria > Deltaproteobacteria > uncultured delta proteobacterium. The sequence goes on from LT599018.1 coordinate 217,829, forward strand.
TTTTCCGGGGAATTCTCCCTTATACAGATATGGGGCTGCCCGTGGTTTTGCATGGCAACCTGGGCGGGAACCGGCAGGAGTCGTAGCGCGGAACGCGCGGCGGCAAAGCCGGAAACGGCCCCGGCGTCACGTTCCGGGGCCGTTTTGTTGGAGAGACTCGGCTTACACCGGTTGCGGGTTGAAGATCATCAACTCGACGTCTTCGTCGAAACGGCGGCCCATGTTCAGGCCTTCCACCTCGCCGATCACGAAATCCGCCGTGATAAGCACCGTGTTGCCTTCGATGAGGTGCCCGCCCCAGCCGCCGCCGTTCTGGTCACTGAAATTGCAGTGCACGTGGAACAAGGTTTCGCCTTTGTCTCCCTTACAGATCATGCCGCTGGTGCTGACAAGCTCAATGGGCCCTGTCAGCACGATGGGATCGCCGTAGCCGTACCCTATCTTCCGGTCTTTCAGGGGGATGGGGTTGAAAAACCGCGCGGTCCGCAGGCTGCCGATACCCGTCAGGATCAGGCCGTTATTCAGGTTGTGCTTTTCGCAAGCCTCGGCAAACCCTTTCAGGATGTCCTCGCCCGGGGTCAGACGGAAGGCCACGACGCGGCCGATTTTTCCACTCGCTGAAATCATACTCTCTCTCCTTTCCCGATGCCGCCGTGAGGCCCGGGGTTTTTACGGTTTCAGGATGGTTTTGCCGCACTCGCCCTTTTCCATGAGGTCCAGGCCCTTTGCAAAGTCGTCCAGGGGCAGGGTGTGGGTGACCACGGCGGAGACGTCGAGCCCGGCGGCGAGGAGCCCGCGCATTTGTTCCCAGTTCTGGTACATCAGGCGCCCGGCAATGCCTTTCATGGTCAGGCCGCGGTAGACGAATTCACCCATATGGAATTCGATGGGCTTGGAGGGGATGCCCACGGCCACGATTTTCGCCTCGGGTTTGCAGTAGGAGAAGGATGCGCTGACGGCGCGGACGTTGCCGGAGTAATCCACCACCACGTCCACGCCCTTGCCGCCCCGGGTCAGGGCTTTTACAGCCTCGACCGGGTCCTGCTCGATGGGGTTGATTAAATGGTCGGCCCCCATTTTCAGGGCCATGGCTCCCCGCATCGGGTTGGGCTCCAGCGCGATAACCGATTCGGCCCCGACCTTCTTCGCCACGGCCACGGCCATGGCGCCGATGGGACCGCAACCGATGATGGCGACTGTTTTGGCCGCCACCGGGAATTCCATTATGCCGTGGATCGCAACGCCCAGCGGCTCCATCATGCTTGAGATTTCCACGGGCAGGGACGGGTCGCAGACAAAGGCGTTTTCTTCCGGCACAATCGCGTATTCGGCAAAGCAGCCGTCGCGGGTCACCCCGAACAACTCGGTGTTGTAGCAGACGTGCTGGTACCCGTTGTGGCACATCTCGCAGGTATTGCAAACAATGTGCGATTCGGCGGACACGATGTCCCCGACCTTGACGCTTTTCACGCCGGGCCCGACTTCGACGACCTCCCCCGCGAATTCGTGCCCGATGACGACGCCGGGCCTGATGCGCTTTTGGGCCCATTCGTCCCATTGGTTGATATGGACGTCCGTGCCGCAGATGGCCGCTCCGAGCACCTTCGTGAGCACTTCGCGCGGGCCGGGTTGGGGAACGGGTCTGGTAACCAGCGCAAGATGGCCCGGGCCGGCTTCTTCCTTGACGACGCATTTCATGGTCTGCATGGTTTCTCCTTGCCGGGCGAGCCTCAAGACCCCCGCCTGAAGCACCGTTCCGGCGGAAATGGGGCGGCTTTTCCCCGCATGTTACAGTATGTGAAAACTACCGGGGACTTCCGTCCGCGCGTCAATCCTCAAAAAGGCCCATGGCCTTCTCATATATCCTGGCCACGGCGCAGTGGTCTTCGTCCGCTTTGCCCATGGCTTCCAACTGGTTCATATAGTCGAGCACCGTCATGGACAGGGGAATGTCCACGCCCAGATGCGCCGCCAGATCTTTTGCGTTGTTCAGGTCTTTCTGGTGCACGGCTGTGCGGGCGCTGGCCGAATAATCCCGGTTAATCAGGCGCGGAGCCTTGATGTCCATGACCGCGCTTCCGGCAAATCCGGACCGGATGGCCTGGAACAGGGTTTCAACATCCAGCCCGGCCTTCCTGGCGAAGCAGAAGGCTTCGCCCAGCGCGGCCAGGTGAATGCCGACCAGCATGTTGTTCACGATCTTGGTGGCGCTGCCGCAGCCGCTCGCTCCCATGTACGTGACGCTCTGGCCCATGCGCGCAAGGTACGGCCTGACCGCGTCAAACACCTTCCGGTCGCCGCCGGACATAAGCACCAGCGTACCGGCGATCGCCCCGGTTTCTCCGCCGCTGACTGGGGAGTCAATGAGCTCCATGCCCTTGGCGCGGGCTTTTGCGGCCAGTTCCTGAATCAGCGCCGTGGCGGTGGAGCCGGTGTCCACGATAACGGTTCCGGCCCGCCCCTCGCCGAGGATCGTCGCAACCACGCTTGCCACCAGTTCGTTTTTGGGCAGGCAGAGGAAGATCAGGTCGCAGGCGGCGGCGATTTCCTCCACGGAAGAGGCCGTTTTGCCCCCGGCCTTTGCGAACAGCTCCCGGCGTTCCCCGGACACGTCAAACCCGGTCACCTGAAGCGGTTCGCCCTTTTGCATCAGGTTGACGGCCATGGGAAGCCCCATGATGCCAAGCCCGATAAATCCTATATTCGGCATGGTATTCCTCGCAGTTGCGGTAAAAACGTTGACGCCGCTCCCGTGCTCCTACAGCAGAATGGACATGGGGTCCTGCAGGAGGGTGCGGAGCGTCACCTGGAACCGGGCCGCCACCGCGCCGTCCAGCAGCCGGTGGTCGTAGGTCAGGGAAATGCGCATGACCTGCTTTTTGTACACTTTGCCTTCGCCGTCCATATCCAGTTCGGAATCGACGGCGCAGACGCCGAGAATGGCGGCATTGGGCTGGTTGATGATCGGGGTGAACGTCTCCACGCCGAACATGCCGAGGTTGGAGACGGAGAAGGTGGAACCCGCGTATTCGTCCATGCCGAGTTGCCCGTCGCGGGCGCGGCGCGCAAGGTCTTTCGCCTTGGCGGACAAAGCCTCCAGGCCGAGCATGTCCGCGTTGCGGATCGTCGGCACGATCAGGCCTTCGTCGAGGGCCACGGCCATGCCGATATGCACGTCCTCGTTATACACGACTTCGTTCCCGTCCAGGCTGGCCAGCATTTCCTTATGCTGCGACAGGGCCTTGGCGGTTGCCTTGAGGATGAGGTCGTTGAGCGAGAAGGTTTCTCCCTTTTCGCGTTTGGCGTTGAGCATGGCGCGGAATGCCAGCAGTTCGGTCACGTCGATCTTCATGTTCTGGGTGACCGGCGGGATCTGGGTGTGGGAGGCGAGCATCCGCTCGCCCACGGTCTTGCGCATGCCTTTGAGCTTTTCGCGCCGGGCGGCGGAAGACGCGGCCGCTACCGGGGCGGCTTGGGCCGGAGCCGGGCTTGGGGCGGCGGAGGCCGCGGGCGCGGCCAGAACGTCGCGCTGCAGAATGCGGCCGCCGGGGCCGCTTCCGGCGAGCAGGGCCAGATCCACGCCCTTGGCGGCGGCGACTTTTTTCGCCAGAGGGGAGGCCTTGATCCGGCCGCCGGGTTGCGCCGTTGCCTGCGGAGCGCTTTGGGGGGCGCTCTGGGGTGCGGGAGCGGCGGCGGGGGCCGCCTGCGCCGGAGCCTGCGCTGGGGCCGGAGCTTGGGCCTGGGCCGGAGCCGGGGCGGCCCCGGGCACGGCTTCGCCGGACTGGCCGATATAGCCGAGAACGCCCTGCACCGGCACCTCGTCGCCGTCTTTCGCCACAATGGCGAGCAGCAGGCCTTCGGCTTCACTCATCACTTCCGTGGAGAGCTTGTCCGTTTCTATCTCCATGAGCGGCTCGCCGACCGCGACCGGGTCGCCGACCTTTTTCAGCCATTTGCCCACCGTGCCTTCGGTCATGGTCAGGCCGAGCTGGGGCATTGTTATGGTAAAAGCCATAATAGTATAACTCCTGGTTATGATCTGCCGTCCTTGTCTTTCCCCGCCGTCATGCCGGGCGCAGCACCTTGCGGACCGCCCTGACGATGTCGTCTACCTGGGGGAACACCGCGTCCTCAAGGGGCGGCGAGAAGGGGGAAACCACGTTGGCGCCGGCCACGCGGCCCACCGGGGAATCCAGCTCGTCGAACAGCTCTTCCGTAATCTGGGCGGAAAGTTCCGCGCCGACCCCGCCGCGTTTCACGCCTTCTTCCACCACGATGACGTTGTGGGTTTTGGCCACGGATTCGCGGATGGCGTCCCAGTCCAGCGGCACCAGGCTCCGGAGGTCCAGCACTTCCACGTCCATGCCTTCGGCGGCCAGCTTTTCAGCGGCGTCCAGTGCGAAATAAACCTGGCGCGACCAGGTGATGATGGTCAGGTCCTTGCCGGGCCGCTTTACGTCGGCTTTGCCCAGCTCGATAATATACTCGCCCTCGGGCACATCTTCCTTCTTGGCGTAGAGGAGTTTGTGCTCCAGGAAAACCACCGGGTCGTTGTCGCGGATGGCGGCTTTGAGCAGCCCCTTGGCGTCCGCCGCCGTGGACGGGCAGACGAGCTTGAGCCCGGGAATGTGCATGAAAAGGGCTTCCAAGCATTGGGAATGCTGGCCCGCGTTGCGGCGCCCGGCGCCCATGGGCGCGCGGAACACGATGGGCAGGGTCAGCTGCCCGCCGGTCATGTAGCGGAGTTTTGCGGCCTGGTTCATAACCGGGTCCAGGCAGCAGGTGATGAAATCGTTGTACATCCATTCCACCACCGGGCGGATGCCGCGCATGGCCATGCCGACGGCCATGCCCGTGAACCCGGCCTCGCTGATGGGCGTGTCCAAGACCCGCCAGGGGCCGAATTCTTCCAGGAAGCCCTGGGTGATGCCGAAAACGCTGCCCATTTCGGCCATGTCTTCGCCGAGCACCACGACCTTACTGTCCCTGACCATCTCTTCGTGAAGCGCCTCACTGATGGCTTTGCTTACGCTCAGTTTCTTGCTCATCGTGCAACACACCTCGTATTATCGCTGGAATACACGTCGGTAAGGGCCTCGGACACCGGCGGGTAGGCCGATTTGTCGGCAAAGGCCGCCGCGTCCTCGATTTCCTTAATCATGGCGTCCTCAATGGCGGCCAGTTCCTTTTCCGTGGCTGTTTTGTCCTGCAGCAGGCGCGCTCTGAATACCGCGATGGGATCTTTTTTGTGGGCTTCCTCAAGGTACGCCTTCGGGCGGTAGTTGGCGGGATCCCCGCAATAGTGGCCCTGCCAGCGGTAGACCTTGGTTTCGATCAGGCTCGGCCCGTCACCGGCCCGTGCCCGGTCCACGGCCTTTTTCATGGCTTCGTAGACGGCGAGCACGTCGCTCCCGTCCACGGTTTCGCCGGGGATGTCGTAGGCTTTGGCCCGGACCGCGATGGTCTTGGTATTGGTGACCTTGTGGATGGGAACGGAAACCCCGTACCCGTTGTTTTCGCACAGGAACACCACGGGCAGTTTCCAGGCGGCGGCCATGTTGATGGCCTCGTGGAAGAAGCCCTGGTTGGAGGCGGCATCGCCGAAGAAGCATAAGGTCACGTGCGTATCCCCGAGGATTCTGGAAGCCAGGGCGCTCCCGGCCGCGATGGGGATGCCCGCGCCCACGATGCCGTTGGCGCCGAGGATGCCGAGGTTCACGTCCACGATGTGCATGGAACCGCCCTTGCCTTTGCAGTAGCCGGTTTCCTTGCCGAACAGCTCGGCGATGGCGAGATCGGTCTTCGCGCCTTTGGCGATGCAGTGGCCGTGGCCGCGGTGGGTGGAGGTGATGAAATCGCCTTCTTCAAGGGCCGCGGAAGCCCCGGCGGTGCTGCCTTCCTGACCGATGCACAGATGGATGTTTCCGGCCAGCATGCCCTTGGTGAAGCATTCCGCCGCCTTTTCCTCGAACATCCTGATCCGGACCATGCTCTCGAAAAGTTTCAAGAGAAACTGTTTGGGGTAACTTCCCTTTTTCACCATTATGATCGCTCCTTTACTATGGCTTTTGCGCTCGCGCGTCCCGTTGTGGAAAGGCCGTGCCTTTCGGGACGGGGGCTTTCCGCAACGGGGGCGCCGCGCCGGAATCTTAATGCAAATACTGCGGCAAGAACATCGTTATGATCGGGATGTAGGTTATCACCATCAGGGCGACGATACCAGCCACCACGAAGGGCACGATTCTTTTGCACAGATCGGCCACCGAAACCCCGGATATGTTGCAGCCCACGTATAAATTGATGCCGACCGGCGGCGTTATGAGACCGATGGCCATGTTGACCGTAATGAACACGCCGAAATGGACCGGGTCGATCTTGAAGGCATGCACGATGGGCATCATGATCGGGACCATGATGTAGAACGCGGAGTTGGCGTCCAGGAAGCAGCCGGCGATCAGGAAGACCAGGTTGATAAGAAGCAGCACGGTAAGCTTGTCGAGCCCGGCGCCAAGAACGGTTTGGGAAATGTTGCTCGCGATGTGGCTGGTTGTCAGCAGCCAGGCGAACACGCTGGCCCCGGCGATGATGAACATGACGATCCCGGAGGAGATGGCCGCGTCCACGAACAGCCGCCACAGATCCTTGACCCTGATTTCCTTGTAAATGACCATGCCCACGAACAGCCCGTAAACCACGGCCACCCCGGCGGCCTCGGTGGGGGTGAATATGCCGCCGTATATGCCGCCCAGGATGATGACCGGGGTCAAAAGCCCCCAGAAGGCGTCCTTGAAGGCCGCCAAGCGTTCTTTGTATGAGCTGGGCGCGCGCTTGATAATATTTTTGTTGCCGCGCGAGGCCCAGAGGGCGGCGAAAACATAGGCCAGGCCCACAAGGATGCCCGGGATGATGCCGCCGCTGAAAAGCGCGCCCACGGAGACGTCCGCAATGGACGCATAGACCACGAAGGCGATGCTGGGCGGAATAATGATGCCGATGGCCCCGGACGCGCTCATGAGCGCGGTGGCGACGCCCTTGTCATACCCTCCGGCCACCATGGCCGGAATGAGTATGCCGCCGAGCGCGGCCACGGTTGCCGGGCCGGAGCCGGAAATGGCCGCGAAAAAGCAGGCCACCAGCACCACCACGGTTATCATGCCACCCTTCAAATGCCCCACGCACACTTCGGCAAAGCGCACCAGCCGCTGCGAGATGCCCGCATACTCCATGATAACGCCGGCCAGGATAAAGAACGGTATGGCCAGCAACGCAAATTTGCCGATGGCGGTATACATGATGCTGGGGAACATGGAAAAATCGAAATCCGCGATATGCAGGCCGATCAGCGCGGACAAGCCCAAAGAAACGGCAATGGGGACGTTGAGGAATATGAGGAGGAAGAAAACCCCGAACAGGATGGTCCCGATGAGTTCTATCGACATGCCGCCGCTCCGTTGACGCCGGATCTAGCCTCGGCGGAAATGCGTTTATATTCGGAAAAACCGGCCTGGAGAGCGCGCAGCCCTATAAACACACCGCCGACGGGCATGGCGAGCCCTTGAAACGCCAGGGGGATTTCAAGGGCGGCGGTTTTCGCGCCCAGCATTATCTGGTTGTCAACCATGGTAACCCCTTCGATGACCATGAACACGATCATCGTCAGCGAGCAGACCATGGAAAAAAGCGCCATATACGCCTGGGTTTTCTTGGGCGCCAATTCGACGAAATAACTCATGCCGAGGTGGGCGACCCGCCGGAATCCGGCGGCGATGCCGAGCATGCTCAGCCATACGAAGGTAATAACGGTGATTTCCTCGGTGAAGGAAAAGGAGTTGGTGAAACAATACCGGCTGATTACGTTGATGAAGTTCATGACTGTCATGAAGGCCAGACAGATAAAGATCAGCCCTTCCTCCAGGTAGTCGAAGAGTTTCAGCGTCTTTTGCAATTGCCACCTCGGCGTCTTGGTTTGGCGGTCGGGCTTTTGAGGCATTGGGCGGGGAAGCGAAAGCCTCCCCGCCCGTCCGCCGCGTACGGGAAAATGCGGTGTTACTTGAAGGTGTAGCCGAAGACCTTAAAGGCGTCTTCGCCGAGTTTGTCCTTGTACGACTTGTAGATGGGGGCCGCGGCTTCCTGGAAGGCCTTGGCTTCCGCGTCGGTCAGCGTGACGATTTCCATGGTCTTGGCGAACAGTTCCAGGTTCTGCTTGTCGAGCTTGCGGGACTCCTCAATCTGCTTTTTGCAGGCGAGCTGGCCGGCTTCGAGGAAGATGGCCTTGTCCGCGTCGGACAGTTTTTTCCAGACCTTGTTGCTGACGGACAGCACGAGGGGGTCATAGGAATAGTTCCAAAGGGAGATGTACTTCTGCACTTCCTGGATTTTGCCGGCCCGGATGGTGTCCAGCGGGTTTTCCTGGCCGTCGATGGTGCCCTGCTGGAGGGCGGTGAACACTTCCGAGAAGCTCATAACCGTGGGGTCCGCGCCGAAGAGTTTGAAGAGGTCGACGTACATGGCGATGGGTGGGGTGCGGATTTTCAGCTGTTTCATGTCGGCCGGGGACCGGACCGGACGGACGCTGTTGGTCAGCTGGCGGAAACCGTTTTCGCCGAAGCCCAGAACCTTCACGTTCTTCTTTTCGATGAGGTCCGTGAAATACTTGGCCCCGGGGCCGTTGAAGAAGAGTTCATCAACGCTTTCATAGCCTTTCGGGAACAGCCAGGGCATGGTGATGACCGTCAATTTGGGTTCGAACCCGGTCATGTTGATGGAGGAGTGGAGATCCAGGTCGGTTACGCCGGTGAAGATCATTTCAATGCCCTTGACCAGATCGCCGCCGGAAAGCTGTTCGTTGCCGAACAGGGAAACCTTGTACCGTCCCTCGGTTTTTTCCTCGACAATGCGTTTGAATTCACGCCCGGCGACGAACCAGACGCTTGTCTCCGCCGGGGTGATGTTCATGCGCAGTTCCGTCACTTTTCCGGCCGCGTGCCCGGCGCCGGGGCCCGCCAGGAGCGCTGTGAGCATAAACGCGATCAGCACTAGTTTTTTCATAAGGTAACTCCTCAAATGTGCATTAAACGTTTTCTACGACATGGATGCCGCGTCCGGATTCGTCCGGCAGCAGCGCCGCGCCTTCACCGGCCCGGTGAAGGCGCAGACTGCGGGGATAACCCCGGAATGAGAATAGCGGAAAAGGAGAGGGCACGGCGTTCGATTCCGTGCGCAAAAATATCGAAATGATGTGCAAATAAATACGCAAGAAATGGTTCGACGGGCGATCAATCCGAGAACGGCGGCGGAGCTGCCTTTTTTACCTTACGGTGCCCCAGCGGGGAGGTGCCGGTCATCCGTTTGAACCAGCTCGCGAAATAGGCGGAGGTGGAAAACCCGAGCCTTCCCGCAATTTCCGTGACGGGAAGGTGCGTGCTTTCAAGAAGCTCCTTGGCTTTCGCCAGGCGCTGGCGTGCCGCGAAATCGCTGATGGACATGCCCGCGTGGCGGCTGAACACGCGGCTGCAATGCGAGGGGGAGACGTGCGCGGCGCGGGCGATGTCTTCCAGGCGAAGCGTTTCGCCCAGGTTCGCCGCCACATATTCCCTGACCTGCGCTACCAGGGGGTGGGCGGCCTTGTCCGGAGCGTTTGCCTGCTTGGCGGCAAGCGCTTTGCGGATCAGGTCGGCGAGCGCCGCGGGATCAAGGGGTTTTAAAAGATAATCCTTCACGCCGGAACGCAGCGCGCCTCGGGCGTATTCAAAGTCGTCATAGGCGGTCGCCATGACGATGGCGGCGGCGGGGCGTTCCTTCATGATGGCGGCGGCGGCGTCCAGCCCGTTGACGCCGGGCATGCGTATGTCCATCAGAATGAGATCCGGGGAATGCTCCAGCGCGAGTTCAATGGCCTCCTGGCCGTTGGCGGCCTCCAGGATGCGGGAGACGGGCAGACCGTTTTCCCGCACGTACTGCCTGAGAAACGTCCGCACAATGGGTTCGTCGTCGGCCACGAGCAAGGTTATCGCGTTCACCGGTTCAGACTCCCTTTGGGAACACGTCGGCTTCCTGTCTGGAGTCCGCTGTTTCCAGCGGCGCCATCCGGGGGACTGCCAAGGTTATGGCGCATCCCTTTCCGGGCGCGCTTTCCACTGAAAAACGGCAATTTTCGCCGTAGTGCAAAGTCAGGCGGCTCATGGTGCTTTTCAATCCCACGCGGTTTTCCACGCGGTGCCGCACCTCCTCCGGGTCGAACCCGCAGCCGTTGTCCCGCACCGAGGCGAAAAGCATGGCCTCCTCTCCCCACACGCTGATATTGACGTCGCCGCCTTCCACGCTGGATTCGAGGCCGTGCACAATGGCGTTTTCAACCAGGGGCTGGAGGATCATGCAGGGGAGGGAAACCCGGTACCTATCGCCGACGCTTTCCTCGTCCACCGCCACCGAAAACCGGATGCGGTCGCCGAAGCGTTCCTTCTGGATATTGATATAGTGTTGCAGGAGCCCCAGTTCGTCTTGGAGGGGGATGAGTTCCTCGCTTTTGCGCAACGTGTAGCGCAGAAGCTCGGAAAGATCCCTGGTGAGCGCGGAGGCTTTGGAGGCGCCTTCCATGTAGGCCATTTGCGAGATGGTATTCAGGGTGTTGAACAGAAAGTGCGGGTTGACCTGCGACTGCGCCGCTTCAATCCGGATTCGTGCAGGGCCTTTTCCAGACTGGCTTTGGCAAGCTGTTCCTGAACGAGGGAAAGGCGGCTCCTGTCCAGCTCGTGCTGGCGGCGTTTGGACTCCGCCTGGTTGATGATGGCCCTGACGATGGTCATGGTCGCTTCCGCCACCGTGTAAAGCCTGCTCTTGGGCTCGAGGGGGACATCGTTCACGGCGCGGCGGAGGGAAGGCGCGTCAAACCCGTAGTGCAGGGCAAGCGGGGCCGCCTCATTCGCAAGGGCTTCCCTGTCCGCCGTGGAAAGGAATATCTCCCCGCATTTGAGGTAGCCGACAACCTCGTCCCGGTAGCGGATGGGGGTGATGATGCTGGCGATATTGTGGCAACAGGAAAAAAAGTGCGGCCTGACGTCGCCCTTGAGCTGTTCGAACACCTTGCGGAAAAAACGGCGGCAATAGGTGCCGTCTTCGGCGGTCATCAGCATGGCGCAGAAGGACGCGCGGCTTCCCGCCTGCATGATGTAGCGGCCTTCTTTGTCCAGAAGGCTGATGCTCACTTCCAGCACTTGGGAGAGATGGGCCAGGACCGAGTGCAGCGCCTCCAGGTCGAAAAATTCGTCGAACAAATCGTTTTCGTCGTACGGTTCCGGTCTGTACGGCGGGCCGATATCCCAAGCGAGGGGCGCGTCTTCCTTCCGGTTCCCGGCGGGTTGGGAAGCGCCGCCCGGCTTCGGGTATTTGCCGGAAATAAAGTCCACGTACCAGGGTTTGAATGCGTCGCTTTCCTGGTCGAAGGGGGAAAGCGGGTAATAAATGTAGATCACGAGGACGCGCAGGTTCTCGGCGCTGTTGTTGGTCACCACGTGGCGGGAGTGCGGGCGGATATGGAAGTAGCTGCCGGGGGCCATCGGGTAGCGCACGCCGTCCACCGTGTGCTCACCGTGGCCGGAAATAACATAGAGCACCTGCTCTTCGCGCCTGTGGCTGTGTTCGGGCTGGGAGGTGAAGGAGTAAAACGTGATGAGCCCGGCCGTAACCCGGCTCATGGTCCGTTCGTCCGGCTCGGTCAGCCAGACGGCCTCCCCCCAGGGGAACTTCTGTTGGTTGAAGAAGTTCGATTCCGCGAGCGCCGAGCTGTCGTCGAATATTTCCAGGGAAAAGACTTTGTTCATGGAGCCCTCGCTAGACAGGCAAGGTACGGCCGCGGCCGGACGGGACAATCTGAATCAGCCGGGAGGTAGTATTGCGTATATGGTGCCGGCGCGCAACAGGAATTGCGCGGGCCGGGCAAGGCGGGCGACGGCAGGGGGCCGCCGAGGATACCGCATGCGTTCCGGCGCTTTTCCTGGATAGCGTGCGCGCTCCTTGCAGTGGCCGGACGGCAAAAAGCCCGGACGGGCCGGGCTGGAAAAGGTGAATTGGCAGCATGCGGTTATGCGTTATCTTCCGTGATGAACTCTATGCCCCTCTGCGGCCGTTCGTCAACGAGCAAGGTGAACACGTCGTTCCGGGCGTAGTGATCGACAACGTCAAAGTCGTACCGGGCTTCGGCCAGGCGGCCAAGGTCGAGATCCGCCACCAGGATGCCTTCCTCGCCGTACAGCGGGCCCGCCAGATAGTTGCCCAGGGGGTCCAGGATGGCGCTGCCGCCCCGGCACATGAGATCCGGCTCGGCGTCCAGGTCCCCGTAGCCGGGCAGGTCAGTGGGGACCATGTCCTTGGTCTGGTACTGGTTGCAGGAAAGCACGAAGCAGCGGCCCTCCAGAGCGATGTGTTTGATGGTGGCCTGCCAGCTGTCCCTGGCGTCGGCCGTGGGCGCGAGGTAGATCGCGGTGCCTTTGGCGTACATCGCGGCCCGCAGGAGCGGCATGTAGTTTTCCCAGCAGATGACCGAGCCCATTGTGCCGTAAGGGGTATCAACAACGGTCAGGGTGCTGCCGTCCCCCTGGCTCCAGATAAGGCGTTCGGACCCGGTGGGCTTGAGCTTGCGGTGTTTGCCGAGGTACGTCCCATCCGGGCCGAAGAAGACCACCGTGCAGTGCAAACTCCCGTTATCCCGCTCGATTACCCCCACGTTCAGGTACACGCCCGCTTCCGCCGCCGCCTGCCCGAGAAGAAGGGTTTCCTCGCCGGGAACGGGGATGGCCTGCTCGTAATACCGGCGGAAGTCCTTGCGGCCTTCGTCGGTGCGCTTGCCGACATTGGAGCCGAAATGCATGCCCCGCGGGTAACAGGGGATGTACGCCTCGGGGAACAGGACGATCTTCGCGCCCTTGGCCGCGGCTTCCCTGGTCAGCCTGGCCACTTTGGCGACGGCGGCGTCCTTGTCAAAAGGAATGGGTGATGCCTGGACAACGGCAACACGGACTTGGGTGCTCATGGGTATGGTCTCCTTGGATACGGTATTGTAACGGTGTTATCCCAGTATATCGGCCAGCAGCAACGAAAGCGCGGGAATGTAGGTGACGGCCAGAAGCAGCAGCAACAGCGCGCCGAGCATGGGCAGCACGTTGATGACCAGTTTTTTGAACGCCACGTCGCGTTGCAGGCTGTTCGCCACGAAGAGGTTGATCCCGAGCGGCGGCGTAAGCAGGCCGATGGCCAGGTTGATAACCATAATCACCCCGAAATGGACGGGGTCGATGCCGTACTGCAGCAGCAGCGGCGCGAATATCGGCCCGAGCAGGATAATGGAGGCGTTGATCTCCATGATGCAGCCCGTGACCAGGAGAATGCCGTTAATCAGCATTAGGAGGGCGATTTTGTTTTCCGTCAGGGCGGACAGGGTGTTGGTGATTTTCAGCGGCACCTGCTCGGTGGTCATGACCCATCCCATGGCTGTCGCGCAGGCGATGATCAGCATGACCATGGCCGAGGGAACGGCCGCCGCGTGAAAGCTGGGGATGATGTCCCTGACCGCCAGTTCCCGGTATATGAAGAGGCCGACCAGCAGGCTGTAGACGCAGGCCACGGCCGCGGCTTCCGTGGGGGTGAAGAACCCGCCGTAGATGCCGCCGAGGATGATGACGGGCATCATGATGCCCCAGCCGGCCACTTTGAAGGCCTGCCAGATGGGGAGTCTTCCCTGCACGCCCGCGCCGTACCCGTGTTTTTTGCAGTAAAAATAGCAGACGATCATGAGCACGACGCCCATCAGAATGCCGGGCAGAATGCCTGCCGCGAACAGTTTCCCGATGGAGACGTTCATGGTGACGCCGTAGGAAACAAAAGGGATGCTCGGCGGGATGACCACGCCGATGGTCCCTGCGGCGGCGAGCAGGGCGGCCGAGAACGGCTTGCCGTATCCCGCCTGGACCATGGCCGGCACCATGATGGTGCCGATGGCCACAACCGTTGCCGGGGCCGAGCCGGAAATGGCCGCGAAGAACATGCAGGCCAGGATGGCGATGATCCCAAGGCCCCCGTGGACGTTGCCGACGATGCTGGTCGCCAGCATGATGAGCCTTTTGGATATGCCGCCGCGGTCCATGAGCACGCCCGCCACCATGAACAGCGGGATGGCGAGCAGGGGGAAGGAATCCATGCCCGTGAACATGCGCTGGGCCACGAGAAACAGGGGCACTTTGCCGCTGAAGGCAATGGCGATGAAGGTCGCGAAGCCGATACTGATGGCGATAGGCACGTTGAGCACGACCAGCGCGGCCAGGGAAAGAAAAAGCACCTCGCTCATACGGCTTCCTCCTGGGTGCTCTCCATGCTGCCGCCGCTTGCGATGACCGCGGCCAGAACGAGATAATGGACGCACATGAGGGCGCAGCCGATGGGCACGGCGAGAAACACCAGGGACATGGGAATTTCCATGGCCGGCGAGGTTTGCGTGGTTTTGCCGAGCCGTATGAAATAGTCCCAGCCGTACCAGGCGGCAAGGCCCATGAAGGCCATGCAGAGGGTGTTCGCCAGAACCGCCAGGGGGCGCTGGAATCTTTCGGGCAGGGGTTTGACGAAAACCTCAACCCCGATGTGGGCGTTTTTCACAACTCCCAGGCAGCCGCCGAAAAAGACGGCCCAGATGCTGATATACCGGGAGAGTTCGTCCGTGAAGCCGAACCCGCTCTGGATGACGAACCGCTCCAGAATCCCCCAGAAAACCACGGCCGTCATGGCAATGAGCAGCCAGGCCGCGATATATTCCTCAATCCGGATAAGGACCGCCTGGAGCCGTAGCAGAAAGTGCATTATGCCTCCCATGTCTGCGAAAAGAGCGTGAACCGTGTTGACCGCCGCCCCACGTGGCCGGGGCGGCTCTTGGGGGTCACTTCGCCTGCGCGTCGGCGATCGCCTTTTTCAGTTCCTCGATCAGGCCGGGGCTGACCTGCTTGCGGATAAAATCTTCCACGCCCGCTGTTTGTTTCTGGAACTGGGCATGCACGTCAGGGGTAAGCTTGATGATTTCCGTGCCCTTGGACGCCATAAGGTGCTCGGCTTCGTCGGATTGCTTTTTATTGCGCGTGCGTTCCTCATCCCGCCAGATGGCCACGCCTTCCATCACGATTTTCTGCTGGTCGGCGGTCATCTGCTTCCAGATATCCTCGTTGACCATAAACAGGTACGGGCAATAGAGATGGCCGTCCATGGTGAGGTATTTCTGCACTTCGTAGTAACGCATGGAGGCGGTCAGGGAGATGGGGTTTTCCTGGCCGTCAACAACGCCCTGGGCAAGGGCCGTGTACAGTTCGGCGAAGGCCATGGGGGTCGGGATGCCGCCCAGCTCGCGGATCATGGCCATGTGGGCCTGGTTTTCCATGACGCGGATTTTCAGCCCCTTCACGTCGCCGGGCACACGGATGGGTTTGTTCGTCGTGGTGAAGTGGCGGAACCCGTTTTCCGCAAAACCCAGGCAGCGCACACCCGTGTCCTTGAGCACCTTTTCCCGGAGCTTGTCGCCGAAGGGGCCGTCAAGCACCGTGTAGGCCACTGCCTCGGAAGGGAAGACAAAGGGGATGTCGAACACCAGGATGTCCTTGGAGAAGTTGGGGAAGGGCCCGTTGGTCAGCGAGGCCATCTCCAGCGTGCCCATTTGCAGGGCTTCCAGCATTTCACGTTCTCCCCCCAGCTGGCTGGCGGGGTACAGGGTAATTGTGATGGCGCCGCCCGTTTTTTCCTCGACGTATTTTTTGAAGATTTCACAGGCCTCAATGAGCCTGTCTCCCACGGCGGGCGTGACCGTGCCGAGTTTGAGCGTCATGGCGGCGGACGCGGCGTTCAGACCGAGCCCCAGGCAGAGCGCCATCGTAATGGCCAGAATGCGGATGGACTTGATGCGCATACGATCTCCTATGGTTACCGGGTTCTCTTGATACAATACCATGTTGCGGCAGGCCGGGTTTCCTCTAGTCTATGGCCGGAGGCAAAAGAAGAGTCAATTCGCCCGGGCCGCCGCGGGTGATATATTGCAATATGCGCGGGAGGTTACGTTCAGTCGTTTCCGTGAAAAAGCAACCATGCCGGGTCGTTATGCTGTCAATCCGGGAGAATTTGTGATATGTGATATACTACACACAGAGGGGCACATGGTCGCAAAACAAAGATCACTCGCGGAAGTCGCCGCCGACAAGCTCAGGCTGATGATCGTCCAGGGCCGGCTGGATCTCGGTGAGAAGATACGGGAACAGGATCTTGCCGACGCCCTCGGGCTGAGCAAGACGCCCATCCGGGAAGCGCTGCTGCGTCTCGCGGCGGAGCATCTTGTTGTGATCAGGCCCCGCAAGGGAACCTTTGTTTTTTCCACCGACCCGGAAGATCTGGAAGATTTGTGCGCGCTGCGCATAGCCCTTGAGCAGGCGGCCATACGCCATGCCATGCAGCGCAATTACGCGCGCCTTATCGCCGCGCTGGAACGTTTCGGCGAGCCGGTGGATAAAATCCTGCACGAAGACAGGCACGACATGAACTACTATCTGAAGCTGGATTTCGAATTCCACCGGACGATCATGAACCTCGCCAAAAACCCGTATCTGACGGACGCCCTCTCCGCCATAGCCACCAAGGTGCAGGCCCTGCGGTACAGGAACTATTACAGTTCCTTTTTCGTGAAGCGGTCATTGGAAGACCATAACAAGCTGTACGAGTTCATGCGCAACGAGGATGCCGAGGGGGCGTGCGCTTTCATGGATGTGCACGTCCGCCGGATTTTCGAGCCGGAAAACCTCAAGCTGCTGTATATGTGACGGCAGGCCGCGCGGAGCTCGATACAGCCCCTGCCCGTGCAACGGACGGCCAGGGGCTGTTCTCTATCCGAATGAAAAGGGCAGCTCGCTTCCGGCGCGTTCCCGGCCATTTCACTGTAAATCGTTTTGCTCCGGTTTCAGATATGCCGCCGCGTACCGTTCGGGAATACCCGCCTTGAGGAAGAGTTCGTAAAGCTGCGGATCGATATGGTTGTTTTTCTTGAAATTTTCCATGATGTCCAAGGCCTCGCGGAGCGTCTTGGAGGTCTTGTACGGGCGGTCCCAGGCGGTGAGAGCCTCGAAAATGTCGGCAATGGCCATCATGCGCGCTCCCCAGCTCATCTCATCGCGCAGCAGCCGCCGGGGGTAGCCTTTACCGTCCATGGTTTCGTGATGGGCTCCGGCGATTTCCGGGACCTGGCGCAGGTGTTTGGGCAGCGGCAGTTCGTCCAGCATCAGGATGGTGCGCGTGATGTGGTCGTTAATCTTGTACCGTTCTTCCTGGGTCAGGGTTCCCCGGCGTATGCTGAGGTTATACAGCTCTCCCCGGTTGTACAGCGTGGCCGGGACGTCCAGCTGGAAATTCCAGGGGCTGTCGGCGGGCAGCATATCGTTTTCGCCTCTGGGGATAATATGTTCGGGGTTGTCCATGAGCAGCGTTTCCCTGACCGGCGGATCCGGCACGGACGCGCCTTCCATGCGCGCCAGCTCGCCTCGGGAGACCCCCAGCCGTTTGTCCAGAGTCCGCACGAAGGGCTTGCCGCCGATAGCCGCAAGACGAGCGAGAGCCGCGTCGTCCATATGCTCGCCGCCGAGGTTGCTGGCGGCCACGAACGCGAAATCATCGTCCAGTTCCGCCAGGGCCTCCGCCAGTTTTTGCTGCTCGACCGCGGGGTCGGCGCCCTCCAGCCGGGCTTTGAGGCTGGCTATTTCCGCGTCGCGCTTGAGCACTTCAAAGCGGGTGCGGATTTCGTGGATGCGGTCGTAAAGGGTCTCCAGCTTGGTGGCCTTATCCATGACATATTCCGGCGTGGTGATCTTGCCGCAATCGTGGAGCCATGCGGCCAGCCGGGCTTCCTCGCGGCTGTTTTCATCCAGGTGAAAATCCTTGAGCGGGCCGTCTTCGGCGTCGTTGGCCGCTTCCAGCAGCATCTGGAAAATCTTCGGTACCCTGGCGCAATGCCCGCCGGTATAGGGCGACTTGGTATCGATGGCCCCGGCCAGGATATGGATGAGCGCGTCCCGCAGGTCGTACTGGCTTTTGATCAGGGCCTGGGTTTCCAGCACCACGGCGGCGGCCGCCACGACGGCTTCCATGAAGCTGATTTGTTCGGCGGTAAGTTTGGGCGTCTTTGCTTTTCCGCGTTTCATAAGGGTCAGGCTGCCCAGGGGCTCGCCCGTGCGGTCGCGCAGGGGCAGGCTGATCAGATGCAGATAGTGCGCATCCGGGCGCCCGACAAAGCCCTGAGCCACCGGCTCCACGGCGGCCCGGGGGTCGTCGCGGGCGATGCAGTCCACGATGCTCCGGCCTTCGGTGAGGGCGCGGGATGTCGCATAGGATGTCCCCGGGAGCAGGCCGGGCATGGTGATGGGTTGGACCTCACCGCCGTCCCAGCAGGACAAGCCTTTTTCAAGGAAGTTTTTCGACTCGTCCATAATCATGAGCGCCCCGCCGTGGGCGTCCGTTATGGTCATGATTTCCCGCAGCACCCGACCGGGCAGGGTCTCGAAGTCGCGGTCGCCGCTTATCAGGCCGATGATGGAGAGGATTTTCTGCTGATTATCCCGCATGAACTCCACGTTCCGCACCAGGTCGTTGATTTCCGGCACCAGCGAAAATCTGGTCTTCGGCCCATAATAATTGTACATTTCGGCCAGGTTTCGCGTCCGCTCGGTCATAAGCCGCAGGGGAACGGCCACATGCCGGGCCGCCAGCCAGATCACCGGCACGATCAACAGCAACAGGCCGAGCATGCCCAGCGCGGCGTACCGCAGAAACAGGCCTGCCGTGAGGAAGAGCTCGTCCCTGGGGATGGCCAGAACCATGAAGTCGCCCGGCCGGGTCGGATCGTCGTCCAATTCTTCCAGAACCAGGAGCCAGTCCCGCCCCCCGTCGCGGATCCGCAGCCCCGTGCTTTTCGCCCCGCTCGACAGGCGTAAATTTGTCGTGCGCTGGCCCTGAAGGTACTTTTCCACTCCCTGCCGGGTGACCGGGGCAAGATCCTCCAGTTGTCGCAGGGCCGGTATATCGTTCTCCTGCGTCAGAAGGCCCCGGTCCGCGGCAAGGAGGTGTTTGTCCGCCTGGAACAGCGCCACGCGCGATCCCGGCGTCGGGCGTTCGTTGGCCAACAGGCGGGACAGGTGGTCCAGACGGAGGCCCACGGCGACCACGGCGCGGCCGTCCAGGCTCCTTCGCGCCATGATCATGCTTACGGTCTGGCGGCTGAAGACGATCATCGGATCGGTCTCAACCGTTCCCTCGGCCTGCATGGCGGCCTGATGCCAGGCGCGCGCGTTGTCAAGGTAGTACGGGGCTCTGTATTCCTGCCGGGTATGCAGCAGCCGCAACCGGGAACCGTAGAAAGAATACTCGCTGGCAGGAGACGGGCCGGACGTCCGTATTTCCAAAGTCATCAGGACGGTTTCCGGCGGGCCTTTGAAAAAAATACGCTCATGTTCGGTTTGCAACAGCTTGGCCATGAAGATGTCGCCGTTGTCGTAGCTGACGATGACGGACCCGAAGACGCTGTGGAACCGCAGAACTTCCCGGACAAGGGGCAGCAGCCGGATACGGTCTTCCGGGGTGCGGGCCATCGGCAGTTCGCCTTTGGCGGAGGCTGCCAGAAAAGCATGGGCCGGCTGGCGTATACTGTTGTTGATACCCCGTTTGATTTCGCGGCCGATGGCATCGACCCGCCTTTCCACGGCGGTCTCCAGATTGTGGGTTATCATACGGTATCCGAGCCAGGCCAGAGCCACGCCGGTAGCCAGCAGCAGAGCGGCGGCGATCAGGACGAAGTATCCTTGCAGGCCGAAGAATCGCAGCCTGAAACGACGCTTGACGTCTTCTTGCACGCGCCTGCCGTTCATGGTCCACCTCGCACGCCGCCACGCCGCTTTGGCGGGGGATCCGTCAACGATCGGTCCTCTCCGTGGCGGTTCTGTTCATTTTCACTATTGCATGAAAGACAGGCGCGGCGACCTGATTCTATCGCCCACTGGCTGAGAGAAAAAATAACGGAGATGGGCTGACGGAAAAGCGCGCCCCGGAACGGTTTGTTCCGGGGCGCGCGGGGGATCACGCCGTATGGTGCGCCGCCAGCCTACGGCAAACGCCCGGCAAACGCTGCCGCCCGGTCATGAACGCGAGCCCCGGCTCCGGGATTCGGGAAGGACTATCCCGGCAGATGCGCCGTAAGCTGTTCGAGCACTTTGCCTAAATTCAGCGGTTTGCCGACATGGCCGTTCATCCCGGCTGACAGGCATTTTTCGATGTCTTCGCGGAATACGTTGGCGGTCATGGCAATAATGGGGATGGTCCTGGCGTGTTCGTCCTCCATGGCCCGTATACGCCGTGTCGCCTCGTACCCGTCCATTTCCGGCATGTGCACGTCCATGAAGATCATATCGAAGTCGCGGGCGCGCGTTTCCATGGCGGCTACGGCCGACGAGCCGTTTTCGGAGCAGGTGATGGCCAGCCCCGTGGGTTCGAGCAGGGAAAGCACGATTTCGCGGTTTATCGCCACATCTTCGACCAGCAGGATCCGGCGGCCGCTGAAATCAGGCTGGCCGCCGTCCTGCTTGCCGCCGGGCAGGCACGCCCCCACTCCCAGGCATTGCGCCATGGCGTCGGTAACGACGGAGGGAAACAGCGGCTTGGGAATGAAGTCGGCAATGCCCGCTTCCCTGGCTTCTTTTTCAATCATGACCCATTCCGTCGCGGAACTCATGATGAAGGCGGCGTTGCCGCAGCCAAGCTCCCGTATGCGGCGGATCAGTTCCACGCCGTTCATGCCCGGCAGGCTCCAGTCGATGAAATATATATCGTGGGGGGCCTGACTGGTGATTTTTTCACAGGCTTCGGGCCCGCCGGGCACGGCATCGCAATGAAAGCCCAACCGTTCGGCGATATGCTGGAAACACTCCCGCACTTCCGGCTCGTCATCCACGACAAGAACCCGCAGCTTTTCCCATGCGACGGCCGGATCCGCCGGGCTGTCGGCCTGATTTTCGCTGCCCAGCCCGGCGCGCATGGTGAAGGAAAAGGTCGCTCCCTGTCCCTCCCTGGATTCTATCCATATCCTGCCGTTCATTTTTTCCACAATGCTCTTGGAGATGGCAAGCCCAAGCCCGGTGCCGCCGAACCGCCGCGAAATATCCGCGTCCGCCTGCGTAAAGGAGGTGAACAGCTTCTTTTGCTGCTCCTCCGAAATGCCGATGCCGGTATCCTGTACGCTGATGCACAGCACGCAATCGTTGTCCGTTTTCTCTTCAAGCCGCGCGCTAAGGTGGATGGAGCCGTCTTCGGGCGTGAATTTCGCGGCGTTCGTCAGCAGGTTGGTGATGACCTGGGAAAGCCGCTGTTCGTCGGTGATGATGGTCCGCGGCAGAGCGTCGTCAATAACAACGCGTAATTTTTGCCGTTTTTCATCCATCCGGAACGTGATGAAGTTTACGATTTTCAACAGCATCTTTTCAACGTTGCATTCGGCGGACGCCAGTTCAAACTTGTTCGCGTCTATTTTTGACATGTCCAGCACATCGTTGATGACGCCCAGCAAGTGCACGGAGGCGTCGGCTATTTTCTCCAGGCAGTAATCCTTTCGCGCCGCTTCCGTGGAGGTCAGCGCTATGTTCGTCATGCCGATAACGGCATTCATGGGTGTGCGTATCTCGTGGGACATGGTTGAAAGAAAGCTGCTTTTGGCCTGGTTGGCGTCGTTCGCGGCCTTGTACGCTTCCCGCAGCTTTTCGCGGCTGTTTTTATCCTGCTCGCGCTGCTCGGACAGAATGCGCGTTATCTCGTTGATGGCGGTTTTGATTTCCGCAAAATCACCGATGTAGTCGATTACCACGCGCGTCTGGAGGTTTCCCGCCGCGATGGCGGCAAGTTTTTCTGATATATCACCGATATATTTGTTCAATTCGGACTTCGTGGATTGGATGGACCCTATGAGCATGCCGATTTCCGATGTGTCCGGTACGGCGTTGAACCCGGAATGGAGGTTGCCCCGGGCGATTTGCAGCATTTCGTCCCGGATGGCGACGATGGGGCGGATGACCCGCGTATGGAGCGCCAGCGCGGATATGATCTGGATGGCGGCCGTAACCGCGAGGCAGGCCACGGTAATGGCCGTCCACCAGCGCGAGAGGGTGAGCAGGGACGTGACCTCGCTCTCCGTCCGTACCCCGAGGGTCGCGATGAATTCCGTTTGGGCCTGACGGATACGCGAAATCCAGTTTTCATATCCCTCGCTGTACACGGCATCCAGGGCTTCTTTTCGTTTTCCTTCCGCAGCAAGAACCATGGATTTTTCTTCAAGCGGTATCAGGTTGTTCGACAGGGAGAACATCTTTTCGACAAGCTTTTCTTCCGCCTGCGTTATGCCGATCTTACGCATGTTGGCCACGGCGATGTCGCGGTTTTTAACGACGTTGACCTCGTTCCAATAGTTGTCGTAATGTATGGAGTCTTCCGTGGCTGCATACGCTCGCACTTCATCCGTCAAATAAGCGGATCCTTCCATAAAACGCTTGGCATTTGCCGTAAGGTTGTAGCGATTGTCATAGGCATCGTTAGCAGCATTTGTATATTTTATGATAAAGAAAAATGCCATGCAGCTTAACAAAAGAAGAAGTAGTGACGTTATATTTAGAATCGCAGTCAATGTAGATTGTTTTATTGACTTTTTCATATAGTTTACCTGCGTTAGATAAACGTAACGAGTAATGGCAGAGGCGATTGTACCCGCCGTAAATGCAGCCGTGAGCATGAAAGCAGCGTCGCCAAGCGACTTTGCGAAGCGTAAACCGCCAGGCCGGAAGCAATGCACAAAGAGATGGTCCTGGATATCTTATTATATATACTTGTTGCTGTAGAATCGCAAGGATAAAGCTTTTTTCCGCTTATTTTATAAGAACGTATCCGCGGAAGGGGGGATGCGCCGGATCAAGTCCGGTGCGGCCGGATACAAGCGCACAATGCGCCCGCGGCGGCGTCTACCGTTTCAGGAGCAATTGCGCCCCGTAGGCGGCGGTCGCCACGGCGATGATGACGGCGCCGGGAGAAAGGTCGAAAACATAGGCCACGGCCACCCCCCCAAGGCAGAAGGCGAAGCAGAGAAGGGAAGACGCGAGCATCATGCCCGGCAGGCTCCGGGTCATCCGCCGCCCCATGTAGGGCGGGATCGTCAGGAGCGCGATGACCAGGATAAGCCCCACGATCTGCAGCAGCATGACCACCGCGACGGCCGTCATGCCCACCAGAAGGTAGAACAGCCCCGTGACCGGCAGGCCCCGCGCCCGGGAAAATTCCGGGTCAAGGGTGACGGCCGTCAGGCCCTGCCCGTACCGGTAGAGCATGCCGAGCAGCGCGAGGTCGAGAGCGGCCATGAAGACGAGATTTTCCACCGGCACGGCCAGAATGCTGCCGAAGAGAAAGCCCATCAGATCCCCGGCATACCCCGGTGACAGATCGATCAGGATGATGCCCAGCGCCATGCCGCCGGCCCAGAGGATGCCCATGGCCGTATCCGCCGTCTGGCCCGGCGCTATGTCGCCGTTTTTAATCATGGTTTTGGCCATGACCAGGGAGGAGGCTAGGGAAAACCCCATGGTGCAGGGCAGGACCGGCAGACCGGCGATGAAGGCGATGCCTATGCCGCCGTATGCCGCATGAGCCACGGCCCCGGCCAGATAGGACAGCCTGTTCAAGATGACCAGGGAGCCGATGATGCCGCAGGCGATGCTGCACAAAAGCGCCGCAAGAACGGCGTGTTGCATGAAGGGATAGGCAAGCACGCTCATGCGGTTTTCTCCGGCCCCTTCGGCTTCTCCGGCCCCCCTGGCAAGGCGCAGCCGCAGCCGGAGCTGTGGCGGACCATATGGCTGAGCGGACAATCCGGCGCGTGGACGCCGATAACGGTCCGCATGGTTTCCGTGTCCGGGCAGTTGCCGGGGACAAGGGTCAGGGTTTTGTTGACGAGCGCCACGCCGCTGAAAAAGGGCGAGGCCATGCCCAGCTCGTGGCTGACCATGACCATGGTGACGTCGTGTCTGAGCCGGTCGCAGAATTCCAGGAAACAGCCCTTGCCTTCCGGGTCGATGCTGGCCGTGGGTTCATCGAGCAGGAGCAGAAAGGGATCGTTCCCGTTCCTGCCCATAAGGGCGCGGGCAAGGAGCAGCCGCTGGCGCTGGCCGCCGGACAGGGCGTGGACGGCGTTGCCCGCGAGGTCCGCGATGCCGATGCGGTCGAGGATTTCCATAGCCTTTTCACGCGCTTCTTTCGTCCGCGCCCACAGGGTGCGGCGGCCCCAGGGGCCTTCCACCGCGATACCGGCGCCGCCCATGAGCGTCATGTCCAGGACCGTCGCGGGAAAAGACTGGCGGATGGTGGAAAATTGCGGCACATACCCGATGCCCGCGCGGGCGTCCTCCGGGGCCTTGCCGAACACGCGCACCGTGCCGGTATCCGGTTTCAGGAGCCCCAGGATGATCCGCAAGAGCGTGGTTTTGCCCCCGCCGTTGGGGCCCAGAATCGCCAGAAAATCGCCGTGGGCCACGCGCAGGGTCACGTTGTCCAGGACAAGTTCGCCCTCGCGGGAGAAGGAAACGCCTTCCAGCGAGACGGCGGGAGCCGGTTCCGGGGCGCGGGCGTCCGGAGGGTTTGTCCGGACGTTCAGGGGGGCGCTTATGGGGGCGTTCACTGGGGCGCTCCCAGCGCCGCGGCCAGCTTTCCGGAAAATTCCAGCAGCGCGCCGGGCCAGTCTTCGGCCAGCGGGGTAGCATGGATGACGGAGGCCCCGATATTGTTCGCGATCGCCTCCACGGCGGAACGGCCGGTCATGGAATCTGCCACGATGACCTTGATGTTGTTGGCCTTGGCGAAATCCATCAGCATGGCCATGCTTTTCGGGCCGGGTTCGCGGCCTTCAAGCTCCACGCTGGCTTCGCGCAGGCCGAAATTGCGCGCGTAGTGCGCCCAGCTCTGGTGGAAGGTCAGGAAGGTTCTGGTCTTGGCCCCGGCCAGCATGGCGCGGATGCGCGCGCTCAGGTCCGCCAGGTTTTTATCCAGCGCCGCTCCCCGCTCGGCGAACGCAGCGGCGCGGTCCGGCCGTTTTTCGGCGAGCGCCGCGACGATGACGGGCACGGCCTTTGCCATGTCGTCCGGGGAGAGCCATGCATGCGGGTCGTCCGTGTCAAGGCCGTGATGATGGCCGCCGTGGGCGTCATGATCGTGATCGTGCTCGTCATGCCGGTTCCGCCCCTTGCCCGGCAGGGTATCGCGCAGGGCCAGATCCGGTTTGCCCTCGATGCGGGGGATCGCGCCGAGCAGATCCACGACGCGCATGGAAGGGTTCAGGGACCGGAATTTCGGCACCCATTGCGTCTCAAAGGGCACGCCGATGGTGCAATACATCTCGGCCCGGGCGATGCTTTCCATCTGGGCGGCGGTGGGCTCGTAGGAATGCGGGTCCTGACCCTTGGCGGCCATTACCGTGACCGTGACGTCGCTGCCGCCGATCTGTTCCACAAAATATTTCTGCGGCGGGATGCTGACCGTGACCGCGATCGGAGCGGCCCCGGCTGTGGCAGGGAAAAGCAACGCGGAAAAAAGAGCGAAAAATGCAAGCGCGGCGCGCATGGGCGGCTCCAATCGGCAAAACGTTGAATGAATTCCATTATCATTTGCTATCATGAAAAAGCGGCGCCAGTATACACGAAAGCGCCGCTTGACAGCAAGGCCGGGAATTATAGACCGAGATCCGCCAGGAGGCTGTCCACGTCGGCCTGATTCGTGTCCCGGGAGGGGCCTTTGAGCTCCGACCCTTTGACTTCCTTGATTTCGTCCAACCGCCGTTTGCTTTCCGCCGCGATTTCCACGACGGCCTTTTCCGGCATTTCCTCGCGGGTTTTGAGCATCAGGCCGCTGGAAACGTACATTTCGAAGATGGAATCCTGGATTTCGCCCAGCGCGGCGACGACCTTTTTCAGGCGCTGGCCGGTGAGGTCCTGGAAGCTCAGGGATGTCATGATCTGCGTGAGGGAGTCCTCAAAGGTCGTGACCTGCCCGATCAGGGTATTGACCGCGTCGGAATCCCCCGCTGTTTTGATCGTCTGCAGATGGCCGGACACTTCCTGCAAAAGGTCGAGGAGGCGCTCCACCTCACCCATGATGCTTTCCGTGGCCTCGAGGGTGGTGGCCATGACTTCGTTGAGCTGCTCCGTGGCTTCGCAGAAAAGTTTGCCGGTATCTCCCTTGGCGGCGCTGTCCTGGCCGGGACCGGCAACGGAGGTGATGGTCTTGTACAGGTGTTGCAATCCCTGGCGCATTTCCGTGTTGATATGGCGGTACAGCTCGCTTTCCTTCAGCGCGTTGTCGAGCGACGCACTTAAGGTCGCCCGGACGAAGACGAGCAGTGCTTTTTGAGCCGCCTCGCCAATTTCCGTGGTTTTGGCATATTCGCGGAAAAGCCCGGTGATGCCGTCCATTGCGTGGTCGACGATTTTTTGTTGCTCAAGCATGCCAGATCCTTCGATAGCGCTGCCCATAGAATATGCTCCCCTTTCCCCTGGTTCCGCACAGAACAGTATAGCCGGCCGGGGATTATTCCAGCCGCGTCTCGCGGAGGAGTCTTCTTTCTTCTTTGAACACAAACCGGATGATTTTTTCGCGTTCTTCTTCATGGATGCGGGTGAAGGACAACTCGAAAAACGGCGTGCCGTCCTTGTCCACCTTTCGCGCGGTCACCTTGCCGATGCCCGAGGCGGTATCAAACCCGGATTGGCGGAAAAACACGATACTTTCGAGCCAGTCGCCGGGCGCCAAGGGGGCGCTGGTGGTGAAATGCAGCTTTGACGCGCTGATGGAATGGATCTCCATGGTATGGGGGAAATCCTGCTCCATCGAGGAGGTGCACATCGCGGCAAGCAGCGCATCCACTTTGGCGTCCAGTTGCAGCAAAAATTTGTTGACGGCATCCGGCAGGGGCGATGCCGCCAGAAATTCCTCCTGGGAGGGGCCCGCCTGGACTGTGTTGAGTTGCGCGTACGCCTGGTCGTCCGGGCCGTTCAAGGGTCTGAACCGGCCGCGCAGGTATGTCGCGATTTCGGCATACTCGGCGTTTTTGGATTCCATGGCGCGCTCCATCGGCTTGCAAAGCCTATTTGTTCTGTTCCATGAATTTTTTCGCCCGTCCGGCTTCCGGGCTGGCGGGGTATTTCTTGACCAATTCCTCCAGGCGGAGCTTGGCCGCGTCCTTTTTGCCCGCATAGTAGAAGGCCATGCCCTGCTTGAGCATGGCGGACTGGAATTTGCCGCTGCCCGGGAATTTTTGGATCACGTCCTGGTAGGCGAGGGCGGCCCCGGCATAATCCTTCAACTGGTAGTAAGATTCGCCGCGCCAGAAATGGGCGTTGCTGGCCAGACTGTGGTTGGCATAGGTCTTGGTGAAGTCCGTGAAGGCCTTGACCGCGCCCTTGTAGTTGCGCGAGGCGAAGGCGTTCATGCCGGAATCGTACAGCCGGGTGGCGGTGTCCTTTTGGTCGTTCGCCGCCTGCGGGGCAGAGGGAACCGTCTGGGGAGCCGTTTGGCCTGCCGTCTGGGTAGGCGCCGTTTCGGGGGTGGCGGCGGTTCCGGGCGCCATCGCGGCGCCGTCCGCCGGAACCGCGCCAGGAGGGGTTTCCCCGGCGACGGGGGTATCCAGGACGTCAACCTGCACGCCCATCTGCGCCGCCATCATCCGGACGGCCGTTTCCAGCCGGGCGACCTTGGCGGTCAGTTGCGCCATGTGGCCGGTGCCGTTTCCGGCGGTCATTTCGTCCATCTGGCCGCGAACGGTGTTGAGCTCCTGGCGCATGGCCTGGACCTGGGCCCACATTTCGGCCTGGCCGGGCAGCACCTGTTCCACGTTGCCCACCTGGGAGGAAAGCTGCTGCATGCGCTGTTCGTTTTGGGTCACCCGGGCGTTGAGCGATTTAATTTCGCTCTGGTTGATGCAGGAGGTCAGCATCACGGGCAGGGCGAGCAGGCAAACAAGAAGGCTGCGTTTCATACACTATCTCCGGTTATGCGTTCCCGTTGGGGATCGCGAAAAGTTACCGATCCGTCCGGTCCGGGTTTTCCCCCGCCGGTTCCGGGCCGCTTTCGCCGCCCGCTTCCAGGCTCGCGTCCCGCAACGGGCGCGCCCGGCGCATGCCCACGGCGAGATAGAGAATCCCGCCGATAACAGGCGCGAAGGTGCCCGCGCGTATCCACAGCTTCCGTTCGTCGGGCAGGGGGAAGTCGTGGCGCGAAGCGTGCCAAATACACCACAAATTGGGAAGAATGGGAAGGCTCAGGATACTGAGCCAGAATACGCTCTCCACGAGCTATCTCCCGGTTTTTTCCGCCGGCGGGGACCGGCGAAGGGAAAAGATGAGGGCCAGCGCCGCGCCGCAGCAGATGGCGATATCCGCCACGTTGAAGGCGGGCCAATGGTACGTGCCCCAGTAAAAATCAAGAAAGTCTATGACCTCGCGGTACAGAATGCGGTCGATAAGGTTGCCGGCCGCGCCGCCGAGGATCAGCCCGAGGGACAGGAAAAAGGGATAATCGTCCGCCCTGGAGCTTTTTGCGAGCATGATGACGACCACAATCGCCACGAGCGTCGCGGCCAGAAACAGCCAG
The DNA here is from genome assembly GCA_900079685.1 of uncultured delta proteobacterium. Lineage (NCBI taxonomy): Bacteria > Deltaproteobacteria > uncultured delta proteobacterium. The sequence goes on from LT599018.1 coordinate 246,551, forward strand.
AACTGCCATGAGATGTCGTGGCGGTTCAGAAAGCCGAAGGCCGCGCCGCGGTTGCGCACATGCACGAGGCTGAAAAAATCTTTGATTACCGGTATTTCCGTATACAGGGGGATGGAGTGCAGCACCAGGACCTTGGTGGCCTGGTCGATAAGCGTCACCAGGGCGGTGACGGCGGCGATGATGGCGTAACGGTTGCGCATGGGGCTCCGGAAAACTTTTTGGTCTAATTTTTAAGTATCAACGGATGGCGGCGTCTTGTCAAGATTGAGACGCTCTCCGGAAGAGGGGCTCTCTCCCATCTCCCGGCTACCGCCCCAAGTCAAATCTTGACTTCATCCCATAAATGGCACACTATTCCCCTCTTCATTATGATACTGGGAGTTTTCCATGACCACCGATTATAAAAAGACCCTGAATCTTCCCGAGACCTCCTTCCCCATGAAGGCGAACCTTACACAGCGCGAGCCGGAAATGCTCCGCACCTGGGAAGAGATGGACGTCTACACCGCCATGGTCAGCGCGGGCAACGAGAAAGGCCGCTATGTCCTGCACGACGGCCCCCCGTACGCCAACGGCCACCTCCATATGGGCCACGCCCTGAACAAGATTTTGAAGGACTTCATCGTCAAGTCCAAAAACATGTTGGGCTACATGGCTGAATACGTTCCCGGATGGGATTGTCACGGCCTTCCCATCGAATTGCAGGTGGAGCATTCCCTGGGCGATAAGAAGAAGGAACTCCCGGCCCACGTGGTGCGCAAACGCTGCCGCGACTGGGCGAACAAGTTTATCGACATCCAGCGCAAGGAATTTAAACGGCTGGGCGTCTTCGGCACCTGGGAAGATCCGTACCTTTCCATGGCCCCGGCGTACGAAGCCGCGACGGCCCGCGAACTGGCCAATTTTTATGAAAACGGCTCGGTGGTGCGCAGCAAAAAAGCCATCCACTGGTGCATTTCCTGCCACACGGCCCTGGCCGAGGCGGAAGTGGAGTACGAGGACCACACCTCCCCCTCCATCTATGTGCGGTTCCCGCTGAACGATCCTAAAATCCGCGATCTTTTCCCCAAGGCCGATCCCGCCAAAACCTTCGTCCTCATCTGGACCACCACGCCCTGGACCATCCCGGACAACATGGCCGTTGCCGCGCACCCGGAGCTTGACTACGTGCTGGTGGAAGCGAACGGCGCGTTCTACCTCCTGGCTGAAGGGCTGCTTGAAGCCAACGCCAAAGTCTACGGCTGGAGCGGGTATGAAATCGCGGGCCGGGCCAAGGGCGCGGACCTGGAAGGGCTGAAAGCCCGCCATCCGATTTATGAAAGGGTATCCCCGCTGGTTCTCGGGGACCACGTCACGCTGGAAGCGGGCACGGGCTTCGTGCACACCGCGCCCGGCCACGGCCGTGAGGACTACGACACGGGCGTCAAATACGGCCTGGAAATTTATTCGCCCATGGACGACGAGGGCCGCTTCTACGACACCGTGGGGTTTTTCGCCGGGATGAACGTCTGGGAAGCCAACCCCAAGGTTATAGAAAAATTGAAGGAAGCGGGCAACCTCATGGCGTCCGCCAAGATCACCCACTCCTACCCGCACTGCTGGCGCTGCAAGGAGCCGGTGATTTTCCGCGCCACCACCCAGTGGTTCATCCAGATGGAGGCCAATAACCTCCGCGCAAAGGCGCTTAACGCCATCAAGAACGATGTGGAATGGGTCCCCTCCTGGGGCGAGGCCCGCATCTACAGCATGATCGAAAACCGGCCGGACTGGTGCATCTCCCGCCAGCGGACCTGGGGCGTGCCCATTATCGCCCTCCTGTGCGAAACGTGTAACGAAGCCTGGCACGACGCCGCCTGGGCCAAGGATATCGCGTCCCGCTTCGCCAAACACCCCACGGGCTGCGACTACTGGTTCGAGACGGATTTGGCGGAAATCGTCCCGGCGGGCCTGAAATGCCCGTCCTGCGGTTCCGTCCACTGGAAGAAGGAGACGGACATCCTGGACGTCTGGTTCGATTCCGGCACCAGCTTCGCGGCGGTCTGCGAGCAGCGGCCGGAATGCACCTATCCCGCCAACATGTACCTTGAAGGGTCGGACCAGCATCGCGGCTGGTTCCATTCCTCGCTCCTGGCCTCCATCGGCACGCGGGGCATCGCGCCGTATAAGGAAGTCCTCACCCACGGCTACGTGGTGGACGGCCAGGGCCGGAAGATGTCCAAATCTCTGGGCAACGGCATGGCCCCGGAAGAGATCATCGCCAAATACGGCGCTGAAATTCTCCGCATGTGGGTGGCATCCGCCGACTACCGCGAGGATATCCGCATCTCCGAGGAAATCCTGAGCCGCCAGGTGGACGCCTACCGGCGCCTTCGCAACACCTGCCGCTACATCCTGGGCAACATCGGCGACTTTACGCCGGATGCGGCCGTGGCGGAAAAGGACATGGACCCCCTGGACCGCTTCGCCATCGATCTCGTCACCCGCGCCCATGACCGCGTGCAGGACGCGTACGTCACGTATGAGTTCCACAAGGTGTTCCATACCCTGCACAACCTGTGCGCCACGGATCTTTCCGCCTTTTATCTCGATATATTGAAGGACCGGCTCTACGCCTCCGCGCCCGGAAGCGTACAGCGCCGCTCGGCCCAGACTGCCATGTGGCGCATTCTGCTGCTGCTCCTGCGCGCCATGGCCCCTGTTTTGTCCTTCACCGCCGAGGAAGTGTTCCGCTACCTGCCGGACGCGCTGAAGCCCGGCAGAACCACGGTCTTCGCCCTGCAGGCCGCCGACGCGCCCGGCTACGCCATGCCCGAGGCCGAACGCGCGGCCTGGGAAACCATGCTCGCCGTGCGCGGCGAAGTTTCCCGCGCGCTTGAGCCGCTGCGCAAGGAAGGCGTCATCGGGCACGGCCTGGATTCACGCGTGACCCTGTACGTCGACGATGCCCTCGCGAAGACCCTGGACAGTCTGGGCACGGATTTGCGGGCGCTGTTCATCGTGTCCCAGCTCGTCGTCCGGCCTATCGGCGAAGCCCCGGCGGGAGCCTTTGCCGCCGCCGAAGTCCCCGGTCTTTCCATCGCCGTGGAAAAGGCCAGGGGCGAGAAGTGCGAGCGCTGCTGGATCTACAGCGAAGAACTGAACTCCGATGCCGCATACCCCAACACCTGCCCGCGCTGCGCGGGAGTGTTGCGTGCAATGAACGCATAACGGCGGCTTGCCGTTCTTAGAAAACGCCAAGGCCCCGGACTGGAAATGTCCGGGGCCTTTTGGTATGTTTTCGCGGTAAGAGGGGAGATTCATGCGGAAAATTCACTGCGTTGCGGCCACGTTCGGCAGCGTCAGAGCTGGGGCTTCTGTGGAAAAGGGCTTGTCCCGCATCACGGCGGACGGTAAGGCCCTGTTCACCCAGACGGCGGACTTCACGGACCCCGCGCTTGTTTCGCGCGTTCCCGAGGGCGCGGCCGTGTTCATGGGCGTGCAGGCGTTTGCCGACGGCACGTTCTGGATGCACTGGCTGCACGCGCCGGGGATCGGCACGGCGGAGCCGCCGGTCAGCGGCGACAGGGCGGTTTTCAGCCTCATGCTCCTGGCCGGGGGGCTGGCGGCGGGCGCCGGTGGCGGCTGGCTTTTTATCAGCCTCGTGAATACCGTTCTGACCATCGTCGGTTGTCTGATAGCCGTCGTCGGGGCGATCGCCGTGTTTTTCGCCGTCCACGGCCTTCTGGTGGCGGCGAACGCCAAAACCAGACAGTTGCAACGCTGGCTGGAAGCCGTGAAAGCCGGGAAAACCGGCATGTGTGTGCCGCTCGGGACGCTCACGGATTTCGACCCGGATGACGGCGGGCTCGCGGACATGCTGGAAGATATGGAAGAAGGCCCCGAGGACGCCGACACGGCGCTGTATCAGGCCGAAGGGCCTGTTTCCCAAGTCCGGGCGGAGTCCATTACGCGCGGGGCGGGCAAATACAAACAGTATTTCATCGAATATACGTTTGTGTGCGCGGGCCGTTTCGTGAGGCTGACCATCGGTGAGGATACACCCCTGCTGCACGCGATTTTCCGGAGCAACCACCCCTTCATGCTGGCGGAGGGCGACCGCGTGCGGCTTATCGTCGGGGATGACGCGCGCACGGTCAAGGCCATGCGTAATTTTGAGGACGGGTGCGCCTATTGGCTCGTCGGCGCCGCCAGCCGCCGGAAGACCGTGAAGGCCGCCAAGTGGTTGTTGCTGCTGGCTCCGCCGGCGCTTCCTCTGTTATTTCTCGTTATGGAATTGTTGGACGGAGGCCGTATCGACTGGGGCCTGATCGGCTTCGGGGCTGTCATCGGGGTGGGCGTGACGGCGCTCATCATGGCCATATTGTGGCTCGTTTACGTGTTTACCCGTGAACGCGCCGCCTACCGCGCGGATTTGCCCCTTATCATCGAGGCGCTGGAGCTGCGCCCGGCCAAAAACAAGGCAAAACCGTACATCCACGAGTTGTGAGGTGGAGCGCCGCGATCCCGGTTGGCAAACAATGCCGTTGACGGTATAGGAACGGCATGCAACGCGTGCCGTGTTTTCTCTACCGGGAGGATGAGCATTTCTCCCTGCCGCCGATGTTCCGCCCCCTGCCGCGTTTTGTCTGCGCTTTGGCTGTCCGCGACGGATCGGGCGCGGTGCGGCCCCATCCCCGGGTTTTCCGGGAAGTGACCCGGCCCGAGGAGGCCGAGGTTTTTCTGTTTCCCTGGGATATCGGGCAGTATGTCGACGGCGGCGCCTTGAACGCCGTTGCCGGGGTTATCGCCGGTCTGCCGTATCTGGCCGGGCGCGAAAAACGCCATCTCGTCTGCGATGGCGGCGATGGCGCCGCGCATTTCCCCCTGCCCGTCTGTTTGTTCAAAATCAGCGTCACCAGGGAACTGGCCGCCGAAACCATCGCCATGCCATACCCGCTGCCCGCCCATACAGCCGCCGAATCCCCGTCCTTTGACTGGGGAGCCGTGCGCTACGACACCTCCTTTGTGGGCAACGCGACCAACGAGGTCCGGCGGGCCGTGGCCGTTTCCGTGCTGCGGCAGGCGGGGACGCTGCGGGTGCTGGTGGATTTCGACGACGCGCCCGTGCCCGACGGGGTACATTGCTACAACACCAGAGAACACGGCGGCGCGGCCAGAACAACGGCGCGGCAGCGGCTGTACCGCCGCTCGCTCAAGGAATCATTGAGCGTGCTGTGCCCGCCGGGCGTGGGGCCGCATTCCATCCGCATGTACGAAACCATGTACATGGGGCGGATGCCGGTCCTGTTCGGGGACAGCGCCGTATACCCGCTGGCGTGGAAACTGGATTACGATGCCTTCTGCCTGCGCATCGGCAAGGATGCGATCCTGGAAACCGGGGAGGTTCTCGCCGCCTGGTTCAGGAGCCATACGGAGGAAGAGGCGCGCGAGCGGTGCGTTTTGGCCTGCCGTGCCTGGAACGCCTGTTTCGCGCCGGAGAAACTCCTGCCCCTCCTTCTGGAAGAAGCCCGCCGTAGATTTCTTTGACTTAGGGCTTGTCCATAAATAAGCGGAGCGTGAGCCGAGGACGAGAAAAATGGCTTTTGACGAAGTAATCAGCCACGATACGCTTATTTATGGACAAGCCCTCATTCGATTCGCATCCGCGCCTGTATCGTCCCCGCCTGTTTTCGCACGTAGCGGGAAGAGGGGGAGAGCTTGAGCGGCGAGGGGAGCATGGCGGCGAGCGTCGCGGACTGATACGCCGTGAGGCGGGAAGCGCTGACGCCGAAGTAGTGCCTTGCCGCCGCCTCCGCGCCGAAAATCCCGTCGCCCCATTCCACGCAGTTCAGGTATAGTTCAAGAATACGCTCTTTGGGCAGGTTCATTTCCAGCCGCATGGCCACGAGCGCTTCCTGAAGTTTCCGGATGAAGCTTTTCCCCGGGCTGAAGTAAAGATTTTTCGCCAGCTGCTGGGTGATGGTGCTGCCGCCGGCAGCCAGCCTGCCCCTGGCTATGTTGCGCTCCATGGCCTCGCGCATGCCCGCGAAGTCAAACCCGGGGTGGGACCAGAAGGTGCTGTCCTCGGACACGACAACCGCCTTGCGGAGCTCGGGCGAGATGGACCGCAAGGGCTTCCATGTGCGGCTGACGGTTTTTTTCCGCCCTTTTTTTTCCCATTCCTCTTGCCGGTATTCGATAAAGGCCGTGGTTTCCGGGTTGTTTTGGGCCAGCCCCCCGACGGGCGGCCAGACCGCGTAACGGAGGATGTTCAGGCAGAACAGCGCCAGAACGGCGAGCACGACCGTGCGCGGTCGCGGGCGGGAGAAGGCGGGCAATCGCATGGGGGCAGTATGGGCAGGTTTTGTCCGTTCGTCAATTCGACAATGCGGCGTTTCCCCGCGGAAAGCGCCCGGCGTTCCATGCTGAAACGCCGGGCGATGTGTGCCGTGATTGCCGTTCCCCGGTTTATTTCCGGTCCGCCCGGGAGTATTCCGCGCCGAACATCAGGTATTCCCGCTCCGCGAGCGAGACGTTGCCGTACTTCGCCTGGGCCATGAAGAAGAAGACAACGCCCAGGATGACCCAGCCAAACACCATCCACCATTCCTGCCAGACAAGGGCGCCGGGGCCGATGGGGAGATAGAGGTAGAGGAAGAACGCGGCCACGCCGATGGCCAGCCAGCCGATCAGGACGCCGTTCTTGACCTTGTAGGGCCGCACGAGGTCGGGCTCCTTCTTTCTGAGGGCCAGGAAGGAGCATGCCACCATAAAATACGCCACAACGGTTCCGAAGGCGCTGGCGTCCACGAACCAGACCAGGGAGGTCTTGCCCAGCAGCGGGGAGGAGCAGGTGATGATGCCCACCAGGATGATGGCGGCGTACGGGGTGTGATACTGGGGATGCACCTTGCCGAAGATTTCGGGAAGCATTTTGGCCCGGCCCATGCCGAACAGGACCCGGGTCGCGCCGACGATGAAGCCGTTCCAGCTGGTCAGGATACCGCACAGCGCCGTGATGATCATGAGCTTGCCGAAAACCGGGCTGCCCATGCAGTAGGCGAAGGAATCCGCGACCGGGATGGCGGCGCCTGCCCGGACGTCGGGCGGCGCGGACAGGGCGATGCCGACGATCATGAGCATATACCAGGCCGCGGCCAGGCAGATGGAAAGGATCAGCACCCCGGCGATCTTGTTCAGCGGGATCTGCATTTCCTCCGCCGCCTGCGGGATGACGTCAAACCCCACGAACATGGCCGGAACCATCAGGATGACGGCCACCAGGCCGCTGGTGGTGGTGATGGGGGGGATCATGTTGGCGAAGTCGCCGTTGATGGCGCCCCCGAACAGGAAACAGACGCCGCCGATGGCCATGGCCGTCGTGGCCGTAAGCTGGAAGATGGCCGAGGATTTCACCCCTCTGTAGTTGACGATCGCCAGGAAAAGGCCGCCCAGGGAGCCGACGAGAACCCAGGAGAGGTACACGTCAAAACCGGCGACATTCCATAAAAAGCCGAAGCGCGGCAGGGGGATGAGGTAGTCTATGGCCGTGGCCATAGCCGGGCCTTCCCAGGCGGCCACGCCGACATAGGCAAAGGTTATCATCCAGCCGGTCAGCCAGGAGGCGTGGTATCCGAGCCCCCTGTAGGAAAAGACCAGCTCGCCGCCCGCCAGAGGCAGGGCGGGCGTCAGTTCCGCGTAAGTCAGGCCCACGAAAATGCACAGCACCGCGCCGATGGCGAATGCGATGATCGCCCCCCAGACCCCGGCGAGTGCCACCCATTTCCCCGCGAGCATGATCCAGCCCCAACCGACCATGGTGCCAAAGGCCAGGGCAAGGATGTCTTTCATGCTGAGGGCTCTTACTAGCTCGTGTCTTTCGCCTTGTGCCATAGCGTTCTCCTCGGTCTGACAGTTATGCCGGCAACGGTAAAACAACCGGACGATCCGGTGTTTTCCGGCGCGCCCTCCCTGGGGGAAGGGTTGTGCGTTCGCGAAGGGCGTGCGGAATAATAAGGGAATTAATTCCCATAGAAAAGACGATGCTGAAATATATGAGTATCTTCTTTTTTTACTGCAAATCCGCTAATATTACTGGCTCGCATTAGAATTACATATGAAATAATTTTCAAAATATCCAGCATTAATTACAAAATAATTATTTTCGATAATGTTTACCATCTTGATGTTTGGATAAAATATGAAATAAATTTTTTTGAAAATAAATTCCCATAAAAACGGATTATATGTCCGGCGGGTGTGGTAAAGTTTTTTCCGGATTGAGCCGATGAAGGGGTAATGCCATTCCTTTCCACCCCCTTTCAAGCGGGCGCGTGGCGGGAGATTCGGCAGCGTTATCCGGATTTTTTGGAGAGGCCGATGAATACACTGCACGTGCCAGCCCGTCTGGCTATGTTGACCATGCTCATGCTGATCGTGTTCCTTGCGGGGTGCACGCGGTCAAGCATTCCCGTGCCGGAGCAGCCGGTCGCCTATTCCCAGGAAAAGGCCCAGGCGTCGGACCACTGGCGGGATATCGCCGTGGATATCGCGGACAAAATCCGCGACGCTCTGGTGGAGCGCTCGGATTTGACCACGAAGCCCCTGTACGTTATGCCGCCCAACAGCCGCCCCTTCACGACCACCTTTCACCAGGTTGTGAAGTCCGAGCTCGTCTCGCGCGCGATCCAGGTTTCCGAGCAGCGCGAGCCGGACAGCGTACAGGTGGAGTACGACGTGGTGACGGTGAAATTCGACCCGTCCAGGCGCTCGGCCTTTTCGTCCGCGTCCGACCATGAGGTGGTCATCAATGTCCGCATGGCATACGACGGCCGGTATGTGGTGCACCGCTCCTACATCCGGTATATCAACGACTGCGACTGGATGCAGTATCTCAGCCCGGAAACGCTTGATCCCAGCGCGGGGAAAAGCCGCGTTGTCCGCGTTACAAACAGGTAGGGTAGCCTATGCGTTCTTTTTTGCTTGTATGTCTTTTTGCGCTCGGCATGGCGGTTTCCGCCTGCTCCATGGGGCCGACGCAGGTTGCCGTTCCCAACCTTCCCCAGGCCATGCCGGTTGATCCGCCGGGCGGCTCCTACATGCTGACCGCCAACACCTATGCCGGGGACGCGCTGCATAAAATGCTGCTGCTCCGGATGAGTTCCGGCGGCGGCATCCTGACGACGACGTTTGTGGATATGCACGACTTTGAGCAGACCTCCGCCTTTGGCCGCGTAACCTCGCAGCAGGTGGGCTCGCGCCTGGGGCAGTATGGGTTCCGCGTTATCGAAGCGCGCCTGGCCGCGACGCTGACCATGGTGCCCCGGTCCGGGGAATTCATGCTGACCCGTGAAACCGCGCGGCTCCTGGCGGATACGTACGACGCCCACTCCGTGCTCATCGGCAGCTATAGCGACGAGGGCAGTAATATTTTCGTGTCCGCGCGCGTGGTCCGCCTTGCCGACAACGTCATCATGGGGGCGTACGAATATTATCTCCCCCGCGACGGGGATGTGGCCCGGCTGCTGGCGGGCGGCAACAGAGACGGCCGGGGCGGCGACGGCGTTTGGGACCGTTACAACCGCCGGACTCCCGCGTTCGCTTCCGGCGCCTCGCGGGCCGATACGCCCGCGCCCCGTCCCGCGTCCGCCCCGCAGGCCGCCGCCCGCCCCAGCGCCCCGGCGCACGATTCCGGTCCGGCCGTGCCGCGCTATGTTGACCCCAACGCCACGGCGGCGGCTCCCGTGAAAAAGACGGCCCCGGCGGCAAAGGCCCCGGCGGCGCCCGTAGCCCGCGCTCCCGTTGCGCCGGTGATCGTTCCGACGCCCTCGGCCCCGGCGGCCCCGGTGACCCCGATCCCGCTGGAAAAGGACGCTCCCCCGCCGTCCTCCATCCCCGGCGGCGGCGTGTAACCCCGCCGGCGGGCGTTCCGCCGCAATTCCGGCGCGCCCGTTTTTGTCCGATCCATTCACTCCCCGGCGGAAATCCGCCGGGGACTTTTGCATGGTCAGCCCGTTTGGCCGTCCGTGTTAGAAGTGCAGATAATTCAACCTGGTCATGGAAGGCGGAAAAAATCGCACCGCGGGCATGGAGGTATCCTGCATGCCGGAATAGCCCGGGGCCGAGGGTGTGGGTCCGGCGGCGCTTTCCCTGTGGTTTGGGGCGTTTTCCGGGCGGGAGTCAGCCGCGGATGTGCGGACGGGGGCCTGATCCGTCCCGGGGGCTGTCCGTTGCGCGGCGCTCCCTCCACTGGTCAGGCAAACATAGGTAACAAGCATGCCGAAAAAAAGTACGTGGGAAAACGGCGTGGTGCGGTGTGACATAGCGGCTCCTTTAATAACTACATGACTAGTCATTTAGTTATTAAATGCCATGCAGCCGGGTCCGTGTCAATACATTTTTAAAATGACCGCCGCCAATCCCTTGCTTGACGGAGCGGCCGGAAATCAGTAAAGAAACGCGTTCAGATACTTTCCAAGGAGCCCTATATGAAAAGGACATACCAGCCGAGCCGGATCAAGCGCAAAAGAACGCACGGCTTCCGTGAGCGCATGAGTACCCCGAGCGGCAGAGCCGTTCTCCGGCGCAGACGCGCCAAGGGACGGAAAAGATTAGCAGTCTAGCCTTCGAGGCCGGGCACAGGTTGCGCAGGCGGGCCGATTTCTTGCTATGCTATGATTCGGGCCGCCGTCATTACACGAAGCAGTTCGTGGTATTCGCGCGCAACCGGGAAGACGGCGGCGAATGGCGCCTGGGGCTTGCCGTGACGCGCAAGACCGGGGGCGCGGTTGTGCGCAACCGGGTCAAGCGCGTTGTGCGTGAGTTTTTCAGGCTGCACCAGAAGAGCTTGCCGCAAGGATACGATATCGTTGTCGTTCCCAAGCGGACACTGCATCCGTCAGATCTTTCGCTCGCCGTTGCCGGCCAGGAGTTTTCGCCGTTGCTCCCAACGCTCGGGCGTTGACGCGGCGGCTTGCGCGTCCGCCGTTTCGCGGCGCGCGGGGATGCTTCCCAAGGATGCGGGAATGATCAAGCTGTTCCGGTTTTTCGCCATCTTGCCCATTCGCCTGTACAAGTATTGTATTTCACCCATGTTGCCGCCGGCCTGCCGTTTTGTGCCGACCTGTTCGGAATACGCAATGGAGGCCATATCACGGCATGGGGTGCTCAAGGGCGGATGGTACGCTTTTTTCCGTATTCTGCGGTGCCATCCTCTGGCCCGGGGCGGGTACGACCCCGTGCCGCCCCTTTCCAGGCACTCTTTGTCTTCGGATTCCGGGCCGGCCCTCACGGGAGAACCAAGCCCCGGCGCGCCTTCCGCCCTGCGGACAAAAGACGCGTGATACGTGTTTGACGCGGGTGGGGGAATATTTCCCCCTCTCACTGTGCTGCGTTGTAATGAAAAAGGCACCGGCTCCGGCCCTTGAGGCACCAAACAACCTCAAGGCGACGCCCAAGGGCGCGAGAGCGCCCCGCGTAGTGGAGCAAGGCGGGCTTTGCCCGCCGTCGCGATTTGCGAATGTCGAGCAAGCGAGGCGCCGCCTCGCGCAGTGATTTGTTTGAAGGAGCTGCTGAACGTTTATGGATATGCGCCGCACCATCATGGCCATTGCCGCCAGTTTTGTTATTTTGTTGTCCTGGCAACAACTTTCCGTCTATATGGGCTGGACTCCCGATCCGGCCTTGCAGCCCGCACCCCAGCAACAGGCGCAGCCGGCCCAAGATGGTCAGGCTGGCGGTCAGGCTGGCGGTCAGGTCTCCGAAGGGCAGCCCCAGACGCAGGCAAGCGCGCCCGTCGCGCCTCTGCCCGCGTTCCAGCCCGCGCCCGGCCGCGACGTGGTGGTGGAAACGCCCCTGTACAAGGCCGTGTTTTATTCCGGCGGCGGCATTTTGCGCGAATTCAGCCTGAAAACCTACCGGATGGGGCTTGAGCCCGATTCGCCCGTTCTCCAGATGATTTCCCCGGAAGCGGCGGCCAAGGCCCCCATGGGGATCATCCTTGACGGCGCCCCTTCCTGGAGCGGCACCTCCTGGAGCCTTGAGGGCGGCGACCTCAACCTGAAAGCCGGGGAAACCGGCACGTTGACCTTTGTCGGCGAAGTGAACGGCGTGCGTCTTGCCCGCGTGCTGGCCTTTGACGCTTCCAAATTTTCCATCAAGGAAACCGTGAAGTTGCAGTCCGAGCAGCCGCGCAGCCTGCGCCTCGCCTTTACCATGAGCACGGGAAAACTGTCGCAGGGCGGCGATTACGACCTTACCCGCGTGGCGTATCTTGAAGACGATTCTTTCAAGAGCGCGGAGAGCGAGAAAGACCTGTCCGCCGGGCTGACCCCCAGCGGCAACTTCTCCTGGGCCGGGATCATGTCCAACTATTTCCTGGCCGCCGTGACCCCCACGGACACCAATACCACGCTCAAGATCAAGCTTGAAAACGGCGCGTACCGCGTGGCCGTGGAAAAGACCGGCATCACGGTCGGCCCGGCCCAGACCGCGAGCCTTGACGCGTCCTATTACATCGGGCCCAAGGAGCAGGGTATTCTTAACGCGGAACCGGGGGACCTCGGCAAAGCCATCAACTACGGCTTTTTTAGCATCGTGGCCCGTCCGCTCATCGCCATGCTCCATTTCTTCTACGGTTTTGCCGGCAACTGGGGTGTTGCCATCATTCTCCTGACCCTGGTCATCAAAATTATACTGTGGCCGCTGTCGTATAAGAGTTACAAGTCCATGGAGCAGATGAAAAAACTGCAGCCCATGATGGCGAAGCTCAAGGAAAAGCACGGCGACGACAAAGAAACCATGAACCGGGAAATGATGCAGCTTTACAAAACATACAAGGTCAACCCGGCCAGCGGATGCCTGCCCATCCTGGTCCAGATCCCCGTGTTCATCGGGCTGTACCAGGGGCTTTTGGGGTCCATCCAGCTCCGCCACGCCTCCTTCATCCCGCATATTCCGTTCACGGATTATGTCTGGTTGGCCGACCTATCGGTTAAGGACCCTTACTACATCACCCCGATCGTCATGGGCCTCACCATGCTGCTGCAGCAGAAGCTGACCCCCGCGGCCGGCGACCCGATGCAGCAGAAAATCATGATGATTATGCCGGTGGTTTTCACGTTCTTCTTCCTGAATTTCCCGTCCGGCCTGGTTGTTTACTGGCTGGCGAACAACGTGATCTCCATCGCGCAACAGTGGTGGCAGCTGCGCCGGGTAAAATAGCGCGAGGCCGGGAGCGTTCGCCGGGGGCGGCGCTGGCGGCGGGTACCGGAGCGGCGTGTGGTGCATGGCTCACTCTTTCATCCCGGCAAGGCCGGATCGAGACACTATGAGCGGGTACAAGGAATTTGAAGGGAAAACCCTTGATGAAGCCATACGGGACGCATGCGCCTATTACGATGCGACCCGCGACAAACTGGAGATAGATATCCTCAACGACGCCAAGGGCGGTATTTTCGGCCTTGTGGGCGCGAAAAAGGCCCGCGTAAGGGCCAAGCTCGTGGAGCTTTCCAGTGTGCTCGACGGGTTGGAATCTCTGGCGGACAAGGGCAAACAGCAAAAAAAGAAACACGACGCCCCGCAGGGCGAGCCTCGCCGTAACGGCAAGCGCGAAGCGCGGGACGAAGCTCCCCGCAAAGACCGCTCCCCCAGGCCCGCGCAGCCGGAGCCCGCGGAGGCTGCCTTTGCCGAGGCGGCGTTTGCGGAAGCGACTTCCGCTCCGGCCGTGGAGGAAGAAACCGCCCAGGAAGCGGCGCGGGCGGATGACGCCAAGCGCGCTCGAGGCCGTTCCGGCGGCAGGCTTGCCCGCGCGCCGCGCAGGGAAAGCCCCAGGAACGAAGGCCAGCGGCGGGCGAAGCAGGACCAGCCTGCCAAAGAGGCGGAAAGCGCCAGGAGCAACGGCATCCATGACAACGACATCGCGGATATTGATGTTGATGGCGAGGAATTCAGCCGCGTTCCCTTTGACCAGCTTGACGCCGCGGAACTGGAAAACGCCGCCCGTGAAATAGTTTCCCGCCTGACCGCACCGTTCCTCGGCGATGTGACGATCAACGTCGCCATCGGCAACGACCGTGTGCGCGTTTCCCTGAACGACGTCGAGGACCCGGGTCTTCTCATCGGCCGGGACGGGCAGACGCTCGCGTCCTTGCAGTACCTGGTGACGCGCATGCTGTCCAACCGCATGAAGGCGTTGCTCCGCGTCCAGATCGATGCCGGGGATTACCGCGAACGCCAGGACGAGCGGCTGCGCGAACTGGCCTTAAGCCTGGCGGAAAAAGTAAAGGCCGGCGGCCGCCCGCAGGTGACCCGCCCCTTGAGTTCCTACCATCGCCGCGTCATCCATCTTACATTGCAGGACGATCCCCAGATCCAGACCCACAGCAAGGGCGAAGGGGAGATGAAGCGGGTGATGGTCGCCCGCCGGAAAACGCCGGCGTAAAGGGGCGTCTTTCGCCCCCTGGGCTGCGTTAAAGGCCGATTCCGGGCCAGGGCTGTACTGACGATGTACTATCCCTATCCCGGAATCGGCCTTTGCCTTGCCAGGGAACGAAATCCACCCCTTTCCACCGGCGTTTTCATCTACCGCGCCGAGAACAAAAAAACACTAATCCACCTTTACCTTCTCCAGGAGCTTTGCGGGGAAAAAGGTACTATGATGCAAACCGAAATATATCCTCTGACAGACACCATTGTCGCCGTCGCCACGCCGCCGGGGCAGGGGGGCATCGGCATCGTGCGCCTGAGCGGGGAGGACTCCCTCGGCATCCTGCGGCGGCTTATGGCCGCCGACCCTTCACATCTGCCGGTCTTCAAACCCCGGTACATGCGGCACGGGTGGGTGCACGCCGTTTCTCCCGGCCAATCGCCGGAGCCCCTGGACGAGGTGCTGGCCGTGTATATGCCCGGCCCCGCGAGCTTCACCGGTGAGGACGTGGCGGAAATACACTGCCACGGGGGGCAGGCCGTCCTTCTGGCGGTGGTGTCCTCGGCCTGCGCGCTCGGTGCGCGCATGGCGGAGAAGGGCGAATTCACCTACCGGGCTTTTGTGAACGGCAAATACGACCTGACCCAGGCCGAGGCCGTGGCGGAGATCATCGCCGCGCCGTCTCGGCAGGGGATGCGCCTGACCCGCGCCAAACTTTCCGGCCTTCTGGGGCAGCGCGTCGAAGCTCTGCGGAATATCGTGGAAACGCTGCGCGCCCGCGTCGCCCTGGCCATTGATTTCCCCGAGGAAGAAGCGGAGTCCCTCGGCATCGAGAGTTTTTTGGCGGAACTGGGGGCGGTCCGTTCCGGCATTGCGGAGCTTCTGGCTGGCTACAAACGTGCTCGCCACTGGCGGGAAGGCGTTGCCGTGATCCTGGCGGGCAAGGTCAACATGGGCAAGTCCAGCCTGCTCAACGCGCTGCTCGGGCGCACGCGGGCCATCGTCTCCCCGATTCCCGGAACCACGCGGGATTTTATCGAGGAAACGCTCGATATTGACGGCCTCCAGGTGCGCATCACCGATACCGCCGGCCTGCGGGACAGCGCCGACCCCGTGGAGCGGGAGGGCGTGGCCCGCGCTCTGGGGCTTGCCGACGACGCGGAACTGGTGCTGCTCGTGACAGACGCCGCGCAGCCGTTGGATGAAGACGAACGGGCTTTTGCCGCAAAGCATGCCGGGCGGATTCTGCTTGTCCGCAACAAGGTTGATCTCCTGGACGGTGCCGGTCAGGATGGCCCCGCCGCGACGGTTTGGGAGGGATTTCCCTCCGTTGCCGTTTCCGCCAGGAACGGCCAGGGGTTGGAGGTTCTTGCCGCCACGATACGGCGTATGGCCCTCAGCCTCGGCGGCGCGTCGGAATCGGAACCGGAGCAAGGCGACATCGTGCCGAACCTGCGCCAGTCACGGTTGCTGGAAGCCGCTTTAGCGGAGGCGGAGGCCCTGGCGGACGATATCGCCAATGGGATCGCCTGTGACCTGTTCAGCGTGCGGCTGGACGCCGTTGCCGCGAACCTTGGGGAAATAACCGGGTTTGCCGCGCCGGATGCCATTCTCGGGCGTATCTTTTCCGAATTTTGCATTGGCAAGTAGCTGTTTCATATTGTAGAATCAGTATTCTTACATAAAAAACATTGTAAAGCGCTCATTGTGGGCGCTTTTTTCATTATATTGGTGGATAAAAAATATCCCTATGCTACGGTAGTTATCTCTATCATGACAATGGTTGTCGTTGTTATGAAAAATGTAACATCACACCGTATGGGGGATGCTATGACGACAAAGCGAAAAATAATTCTGGGGTTTTTTGTTACCCTCGTTCTGCTTGGCGTAACGGCCTTTTGGGGCTATACCGGCCTGCAGACGGCGTCCAACAACCTCGAGATCTACCGGGGCTATGCCGCCATCGACGTTGACGCGAGCGATTTGCAGTCCGCCGTCTATGAAAGCGTGTACTACGCCGAACTGTACATGAAGAGTAAGGACCCCGCCAATATCAAGGAGGCGCAAGCCAGGGTCGACAAAGGTTTTACAATCATCGGCCGCGCCCTGCAGACCGCGAAACGGGAAGACACCATCAGAAATATGACCAAGGCGCGCGAATTCCTGACCGTCATGAGGAATGAGCTGGGGGATCTCCGGAAAGGCGTTGAAACGGTCAACGCGGTGTTCACCAGGGCGTGCCTCCCGTACATGGAGAAAACAGACAAAAATCTGGCTGATCTCGCCGCTTTCGCGCGGGAGATATCGCGGCCCGAGGCCTTGTATTACGTGACGCTTGTGTTGCAAAACCTTGCCTCCGTCCGTGAGAGTCTGGCCGCTTTTCTGATAACCATGAACGCGGATGAAGCGAAGGAAATCCTGGCGAAACTGGAAAGCAGCCGCAAGTCAATCGAGCGCCTGGGCGAGTCGCTGGCGACCGATGTCGGGCGGAAGCTGCACGCGGAGGCCACGGCCAATTTCAATGAAGTTGTCGCAGGCTTTGGCGTTCTTATGAAAGAAGGCGCCGCCGTGCAGGAAGATATTCAGGACCTGGCCGTGCGGGCCGGAGAGGCGCTCGAGTTTGTTGCCGCCACCAACGCGACGGCCGACAAGCTGATGCACCAGAGCGAGGAAGCCTCGCTGCAAGGCAACGCCAGGGCGCAGCTTCAGATGCTCATCATCGGCGCGGCCGGCGTGCTGCTCGGCGTGGCGTTTGCCGTGTTCACCATCCTGTCCCTGGTACGCACGCTGAACGTGATGTCCCGCTTCGCATCCGATATAGCCGCGGGCAATTTCAACAGCACGGCCACGGTCAGCGAGAAGGGCGAAATCGGCGCCATGTTTGCCGCGCTTCGCCGCATCCCGGAAATTTTCTCCGGGGTCATCACGCGCTGCAACGATATCGCCGACGATATCGCCTCCGGTCTTTTCCGCGACCGGCTCAACCTGGAACACTTCCAGGGCGGGTTTCGGGATCTGGGACAAGGCATCAACGCCATCGCCGATGCCTACACCCACAGCATAGACACGCTGCCCGTGGCCATTGTGACGCTGGATACCCAATTGCGCACGCGGTTTTCCAATACTCTGGGCCGCGACATGCTCGGGCCGGACGTTATGAAGGCGTTCGGCGGCAAAATGCCGCTGGTTGAGGCAAGTCTCCGGGAAAACAATCACAAGGCCGGGGAAACCAGCATCGTCACCCCGGAAGGCAAGACCGTGTTCGTTTCCGCAATGTCGCTGCCGCTGCGGAATATGGGCGGCGAGGTTGTGGGAGCTCTGGAAGTGCTGACGGATATTTCCGAAATCAAGGCCAAGCAGAACATCATGCTTGAGGTCGCCAATCAGGCTTCCGCCATTTCCGACCGCGTGGCCGCCGCTTCCGAACAACTGGCCGCCCAGGTGGAGCAGGTCTCCCGCGGCGCGGAAGTGCAGCGCGAGCGCGTGGAAACCACGGCCAGCGCCATGACGCAAATGAACTCCACCGTCGCGGAGGTGGCGCGCAGCGCGTCCGAGGCTTCCGCGCAGGGAACGGAAACGCGGGAACAGGCCCAGAGCGGGGCCTCGGTGGTCAACAGGGTTGTGGATTCCATCAACGAGGTCAGCACCATCGCGGTCCACCTGCAGGAAAATATGGAAACCCTGGGGCGCCAGGCGGACAGTATCGGCGGGGTCATGAACGTCATTTCGGATATCGCGGACCAGACCAATCTGCTCGCGCTCAACGCGGCCATTGAGGCCGCGCGCGCAGGCGAAGCCGGGCGCGGTTTCGCGGTCGTGGCCGACGAGGTCCGCAAACTGGCGGAAAAAACCATGAACGCCACCAAGGAAGTGGGCGATAACATTGCGGCCATGCAGCAGTCCGCGAACAGCAATATCGCCGAGGTCGGCGTGGTGGCGAAAAACGCGGCCGCGGCCGCGGCGCTCGCGAACGAGTCCGGTGCGGCGCTGGACGGCATCCTGAATCTCGCGTCCGCCACTTCCCACGTGGTGGATTCCATCGCGACGGCGGCCGAGGAGCAGAGCGCGGCCTCCGAGGAAATCACGCAGGCGATCGCCGAGATCAACCGCCTGGTGACGGAAACCACCGACGGTATGGTGCAGTCCTCGGAAGCGGTGCAGGATCTTTCCCGCACCGCGCAGGAGCTGCGGCGGGTCATGGAGGGGTTGCAGTAGGGCAGGGCGGCTGCATCACTCCGCTCTGCACGGATCTTCACGGCGGCAGTGCCCCGTGGGGCAAGAGGGGCGTGCGTGGCAGCGCATGCCGCTCGCTCCGGCCCGGAAAGGTTTGTCTCATGGAATGGCGGTTCGTTGTCCTCCGTCACTCCATGGGAAAACCGGACCGGGCCGGACTTTTCAGCTTTTTCCCCAGAGGGCTTCGAATTTTGCGGCCAGGCGTTTCGCCGTCTGCGAGCGCAGGAAAGCGAGCACGTTCAAAACATTGCGGGCCCGGCGTTGCAAGTCCTCGAGGCTCCCGGAGTTGTCCACCACCAGGTCCACGGCCCGGACTTTCGCCTCCTCCGGCCACTGCCAGGATTCCATGCGGGCCACGGTTTCCCCGCTCCAGCCGCGCGCATCCATCATGCGTTGTTTGCGCAAGGCGAACGGGGTGTAGATGCCCGCCAGAATTTCCCGCCGGTTCCCTGAAAGTCCCTCCCTGGCCCTTTGGGCCGGGTCGTAGCGGCCCGATTCCAGCGCCAGCGGTATTTCGGCGGCCACCAAGGCTTCTCCGCGCAGTTCCTGGTCCTGCCAGAACAACTCGAGATCGTGGAACACAAGGGGGTGGATCATGTGCTCGACCTCGCGGCGGAACGTGTCGGATTCCGTCATGGCCGCGAACAGGGCCTTTTTGTCCACGTCGCCGGTATCCTCGGACACAAACCGGGAGCCGTAGCGGGCTTTGAGCAGGTGCCAGCCGTCCGCGCCCTTGCCATATAACCGCAGAACGGCCTCGTCCGCGCTCCAGACGGGGTGCCCCGCATCCCGGACGGCGCGGGTCAGGCTGGATTTTCCCCCGCCCGGGGAACCGGTGATGATGACCCGCTGCATGGGCATGGCAAGGGACAGGGCAAGGGCGGTGAAATCGCGCGGGGGCGCGGCGTGAAAGCTCATTGCCTCCCCGGTCATGGGATGGGTGAAGGCGAGTGTATAGGCGTGCAGCATCTGCCTGCCGGGTTCAAGGGCGGGCGCGGGGCCGGGCAGGGCCGGGAGGTTCGGCGTTTTGTAGACGCCATCCCCGAGGAGGGGGTGGCCGATATGCTGCATGTGCACGCGGATCTGGTGGGTTCTGCCCGTGTGGATGGCAACGCGGACAAGGCAGAATCGTTTCGACGGGTCCGCATAAAGGACCGCGTAGTCGCTCCGCGCTTCCTTGCCGCCTTTGGCCTGGGAAACCACGGCCATTTTCGTCTTGTTCGTCTGGCTGCGCCCCAGCGGGGCGGTGATGCTGCCTGCCGCTTTGGCGGGCACACCGTATGCCAGGGCGAGATATTCCTTTTTCACGGTCCGGGCCGCGAAAGCTTCCGTCATGGCAAGCCGTGCGGTTTCCGTCAGGGCCACGAGCATCAGGCCGCTGGTGTCCTTGTCCAGGCGGTGCACGATGCCGGGCCTGAGGCCCCCCTGGGCCGCAAGTTCCGGGAAGTGATGCAGCAGCAGGTTAGCGAGGGTGCCTTCCGTCAGCCCCGGCGCGGGGTGCACGGTCAGCCCCGCCGGTTTGTTGCAGACGGCGAGATGCTCGTCGTGCCAGAGTACGGCGAGTTCGCCCTGCTCGGCCGTCAGGGCCGTGACCGGCGCCGGGAGGGCGGCCGTGACCGTATCGCCGGGGGCGACCATGATGCTGGGTTTGTTGCACATGACGCCGTTGCAGCAAACCTGGCCGGCAAGAATGGCCTGTTTGATCTTTTCGCGGGAGACCCCTTCCTCGCGCAGGGCGGTGCCGAGAAACGCGTCGAGGCGCGCGTGACCGGCTGTTTCCGGGACGACAAAGACGCGGCGTTCCGGGCCGCTGCCGTCGCTGCCGGGGGCTTGACCCGGCAAGGGTGGCGTTTTATACACTAAAGGATTCACAATTTCCCGCCATCTTTTGCAAAGGAGTTCCCGTGGCAGTTCACGTGGTAGACCATCCCCTCGTCAGGCACAAACTCGGCATTCTGCGCCGCCGCGATATCCCGGTCCGCGAATTCCGGGAAATTTCAAACGAAATTTGCAGGTTGCTTACCTATGAAGCGACCAAAACCCTGAAAACGGAAAGAACAACCATACAGGGATGGGCCGGGCCTGTCGAGGTGGAGCGCATCAAGGGCAAGAAGATGACCGCCGTGCCTATCTTGCGCGCGGGCATCGGCATGCTGGACGGGTTCCTGGACATGATCCCCGGGGCGAAGGTCAGCGTCGTCGGGATATTCCGCAACGAGGAAACCCTTGAGCCTGTCCGCTACTACGTCAAACTGGCCAAGGACATGGCGCACAGAACGGCCGTGATTCTCGACCCCATGCTGGCGACGGGCGGCACCCTGTGCGAAACCATCAAGCTGCTGAAAGAAGCGGGCTGCACCTCCATCATGGGGCTTTTCCTGGTCTGCGCGCCCGAGGGGCTGGCGCGGCTGGAGAAGGAGCACCCGGACGTGGAGGTGTTCACAGCTTCCATCGACAAGGGCCTCAACGAGCACGGCTACATTCTGCCGGGTCTCGGCGATGCCGGGGACAAGATTTTCGGGACGAAATAGTCCCATTCGGGGGCCGCGAGGCCCCTTTTTTGAATTGCTCAAGGAGAGTGCATGAGCGGGCAACCAATCAATAAATATTCCCTGTCCTCCCTGGATTATGCGTTCAGCATCCGGCAGTGCGTGGTGGGCGCGCAAATGCTGTTCGTGGCGTTCGGCGCGCTGGTGCTGGTGCCCATGCTGACGGGGCTCGACCCCAACGTGGCGCTGTTCACCGCCGGGGCGGGCACATTGGCCTTCCAGATCGTCACGCGGGGCAAGGTGCCCATCTTTCTCGCCTCCTCCTTCGCCTTTATCGCGCCCATCCAGTACGGCATGCGCACATGGGGGCCGGGCGGCACCATGTGCGGCATCGTCGCCGCCGGATTTCTTTATTTTCTGGTCAGCGCCCTCATCCGCTGGAAGGGGCTGAAATCCGTTTACAAGCTGCTGCCGCCCATCGTGACGGGGCCGGTCATCATGGTCATCGGCCTTTCCCTTTCGCCCTCGGCCGTGCACATGGCGCTCGGCAGAACGGGCGACGGCGCCGCCGTGCTTTTTCCCGTGAGTGTGGCCCTGCCCGTGGCGCTTCCCGCGCTCGCGGCGACCATTATCGTTTCCATCTACGGCAAGGGATTTTTGCGGCTTGTTCCCATCCTGTCCGGCATTCTCGTGGGGTATCTCGCCGCCCTGGTGGCGGGGATCGTCGACTTTTCCGTTATCGACAAGGCGCCCTGGTTCGGCCTGCCGGCCTTTGTCCGACCTACGTGGAATCTGCAAGCCGCCATTTTGTTCATGCTGGTTGGGATCGCGCCCATTATCGAGCACGTGGGCAATATTCTGGCCGTCGGCGCGGTGACCGGCAGAAACTATGCCGAAGACCCCGGCCTGCACAAAACCCTGCTCGGCGACGGCATTGCCACCAGCATTGCCGGGCTTTTCGGCGGGCCGCCCAACACGACATACGCAGAAGTCACCGGCGGCATCACCTTGGTGCGGGCGTTCAATCCGGCGGTGCTCACCTGGGCCGCCTTCACCGCTCTGGCCCTGTCCTTCGTGACCAAGCTCGGCGCGGTGCTGCAAACCATCCCCACCCCGGTTATGGGCGGGATCATGATCCTGCTGTTCGGCGCCATCAGCGTCGTGGGGATGAACCTGCTCGTCCGCGCGGGGGAGGATCTGGTCCTGCCGCGCAATATGGCCATTGTGGCCATGGTGCTGGTGTTCGGCATCGGGGGCATGATATTCCGGGCCGGGGACTTTACCCTTGAAGGCATCGGGCTTGCCGGGGTCACGGGGATCGTTCTCAACCTCGTTCTGCCGAACAGGCCGGAGTGACGGGCGCGGCGTACCTTTTTCCCGGCGCGCGCGGGAAGTGATATTTTGACCGGCGCGCGCGGCATGTACTTATTTTCGTGACCTTGATACACAATATGCTATAGTGATGCCGTCATCCAATACGAGACCAAGGAGTTGCCATGCGCTTATTGCAGTACGTTTTTCTTTTGGCGCTGCCTGTTGCTTTGTCCGGCTGCGCCGCTCTGTCCGGGCCCACGATTACCGAGCGGCAGGCGAAGAGCGACGAGTTGTATAGCCAGGCCCAGAGCGCCATTATGGCCGAGGGGCGGGAAAAAGGCCCGGATTACGCCGCCGCGGGCCGGTATTATGAACGCGCGGCCCGCAACGGCAGCGCCCAGGCGGCCTATGCCCTGGCGGCCCTCTACCGCGACGCCCTGCTTGTGGACAAAGATGAGGACGCGGCCACCAGGGACCGGGAAAAAACCTTTTTCTGGATGCGTGAGGCCGCTGTCGGCGGCTGGCCCCAGGCCCAGTATGAGCTTGCGGTCTTTTACTATTCCGGCAAGGGAACGGAACGGAACCCGGCGGAAGCGATCAAATGGCTCGAGAAGGCCGCCGAGAACAACCACGTTCTCGCCCAGCGCTTTCTCGGTACCTTGTACCTGAACGGCGCCCACGCGGACAGCGGGCTCACGGTAACCCCCGACGCCAAAAAAGGCGCCGCCTGGTATCTGCGGGCGGCCTACAACGACGACGGGCCTTCCCAGGCCGTTATGGGGTCGCTGTACATGAGCGGCAAGGGCATTGAGCGGGATCATATCCAGGCCATCAAATGGAACCGCCTTGCGGCGGCCAAGGGCGAAGCGGACGCGCAAAAGCGGCTTTCCACCCTGTATGCCGACCAGAAACGGCGGAGTAATTACGAGCAGGCCATTCTCTTCCAGCGTGAGGAGTTCGCCAAAGGCGACGCGAGAGCCGGGTACAACCTGGGCCGGATTTACTACTATTCACCCGCGCCGTACATGAACCCGCGCCAGGCCGTGAAGCTGTTCCGGGAAACCGGCTCCAAGGTTGGGGCAGCGGCCCTCATGATGGGGGTCGCCTGCGAGGAAGGCAAGGGTGTGCCGCAGAACTTCGCGGAAGCCGTCGATTGGTACAGGAAGGCCATTGTGCTCGGCCAGCACGAGGCGTACGCCTATCTCGGCGCGGCCTACCTTGACGGCCGGGGCGTGCCCGCGAGCGAGGAGGAAGCCGTCCTCCAACTGCAGTTGGGGGCGGACAAGGGCGACGCCCGGAGCCAGCGGCGCCTGGCCGTGCTGTACACGCAGGGCAGGGGTGTTCCCTACGACTACGAGAAAGCCCTGCACTGGAGCCTTGAGGCCGCGAAGGGCGGGGACGTTCAGGCTATGTATCTGGCGGGCGCCATGTACGAGAAGGGCGTGGGCACAACCCGCAGTGTCGAGGATGCCCGCCGCCTGTACCAGCAGGCCGTGGACATGGCCGGCTCGGACGAGTTCGTCCGCAGGGAAGACACCGCTTCCTGGAAGCGCGACGCGCAAAAGGCCCTTGAGCGCCTGGATGCCGAAATAGCGGCGGAAAAGGCGCGGGCCGAGGCGGAAGCCGCCGCGAATAAAACGGGAGACGCGCAGTCGCCCGAGGCCAAGCCCGCGCAGTAAAAGATTGCGTGTCTATCTGACGGAAAAGCCGTCCGCCGTAAGGCGGGCGGCTTTTCGTAAAGCATCTTGCTAATGCCATGCTTTTGTGGGAGGTTCGAACCCGCCCTTTGTGGTTCCCCGGCGCGGAACTGCCTGCGGCGAAGGAGAGAATTGACGTGCGGCGTCCCCACATTCCCATGCTGGCACAAATATCCGTGGCCCATCTCGTGAGCCACGTTTACATCATGGCCATCCCGGCCCTCTTGCCGCTGCTTCCCGACGCTCTTGGGGTTACTTTCGTGGAACTGGGCGCGGCGGTGAGCCTTTTCAACGTCATGTCCGCCACGTGTCAGATCCCCATGGGCTTCATCGTCGACCGTTTCGGCGCCCGGCGCGTCCTGGTCCTGGGGATCGGCACGGGCACCGCCAGCTTTTTTCTTCTCTCCCTTTTCCCGTCATACGTGGGGCTGCTCGTGGCGGCGGGCGTGCTCGGGGCGTCCAACGCCGTGTACCACCCTTCGGATTACGCCATCCTGTCCCGTTCCATGCGGGAAACCATCATGGGGAAGGCTTTTTCCGTGCACAGTTTCGCCGGGTATGGCGGTTCGGCGGCCACGCCGTTTCTGATGGTGAGCATCGCTACGCTGTTCAGTATATCCGGCGCGTTTTTCGCCGCCGGGACGCTCGGGACGATTGTTCTGGCCATGTTCTTCCTTGCCGGGCCGGAAAAAAACGTCCCCGTGGAGCCCGCCCCGCCGCAGGCCCCGGCGGGCGCCCCAAAAGGGAACATGGCCGTATTCACTTTGCCGGTTCTGGTCCTGACCGGGCTGTACGTTCTGCTCAGTCTGAGCACGGCGTCCATTGAGCGGTTTTCGGTTTCCGCCCTGATGGAGGGCTACGGGGTTACCTTGCCCTTGGCCAATACCGCCTTGACCGCCTTTCTCATCTGTTCCGCCGTGGGTGTGCTGAGCGGGGGAGAACTCGCGGACCGCACGCGCCGGCACGGGTTTGTGGCGGCGGTGGCGTTCGGGGTGGCGGCCGTGCTGACGGTCGTTGTCGCGCTTGGGGATTTGCCGCCGCTGCTGCTGGTTGTCCTGTTCGCGCTGATCGGGTTTTTGACCGGCGTGATCGTGCCCTCGCGGGACATGCTCGTGCGCGCGGCTTCCCCCAAGGGCGGGGAAGGGAAAACCTTCGGCGTGGTTTCGTCCGGCTTCAATATCGGCGGCACCATAGGGCCGCTGCTATGCGGCTATTTTCTGGACCACGGCCTGCCGTCCTTTGTTTTCTGGGCCACGGTGGCCTTCATGGTCCTGACGGTCCTTGTGACGTGGGCGCAGGAAAGCCGCCGGGGGTGTGAGCCGGAACGGGCGGGGTCGCGCGGTTGACCGGATGAGCGGATGCGTCTTGCCGCCTGCCGGGGTGTGGTAAAAATCCCCGCAGGCGTTTTCTTGGCGGCGCTTTTTCAGTGCGTCCAGTCTATCAGCGGCGTGCCGTCGAGCTTTTTCTCAATGGCCGTTTTCATGGCTTCATAGTTGGGGCAGGGCATGCCGATGGGCGTGCCCTTCTTGATGCAGGAGGCCAGAAAGACCGCCTCGGCCCCGCGACTCTTGAGCATGGCCGCGCGGGACACGGCGCGCTTGCCGGGGCAGCCGCCGCAGCTCACAAAACCGATGATTTCCACGGGGCCGAAGGGCTCAAAGGCGAACTTGCCGGAGGCGGCGATGGTGAAGTCCGTTGTTCCCGGACACATGTCTTCCGTTTGCTGACACCGTATGATGCCTATCTTTTTCATGGGATTCACCTCGTTTGGCGAGTATGCGCGGGTTTCGCGCGTGTGTAAAGACGGCGGGTTCCGCCGTTTGGGCGGCACCGGCGGCGAGGCGGAATTTTTTTTGAAAAAATGCATTTTTCCCCTAAAGCGTTTTGCGGATATGCCGATAAGAGAGACGTGGAGAACTGTTTCGCTCACATTCCGGAACAGGAGATGCCTATGCAAACAGACAGTATCCAGGCCCAGCAAACCGCCGCGACAAGCGGCGTACCGTCCGTATTGCCGGTCGCCGCGCCCGCGTCTTCCGCCGCGCCGGAGAATTACGGCTCCGGCCTTTTCGGCCCCGCTTACGTCAGGGAAGGGCAGCGGGCGAACGGGGAATCTTTTCCCGTGTACACGGCGGACGGTTCGCTCCGCTCCGGGGACGCGATGCCCGGCGACGAAGACCTGGCGGATGCGCGCGCCGTCAAGGCGCTGGAAGACCGCGACAGGCAGGTACGCCGGACGGAAGACGCCAAGGGCGAAGCCGTGGGCGGCAGCAATTTCATTTACCAGATGGGCCCGGACGGCAAGCGGTACGCCATCGGCACCGCCGCGCACGCCGTCCGGCAGGACGGTGGTGCCGCGTCCGGCGGTGACGCGCAATTCGGCTCCACGGCGCGCGGGACAGACGGTGAGCCGCTGAGCAGTGAGGACGAAGCGCTTGTGCAAAAGCTGGAGGCCCGCGACGCCAAGGTCAGAAACCATGAGGCCGCCCATATCATGGCGGCCGGGGGACAGGCCGCCGGATTGGCGACCTACACCTACCAGACGGGTCCGGACGGGAAACGCTATGCTATCGGCGGGTCGGTGAACATTTCCATGATGCGCACGGGCGATGCGGAACAGGATGCGCGGCAGGCGCAAAACGCTTACCGGGCGGCCATGGCCACCGGGGAGCCTTCATCCCGCGACATGCAGACCGCCGCGCGCGCGCAGGCCAGGGCGATGGAGGCCGGCGCCGCCCAATGGGACAAAGCCCTGGACGCTTACGCTGCCCAAGGCTCCTTTCAGGCCTGGTAAAAGAAAAGACCGGGAAGCGCGCACTGCGCTTCCCGGTTTCATAGTGGTAAAAAAGCCCCGCGCTCGCGGGGCTTTTCTTTTTTCCAGAGGAGGTTCAGGAGGCGATGATAACGTCCAGGCCCGAGGCGACCATGGCCTTGTGGACAACGGGGTCGAGTCCGCCATCCGTGATGATGCAGTCGAGGTCCGTCAGGGGCACGGCTTTGAAGAACCCGACCTTGCCGTACTTGGTGGCGTCGCTGACCAGGATTTTTTTAGCGGACGCGGCGACCGCGGCCTGCTTGACCGGCGCCTTGGATTCCGTGGGCGTGGAAATGTAGTACATGTCCCAGGATGAGGCGGAAATGAACGCAATGTCGATGTTTACGGAAGCGATGAACCGGGCTGCTCTTTCGCCGACGCCGGATTCGTTTTCCCTGATGACGTGCCCTCCCGTGTGGTAGAGTTCGCATTGGGAATTGCCGATGAGATAGGAAACAATGGCGAAATCGTTCGTCAGCACGGTGATGTCATTCCGGTGGGCCAGTTGGATGGCAATGGCGAGGCAGGTCGTGCCCGCGTCAAGGTACACGGTGGCCCCCGGCGCGACGAGAGCGGCGGCCGCCCGGGCGATCAGCGCTTTTTCGATGGATTGCAGCGCCGTCTTCACCTTGCGGGACGGTTCCGTCTCAATCTGTTCGGCCAACCGCACCCCCCCGGAAATGAGGAGCACCCGTCCCTGCTGTTCCAGACTCTGGATGTCGCGGCGGACGGTCATGTGGGAAACGCCAAGGGCTTCAGCCAGCTCCATGATGCTGGCGACCTCTCTCTGGCTCAATGTTTTAAGAATCGTCTGCTGGCGTTGCGCGGGAATCACGTCTGTACCGCCTTTGCCGGAGCAAGTCCGGCGATATCTTTTTCAGAAAGATAGCGGATAGACTTGCCGGAAGACAAGAGGAGAAAATACAATTTTGCGGTTTCTTCCAATTCCTCGGCGCTGTTCACCGCCTCGATAAGAGACGTCCCGCACACGACGGAGCCGTGATTCGCCAAAAGAAAGGCGTTGGCGTCCTCGGCTATTTTCGCGGCCGCAACGCCGAGTTCCGCCGCGCCGGGTTTGTAGTACGGCACGACCGGAAGCCGCCCGATCCTCATGACGTAATAGGGAGTGAAAGGACGCAGGGCGTTTTCCGGATCAAGACCGTCCAGGCAGGAAAGGGCGGCGGCATAGGTTGAGTGCAGATGCACCACGGCCTTGCAGCCCGGTTTGGCCTTGTACACGGCCAGATGCAGGGGCAGTTCCTTGGTGGGCTCGCTCCCGCCGAGACGGTTGCCGTCCATATCCGTGACAGCCATGTCCCGGAAGGAAAGCCTGCCGAGGCAGGACGACGTGGGGGTCGCCATGACCCTGCCGCCGGGCAGAAGCAGGGAGATGTTGCCCGCGCCGCCGACGCTGTATCCGCGCGCGAAAAGCGAGGCGCCCAGTTCCACAAGCTGCGTGCAATATTCGAGTTCTGTCATTGAAGATCCTGCGCTATGGAAAAAACGTCTTCATTCCCAAAGGTACCGGATGCAAACGCCAACGATGCCCGGGATTCTCCCGGCTGTGCCGCCTCCCCGCCCTCCGGCGGGGGAGGCGGCACAGCGGCTGTTATTTCTTGCCGAAGAAGAGTTCTTCCATTTCCTGGCGGATCTTATAGGCCGGCAGGGAGGTGTCGGCTTCGACATGGTTCCAGGTCACGGATTCGCCCTGGGCGATGGGTTTGACGACCTTGAGGTTGTGCGCCAGGCCCAACGGCAGGCATTTGGCCGCCACGGACTTCTTGGCGGGCTGAATGTTGCCGTACACCGTGTAGCCCCCTTCGCCGTCAAGGATTTCGCCGGGTTTGATGTCGCGTTTGGCCGTGGCGACAACGTCCGCGTTGAAGCAGACCGGGCTGCCCGTGGGTTCTCCCCGCAGGGCCACGGACGCGACGGAGATGCCCACTTCCAGGCCGATCAGGTGCCACCGACGGAAGACCGCGCAGTACTTGCCGGTATCGTCGGTTTTGACGCCGTATTCCATGAAGCAGCGGCGGATGTATTCCGTGTCGCCTTCCACCACAACCCAGACGCCGTTACGGATGTCGTTGGGCACCGGGGAGCCGTCCGGGAACAGGCACGAAGCCACTTCCACCACGCCTTTCTTTTCAAGCATGCCGCCGTCGCTCTTGGGGCGCATGACGGTGGGCAGGTCGTCCATGGAGGAGGGGGGGAAGGCCAGGCCCTTTTCCGGGGATTCCAGGTTGCACGCGTTGGCGACAGCCGTGGATTCGATGGCGGGTTTGGAGCCGTCCAGGAAGGAGTTGAACATTTTGGGGTTCAGGCCGCCGACCTTGGCCTGTTCGGCGGTGAGGCCCCAGTCGTTCCAGACGGTATCGGGCGTGGATTGCGCGAAACGGGGCAGCCATTTGTGCCCGCGGCCGGCGGCCACAACCGGGAATCCGCAGCCGCGCGCCCAGTCGACCCAGTCGCAGATCAGGGCGGGCTGGTCGCCGAAGGCCAGGCTGTACTGCACGCCGGCTTCGCGGGCGCGCCGGCCGAGGAGCGCGCCGCAGAACGCGTCGGCTTCAACGGTAACGTTGACGACGTGCTTGCCTTCCTTGAAGGCGCCCAGGCAGTGCTCAACGGCGGCCACGGGGTTGCCCGTGCATTCGACGATGACGTCGATCTCGGGACGCTTGACGAGCGCTTCCCAGCTCTCCGTGATGAACGTGGTGCGGTTTTTCAGCGCTTCCTCAAAGGATTTCGCCGCGTAGGCTTCGGATTTCCACCCCACGCGCTGCAAGCTCGCCTTTGCGTTCGCCGGTGAGAAGTCGGCGATGCAGACAAGGTCCATGCCCGGCGTGTTCGGCACCTGGGCGAGGAACATGGCGCCGAATTTACCGGCGCCGATCAGGCCCACGCGAATCGGGCGGTTTCTTCTTTCGCATTCGACAAGCTTTGCATACAGACTCATGATTCACTCCTGTCAGTTTTGATGATGCATCGACGATTGCTCGCGCCGTTGTGACGCGTTTTCTTGGAATTCACAAAAACGAACATAAACCTATCCGGTTACTTCGCGCCCAGGAGGTTCGGCAACCCGAGGCTGACGGCCGGGACGTAGGTGACGATAGCCAGCACGATCAGGAGGCCGATGAGAATGGGAATGACATCCCGAACCAGTTCTTTGATCGTGTTTTTCGAAATGCTGCACGCGGTAAACAGGTTCACCCCCACCGGCGGCGTGATGAGCCCGATGGCGAGGTTGACGCACATCACCATGCCGAAGGCCGTTATGTCGTAGCCAAGCTTGAGCGCCACGGGCAGCAGGATGGGCGTGAAAATGTAGAGGGCGGAAACCGCGTCCATGACGCACCCGGCAAAGAGCAGGATCAGGTTTGTGATGAGCAGGAAAAGGTACAGGTTGCCGGCGGTAATGTCCGTCAGCCAGTCGCCGATGTCCATGGCGATGCCGTCGACGGTCACCACCCAGGCGAAAAGCGAGGCGCAGATGATGACGTACATGACCACGCCCGTCTGGCTTGCCGAGCGCATGAACATGGCGGGCATTTCATTCCAGTCCAGCTTTCTGTAAATCCAGATGCCGACGAACAAGCCGTATACGGCGGAGACAGCGGCGGCTTCCGTCGGCGTGAAGACGCCGGAATAGATGCCACCGAGTATGATGACGGGCATCATCAGGCCCCAGAAGGCGTCCTTGAGGGAAGCCCACCGCTCCGCGCCGGTCGCTTTGGGCAAGGGCTGGATCCCGGTTTCGTGGCGGACGACAATGATGGTCACGGCAATAAGCGCCGCTCCCATCATGAGGCCTGGAACCACCCCGGCCATGAACAGCTTGCCGATGGACGCGCCGGAAATGGCCCCGTACACGATGAACGTGACGGACGGCGGGATGATGACCCCGATGGCCCCGCCCGCGGCCATGAGCGCCGCGGAGAAGGTCAGGCGGTATCCCGCGCGCACCATGGCCGGAATCATGATGATCCCGAGCGCCGCCACGGTGGCGGGACCGGAGCCGGAAATGGCGGCGAAGAAACAGCTCACGATGACGCACACCATGGCCACGCCGTTTCTGTAGTGGCCGACCATGCTCTGGGCGAACAGAATCAGCTTTTCGGAGATGCCCGCTTTCTCCATGATATTGCCGGCCAGAATGAAGAAGGGGATGGCCAGCAGCGCGAACTTGCTGGAAGCGGAAAACACGTTGATGGGAATCATTTCGGGCGGCAGGCCGCTCAGAAAGACGGCGACGATGCTGGCAACGCCGAGGGAGATGGCTATAGGGATGTTGAACGCCAGCAGGGCGGCAAAAATACCGAAAAGGATAAGGGAACTCATCGCGTGCCCTCCATATGCGCGGCCACGCCGCTGTGCCCGCGGGAAAGCAGGAAAATGGAATAGCAGTAACGGAAAATGAGCAATACGGCCCCGAAAGGAACGCTGAGGCCGTAAATCCATTCGGGCCACTGCATGGTTGCGGAAAGCTGGTTGGAAATAAATTCGTCGGCAACCATGTGAACGCCGTAGTATAAAATGATGCCGCCGAGCGCCACGCCCAGGATGTTGGTCACCGCGGTAAAAAACCGCTGCGCGGATACGGGCATCGAGGACGTGATGTAATCCAGGCCGAGGTGCGACCCGTCCCGGATGGCCATTGACGTTCCGGCGAGGGACGCCAGCACGAAAAGGCTGGTTACGATTTCCTCGCTGAAGGAAAGTGACATATGCAGAACAAAGCGGGAGATGACGTTGCAAAAGGTCAGCATCAGCATAACGCTAAACGTAACGATGCAGACGTATTTTTCAATATTTGCAATAAATTTATTGAGCGTTGTCAAGCGTGAAACCTCCCGGCCAGAGTCTCCCCATGCGGCATGAGTTGCCAGCCGTGAACAGTGTGAAGAGAAGACGGGCCGGAGCCGTGGGCTCCGGCCCGCCGCACCATGGCTGTCTACTTGATGCCGAACGCGGCGCAGGCTTCAGCGCCGTAGGTCTTCTTGACGTTTTCGTAGTATTCCCCGAGCTTGCTCTTGAACGCCTGCAACTCTTCGGGGGTCAGATCGGTGACCTTGCAGCCGAAATCGGTGACGAGTTTGCGTTTTGCCAGCTCGCTGTCGACAACATTCTGGTTGCCCAGGCGGCAGACTTCCTTGGCCTTTTCCTGGAGCAGCTTTTTGGTGTTGTCGTCTAACTTGTCCCAGGTCTTCTTGTTGAACACCAGCGCGAAGGAGCCGTAGCTGTAGTTCCAGGCGGTGATGTATTTCTGCACTTCGTAGAATTTGTTGGCCACGATCAGGTCAAAGCCGTTTTCCTGCCCGTCCACCGTACCCTGCTGCAGGGCGGTGAACAGTTCGCTGAAGCTCATGGCCACGGGGTCCGCATCAAACGCGCGGAAGAACTTTACGAACACGTCGCCGCCGGGGACGCGCAGCTTCATGGCCTTCAAGTCTTCGGGGGTGCGGATTTCCCGCTTGCTGTTGGTCAGCTGGCGGAAGCCGTTGTGGATGAAGCCGAGCGCTTCGATGCCCTGGGCGCGCAGGGTTTTTTTGGCATAATCGCCGCCGCTGCCGAGCAGGCTGTTTTCAGCTTCCTGATAATTGGTGAAAATCCAGGGAATGCTTAGCGCCAGAAGGCTCTGGTCCAGAACGGCCATGACGTCGACCGGTTCATACGCGCAGTCGATGGCCCCGGAGCGGATCATTTCCACGCCTTTGGACATGTTGCCGCCGGAAAGCTGGTCGCTGGGATATACACGGATGCGGATGTTGCCTTTGGAGGCTTCGCCGACGACCTTGGCGAATTCTTTGGCCATGACGGCGGCGTTCGACTGCTCGCCGACGGTGGTGGACATTTTAAGGTTCAGTTTCGGGTATGCCGTTTCGGCCGCGTTCGCGGTGACAGGCAGTACCAGGAGGGCGGCAAGGAGGAGGATACATTTTTTCCAATGCAACATGGTCAGATCTCCAATGGCGATTCGCCGGTTATAGATTCGTCGCCCTTCCGGTAAAGGCTGGCGAGACTATGTGAAGCGGGCGGCTGTCCGCACCGCTATTAGCAGAACTGATGGTCGCGCGGGTCTTTTGTTACTCTGCCTGAAATCCTCGGTCGTTTTGTGTCTTTTTTAGAAAAAAGATAGCTGTTTTGTGAAAAAACTATATTACAATGTGAAAATATGCAAGGCGAAATACATTTCTGGTTGCATTTTTAGTAATAAATTTAATAAATTTAATATGTTAAAAACATAAAAAGTTAACAACTATAGATTTTATTTTCAAACAACTCCGGCCGATGCAAAAGTCCCCGTTCATGCGAACGGGGACTTTTGCATCGGCCGGAGACCGGGAAGCGTGTCGCACGGTGCGGCGGTGTGCCGGGGCCGGGCGGCAATCGCGGCAATTCGGGGCTATTGCATCAACGCGAGAAAGCGCCCCTGGAGTTCCTCGACTTCCTGGTACATTTCGTCCAGTTCCTCGGCCTGCCCGGTTCTTCCGGCTTCCCGCGCCTTTTCGGCGGCCAGGAAAATTTCTTTTTTCCGGGCGACGAAGCTGTCGAACAGGTGCTGCATTTCTTCTTCCGTCACCGTGAGCGTATAGCCGTTTTCCTGCATGGTTCCTCCGGTTTGGCTGTCTTTGCGGCAGAGTATCCCGGAGGGGGCGTGTCCGTCCAGCCTCGGCGCCTATGGACAAACCTTCGCGCTCACAGTATTTTCGCCGCACGCAAATCTGATGTGTTATATTGTTTACGAAATGGTCGGGAGTATCAACCGAAGGAGATCGCATGAAAATCGAACTGGAAAAAGAGTGTCCCTGTGTCAAGGTCGAATGCCCGCGTCACGGCAACTGCGTGGCCTGCTACGCCAACCACAAGGACAAGGAACTGGCCTCGACCTGTAGGCGGCCGGGAATTACGATTTCTCCGGAGCATGCCGCACGCCGGGACGCGCGGTTGCGCGCGGCCGGCAGCATCTGACGGAGGCCGGACGCCACGGCAGCCTTTTACAAAAGCCCCGCAAGGTTTTCCTTGCGGGGCTTTTGCGTTTGGATGCCAGGTCGCTACAGGGAGGCCTAGAATTTGTCGTACACCACGGTTTCTTCGAGCGGGCGGCGCTTGGTGTGCAGGTGCGCGGGTTTGGCTTCCGGCGCCGGATACCCGATGGGGAAAATGGCCACGGGCTCGATGTTGGCCGGGAGGTTGTAGGCTTTGCGGAAGGCCGCCGGGTCAAAATGGCCCACCCAGGTGGAACCGAGGCCGAGATCGTGCAGGGCCAGCATGATGTGCGTGCCGATGATCGCCGCGTCGATGACGCCGGAATTGTCGTTGTCGTACGGGCGGACCCAGGCTTCGTCGCGGTTGCAGCAGACGGCTATGGCCATGGGCGCGTCAAAGGTGTAGGGCGTGCATTCTTTCAGCTTTTCCATATCCTTGGCGGCGCGGAGCACCAGGATGCGCTGCGGCTGTTTGTTGGCGGCGGTGGGCGCCACCTGGGCGGCTTCCAGGATGGCCTGCACCTTGCTGTCCTCAACGGGCCTGTTGCTGATTTTGCGCACCGAATAGCGATCTCTAATCAATTGGCTGAATTCCATTGTTACCTCCGGTATGAAAGGGTGCCGCCAACGGGCGGCGGTGGTTCACGACATCGTCGGTGCGGAGTATCCCATAAAGAATGTTTTTTTGAAACCGTAATATATCGCGCGGGTAACCGGGCGGCGCTGCCTTGTTGTTTTCGCCCTGATTGTACGCGTATGGTTTTAGGTGCGGTAACGAGGCAAGAGACGGGGCGCACGCAAGGTTGGAAAATATGGTGGAAAACGAAACAGGTAGTTACGGTATGTTCCGTAACTACCTGAAATTATTGGTGGGCCCACCAGGGGTTGAACCTGGGACCATCCGGTTATGAGCCGGGGGCTCTACCAACTGAGCTATAGGCCCGTGCGCGCAAATCCGCGCGGCCTGTCTTTGTAGTGCTCTTTGCTTGTCTTTGTCAAGAACGGCCGTCTACATTTTGCAGCTGTCGCAGACGCCTTCAAAAAGGATTTCGGCGCTGGTGAGGGTAAAACCCTCAACCTGGACCGTTCCGACGTCCGGAAGCGGCAAGACGGCTTCCACATCGACGATTTTACCGCATTCGGAGCAGCGCGCGTGGTGGTGCGGCATCATATTGCCATCAAACCGTTTTTGCGCGCCGCCGCTTTCAATGCAAAGGATATCCCCCTGCCGGGCGAGCAGTTCCAAGTTCCGGTACACTGTTCCCAAACTGATGCGCGGAAGCATTTCGCGCGTCATGGAGAAAATTTCATCCGCCGTGGGATGGCTGGTGACTTCCCGCAGTTTATTCAGAATAACAGTGCGTTGCCGTGTATTACGTGTTGTTTTTTCCATAGGCCACTCTTTGTTAATAATAATCGTTACCATAATTAGGAAAAAAGTCAACAGTTGCAGCGGTATTTTTATTTATATTACTGTAAAGCGGAACAGTGGTTGCCGGAAACCGCCCATTGAAAATCATCGCATTCGCCAAGGACGCAGGCCTGGTACAGGTCCCGGCACATGGCCTGCGCTTCCCCCAGAAGATGCCTGGCCATGCCTCTGGAGCGGTAATAGGACGCGGCGTGCGGCGAAAGGCGGATGGCCTCGGAAAAGTCCGCGACGGCGGAGGAAAGATGGCCCAATGCCAGGGAGGCCGCTCCCCGCGAGTGGTATGCGCGGGCGAAGGACGGGTCGGCCCTGATCGCCCTGGTTTGTTCTTCCATGGCCTCCTGGCTGCGTCCCAGTTGCAGCGAGGCGTCGCCCATGGCGTTGCGGCAGAGCGTTGATTCCGGGGCGAGGGCGAGAGCGGCCTGCATGGCGTCCCTGACGGCGGCCGGATCTTTCCATAGCCCGTCGCGGGAAGGGAGCAGATCTTTGAATATGGCCAGGGCTTTTATTTCGTTAATGATGTCGCGCAACTGGTCTTCGACGGTTTTGGGCAGGGGCTGGGGAGGAGAGGGGAGCTCCCCGTCGGACCTGCCGGACTTGTCGGTGCGGACGACGGCGTCAAAGGCTTCCAGCAGGCTTTTTTCCCGCAGCACGGTTTTTTCATAGAGGTCAAGCCTGTCCGGATGCACAAGGGCATCTCGCATGCGGGCTTCCATCGAGGGGCCGTTTTCATCGTCCAGGAGCACGACGGTAACCGTGACCGAGGGCGGCTTGCGGCTTTTACTGACCAGCAGGACGGCGGTTCTCGCCGTTGCGTGGGCGAGCGCCAGAAGGTTCGGGGGCTTGACCGGCGTCGGCCCGACAGCGCCGCTGATGCGCACCTCCGGCAGGACGGCCAGGGAGCGGACAACGCTTTGCATGGCCGCTGCCCTGGCCGCGCTTTCCGCGACAATGGCGGCGTCCTGCTCGGAAATGGGACGAGTGAAGGAGCGGGTGGCGCTGAAACGGCGCCCGGCGAGGGAGGACGTAAGGGTGGATGCCTCCCGGTCCGCGTTTGGCAACGCAGCCGCCTGCGCGTCATGTTTCAAAGCAGCCGCCGGAGTGTCATGCGGCGCCGGAGCCAGGACGGCGGCGCACGCAAGAGCCGCCCACAGGATACTCCGGAGCCGGACTGCCCGGCGCAAGGCTGCCCGCAGGGCGACGCGCAAATGCAGGGCTGTCCGGGTCATTGCATTGTTTTGGCCAGCAACCGCACCGCCGGAAGCAACATCTCGGCCAGGGCTTCGTCAAGAAGTGATTGCGGCACGCCGTATATGGGCAGAATGGTCTTGGAATACACGCTGTTGTAGGCGTTCCGCGTAATATGGTCCCCTTTGCCGTCCAGCAGGGAAATGCTGGCCCGGATCGTCCCCGTAAACCGGGTATACGATACTTCCGCGAGCCAGACTTCCTCCACCTCCCCGGCGACGATGTAATCCGCGCCGCGCATGAGGGCGGCGGGCAACGTCTCAGCCATGATGACGGTATACCCGGCGTTTTCCAGTTCAAGGGCGAGGCCCGTCGCCAGCCAGCGTTCGACCGGCGTGCGGGGCAGAATCGGGTCGTCGTTCAACCGCTTGCCGATGGCGGCGCTTTCCTGCCGTTTGTTCGCGAAGTCCACGACGCAGACGGAAATATTTTTCGCCGCGCCGGGGGCGGCCGCTTTCTGCAAAGGCGGGTATGAAAGATTGACGATGTTGCCCGCGCATCCGATGAGCAGCAAAGAGCACAGTATAATTGACAGGATTGAGGCCCGGAGGGTACATCTGCGGTCTTTGCTGGCAACGGGTATATCTGTGTAATGTTTATTCCTGAAAAACTCTTTAGTATGCACTGCGTAACAATGCTGTCCGGCTAAGGTGCGTTAAATATGTTCAAAATCTCCGAGGTTTATGCTACAAAACAGTTGCATAACCCATTGCAGCCCAAGGAGATTTTGAACATGAGCCATCATAATACACTCTTTTCTCAAATGCTATCATTGATTCCCAGACATGTTTTTCAGAAACTGGAAGCCCGGCATAAAACAGGTCGTTCTTCTCGACAATTCGGCTTTAAGGAACAGTTTACGGTCATGGCTTTTATCCAGCTTGCAGCAAGGCGCTCCATGCGTGACGGATTGCGCTGTTTGGCCGCCTGCGGCAAGAGGCTGTATCATTTTGGCCTTTTTCCCGTTGCACGTTCCACTTTCTCCGATGCCAACAACTCCCGGCCTGTGGGCTTTTTCAAAGATCTATTTGCCGACATGTACAGCCTGTGTGTTCCCAAGGCCTCCAAACACAAATTTCATTTCAAATGCAAACTTTACAGCATGGACGCCACCACCATCAGCCTGTGTTTGTCGCTGTTTCCCTGGGCCACGTTCCGCCAAAACAAGGGCGGCGTCAAAATGAACACAGTGCTTGACCACGATGGTCATATCCCGGCATTTGTCACCGTTGATGTGGCCAAAACGCACGAAAGCCGTATGGCGAAAAGTCTTTCTCTGCCCAAAGGCTCCATCGTGACCTTCGACAAAGGCTATGTCAGTTACCCCTGGTTTCAGACCCTGCTCGAAAATGGCATCTTTTTCGTCACCCGCCTGAAGGACAACGCTGTTTACAAACTGCTGGAGCGCCGCCCGGTGAACCGCACAAGCGGGGTTACTTCCGACCACATTATCGAAGTGAAGCACAGCCGGGGAAAAGTCTTGCGCCTGCGTCGCATCGGCTACCGGGACGCCGAAACAGGCAAGCGTTACGAATTTCTGACAAATCACTTTCGCCTGTCCGCCCGCACCATCGCCGATATTTACAAAGAACGCTGGAAAATCGAACTCTTTTTTCGCGAAATCAAACAGAATCTACGCATCAAAAGCTTTGTCGGGAACACGGAAAATGCTGTATTGATTCAGATTTATACCGCGCTGACCGTCTACCTGCTCCTGGCCTACCAGAAATTCCTGAGTAAAACAGGGCTGTCCGTGCAGCAACTTTTCCAAATCGCCTCACTGAACATCCTCGGAACAGACTCGCTGGAAGAACTCCTGAAGCCCCGACGACGAAAAAATGAAAACCTCTATAACCTCAGTCTGTTATCCTTGGCAGCTTAACCGGACAGCATTGACTGCGTAAATACTCCATACGTGTTGTAATCGCTTCATGGATGTGTATCATTGGTTTTAGTGTATATGATAAAGATAGTTAATCCACAAACGACATTTGCCTATCTTATCTCAGAAGAGTAGAAAGGAAAAGGGCGGGTGTTAATTTTATTTATTTACGGCCTGCCCGGTTGACAAAACGGATAAGTTTTGTATGTTTTTCACTAAATTGAGTTGACATTCCTCGCGTGCTCTGTAAAACAGCATCGTGACCGTGCTGCGTGGGGGATTTGTTAGCAGCGTGGGCGGAAACCGTGGGGTTCTCCGTAGCGAAAACGGTGGGTGATTTGTGCCCTTGAGTTGTTTCACTATATTATTTGGAGATTGTTATGACCAAAGCAGAACTCGTTCAAAAAATGCATGCAAAATCCGGTCTGGCCACCAAAGTTCAAACTGAAGCCGCTCTCGATGCGCTTGTGGCGATCCTGAACGAATCCATGAAGAAAAGCGAAGCCGTCTCCCTGACCGGTTTCGGCAGCTTCAAGGTCGTCGCCCGCGCCGCTCGTAAAGGCCGCAACCCCCGCACCGGCAAGGAAATCGCCATCAAGGCTTCCAAGGCCGTGAAATTTACGCCCAGCAAAGCGCTGAAAGACAGCGTGAAGTAATTTTTCCGTCAAGGGATAAAAAAACCTCGGCACCCTCGGCGCCGAGGTTTTTTTATATGGTTTTTCGGCAGTCTTTTACAAGGAAAACTTCATTCAGCCCCGTATTCCCGGTCGTCAACGGGCGCGTCCGGGAGTTCCCTGTCCAGGGACCGCCTGTACGCAACGCAGCCGGCCATGAATTTAGACCACCGCGGCACGGCGATTCCCGCGGGAACCGGTTCCGGCAAAAGACCCCATAAGCCGGGATGGTGCCAGCACAGGTCATGGCCGGAGCTGTCCCTGTGAGCCCGGATGGCATCCCGGAGCATCATGATTTCGTCAATCAACTCCCCTCGACTTAAATAGCGTATATCGTCGTCCATACGATCCTCCTGGATCTTTGCGCGGAGGGCGGACAGCAAACAGCGGGAGTATTTTCCGGCGGCCTCCGCATGGTGCGCGCGGCGTTGCAGCGGTCCGCGTGCTATTTTCCGGATACCATACTTTCGGCCGCACCGGGTTTATTACGATAATAATCTCGTTTTTCCACCGTGCGTTAGACGGTTGCCGGACGGGCAGGCCGTCAACGCGACAGGGGGGATGGGGAGGATGGGGGAGATGCGGGAGACGCGGACGGGCGCAAGGGGATGCGGGCCGTGAAGCGCACGCCGCTCCCGGTATTCGCCGCCGCCACATCCCCGCCGTGCAGCTGGGCGATTTTACGGACGAGCGAAAGCCCCAGCCCCACCCCGCCCCCCGTGGCGACGCCGCCCCGGTGGAACGGCTCGAAGATGCGCTGCAACAGCTCGTCCGGGAGCGGGGCGTGGCTGTTTTCCACCGCCAGCGCGGCGTGGCCGTCCTCCTCGAACAGGCGCAGGGAAACAACGCCCGAGGGGTCCGTGTATTTGGCCGCGTTGTCCAGGAGGTTGGAGACGAGGGTCGTCAGTAACGTCTCGTCGCCGGGGAAGGTGATGCCTTCCTGGATTTCTCGCGTAAATTGAAGGTGTTCTTGCGAAAAGAGCGGCGCATGGCGGCGGCAGGCTTCCGCGCAGAGGCCGGAAAAGGCCACCATGCCTTCCGGGCGGACCGGCGCCTGCAAGTCAAGCTTGCTGGTCAGGAGCGTGGCCCCGATGAGCTTGTTCATATGGTTCAGTTCTTCGTTGAGCAACGTAAGGCGGGCCGCGGCTTTCGGCTCCCTGGCCACGTCTTCCTCGAGCATGGCCAGGGAGACCTGCATCCTGGCGAGCGGAGAGCGCATCTCGTGCGAGATGTTCGCCACCAGTTCGCGCATGCTCCGGATATTTCTGGCGAGGGTGTCCGCCATATGGTTCACGGCTTTGGCAACGTCCGTTATCTCGTCGCGCCCCCTGACCGTGACCCGGCTTTCGAGGTTGCCCCCCGCGATTTTCATAACCTCGTCGCGCAGGACGCGCAGGGGCTTTGAGACGCGCCACGCCATCCAGAGCGCGAGCAGGAGCCCGATCACGCTGACAAAGATGAAGCCCTGGAAAAACAGGGTCCATATGTCCGGGTGGCGCGGCGGGCCGAACAGCATGAACAGCGTTGCCTCACCTTCCTGCAGCCGGAGGGGCATGGTCCCCACATACCAGTCGGGGTCGCCCGTTTCCAGCATAACGGGGCCGTCGTCGCCTATCCGGCCCACAGCAGCGCCGGGGCGGCCCCGTTCCGGGAGCGCCCCCGCGATAATGCGGCCTCCGGCGTCCTCTATCCAGACGCGGTCCCGCTTGCGGTTGAACACTTTCAGGATGGTGTCGGCGGACGGCGCCGTGCCCCCGTCCACGGCCGCGGCCAGGGAGCGGGTGTAATCGGCGATATAGCGCCGCGCTTCGTCCCGGTTTATGGAATAGCGGTGCAAAATCAGCACGGCCACTTGGGATACGATGACCAGAATCAGCGCGTAGGCGAAAATTCGTTGCCAGAGATGCCGCATCACGCCTCCGTCACCCAGGAATAGCCCGCGCCCCACACGGTCCGGATGCGGGTTTCCTTTTCGCCCAGTTTCCGCAAAATACCCCTGATTCTGCTGATGTACACGTCGATATTGCGGTCGCAGACATAGTGGTCGTCGCCGAAGACGAGGGAAAGAACCTTCTCGCGGGAAAGCACTTCGCCCGGGCGGCTCATGAAGGCATCCAGAATGCGGAATTCCGTGAAGGAAAGATCCACGCTCGCCTCCCCGTGCGACAGGCGCTGGCGTTTTTCGTCCAGCGTGAAGCCGTCCAGAAGGATAAGCCCCTCGGCGTTGGCGGCCGTTTTTTCTTCCCGCCCGCCTTCACGCTTCTCCTTGTCCGGGGCCCGGCGCAAGACGGCCCGGATGCGGGCCAGCAGCTCCCTGGGGTTGAACGGTTTGCCCAGGTAGTCGTCCGCGCCGATTTCCAGCCCCACGATTCTGTCGGTCTCGTCGCCGCAGGCCGTGAGCATGATAACCGGAATTTTCGATTTCGCCCGCAGTGTGCGCAGGATGGTAAACCCGTCGTCGCCAGGCAGCATCACGTCCAGGAGCAAGAGATCCGGCCGCGCGGCCTCAATGGTTTCGGCCAAGCCCTTGCCGCTGGAAAGAGCGGATACGGCGAACCCGTGGCCTTCAAGAAATTCGCGCACAACGTTTTGCAAGCGTTCGTCATCGTCCACCATCAGGACGCGCGGCAGGGGATCACGGGGTTCTGTCATGGGTAATTTCCTCGCGGCAGGGCGCAATTGCAACGTATCCGCCCGGCTGGGAACCGTATCGGGGCGGGCATGGTCTACAAGTACCACATCTCTTGTGGGATGCCAGGGTTACGCCCGAATTTTCATATTTTTTCACATTTCATTCATACTATCCGAAGACCGCAAGACTATAGTAAAGACGAAGAAAACAAAGAACGCCGGAAGACGAAAGGAGCGCCCGCACCATGAAGCGCAAACATTACATAATAACGGGTCTGGTTCTGGCCGCCGCCGTGGGCCTTTACTTCGGCATCTACTACCAGGCCAAGGCCGATGCGCCAGCCGCCGCCCTGTACACAGTGCAGCGCGCCGACCTTGAGGACGTCGTCACCTCGCTCGGCAAGCTCGAACCCGCGACGTACGTCGACGTGGGCGCGCAGGTTTCCGGCCAGATCCAGTCCCTCAAGGTCGTTCTCGGCTCCCATGTCGCCAAGGGCGAGCTGGTGGCGGAAATAGACCCGCGCACGCACCTTGCCAAAGTGGAAGCGGATAAAGCCACCCTCGCCAATTTGCAGGCCACCCTTGCCGAGCGCAGGGCCAACCTGGCCCAGGCCGAGCGCAACTACAAGCGGGACGCGTCCCTGCGGAAGCAGAACGCGGCCAGCGAACTGGCCGCCCAGACCAGCGAAACGGAATTCAAGGTCGCGCAGGCCCAGGTCAAGGCCGTGGAAGCCCAGATAGACCAGGCCAGAGCCACCCTGGCAAGCAACGAATTGAACCTCTCGTACACCAAGATTTACGCGCCCATTTCCGGCACCGTGGTCACGCTGGATG
Organism: uncultured delta proteobacterium; assembly: GCA_900079685.1. Lineage (NCBI taxonomy): Bacteria > Deltaproteobacteria > uncultured delta proteobacterium. The sequence goes on from LT599018.1 coordinate 289,190, forward strand.
TCAAGGAGGGCCAGACCCTCAACGCCAACCAGACGGCCCCGCAACTCATGCGCATCGCGGTTCTGGACACCATGACCGTGTGGGCCTCCGTTTCCGAGGCGGACATCGGCAAGATCACCAACGGCATGGACGTGTATTTCACGACCGTCGGCGACACGGATACCCGCTATTACGCCAAGGTCCAGCAGCTGTTGCCGTCCTACAAGGAAGAGAACGACGTCATCCTGTACGACGTGACCTTCGACGTGGGCAACCCCGAGCAGGTGTTTCTCCCGGCCATGAACACCCAGGTGTTTTTCGTCCGCAGCCAGGCGCAGGGCGTGCTGGCGCTGCCCATCCAGATCCTGCCCGCGGAAAAGCGCGACGCGAAAAAGACCGTCGTGACCGTAGTGCGCTCCGAGAACGGCGGCAAGGCCAAGCGGGAGGAAACCCGCGAAATCACCCTGGGCGTGCGGACCCGGACCGCCGTGGAAGTCACCGGCGGGCTTGTGGAAGGCGATGTCGTGAAGGTTGCCCCGCAGGCCGCCAAGGCTACCGCCATGCGCCCGCCCATGGGGCCGAGGCTGTAGGAACGGGGGACGCGCCATGAACCAAAAAAATGTACGATCGCCGCTTATCGAACTGGACCAGGTCAGCCGCATCTACATGCAGGGCGGCGAAGAGCTGGAAGTTTTGAAGCGGATCTCCCTGACTATCGGCCACGGCGAGTTCGTCGCCATCGTGGGGCAGTCCGGGTCGGGCAAAACCACGCTGATGAACATTCTGGGCTGTCTTGACCGGCCCTCGCGCGGGACGTACCGCGTCAAGGGCCGCGACATCGCCGAAATGGACGCGGACGCGCTCTCCACGCTGCGGCGGGAGGTTTTCGGCTTCGTGTTCCAGCGGTATAACCTGCTTTCCGGCTCCAACGCCGTGGAGAACGTCAGCATGCCCGCCATGTACGCGGGCATGGATAAAGACGCCCGGCACACGCGTGGCGCGCAACTGTTAACCCGCCTCGGCCTGGAAGAGAGGCTTACCTATTACCCGTCCCAGCTTTCGGGCGGGCAACAGCAGCGCGTATCCATCGCGCGGGCGCTGATGAACGGCGGCGAGATCATCCTCGCGGACGAGCCCACCGGCGCGCTGGACACCAAAAGCGGCCACGACGTGCTGGACCTCTTGCGGGAATTGCACGCCGCCGGGCATACCATCATCCTCATCACGCACGACCCCGGCATCGCGGCCACGGCCGAGCGCATCATCACCCTGCGCGACGGGGTTGTCATCAGCGATGTGGAAAATACCGGCAAGGCCGCGCAGCCGGAGCTTGAATCCGATGACGCCGTGGCGGTTTCAGACGCCCCCTCCCGCATGCCGCTGGCGGCGGCGGTGGGGCTTGCACTGCGGTCTTTGCGGGACAACCGTTTCCGGACCGTGCTGACGCTGCTCGGCATCATCATCGGCGTGGCCTCGGTGGTGACCATGCTGGCGCTCGGCAACGGAGCCAAGGAAAAGGTGCTCGCCACCATCGAGAAGATGGGGAGCGATCTCATCATGGTCCGGCCCATGTCCGGCAGTTCGCGGTCCAGCACGGGGTCCGTCCGTCTCGTTGACGGGGACATCGCGGCCCTGCGGCTTCTGCCGGGCGTGGCGGGCGCGGTGGGGGAGACTTCCGGCTCGATCTCCGTCCGCTACCAGGAATCGGATTACCAGACGACCTACACCGGCACGGGCGTGGACAAGCCCGTTGTCGGCAACTGGGGGCTTGCCAAAGGGGAGTTCTTCACCAGTCATGACGTCTCTGTATCCTCGCCGGTGGTGGTGCTGGGCCAGACCGTGGTGAACCATCTTTATCCCCCGGACGCCAACCCCGTGGGCACCTATGTGATGATCCGCAACGTGCCGTTTCTGGTCATCGGCGTCATGCAGGTGAAAGGCGCGAGCGCCTTCGGCACGGACGAGGACGACGTTCTGCTCGTGCCGGTCACCACGGCCCGGTTGCGGCTGATGGGGCAGAAATACCTGCGCAACGCCATCGTCAAGGCGGAGCCCGGCGCGGACACGCAGGCGCTGCAATCCTCCATCAGCGCGGTTCTGCTTGAACGTCACGGCACCGAGGACTTCCGGGTGCTGAACACTGCCTCCATCATGGAAGCGGCCTCGGAAAGCCAGAACACGCTGACCGTGCTGCTCGGGTCCGTTGCCGCCATTTCCCTGCTGGTGGGCGGCATCGGGGTCATGAATATTATGCTGGTGTCCGTTGTCGAGCGCACGCGGGAAATCGGCATCCGCATGGCCTGCGGCGCGCGGCGGTATGACATCATGGTCCAGTTCATTACCGAGGCGCTGATGGTCTGCGCGCTCGGCGGCGTGCTCGGGATCGTGTTCGGCCTTCTGGCCGCCGCCATCGCGCAATATTACGGCGCGGCTGTGGCGTATTCGGTATCCCCGGCGCTTTTGGCCTTGTCCTGCTCGTTCGCCACCGGGCTTATTTTCGGGTTCGCGCCGGCGCGCAAGGCCTCGCTGCTCGATCCCGTGGCGGCGCTGGCTTCGGAATAAGGAGATACCATGTCCGTCATGACCATCCATACAAACGACAACCGCGCGGTGCGGTACGCTTTGCGCTGCACGGCCCTGCTCACGCTGATTCTTTTCCTGCCCGGCTGCGGGCTGAGCCCGAACTACGCGCGGCCCGATCTGGACCTGCCCGCTTCCTACACGGAAACGGCGGCGGAAAGTACGTTGCCCGATGGGACCGTCATGCCCGCGCCGGTCGCGGCCTACAGCGCGGAAAACCGCGGCTGGTGGCGCAATTTTTCCTCCCCGGCGCTGGCGGTGTTGCAGGAACGGGCGCTGGTCAACAGTTTCGCCTTCCGGGCCGAGCGGGAAGTGCTGGCCCAGGCCTTGTACCGGGCGCGGCAGGCGCGGGCGGATCTTCTGCCGGGCATTGACGCGGGCGGCTCCGCGAACCGCAGCGGCAGGGGCATGCCCGGCGGGTACCAGAAAACGGACGCTTTTTCCGGCACGATCCAGGCCAGCTACGAGCTGGATATCTGGGGCGCGAACCGGGAAACGGCCCAGGCCGCCGCCCACCGCTATATCGCGGGACTCAACGCCTGGCGCGGCGCGGGGCTTTCCCTGGAATCCGAAGTGGCGCTGACGTATTTCGCCTATCTCGCGGCCAGGGAAAACCTTGCCGTGTATGACGAAATTCTGGTCAACGCCCGCGAGGTGCTCGCCTACCAGCAGACCCGGGAAAAGTTCGGCGCGGCGGCCCCGCTCGACGTGGCCCGGCAGAGGAGTTCCGTTTACGGCATGGAGGCCGGGCGCATCAGCTACCTCGTGAAAATGACCGAGACCAGGAACAGCCTGTGCCAGCTCATCGGCGTCGCCGAGCTTCCCCCGGACATCGCCGCCCTGATGGAAAAGGAAACGCTGGCGGAGATGGTTCCGCCCGCCATCATGGCCGGTATTCCGGCGGATCTCTTGCTGCGGCGGCCGGATCTGGCCCAGGCCGAGGCCAACCTCAAGGCGTCCAACGCGGATATCGGCGTCGCCCGCGCGGCCTTTTTGCCGGGCATCACGCTTTCCGCCAGTGCGGGGTGGCAGAGCGATTCCTTGAGCAGCCTGATCAGCCCGGCCAGCGCCTTGTATTCCCTCGCCGCGTCCCTGTTGCAGCCGGTTTTCCACAACGGCAGGATACTGAACCAGTACCGGGAAACAGTGGCCGCGAACCGAGAACTGATGGACCGCTACCGCGAAGCCGCGCTCGGCGCGTTTCTGGAAGTGGCGACGGCGCTCGATTCCAACAAGTTTTTGCAGGAGCAGGAAGCGCACCGGGTGCTGTCCAGCGAGCAGGCGGCGGAGGCGTACCGTATCGCGCGTCTGCGGTACGAGGCCGGGGCGGAGGATTTTCTCGCGGTGCTCAACGCCCAGGAAACCATGCTGTACGCGGATAATCAGGTCGTGCAATCGCGCCTTGAGCGGTTGAACACGGTTGTGGCGTTGTTCAAGGCCCTCGGCGGAGGGTGGGGAAGGGAGGCCGCGCCGCTGGAGGACGCCTCCGGCGGGGTGTAGGGCGCGGCCCTGTTCGCTTTGTATCCGAGGCGAATCGCGTGTCAGAACGTTTACTCGTTCCCGAGAACTTCACAAGCTCTTCATAACGCAGTATAAAGTCTTCGTGCTCTTATGGAAAGGGCCGATCGCCAAGGCCCGCTTTGCGGGCCTTGGCGATCAACGTGCCTTCCCGTGGCAAAATCCACCATTCGGGGTGAACCCATGCGCATAGCCCGCCTGCTTCTGCTCACGCTGTGTTTTTTTCACACCCTTGCTGCGTTTTCTTCTTCTCTCGCGGCAGAGGCCCCTGTTCCGGACGAGCTTTTCAGCCGTGAATTTTATGCGAACGCCACGCCGGACGAACTGCGCGCCAAACTGCAAGGTACTTCATTGCGAGGCGTGGCGCGGCCCTGGCACGATTACTACACCTCCGTAACGCCGCTTATGTTGGCCGCCAAGTACAGCCCGCACCCCGAGGCCGTCGATATGATGGTCCGCGCAGGAGCGGAAGTTGCAGCATTTTCCCAGGAACCCTGGCAGCCGGGCGACAAGAGAAACTACTGCTGGGACCACGAGCTGACGGCCCTGCATTTCGCGGCCCAAAACTCCAATCCGGAAGTGCTGCGGCGTCTGCTTGCCTACAAACCGGACCTTAACGCCGTCACGGTATGCTCCAATCAATTCACGGCCCTGCATATGGCTTCCGAATTTAGGGATCTGTGGCAGAATTTTATCCTTCTGTTGGAGGCCGGTGCGGACCCCCGCCTGGCCCCCTCCGATCAAGGCCCGGTGCGTTCGGAAGAAGCTCCCCTGCACCTGTGGCGGAATTTTATCGGCCAGGGAGGCTTTGTTTCACCGGCCCAAGATCCTGTGGAAATGGCCTCGGCCCTGCTGGCCACGAGCGCTCTGCCGGATGACACAATTTTTTATACGGCGTTGCGCGCCGGGCAGTATGCCACGGCGCAGCTCATGCTCGACGCGGGCTTCAAGCCGCAAAGCAAAGGAGCGCTGTGCGCCGCTATGGACATACGCTACCGCTCCGGCGACGAGATGTACCCGCTGCCCGACCCCAGCGCGGCATTCATCAAGCAATTGGCGGCGTTGGATGACGTCAACGCTGCCTGTGGGGATGTCCATAACAGCACGCCTCTGCGCCTCGCCTGCATAGGCAATCAGGACGTTGCCATTGCCAGGTTGCTGGTGGAAGCGGGCGCGGACCTTGATCCCAAGGGCGACGCGTCCTTGAAAAAGCGGCAAGGGTATTACCCGGCAAGCACGCTCATTCTGGATTCGCTGCAAGGGCGGCGGGATAATCCCGAACTGGTCCGTTACCTGCTCAGCGTTGGTCTTGGGGCCTCAACGCTGCTCGGCCAGCAGGATCTGATCGATGTGGCCGCTGTCAAACATAAGCCCCAAAGCGCCGTGGAACTTATCAAAGCCGGGGCGGACCCCGTGCGGCTCAGGCTGGACTGGAACTACCGGCGTCTGGCGCGTGAGGCAGGTATTCTGGACAAGTTCGACAAGCCGCTGGTGCAAGGCGCAATGACCCAGGCCACCCAGGGACGGCTCGCTTTTGAAAGGGCGCTTGTCCTGGATGCGAAAAAAGGCTTGTTTGGCGACGATCCCGGCATGTGGTCGTACATGCACTGCGCCTCTCCCCAGGACATAGAAGCGGAGGCCGCGAAACGCAATATCGGCAAGAGGAAATACGAGCGGGAGAAGCCTTCACGGCCCCGCAGTTCCCAAAATGCCTCGTTTTCCAGTTATTTCAGGCGCAAAGGACAAGTCACCAGCGGCGGCGGTGTGGGCGGTTTGGGCTGGACCTATTTGAGTTCGGTCACGGCCCTGAACCCGCACCCGGAAAGCGTGGAGCGGCTCGCCGCGCTGGGGGCCGATTTTTATGAGGAAGAAGGCAAGGCCATTCGCTACGCTTTTGACAACCCTAACCCGGAAATGGCCAAAGCGGTTTTGCGGCACAGCAAGAAAGAAGATATAGCGCTGGCCTTGACCAGCAGCCTGCACTGGGCGGCCTGCGCCCATCCGTCGCACGCGGCCGCGTTGCTGGAGGCGGGCTTTGACCTGAACGCCAAGTCCCGGGATGAGCGCGTCATCCGCAACGTCAAGCGCCCTGTCAGCAACGTCGTCCTCTACGCCGCGAAATACGGAAACTACGCCTTTGTCCGTGAGCTCATCAAGGCCGGCGTGGACTTGGACTATGCCGATAAAGACAGCTTCCGCGTCCTGGATATTCTCATTGGGGACAGAGAATACGAACTGGCCCTTGCCGCGCTGGAGGCCGGCGCGGACTGCGCGTACTCGCCGGTCCAGTACAGCCGGAACATGCTGGAATATATAAAACAATATCCACCGAAAAAAAACGAACAGGAGGCGGATTATCAGCGCCTTTTGCAGCAGATACAGAGCCGCTGCGGGGGCTGAGCGCGCGCCTTTCGCAGCCCGGCGGCCGCAAGGCTGAATCCCGGCGCTACTTGCTCCTGTACCGCGCCCACGGGTCCTTGGGGTCATCCGGCGGGGGCGGCGCTTCGGGCTCCGGTATGGTCGCCGGGATGGCCCGGTTGACGCGGAACAGCGGCAACAGCACGAGCCCCGCCACAAACCCTCCCAAATGCGCCCACCAGGCGATGCCGCTCCCCCCTTCCCGGAAGGCGGAAAAAAGCTGGAGCGCAAACCAACCCCCGAGATACAGGGCGGCGGGGAGCCTGAGGATGAAAAAAAAGACGAACGTGGTCACCCGAGCGTGGGGGTACAGCAGAAAATAGGCCCCGAGCACGCCGGATATAGCCCCGGAAGCTCCCACCACCGGAATGGGCGTCCCCGCGTTGGCCACGACGTGCGCGATCCCGGCAATGACGCCGCAGAGGACGTAAAAAATCAGGAATCGCCACGGCCCCATGACGTCTTCCACATTGTCCGCGAAAATCCAGAGTATCCACATGTTGGATATGGCGTGCCACCAGCCCGAGTGCAGGAAGGTGTAGGTCACGAAACCGCCCAGCCCGTCAAGGCCGGCAACCGCCGCCGGGATAAGGCCGAACTCGACCACAACCTCCATAAACTCCCGCGGGGGCAGCATTGCCTGAAAAAGATAGACCGCGCTTGTGACGGCGAGGATGGCCCAGGTCATATACGGCCTGTGGATGCAGGGAATGGAGTCGCGGAGCGGCAGGATCATCCCCGTTGTATACCAGAGAGGCACAACCGGGGCAACGGTTCCACGCTTTGTCTATCGTATGCGAAGCCGAAAATAATGCGCTCCATCAGACCTTAAGTATTTCCCGTCCATGCCGAAAAGGGGAATGAACGGGAGGTTCACTTAACAATGGTCGAAGGAGGCACGGACACCAGGCCATAGAAGGCTGAGGCGAGGGTGGATGACACATTCAAGGAGGAATGGTCATGGCTCTTACGATTAACAATAACTTGATGGCTGCGAACGCGGCGCGCAACTTGAGCAATTCCTACACCAACCTGGCGACTTCCGTCAGAAGGCTCTCATCCGGTCTGCGGGTGGGGGGCGCGGCGGACGACGCCGCCGGCCTTGCAATCCGGGAATTGATGCGCGCGGATATCGCCTCGTTGAACCAGGGCGTACGGAACGCAAACGACGCTATTTCCATGATCCAGACGGCCGACGGCGCCCTTGGCGTTATCGACGAAAAGCTGATCCGGATGAAGGAACTGGCGGAACAGGCTGCCACGGGCACCTACAACTCCGACCAGCGCTTGATGATCGAATCCGAATATCAGGCCATGGCTTCTGAAATAACCCGTATCGCCAGTGCAACCGATTTTAACGGCGTGTATCTTCTGAACGGCAACCTTTCCAGCGAAACCCACAATGGAGAGGCGCTTGTGTCCAAGGGCAAGCTGAAAATCCACTTCGGCACGGCCAACGACTCGGCGGAAGATTACTACTACATTCAAATCGGGGACGCCACGGCTTCGGCTCTCGGCGTCGGCAATCAGGCTGATTCAACGATGGAGGCATATACCGTGTCTACGCAAGCCAGAGCACAAAGGGCACTCACCGGTTTGAACAATGCCATTATTTCCAAGGACAAGATTCGCGCCAGCCTTGGAGCAATGCAGAACCGGCTTGAAAACACGATCAGCAACCTGCAGATTCAGGCGGAAAACCTGCAATCGGCGGAATCGCGGATATCCGACGTGGACGTCGCGACTGAAATGACGGAATTCGTACGGAACCAGGTTCTGACCCAGGCGGCGGTGGCCATGCTCTCGCAAGCCAACGCTCTGCCCAGAATGGCTCTGTCGCTCATGCAATAGCATGAGCTGTGGAATGGAATAGGAAAGAAGCAACAAAATTACCATAGTTACCCTTGTCTCGGCTGTGTGTCCCGTGTTCATCCAGGGAAAGGCCGAACTCCCGTCAGCAACAACAAAAAAAGCACTCCGCGAGGAGTGCTTTTTTTGTTGCCTCGCCGGAAGGAAACAATACTTGTAGCTGGCGGTTTCTTTTGGATTGTGATATAAAACATTTGGTGTGGGGTGTTATACACGAATACAATAATTCCAACTCCGTGCTTCGCATCCAGCATGTGGATGCGTGAGTTCTTTTTGCGGCAGAACGAGGTGGGTGATGGCTTATCCTACGCGTGTCAGGTATGGGTTACGGTTGCTTGTGCGGCTTGCGCTTCAGGAAGAATCCCGTCTTTCGATGAACGAGATAACCCTGGAGGAAGGGGTGTCGATCAAATATCTCGAACAGATCGTCAGCCTGCTTAAACCCCTGGGGATCCTCGAGTCCGTGCGCGGCGCGCGCGGCGGCTACTGCCTGATCTGCAATCCGGGCGAGATAACCATGGACCGTGTCTTCGAGAGCCTCGGCGGCCTTGCCGCATCGGCTCCCTGCTTTGAAGACGAAAGTATTTGCAGCAGGGTGGACGTCTGCACGACCAAGCCGTTCTGGGGGCAGTTCGATACGCATGTGCGCGGTTTTTTGAAGGGCAAGACGCTTGCGGATATCGTGGCGTCCGCGCCGAAAGGCAACCTGGAATTTAGCCGGAAAAACGCTCTGGAGTTCGGTTGCCCCATAGTTCCGGCGAAATAAAGCGTCTTCCGCAAATCGCTGCATGAGGCAGAGCCTCACTTGCTCCGCTTCGCGGGCGACTAGCGTCGCCTTTATGATCCCGCAAGCCGTTGCGGCTTTCTGCCGCACCTTTTCGAAAAGGGCTCGCCTCGCGTGCGGGATGAGCCTTGCGGGCGTTTTGTGGAACTTCCTCTTGATGCAAGCGGCGGGACGGTATACATAACTAGGTCGGGCCGGTTCGATTTTCCGGCAAGACACGTATACGACGTACAAGACGCCATTTTGCCATAGAGGTTTCCCATGCCTATTAAAATTCCCGCCAGTCTGCCCGCGCGGGTCGCGCTGGAACAGGAAAAGATTTTCGTCATGACCGACGATCGGGCCGTGATGCAGGATATCCGGCCTATCCAGATCGCCATCGTGAACCTTATGCCCACAAAGATCGCAACGGAAATCCAGCTGTTGCGCCTTCTCGGCAACACCCCCCTGCAGATTGACATAACGCTCCTTAAAGCCGAGCACCATGTTTCCAAAAACACGGCCACCGACCATTTGGAGCGGTTCTATACCACGTTTTCCAAGGTGAAGGACAAGAAGTTCGACGGCATGATCGTCACGGGCGCGCCCGTTGAAATGCTCGACTTCGCCGAGGTGGACTACTGGTCCGAATTGCAGGAAATCATTGACTACAGCGCGGAAAACGCCTTTTCCACCCTGTTTATCTGCTGGGGTGCCCAGGCGGGCCTGTTCCACCGCTACGGCGTGCCCAAGTACGTGCTGCCGGAGAAAAAATTCGGCGTTTTCAAACACACGCTGACGTCCAGGACGAAAAAGATTTTCCGCGGGTTTGACGACACGTTCTATATGCCGCATTCGCGGCACACGGAAGTCCGCCTCGAAGACGTCCTCAAGGTGCCGCAGCTGGAAGTGCTCGCCTGGTCGGAAGAGGCGGGTCCCTCGATCATACGGGCAAAGGAAAGCCGGGCCATATTTGTTTCCGGCCATTTTGAGTATGACGCGGACACGCTGGCAAAAGAGTATTTCCGGGACAAGGACAAGGGCATGGACATCAAGGTCCCGGCGAACTATTTCCCGGACGACGATCCGGCAAACCCGCCGCTTGTGAACTGGCGGGCCCACGCGCACCTGTTTTTCTCCAACTGGCTCAACTACCACGTCTACCAGGAAACGCCGTTCGAACTGACGGCGATACAGAGCAAGGAAGGTCCCCTTCCAGATTAAGCGGCCTTTGCCGCAGAGCGGGCAGTCAACAACGAAAGCCCGTGCCGGAGAAATCCGGCACGGGCTTTCGTTGTTGGCAAAAAAACCACTGACCTCCCGGCCCCTCGCGCCAGCTTGGGACCGGGAAATCGTATGGGAGGGGAGGTTGGCGTTACGGAAAACCCGTCCCCTATGGACAGATTACCGCAACTTTCGTCACCGGACGGGTGCCGCGGTGGAGAATCGACCGGCGGCCGCGCGCGCATGCCGCGCCGCCGGAAAATTTGTGCAACCTCTCCCGTGTTATGCCGCAACGCGGGCGTACAGTTCGCGGGCGCTCTGGTTGTCCGGGTTTGTGCCGAGCAGGGTTTCGAGTTCCTGCCTGGCTTCCTCGTCACGCCCGAGAGCGGTGAGGCATCCGGCCAGGGTGTAGCGAACGGGTTCCGCATCGTCCAGCGCAATGGCGGCTTTCAGGTACGGGATAATCTCTTCAAGGCGGTCCAGGAAGTAGCCTTCCTGCACCAGGCCGTTAATGGCGACCATGTTGCCGGCGTTCAGTTCCAGCGCCTGCTTGAAATGGCCGAAGGCTTCGCCGTGGCGGCCTTTTTCCATCGCAATAAGGCCAAGGCCCGCGAGCGGCTTGTCAAAGGCCTTGAGTTCGGCGGCCTTTGCGTAGTGGGCGGCAGCCGTATCCAGGTCGCTCTTCTGCACGGCCACGGTAGCCAGCCCAAGGTAGGCTTCGGCCTGGTCGGGCGCGGCGGCGGCGGCTTTTTGGTAATAGGTTTCGGCTTTGTCGAAATCGCCCATAAACAGATAACATTCGCCAAGTTCTTTGTTGATTTCGTAATCGATATGGGTGCTCATGGTCCCCTCCCTATGGGTATATGGCATCATCCTGCGGTGTTGTTTGGTTTTACCGCGTGCAGCCTTTGTCATTGCAACCGGGCATCCAGTATGCGGCCGTGTTGGTGGTTTGTAATATGCAATCGGCGTGCCAAACTTCGAAATTGCTTTCGAGCCGCTGTCTTTTTTATTGCAACAGCCATGCCTGACAAAAAACTGCCGGTTTTCCGTCGGGATACGGACGGTTTTTATTATTTTGTCTTATAAAAACGCTAATTTGCGATTTTGGAACATTGCTTGCAACCAGAGGTGCGCCGACCGGGAAAACACTGCCGGTCCGGTTCCGGGAACCAGGCAAAAATTGCCGCCGGAAGACAGTAATAAGGAGGAACTCTGCATGAAAGGCCTGATTGAACCGCACTTGAATCTTGTGGGCAAAGTCATGAACATGCAGCTCCAGCGTCAGAATGTCGTCATGAGCAACGTCGCCAACGTCAAGACGCCGGGGTACAAGCCGCGCGTTCTGGAATTTGAGGACGATCTGCAATCCGCGCTGAATCTCGACTCCAAGGGCAAAATTTCCCGCACCCATGAAAAGCACATTCCTGGCGGGTTCGATATGAATACGTTCAACGCGAGCTGGGACGAAGAATTAAAACCCCGCATCGTCCACGGGGAAGACAGGGTTAACCTGGATAAGGAAATGGCCACCATGGCCAAGACGAGCATGCAGTACAACGCGTTGACAACCGTGATAAAGGCCGGCTTTGACGGCATAAAGCAGATCATCGCCGAAGGAGGTAAGGTCTGATGGACTTCATGACAGCCCTTGATATCGGCGCCTCCGCCCTGACCGCGGAACGCACGCACATCAATATTATCTCCATGAACCTGGCCAACGCGAAAACCACGCGCACGGCGGAAGGCGGCCCGTACCGCAGAAAGTCCGTGTACATGGCCGCCACGGAAGTGGACAGCCCGTTCTCCAGAAATATGCAGACCGCGTTCGACCGCGACCTGCGTGGCGTGCGGGTTGAAGGCATCGCCATCGACAAGCGGCCTCTCAAGATGGTGTACGAACCGGGCCACCCGGACGCCAACGAAGAAGGCTATGTGGCCTATCCCGACATTAACGTCGTGGAGGAAATGGCCAACCTTATGACCGCCCAGCGCGGGTATGAAGCCAACGTTACCAGCGTCGACACCATCAAGGCCATGTATGCCAAGGCCCTGGAACTCGGCCGCAGTTGATGAAGAGAAAGGGAGCGTATCATGAGTATTCAAAGCGTGGGGCTGAAAGCATACACCAATGCCCTGTCCAACTTCACGAAAGCGGAAAAGGCGATCACAGGCGAAAGTTCCCGGAAGACAAGCGGCATCGCCCCGTCCCCGTTCGCGGATACCCTGAAGGATTCGCTCGCGAAGGTGAACGAGTTGCAGCAGGAAAAGAAGGCCATGATCACCTCCTTTGCCTCCGGGGAGCAGCAGAACGTGCATGAGCTTATGATAAGCCTGCAAAAGGCCGGGCTTGCCATGAACATGACGACCGCCGTCCGCAACAAGGCCCTGGAAGCCTATAAAGAACTGGCCAGGCTCCAGTTCTGATTATACCGGCAATTTTACCTCTATAGTAAGTGATGTAACGGAGAAATACCATGTCCGCTCTGAACGAAGCCATCGGCCGCATGAAAGAATTCTGGGCTCGCATAACCATGTCCCAGCGCGTGATTATCGGCGTTGCGGCCGCCTTTTGCGTCGCCGTGTTTTTCGGCCTTGTCATGTGGCTCAATACCCCGGATATGCAGGTGCTGTACGCCAACCTCAGCGCCGAAGACGCGGGGCGCGTCGTGAAAAGCCTGGAAGACAAGAACATTCCCTTCACGCTCGGCGAAAACGGAACCGCCATCCTGGTGCCGTCGGACAAGGTCTACGCCCTGCGGATGAAAATCGCCGGGGAAGGCACCATCCAGGGGCAGGGCCTCGGGTTTGAAGTGTTCAACGAAGTAAAGCTCGGCCAGACGGAATTCGTGCAGAAAATCAACTACCAGCGCGCGTTGCAGGGCGAACTCGCCCGCACGCTGACCGCGTTCCCCGCTGTTGAGAACGCCCGCGTGCACCTGGTTCTTCCCGCCCGCACCCTGTTCATCGAAGAGCAGCAGAAGCCTTCGGCCTCGGTCGTGCTGAAGCTCTCCGGCGCAGCCAAGATGGACCAGCGCGACGTCATGTCGATCGTCAATCTTCTGACGATGTCCGTCGAAGGGTTGGACAAGAGCAGGATCTCCATCGCCGACACCTCCGGCAAGGTGCTTTTCCAGCCTAACGAAGAAGGCGCGCTCCAGCTTTCCGGCACCCAGGTCGAGATGACCAACGCGGCCCAGGCCCGTTTTGAACGCCGCATTGAAGAGCTGCTCACCCCCATGGTCGGCGCGGGCAAGGTCAAGGCCACGGTTAACGCGGAACTCGATTTTTCCCAGCGCACCATCCGCAAAGAAGTGTTCGACCCGGAATCCGCCGTGCTCCGTTCCGAGGAAAGAAGCGAAGAATCCCGCCAGGGCAGCGCCAACCTGGATTCCGGCGTGCCGGAAACCAACTTCCGCGGCGACGGCATGGGCGGCACCCAGTCCACGTCCCAGAGCACCCGTGAGACCNAAGATAATCTTCAATGTTGTCCGGTTAAGCACCCATAGCTAACAGGCTATAACTATAGGTGTTTATAGTTTTTCGTCTTCGCGGATTCAGAAGTTCTTCCAGAGAATCCTTGCCGAACAGATTCAAGCAAATGAGCTCGAAGAGTTGTTGCACCGACAGCCCAAGCTTGCTCAGGAATTTCTGATAGGCCAGGAGTAAATACACGGTCAGGGCCGTATAAATCTGGATGTGCACCGCATTCTCCGAGCGCCCGACAAAGCTTTTAATATGCAGATTTTGTTTGACTTCGCGGAAGAATATTTCAATTTGCCAGCGTTCTTTATAGATATCAGCAATTGTCTTGGCGGACAGGCGGAAATGGTTGGTCAAAAATTCGTACCGTTTGCCGGTTTTCGCATCGCGATAGCCGATTCTGCGTAGACGAGTGGTTTTTCCCCGGCTGCTCACGTCAATGATGTGATCGGACGTGACCCCGGTTTTCCGGTCTACGGCGCGGCGATCAACGAGCTTATAGGCAGCATTGCTCTTCAGTCGGGTTACGAAGAAAATGCCCTTCGCGGTCAACATGCGAAACCAGGAATAGCAGATATAGCCTTTATCGAAGGTGACGATGGAACCCTTTGGCAATGAAAGACTTTTGGCCATGCGGCTTTCGTGGGTTTTGGCATTGTTGATATCGAGAAAAGCGGGAATGTAGCCATCGTGGTCAAGCACGGTATTTACTTTCACGCCAGCCTTGTTCCGCCGGAACGACGCCCAGGGAAAGATGGACAGGCATAGGCTGATGGTGGTGGCGTCCATGCTGTACAGCTTGCACTTGAAGCGGAATTTGTGACGAGGCGCACGAAGATGGCACAGGCCATACATTTCAGCGAACAGGTCTTTGAAAAATTCCACAGGCCTTGAATTGTTGGCATCGGCAACCGTGGAACGCGCTACTGATTTCAAGCCGAGGTGATACAGCCGTCTCTTGGCCGCCTCCAAGGCGCGAAGCCCATCGCGTAAAGAGCGCCTTGCAGCGAGTTGGATAAAGGCCATGACGGTGAATTGCTCCTTGAATCCAAATTGGCGTGAAGAGCGGCCAGTTTTGTGCTTGCGTTCGAGTTTTTCAAAAACATGTCCCGGTATCAGGGATAGCAGTTGAGAGAAGAGTGTAGTATGATGGCTCAAGTCCAAAATCTCCTTGTGTGGCAAGTTGTTGTGGTAACTTCTTATACCACATACTGCTGAGATTTTGGACTTTTTTGTTACCCCTTAGCCGGACAGCAATGAGAAGAGAAATATTCAGCAAAAATGGCTAGTGGATGGCTGGTCAAACGATACTGAGCACTATTTGCCCCATATGGCGCTGGATGTTGTGCTGACCAGCAAGGATCGGCAAGAAAAAATTGTGATTGATACCAAGTTCACCAGCCTTCTCAAGCCGGGCTGGTATCGGGATAAATCTTTCTCCAGCGCCTATATCTACCAAATGTATGCCTATCTGCGCTCCCAAGAAGAGCGTGGAGAACCACACAGAACCGCAACTGGCGTTCTCCTGCACCCAGCAACCGATAAGTCTGAAAAATTTACTGTGTCCATACAGGGGCATACTTTCGTTTTTGCAACGGTGAACCTGAACGCTCCCGTTAAGGAAATTCGGAAAGAACTCCTCGACATCTTGGTCACTGAAGAAAATTCGGAACTCGTTGGAAGTTAGGATAGCTGTGACCAAAGGCGAACCTGTCAGCCACCTGTATCGGTTGGTGCCTTTCAAAGACAGCGCAAGGCCGTGCTGTCTTTGAAAGATGAGAAAAAATTCACGAGAACAGCCACAGGCTCTCTTTCAAAGCCTTGCCCGGCGTAAACTTTACAGCGGTAGATTCGGGAATCTGAATTTCCGCGCCGGTACGGGGATTGCGACCTTTACGAGCGGCGCGTTTTACCGGTTTGAAGCTGCCGAAGCCGGAAATGGCAATGCTGTCGCCATTTTTCAAAGCATTGCCGAGCAGGGAAAACATGGTGTTGTAGGCATTTTCGGCTTGAGCCAGCGAAGTAAGCCCGGCCTCTTCTTTCAGTCGTTTGACGATTTCGGCTTTTGTCATGACTTCCTCCTATTTTTTGTTTGTTGAGCATATTTTCGTTCGATCAGGGCTATCGAACGCTGCGTTGGTTCAAGCCTGTCTTCATAAATCTGCTTGTAGATGCGAGGCAATTTTTTCAGGCGAAAATTCATGTCATCAATGTCGAAAGCGGTGGTCATATCCAATTCATCCATGCCCAGCCAGTCTCGCAGGTTTTCATAGAGAGTACCTTTTTTCTTTGTGAACACTGCCGCCAGTTCCGCAAGACCGGGCGTTCCTCCGCAATCCTCAATAATACCAAACCCAGCCCCCTCCAATGCATGTGGCAGTTCACTACCGGGCAAAGCCGCATTTTTGGTGACGGATTCAAGGGTGAGGGATACCCACCAGTCGTCGCCAAAGTCATAATTCAGGCTCAACTTGTCACCCGGATGTTGTATGGTCTTTGCAATGTTGCTTTTTGTAGCGTCGAAAACCCTGTTTTCCTTCGGGTCTCCAAAACTATCCGATTCAAAATCCAGCAATTCGTAACGCCAGACGGAATGGACGCCCGCGAGCGCTTTTTCGGCGGCGGCAACATCGCTATCGTTGGGAGACTTCCTACGGATTTCCTCAAGAAAATTATCACTAAAGGGTACTTCAACGGCAAACAGGTGGCTGGCCTTCATTTCAAACAAGGTCATCACAATGTAAGCCAGACGAGCTATTGTCACATTGCCAGGCACCTGAAACCGCCGCCATATTATAGGCTTATAATCGTCCAGTACTGCATAAAACTGATATATTGGCTGACTGGCCATTTCGTGCGCCTCCAAGCGGTTTGCCATATGGAATTTCATTACGGGAACCCTACGAGGGATATACTGTCCGTTTGATTTTTTCGGGTCAAGAAAATCCCGGCAGGGAACCAAACTCTCATTTTTCGCTTGTAACCCCACCGAACTCGATGGGGTTACAAGCGGAGTTGCATAAATTCACCCGCACCGCATTGTTAATTGCGGAGCTGGCGCGGGCATCGGCATGGGCGGCACTTCCATGTCCAGGGATGTTTTCGGCTCCCAGGTGGAAACATACTTGGAATCGTCCTGCATACGTTGCAGCTCCCGAATAATCGCGCCGTGGTTTTCGCGCACCAGGGCCAGCTCGTCTTTTTGGGGAAACTCTTTTCCCAATGCCGCCTCAACAGTTGCCAGTTCTGCGGTTTCGCGCCGGGCATTCTCCCTGGAGGCATCTACTGTTTCATCCAGCCCCTTGGTCAAGAAGTTGTCCATACGTTGAAACAGGCCGGATAAGCTCAATTTTTCGTCAAAGCTGTATGTCAGGTTTTCCGGTTTGTATTTTTGGTCGCCCGCGCCTTCAAAAACAAAGCGGAATCCATCGTTGCCCAACAAGCGCGTTACCCGTTCAATATACACATCAAAGCCGCGATACGAGCCGAAAAGCGGCCTTTTGGTAAAATTTCGGCTCACTTCTTCCGCCCCGGCCAACAACCTGTTTTTTATGCGCTCACTGTCCTTTTCCCCAAGGCTTTTTCCGTCAACCACAAGCGCAACTTGGATTTTCTCTTTGCCCTCTTTGTCTTTGACAGTGCGAGTGTTGGCATCCCTGCGCCGGATATTTTCGGAATAAACGGCTTCCGCTGCGGCCAGGCGCTTGTCGATGGTGCCAAGGGTTTTCAGGCGGTCCCGCAAGCGATGCTGACTGCGCTGATGTTGGGAATACAGGGCTTCCAGCTTCCGCAGATCGCTGGCCAGCTTCACTTGCATGAGTATCAGCGGGTTGCCTGATGCCGCCGCTTTCATTTCGGCGGCGTTAGCGGCCTCGCTTTGCACATCGTCAATGACGCGCTGTAACAAGTCGCCTTTGCGGAACTGTTCGATTGCCGCCGCCTTGTATTCTATGGTCTGCCACATACGGGCATCATAGGTCTGCTTGGTGGCGTAATTAAAAATGCCGACCGAAAAATTATCCGGATCGCGCTCATAAAGCATATTGCCCTGGCGGATAATACGCCCGTTTCGCTGTTCCAGATCGGACGGTCGCCAGGGCGCATCAAGGTGGTGTGCGGCCACCAGACGCTTTTGCGCGTTCATGCCCGCGCCCATTTTGGCCGTGGAACCGAGAAGAACCCGGACGCGCCCGGCGTTCATATCGCCAAACAGCTTGGACTTGCGAATATCCGTGTTGGCATCGTGGATAAAAGCGATTTCGTCAGCGGGGATGCCCCGCGCAACAAGTTTTTGCCGCATATCGTCATAGACGGAAAATTTGGAAGAAGACAGCGCGATAACGGCGTCCATGTCAGCGGCCACGGAGGTATCTTCGCCGCTGTCATCGTCGCCAGCTTCCACCAGGTCGGAATCGGTCACATCTTCCGTTTCTCCCATCGCTTCATCTGGAACTGGCTCAAAACCTTCTACCGCAAAAACACCATCTTGCACGGCCTGCGGAGCCGGGACCGCCGAGCCTTTACCTTTCGGTGTGGACAAATCGCAGAACACAAGCTGAGTCCCACGGTCTTCCGCCGTGTCGCGCCAGATTTCATAGATGCGCTCGACCGCCGCATTGATTTTGGAGCCGGGGGCATCTTCCGCTTCCGGCGTAATCAAACGGAAATCCAGACCGGCTTTGCGGGCGTCATTGGTAATTTTGAGCGGATTGTCTTCGCGTGGGTCGGACGGCAAATGCTCCATGCGGTGAATGATGTCATCCATGTATACAGCCTGGTCATCGGACCGCTCGACAATATGGTTGAACGCTCTGCCGCCCGTAACCGGGGGCGTGAGAGGCCGCATACCGGCCTGTTTTGCCTGCTCGTCAAGGTCATTTTTCGTCACCACGTCCGCGAAGGTCCGGTACATGGAAAGCAGTTCCGGTACGTTCTGGAAGCTGGCAAAACGGCTTTTGAGTTTGTAATTGACGCCTGTGGCGTCCAGCTCCCACCCGTTTGTAATCTGTCCGAAGGTGGAGGCCCAGGCGTCGAAATGCTCAATATCCTTGGCCTGCAATTCCTCATACTGCATGTATCGTTGCAGAGTGTATACCTCCGCGATGGTGTTGCTGATGGGAGTTCCGGTCATAAAATACACGCCCCGCCCGTCATTTTGACGCTGCAAGTAGCGGCATTTTATGAAGAGGTCCAAAGCCTTGGCGCTGCCGGTGATATTCCCCAGACCGGATACGTTCATGGTTGTCTGATAGGCCAGATTCTTGAACTCATGGCTTTCGTCAACAAACAGGGCATCCACGCCCAAATCGGAAAAATCCACGGAACGGTCTTTGGCTCCCGTACCGGCCAGCAGCTTTTCATAGCGGGCCTGCATTTTCTCTTTTTGCTTTTCCAACTGTTTGACCGTGGCCCGTCCACCCTCATTTTCCTTGGCGGTCTGTATCGCTTCAACAACCGCATCGATCTGCTCCTGAAGAATTTCCTCCTGCACATCGCGGGGCATGTCGATTTTTTTGAAAGAACTGTGCGCGACAATAACGGCGTCCCATTCGCCGGTGGCAATCCGGCTGAACAGCCGTTCCCGGTTTTCTTTGGTAAAATCGGTCTTGTCGGCCACAAGAATATTTGCACCCGGGTAAAGCCGATAGAACTCATCCCGCCACTGGTGCAGCAGATGGTTCGGCACGACAACCATAGGTTTTGAGACAAAGCCCATGCGCTTGCTCTCCATAATCGAGGCAACGCAGGCCATAGTCTTGCCCGCGCCCACAACATGGTCAAAAAGCGCCGTGCCTTCCTGAATGCTTCGCCAGACCACATCTTTTTGATGCGGCCTGAGAGTGACATCCGAGGAAGCCCCTACCAGTTCGATATGCGAACCGTCATAGGATGGAGGAACATGAGTGTTGAAACGCTCGTTATAGAGCCTGGTCAGCATGTCGCGCCGGTCGTCATCGGTCCAGACCCAATCAAGAAACGCCTGGCGGATTTCGTCCGCCTTCTGCATGACGGCGGCAGTAAGCTCCTGATCCACTATCATGATCGGCTTACCGCTATCGTCGCTTTGGCCGCTTTCCTTTTCCACCTTGATCGGTCTGTTCATCAGCAAGGACTCGATAATCTTGCCAGCCGGATATTCGGGAATGCCCCAAACAGCCGTATTCAGGGCCGTGTCCCATATATTGACCTTGGCCTCCCACCGGCCCAAAGTCGGAAAATAGTTGACGCTCTGCCTTCCCTTGCCGGAATGAAGCTGTTCAATAAAATCCGAAACTACCAGGCCCGGCACCCAGGTGGAGCCGAACTTGATGCCGATGTCCACTGCCTCAATGTCCGGAGGCATGGCGGCGGTCAAGCGTTGCAGGGCGAACTCGCCCGCACGCTGACCGCGTTCCCCGCTGTTGAGAACGCCCGCGTGCACCTGGTTCTTCCCGCCCGCACCCTGTTCATCGAAGAGCAGCAGAAGCCTTCGGCCTCGGTCGTGCTGAAGCTCTCCGGCGCAGCCAAGATGGACCAGCGCGACGTCATGTCGATCGTCAATCTTCTGACGATGTCCGTCGAAGGGTTGGACAAGAGCAGGATCTCCATCGCCGACACCTCCGGCAAGGTGCTTTTCCAGCCTAACGAAGAAGGCGCGCTCCAGCTTTCCGGCACCCAGGTCGAGATGACCAACGCGGCCCAGGCCCGTTTTGAACGCCGCATTGAAGAGCTGCTCACCCCCATGGTCGGCGCGGGCAAGGTCAAGGCCACGGTTAACGCGGAACTCGATTTTTCCCAGCGCACCATCCGCAAAGAAGTGTTCGACCCGGAATCCGCCGTGCTCCGTTCCGAGGAAAGAAGCGAAGAATCCCGCCAGGGCAGCGCCAACCTGGATTCCGGCGTGCCGGAAACCAACTTCCGCGGCGACGGCATGGGCGGCACCCAGTCCACGTCCCAGAGCACCCGTGAGACCCGTAAGAGCAACTTTGAGATCAACAAGGAAGAGCATAATATCGTCGCCCAGCTGGGCGGTGTCCATCGCCTCAGCGTGGCCGTGATTGTTGACGGCGCGTATGAAAAGGACCAGAATGGTAATACGGTTTACGTGCCGCGCACCGATGAAGACCTGAAGCGGATCCGCCAGCTGGTTGCGGGCGCCGTGGGCTTTGATTCCGCGCGCGGAGATGTTATTGAAGTTTCCAGTGTGCAGTTCAGCGCCATGGATCAGGAAATCCCGGCCAACATCGCCGACGTCATCACGGATTACACCCTGCGTCTCGGCAAGCCTTTCCTGAACGCGCTGCTCATCTTCCTCTTCCTCATGATGGTCGTGCGGCCCGTGGTGATGGCGCTCATCCGGCCCAAAGTGGAAGGGGAAATGGTTGAAGGGTTTGAAGGCATTCCCCTGCCGCCGTCCGACGAGCGCCTGGCCCTTATCGACGGCAGCGACGAAGCGGTGGAAGCGCTCGCCATGCTGGAAAAGATCGAAGATATCAAGGCCCATGCCATCCAGCTCTCCGAGCAGAACATGGAGCAGGCCGTGGGTATTATCAGAAGCTGGCTCAAGACGGCGGAACCGGCCTGAGAAAGCTGCATAGAAAAATCGCGGTGGAGGGACGTCCGGTAGGGACGCCCCTTCCCGCGTAAAAAAGCCATGCGCAAAAGCCATGCGCAAAAGCCATGCCCAAAAGCCATGGAAGACAGGCTGCCCCGGCGCGGCAGCGGGAGGTAACGGCAGTGTCCCAAATCAGCGACGCAAAAAACCTGACGGGTCCCCAAAAGACGGCGGTTCTCCTGCTCAGCTTGGGCGACTCGTTCGCGGCGGAAGTTTTCAAACGCATGGAGCGGCAGGAAATCGCCCAGGTTTCCAAAGCTATCATGGAAATGGAAACGATCGACAAGGAAGTCGTTGAGGACGTCTTGCGCGAATACCACCATGCCCTGGTCACCGGGCAGGAAATGGTGCGCGGCGGCTCGGACACGCTCCGCAGGCTCCTGTCCAACAACCTGGACAGCGAAACGACCAAATACGTCAGCGACCTGCTGAGCCTGGATACCGGCCCCACCCCGTTCCGCGAGCTGGACAACGTCAGCCCGCGCGTGCTTGCCCAGATTCTGCGCAACGAACACCCGCAAACGCTGGCCCTTATCGTCGGGCACATGCGCTCGGATCAGGGCGCTTCGCTCCTGCAGGCGCTGCCGGCGGGGGTCCGTTGCGAGGTGCTCATGCGCCTCGCCAAGCTTGAAGCCGTTCCCGAGGAGATGCTCATGGCGGTGGACAAGGTTTTGCAAAGCCAGCTTATCGCCATGGGCGGCAAGGAAGGCAAAAAAGTCGGCGGCGTTCAGTCCGTGGCGGAAATCCTCAACTCCGTGGACCGCGCGACGGAAGAGGAAGTGCTTTCGGAAATCGAGGAACAGTCCGCGCAGATGGCGGAAGAAATCCGCAACCTCATGTTCGTGTTCGAGGACGTTGCCGGCCTCGACGACCGCGCCATCCGAGAATCCCTCAAGGAAATTTCCAACGAGGATCTTACCATGGCGTTACGCGGCGCCAAGGAAGACATGCGCGACGTCTTCTTCCGCAACATGTCCGAACGCGCCGCCACCATGATCCGGGAAGACCTGGAAATTATGGGACCCACGAAACTTTCCGACGTGGAAGCGGCGCAGCAGAATATCGTCAAGATTATCCGCCGCCTGGAGGCGGAAGGCCGCATCATGATAGCCAGGGGTTCCAGCGATGTCTTTGTCTGACGACGACAAGCCCAGAACCTGGGGCACGGTCTACATGGGCACCAACGCCTTCAGCCTGGATTCGGTTGAGGGCGAGAAGAGCCAGAACTGGACCGAGGCGGATGAAGCCGCCTACCTCGCGCGCGTTAAGCAAAAAGCGACGGAAATGGCCGCCGGTCTGGTGGATGACGCCAGGCGGGAAGCCGATTCCATCCGCGAGGCTGCGCACCAGGAAGGATACAACGCGGGCATGGCCCAGGCCGAGCAGGAGATCGAGGATTTCCAGAACGCCGTCAGCGGCTCGGTTCAGGCCGTGCTTTCCGCCATCGAGGGGCAGTGCTCCGCTATTTTTGCGAATTGGCGCAGCGACCTGGTGACGCTTCTGCGGCTCGCGGCGGAAAAGGCCGTGGGCATGCCCCTTGTTGACGACAGGGCGCGGCTGCTGGAGGAAGTGTATACCCAGTCCGTGGCGGCCCTGGAAAACCGCCGGAATCTCGTCGTCCGCGTCAACCCCGAAGACGAACCCGCCATCGCCGATATCGTGGCCATGACCCAGGCCCGGTTCACGGACCTGAAAGCCTGGTCCGTGAAGGCGGATCCCAAAATTCAGCCCGGCGGGCTTATCGTGGAAAGCGACGACTCGCTCGCCGACAACCGGGTGGAGAAGCGCGCGGCGCTTGTGAACGAGGTTTTGAAGAATTTGGCGTTGCCGCAGGAGTAATATACTATATGGACCCCAAAGCGGTAGCGGCGATGCTGCGGCAGATGAACCCGGTGACGACCTTCGGCAAGGTGAGCAAGGTCGTGGGGCTGGTGGCCGAAGGCGGCGGTCTGAAGGCCCCGCTCGGCGCACTGTGCCATATCCTGCCCGAAGGCTCGGGGGATGCGGCTTCTTCCGGCGGTGACGGCATTCCGGTGGAAGTGGTGGGGTTCCGCGACGGAAAATTGTTGTTCATGCCGTACGGCGACTTGCGGGGCATCCAGCCCGGCAGCCTTATCCGCAACTCCAGCCTGCCGCCCGTGTTTCCCGTGGGCGAGGGTCTTTTGGGCAAAGCGTTCGACGCGTTCGGCGCTCCCATGGGCAACGGCGTTTCGTTTCATTCCGCGGGAGCCATGCCGCTGTATGCGGATCCTCCGTCTCCGCTCTCCCGCCCGCGCATAACCGACGCCCTGGACGTGGGGGTGCGGTCCATCAACAGCTTGCTGACCCTGGGCAAAGGGCAGCGCGTGGGCATCATGGCCGGGTCCGGCGTGGGAAAATCGACGCTCATGGGCATGATGGCCCGGTACACCAAGGCGGACGTCAACGTTATCGGGCTTGTCGGCGAGCGCGGCCGCGAAGTCGTGGAGTTCATGGAAAAGGATTTGGGGCCGGAAGGCATGGCCCGCTCGGTGCTGGTTATCGCGACCTCCGACCAGTCGCCGCTTATCCGGATGCGGGCAGCCTATGCCGCGACGGCTGTTGCCGAGTATTTCCGGGACCAGGGCAAGGACGTGCTCCTGATGATGGACTCCGTGACCCGGTTTGCCATGGCCGCGCGCGAAGTGGGCCTCGCCGTCGGGGAGCCGCCCACCACGCGGGGATACACTCCCTCCGTATTCGCGCAGCTGCCGAAACTGCTGGAACGGGCGGGACGGAGCGAGAAAGGCACCATAACCGGCGTTTACACGGTTCTTGTGGACGGCGACGACTTCAATGAGCCGGTGGCGGACTCCGTGCGGTCCATCCTGGACGGGCATATCGTGCTGACCCGCGATCTGGCGGACCAGGGGCATTTCCCGGCCATCGACGTGTTGCGGTCCATCAGCCGTCTGCGTTCCGATATCTGCCCGAAAGACATCATCAGCGCGGGGCGCACGGTCACGGGAAACCTCGCCACCTTCAAACGGGTGGAAGACATGGTAAACATCGGCGCATACGCGCGGGGTTCCAACCCGGGCATCGACAAGGCCATTGACATGGTTCCCGCCATCAACGCGTTTTTGCAGCAGGACGTAGCCGACGGGCAGACGCTGGAAGCCAGCTACAGCCAATTGCAAAAACTGGCCGCCTCCTGACGCGCTTCAAAGGGCTCGCCGCGAGACGCGGCCGGACCCTGCCCGCCCTGCCACCACGCATGATACCCACCTGACGCGGCCCGGCCGCGTTTTTTGCGTTCCGAAAGGTGGTTGCCTGGAATCACCGGCCGTCTTCCGGCATGCTGTATGGATGGAGGGCGGAGAATGTTTTATTTCTGTAAAATGTTTGATATAAAAACAATGATACATGAATAAAAAATGTACATGCTATGAAACTTACTGTAGTATTGCAACGGTGTCATATATAATCGTTTCATTTGTGGGCATATAAAAAATCAACAAAGATTTTTATCGTTTAATATCACTGTTTTGGTGAAAGCGGCGCGCCGTTTGTCGCTAGTGCAATTGGGGTCGGGCGGTATCATGGTTGTGTATCGTTTTATATCAGTTGTGTCAGCTGAGGAGGGCACATGACGACGAAATTTAAAATCATCTTCGGGTTTGTAATCATGATGGCCCTTATGGGGGGGATCGCCGTTTTGGGCTACAGCGACCTCGGGGAAAGCTCGGAAAGGTTCCTGAAGTATCGGCGGTATGCGCGGGTGAACGTGTACGCGAGCGATATCGTGGGAAGCCTCGGCGCCGCGGGAACGCAGGCCAACGCGTTTTTGCTCACGCACAACACCAAGGCATTTGAGGCATGCCTGCAGCACATGGATGCCATGGACAAGCTTTTTGAAAGCGCCCTGGCGGAATCAAAGGATCCTGAAAATATTAAAACTATGTCCGATCTCCGCAAGATGGGAGGCGAGTATAGGGAAGGGCTGGTAAAACTGGCGGATGCCGTGATCGCCATGCAGACGCAGTACGATACGGTCGTCACGCCTAACGGCATGGTCATGGCGGAATTGCTCCATGATCTTGCGGAAGGCGCGCGGCGGAATAATATGATTGATGCGGTCGCCGATGTGGAAGCTATCTGGACTAAATACGGCCTGATGCTCTCCGCTTTGGGCCGTTATGCCTATTCGCGCGCCGACGCGGATATCAAGGCCGTTGATGCGCGCATCGGAGAGATGCGGCCGTTGCTGGAAAGAATGGGGAGCAACCTGGTTACCGCCGAAGGCCGTGGAAAGTTCTCCAAGTTGCAGGCCGCCGCCGATGCCGTGTTCGGCGCAATCGCGGAAATGAAGCAAAACGGCCAGTTCGCCAACGGGCTGATCGCCTCGCTTGGGGCCGCTCGTGTGAAGTTTACTAAAGATATCAGTGAGTTTAATTCGCGGGTCGACGCCTCGATGCGCGCCACCGGGCAGGAGACCATTGAAGCCAACGCGGACGGCCAGTGGCATATGTTGACGGCCAGCGGCGTGGGAGTGGTGATTGCGGCGGCCATTGCGCTTTTCATCATCATCGGCATTGTCCGCGTGTTGCGGGAGATGTCCGGATTTGCCGTGGCCATCGGCAACGGCGATTTTTCCCGCCAGATCAAAACGCGCGAAAAGGGCGAGATCGGCAGCATGGTCGCCGCGATGAAGGGCATTCCCGAAGTGCTGGAAAACGTCGTCACCTCCGCGACCAAGGTCGTGCACAAGGTTCAGGTGGGCCATTTCCGCGAGCGTCTCGTTGTCGCGGATTTCCATGGGGCGTATGGGGATCTGGCCGTTGCCATCAATACCATGGGCGACGCCTATACCAAGATTCTTGACTCGCTGCCGCTCCCGTTGATGGCGGCGGGCAAGAACTGCAGCGTCAGTTTTTACAACACCGCGGGCCAGGCCGTTGCAGGCGGCAACCTTGTGGACACGCAATGCCGGGAGAATTTGAAAGCGCCGGAATGCGGCAAGGACAACTGTTTTGGCAGAAGGGCCATGGACAGCGGGCGGAGTTATACCGCGGAAACCAAACTCACCGTCAAGGGTAAAGACGCCTATATGTCCGTCACCGCCATTCCGTTGACGGATATGGAGGGCAAGGTCGCCGGGTTTATCGAAATGCTGACCGATTTGACGGAGATCAGGACGCAACAGCAGCTTATGATGCAGGTTGCCAGCCAGGCTTCGGAAATATCCAACCGGGTTGCCGCCGCCTCGGAAGAGCTGGCCGCCCAGGTGGAGCAGGTTTCGCGCGGCGCGGAAGCGCAGCGTGAGCGGATAGAAAGCACGGCCAGCGCCATGACGGAAATGAACGCCACCGTCCTTGAAGTGGCCCGCAGCGCAGGGGAGGCTTCCGAGCAGGGCGAGTCCACGCGCGTCAAGGCAGGCGAAGGCGCGGCGCTCGTCAACCGGGTCATGACGGCCATCAATTCCGTCAACAGCGTCAGCCAGAATCTGCAGGGCAACATGCAGGAGCTGGGCAACCAGGCGGAGAGCATCGGCAGCGTGATGAACGTCATTTCCGACATCGCGGACCAGACCAACCTGCTCGCGCTGAACGCGGCCATTGAGGCGGCGCGCGCCGGCGAGGCCGGTCGCGGGTTCGCCGTGGTCGCCGACGAAGTACGCAAACTTGCGGAAAAGACCATGGCCGCGACCCAGGAAGTGGGCGCCTCCATCAAGGCGGTGCAGCATTCCGCCCGGACGAACATCGACGAAGTGGAAAAGGCCGTCGTCAATATCGCGGAGGCAAACTCGCTGGCCAATTCGTCCGGCGCGGCTCTTTCGGAAATCGTGAGCCTCGCCTCGGCCAACTCGGCCGTTGTGGCGTCCATTGCCACGGCCGCGGAAGAGCAGAGCGCGACATCCGAGGAAATCAGCCGGGCCATTGACGAAATCAACCAGATCGTGGGCGAAACCACGGAAGGCATGATCCAGTCTTCCGCCGCCGTGCAGGATCTTTCCCGCACGGCGCAGGAGCTGCGCCGTGTGATGGAGGGGCTCAAGTAAGACCGGCACGGCCGGAACGCAAATGAAAAGGCCGGGGCGAACGCCCCGGCCTTTTCATTTGCGTTCAGCGTGCCGGAATAAGCCGGGCAACGGAAAAATGGGAGATCGGTGTAATTTGCAATACTTTGTGTAAAAACATAGGAGTATCTCTGTTTTTGTCAGTATGAGATGGTTAAGGGCAGTACAAAACTAATTGTATTGCATTGTTACATTTGATTATATTTTTCATATTGCATTATATATAAATTAAGGCATGATGTTTGTGCATATAGAATTTAACGTAAAATTTATATGTTTTTCGATATAATCCGGCTACAAGTTTTTATCTCTTGAAATAACTGAAAAAATACACTGATATAGCAAACTGTACCACAGTTTTTGCCGCGTTTATCTTGTTTTTCTGGTCTGATTACATTGTGTGACTGAACGTGAATGAGGGAGATTTATGACAACAAAGTATAGAATTATTGTCGGTTTTGTTGTTATGATGGCTTTGATGGGGGTGACAAGTTTTTTTGGCTATAAAGGCCTTGGGGACGCTTCATCGCGGTTTAATGATTACCGCCGGTACGCGCGCGTCAACGTGCTGCTGGGCGAAATTGCGACCGACATGAACGCCGCGGGTACGCAGGCCTATGTGTTCCTGATAAGCCGCGACGAAAAGGCCGCCAAAGCCGCTGTGGAGTTCATGGAGGAGCTGGACAGGGACGCCGCCTCCGCTTTTGATATTTCCGGGGAGCAAAAAAACAAGGACGTCCTCACTTCCATCCGCAAAAGCGGCGTTGACTACAAGAACGGTCTCGCATCGTTGGTAGCGGCCGTTGACGCCATGAACAAGCAGTATAGCGACACGGTCACTCCCAACGGCATGGCCATGGTGGGCCTGCTGCACGATTTGGCCGGGGTCGCGGTTCAGTTCGGCAACACTCAGGCGCTTTCCGCCGTGGAAAAGGTGTGGGGCGAGTATGCGCTTTTCCTTTCCGCGCTCGGCCGCTATGCGTATTCGCGCAGTGACGCGGATATGAAGGCCGTGCGTATGCGTGTGGACACCATGCAGCCGCTGCTGCGCGATATCCAGAATCTCGTTGTCACGCCTGAAGGCAAGGCCATGCACAACAAGCTCATGACCGCCTCCGCCGCCGTTTTTGAGGCCGCCGCCGAAATGGAAAAAAGAGGCACGGCCTCAAATCAGACCGTTGCCTCCCTGGCCGGCATCCGTAAGAAACTGACGGATGAGCTGGAGATACTGAACAACGCCGTCAACCAGGGGATGAACACCTTGGGCGCCGCAACCGTCCAGGCCAACGCCGAGGGGCAGACGTACATGATGGTCACGAGCGTGGCAGGCATATTCATCGGCGCGGCGCTGGCCGTCTTTATCATCATCGGCATCATGCGGGTGCTGACGGATCTGTCCCGCTACGCCGGGGCCGTTGCCCAAGGCGATTTTTCCCGCCAGATACGGACGCGCGAGAAAGGCGAAATCGGCGCCATGGTCGCTTCCATGAAAGCCATTCCCGAGGTGTTGCAGCGCGTGGTCGGCTCGGCCCAGCATCTGGCCCGGGATATCCGGGTCGGCAAGCTGCGTGAGCGGATGGACGCCAAATCCTTCGATGGGGCTTTTTCGGATCTCGCCGTTGCGGTCAACACCGTGAGCGAGGCGTACACCGACATCATAGACGCCATACCGACGCCGCTGATGGCGTGCGACAAGAACTGCAAGGTGGCATTCTTCAATGCGACGGCCCAGGGGGCTGTCGGCGGCAATTCGGTGAACAGGGGCTGCCGGGAGCTGCTCAATGCGCCAGAATGCGGGATGCCCAACTGTTTCGGCAAGCGCACCATGGATTCCGGCACGGGCGTTTCCGGCGAAACCACGGTTACCGTCCAGGGCAAAAAGCTGGACGTGGCGGTCGCGGCCATGCCGTTGCGCACCATCGAAGGCGAGATTGCCGGGTTCTTTGAAGTCCTCACGGATCTTACGGCGATCAAGGGCCAGCAGCGCCTTATGTTGCAGGTAGCCAACCAGGCTTCGGAAATATCCAACCGGGTGGCCGCCGCCTCGGAAGAACTGGCCGCCCAGGTGGAACAGATCTCGCACGGCGCGGAAGTACAGCGCGAGCGGATTGAAGGCACGGCCAGCGCCATGACGGAAATGAACGCCACCGTCCTTGAGGTGGCCCGCAGCGCCGGGGAAGCCTCCGAACAGAGTGAGGCCACCAGGGACAAGGCCGCCAACGGCGCGGAACTCGTCAACCGGGTGATGGCGGCCATCAACGCCGTCAACAGCGTCAGCCAGAATCTGCAAAATAACATGCATGAACTGGGGAACCAGGCGGAGAGCATCGGGAGCGTGATGAACGTCATTTCCGATATCGCGGACCAGACCAACCTGCTCGCGCTGAACGCGGCCATTGAGGCTGCCCGCGCCGGGGAGGCCGGGCGCGGGTTCGCCGTGGTCGCCGACGAAGTACGCAAGCTCGCGGAAAAGACCATGGCCGCTACCCAGGAGGTGGGTTCTTCCATCAACGCGGTGCAGCAATCCGCCCGGACGAACATCGCGGAAGTGGAAAAAGCCGTCACCAGCGTAGCGGACGCGAACGGGTTGGCCAATTTGTCCGGCGAGGCGCTTTCGGAGATCCTGCGCCTTGCCTCGTCCAACTCGTCCGTTGTGGCGTCCATCGCCACGGCGGCGGAAGAGCAGAGCGCCACGTCCGAGGAGATCAGCCGGGCCATTGACGAGATCAACCAGGTTGTCGGCGAGACCACGGAAGGAATGATCCAGTCTTCCGCCGCCGTGCAGGATCTTTCGCGCATGGCGCAGGAGCTGCGCCGCGTCATGGGTGATCTCAAATAACCGACGGGAAAAGAACCGTGGAAAGCCGCCGGGGATGTGCACTCCCGGCGGCTTTTTACCCTTGCATAACCCGCCGTTTCGAGGCACATTCCCCCTGACGAAACGACGGAGCCACAGCGGATGCCGATACTCGATTTCCTCTTTTACCTCTGCATAGCCCCACTTGAAGCCGCCATGCGCCACGTGCTGTTTGCCGCGCACGGGCTGACCGGCTCCTGGGGCGCTTCACTGGTGCTCCTCAGTCTGGTGGTGAACATCGCGCTGATCCCGGTCTACCATCTGGCCGAGACCTGGCAGGAAGCCGAGCGCGCGGTGCAGCGGAAAATGGCGCCGAAACTGGCGGAAATACAGGCCGTTTTTGCAGGCCGCGAACGCTGGATGTTCACCCGGGCTCTGTACAGGCTCCATGGCTACAGCCCCATTTATTCCTTGCGGACGAGCTTCGGCCTGCTCATCCAGATCCCGTTCTTTTTCGCGGCCTATCACCTCTTGCATGCCGC
The DNA here is from genome assembly GCA_900079685.1 of uncultured delta proteobacterium. NCBI lineage: Bacteria > Deltaproteobacteria > uncultured delta proteobacterium. The sequence continues at coordinate 319,994 of LT599018.1, forward strand.
GCCTGAAATGGCGGGAGCCTCCTGGCTCTTTCTCGCCGATCTTTCCCGGCCGGACGGGTTGATCACTCTCGGCGGGTTTTCCGTCAACCTCATGCCGTTCGTCATGACCGGGGTGAACCTCCTTTCCGCCGCCGTGTACACCACCCGCCTGACGCGGCGGGAAAAAATCCAGCTGTACGGCCTGGCCGCCGTTTTTCTGGTTCTTCTGTACCCGTCCTCCGCCGCCCTGCTGGTGTACTGGACGTGCAACAACATTTTCTCCCTGGGCAAAAACCTGGTCTATACCCGGTTTATTTACGCCGCAATGGACACGGTCCGGACAGATACGACCCGGACGGACCAGGGCGCGCTTACATCCCGGGAAGACGCGGAAAGCCCGCTGCCGGGGAAGCCCGTTTCCGTTCTGCTGGCATGGGCCGACATCGTGTGCGCCCTGGCGGCGGGCGGCCTTTTCGCCGCGGCCATCAGCCAGCGCAAACGCACGGACGTCAACGCCCTGACCTTGTCGCTCGTGGGCGCGTCGCTCATTCTGGCGGGCATAGCCCTCATGGTGCGTCTGGCGGCGCTGCGGCGCGGCATCGACCCCCGCGACAACGGGCTTGCGCGCCATTACGGCATCTTTCCCCTGCTTGTCGCTTGCATCGTTGCCCTGTGCGTCTGGAAGCTGACGTCGTTTAAAAAGGTTGCTGATCCGCTGCCCTGGGTCTTTTTCCGGTGCTATGCCGTCACCATCGGGCTTCTGGCGGGCTGGGCCGTGGCACGCGAACCGTTCCAGCGGCTTTTCCGCCGCCTTGCCGTCTACGCGGAAGCCCGCTTTGCCGTCCGCCCGGAAGCCCGCGCACAAGCCCGCTTCGATGCTCCCGTAGGCACGCGCAAAGCCGGGAGCCTTTTCGCGGCGGCCGCGCTGGTCCTGGCCGTTCTGATCTGCTGGTATACCCCGGCGGCCCTGTATGCCTCGGACCCGGATTTCTTTTATGAAAGCGCCGGCGCGCTGGCGGGCAGGCTGACGTTTCGCGCTCTCGTCTTTCTCGCCGCCTGCGGTCTGGCGTTCCATTGGTGCCACGGCAGGATGAAGCCGTTTTTCGCCCTGGTGTTGTCCTGGGCCGCGCTCGGCGCGCTGTTGTTCACCTTCGTGGCCACGGGCGATTACGGCACCATGGATGAATTCGTCCTCCAGGACCCGGCGCTTCTCAAAACGCGGCTGGCGTTCCTGGTAGACCTTGCGGTTTCCCTCGCTGCCGCCGGGATCATCTGGTTCCTTCTCCGCCGTAAAACCGGCTCCAAAAACCTTACGGCCATTCTGCAGGGCGCCGCTTTCGCCCTCTGCCTCATGGCCCTGTACCAGACGGCCACGACGCCGCCCAGCGAGAACACCGGCCTGGAACAGGCTACCTCGCGCCTGCCGGATTACAACGACGAGTTGTTCGGCTTTACCCGCACGGGAACGAACACCCTGGTCGTCATGCTGGACATGTTCACCGGCAGCCATGTGGAGCGGATACTCGCCATGTCGCCGGAGCTGAAACAGGGACTCGACGGCTTTGTCTGGTATCCCGACGCCATGGCTCCCGGCGCGACGACGCTTCTGTCCATAGGGGCCCTTCTCGGCGGGGAGAACTATACGGCCCCGGCCATCAATGCGCGGCGGCAACTGCCGCTCAAGGAAGAATTGCACAAAGCCTTCGCGACCCTGCCGGATATTTTCGTCCCCCAGGGGTATTCCGTAGCTCTGGCCGACGTGGACGAGCTTGTTCCTTCCCTGTTCGAGGCCATGTGCCCGGCGGCGGCCAAAACCCTTGTGGTGGGCAAACCCGTGGCAACCGCCTACACCGGCTATTGGCGGGAGAAGCAGGGCCTGCCGTCCCCCTTGCCGGAAAGCCGCGCGCCGTTCCTTGGCAGCGTCGGTTTGTTCCGCGCGGCGCCCTGGGTTCTGCGCGACCACATTTACTTCGACGGGTCCTGGCTCGGCACGCAGACGGTCATCCACAACCCCTCCGAAGGCCCGTACGCCATGCTGGACGTGTTGCCGGAAGTCGCCAACGCGGACAAGAAAAACAGCACCGTGAAGTACATAACGTCCCAGGTGGCTCATTATCCCTGGCGGCTGGACGAGGCGACCTGCATGCCCGTCGACCGCAAAGGGGCGTATTCCGTGGGCAAGGACCGGGTCATTCGCGAGCATGTCGTGAACGAACGGTGCGGCCTGCTGGCCCTTGCGCGCTGGTTTGACTGGATGAAGAGTGCGGGCGTCTACGACAACACCCAGATAATCCTGGTCTCGGATCACGACGGCAACGATTCCGCCAGGTTCGGCAAGGACTTCGACGACCTCAGGCCCGGCAACATGCCCTGGAAGCCGGACGCGCTTCTGCTGGTGAAACAGCGCGGCAGCCGGGGGGATTTGCGTATCGACAACCGGCCCATGTCCTCGGCGGACGTTGTGCCGCTTATCTGCGGCGACGGGGCATCCTGCCCCGGCATCACCTACCCGGACCCGCTGGCGGATATGCAAACGCCGCGCGTGCGCACCCACAGCGCCGGTCTTGCGAGTATCCGCCGCCATGGCGCCGACCATTTCAAAACGCGGGATTACCGCGTGACCGGGGCCATGTTCGACCGGAAAAACTGGGAACGGCTGGAGGCAAAACCATGATGCGCCGTCTGTTTTCCCGTAAATCACCGGCGGGCGCGGCGATGCTCGCCCTGTTCGCGGGCGTTCTGCTGGTGCCGCTCTTCCCCGGCGTCGCCCACGCCTATCTCGACCCCGGCACGGGCAGCATGCTGCTGTCCGCGCTCATCGGCATCGCGGCCACGGTCTTTTTCATGGTCAAAACGTTTTACTACAAGGCGGCGGGGATCTTTTACCGCCTTACCGGGACGGCGGTCCCGGCCAGCGGAAAAAACGGCATCGTGTTTTATTCGGAAGGGCGGCAGTATTGGAACACCTTCCGCCCGGTCCTTGAAGCGCTGGACGCCAAGGGCGAGAGCGCCGCGTACCTCACCTCCGGCGAGGACGATCCCGGCCTTTCCCACCCCTTCACCCACGTCAGCGCCCGGTACATCGGTTCCGGCAACCGGGCGTTCGCGGCCATGAACATGCTGGAAGCCGGGGTCTGCGTCATGACGACCCCGGGCCTTGACGTCTTGCAGATACGCCGCTCGCCGGGCGTGGGGCATTACGCGCATCTCGTGCATTCGCCCACGGATGCTGCGCTCTACAAGCTGTATTCTTTTGATTGGTTTGACAGCGTTCTGTGCAGCGGCGAGCACCAGATACGCTCGCTCCGCTTCCTGGAACAGCTGCGCGGTACGCGGGCAAAGGAACTGTTCCGCACCGGCTGCCCCTATATGGACGTCCTGGCGGACGAACTGGCGGCGCTGCCGCCTTCCGTGACGCCTTCCATGGAGCCTGGCGCGCGTCTTTCCGCACAGGGCGCAAGCGCCGCGCCCCGCGTGCTGCTGGCCCCCACCTGGGGCAGGAACGGCCTGCTGCGCCGGTTCGGGCTTGATCTTTTGCTGCCCATGGCGGATGCCGGGTTCAGCCTGACCATCCGCCCGCACCCGCAAAGCAGGACGGCCGAGCCGGAACTGCTCGGCGACATCGCGCTCGCGCTCGCCGCATACCCCAACGTCGCCTGGGACCACGGCTCCAGTTCGTTAGCCGCCATGGTCGATTCCGACGTGCTCGTTTCGGATTTTTCCGGGATCGTCTTTGACTACGCCTTCATTCTGGAACGCCCGGTCGTCACCATTGCCATGGATATGGACACGCGCGGCATGGACGCGGGAGATCTGGCGTATCCGGCCTGGGAGCTGGACGTTTTGCCGGAGCTTGGGGCGTCCATCGCGGCGGAAAATATCCGCAACTTGCCGGAAACAATCAGAAATCTCCCGCCACGGGCGGAATTTGCCGCGCGCATGCGGGAGTTGCGGGCGAAAAGCCTGTTCAATTACCGCAGCAGCGGCGCGGTTGCGGCGGAGCAGATCCTTGCCGTCCGGCAGGGGCTGGCGGGGAAGTAAGGGCCGCTGACGATAGGAAGAAAAGTGGGAGAGGCTCCCGATAAACAGCACTTATTCCTGAATCAACGGCATGAAGTCCGCTGGAGCGAGGATTCGCATATTTGCTGAATTCAGAAGCAACAGATGGGCGTCGCCGGAAATAAGCATGTCGGCCTTGCTCTGTTTTGCAAGATGGACAAAAACGACATCGTCCGGATCGCTCAGCCCCGAAACCGGCGTAGTGGGGCATTTCACGTTCCGTGTTTCCGAAAAGGGAAGAATTTCCGCAAGCAGGGTGTCAATGTCTTCCTTGGAGAGGCGGAATTTGGGATACGCCAGCACCCGGATAAGTTCGGCGACTGTTTCCTTGCAGACAATCGGTGTGATTGCGCCGCGGTGCCACGCGTGACGCAAGGCGGTAAGCTTGCCATTCTTGAAAAGCAGGGCCGAGATGAGGCAGTTTGTGTCAAGAACGACGCGCAATGGCTTCATTGCGCGTCCTTTCTGGCCCACGCAATAGCCTCCGCCACATCGTCTTCGGAAATGCCGAGGGCTTCCAGTTTTTCGCGGACGGAATCGGCTCGCTGCAATTTAACGGGTGTCAGAATAACCCGTCCGTTTTCCGTGGAAACCTCAAAATATTCCGCATCTACCTGCTGCACAATGGCTTTGGGTAAGGTAAGCTGGTTTTTACTGGTCAGTTTGGCAAGCATGGCGTCTCCTTATTTGTGGAAAGTAATGCATCCTTACAATAAGGATTCTGCCATCGTGCGTCAAGATATGGATTGGAGCGTCAGCCTAAGCTTTTCATCTTTTTTTCATTTCACCAGCGACCGCAACACCCGCGCGCCCAGCGCGGCTATCAGGATCATGGTTCCCATGGCGGAAGCCTGGGCCGTGGCCCCGGATTCAAACATCTGCAAGACGGCCACGGACGCGGGCATGGTGTCCGGGGAATACAGAAACACCACGGCCGAGATCGTGGTCAGGGCGTTGACGAAGAGATAAAACGCCATGTCCGCGATAACGTCCTTCTGCATGGGCACGATGACGCGCGTGACGGTGCGGAGCCGCGATACGCCGAGCGTCGCGCCGACGGTTTCGTAGTTGGGGTCCAGCCGGGCCAGCCCGCCGGCGGCGGTGAAATGGCAGACCGTGTAAAAATGGACGATGCAGTTGCAGGCCAGGAACGGGATGGTGCCGTACACGGCCTGCATGGGGGCGTTGGCCGTGTTGAAGGCGAGAATATACGCAAGCCCGAGCACGGTGCCCGGAACGGCGAGCGGCAGAATGGCCAGCAGCCGGTAAAGGCCGCCGATTTGGCGCGGGAGGGGGCAGCGTTCCACCAGATACGCTCCGCCGAAGATGATCGCGATGCCGAAGACGGTCGTCACGGACGCGAGAATAAGGCTGTTGGCGAACGGTTCCGCGCCGTACACGGAATTCTCGAAGCCGTAGTTGGCGAGGGTCAGCCCCAGTTCATACGGCCAGAAAGAAATGAACGATCCCCAGACCACCATGGCGATAACGGCCAGCGGCAGGGCGGGCACCAGCCAGGCCAGAACGGTGAAGGCCGCGTCCCGGCGGGGCATGGGCGCGGGTATATAGGGACGGCCGCGCCATTGGAACCGCTGCTTTTTGCGGACCCAGCCGTCCAGCAGAAAGGCCGGGACGCAGGGGATGAGCAACACAAGGCTGACGGTCGCGCCCATGGCGAAATCCTGCATGCCCACGACCTGCTTGAATATTTCCGTCGCCAGCATGGCGTAATCGCCGCCCAGCACCTTGGGCACGCCGAAATCCGTGATGGTCAGCACAAACACCACGATGCCGGAACTCACCAGGCCATACCGCGCGCCCGGCAACGTGACCGTGCAAAACCGCCGCCACGGCCCCGCGCCAAGGGTGCGCGCGGCGGTGTACAAATCCGCGTCGATGTCGCGCAGGGCGTTCATGAGCGGCAGCAGGGCGTGGGGCAGCGTATAGATGACGCTGCCGAGGATAATGCCGAGCGGCCCGTAGAGCGGGATATCCCCGACGGCCATGGTGACCACGCCCTGGGAGCCGAAGAGGTAGATCAGGCCCAGCGCCGGGAACAGGGACGGCACGAACAGCGGCAGCAACGCCAGGGCCCGGCAGGCGGCAAGCCCTTTGAACCGGGTGTGGGTCAGGCCGTAGGACAGGGTAAAGGCCAGGACAAGGGTAATGGCCGTGACGGCCACACCCATGATGATGGTGTGCGTGAAGGCGGCGGTCAGGCCGGGCGTATCCAGAAAGAGGCGAAAGCAGGCAAGGCCCGTGAACGCGCCTTCGTCAAAAAAGCTCCGCCCGGCAAGTTTCATGAGCGGCAGAACCAGAAAGACGGCCAGAAACAGCGTCAGGATGAGGAGCAGCAAGAGCGGCGTCCGGAATGTGCGCGGGGCCGTGGCGGGAGTTTGCGTCACGGTTCGTTCCAGACCAGCAGTTTTTCCCCGGGCAGGGTCACGGCCACAAGATCCCGGCGGGCAAAGGGCGCCTCCAGGCTTGCGCGCGGCACGTCGGCGTAGATGCGGGTGGAAAAGTCGTTCAGCAGAATTTCCACCCGGTAATAAGACCCCATGAGGGCCGAATGCATGACCTGCCCCACCCAGGTGTTGGGCCGGGCAAGGGCTATCTCGGAAGGGACGGCGACGCGCACCTCCTCAAACCGGATGCCCGACGGAACCCCGTTATTAAGGGCGGGCATGCACACGGTATTCATATGCCCGATGAAATCCCCGGCGAACGGCGTGGCCGGGGCCGCGTACAGCGTGCCGGGGTCTCCCGCCTGCACGATACGGCCGTCGTTCATGAGCACCACGCGGTCGGCAAGGGCGAGGGCTTCCTGCTGATCGTGGGTGACCATGACGGTCGTGATGCCCGTTTCCCGCTGCAGGCGCAGGAGTTCCTGGCCGAGGGCCATGCGGACCTGGGCGTCCAGGGCGGACAGGGGCTCGTCAAGGAGCAGCACGGCGGGGTTTGTCGCCAGCGCCCGCGCAAGGGCCACTCTTTGCCGCTGTCCGCCGGAAAGCTCCAGCGGATAGCGCGCGTCAAGGCCGTGCAGGCCGGTAAGGTTCAGGAGGCTGTCTATCCGGTCGTTCGCTTCCTTTTTGGGTTTGGCGAAAAGCCCGTACCCGATGTTGTCCCGCACGGTCAGGTTCGGGAACAGCGCGTAATTCTGGAAGACCATGCCGAAATTGCGTTTTTCCGGCGGCAGGAGGGAAATATCCTTTCCTTCCAGAAAAAGGTGGCCGGAATCGGGCGTCATCACCCCGGAAAGGATGTTGAGAAGCGTGGTCTTGCCGCAGCCGGAAGGGCCGAGAATGGTGACGAACTCCCCCTTGGCGAGGGAAAGGGAAACGCCGCCGAGGGCGGCATTTCCGTCAAAGGTCTTGGTGATGTTTTCCAGGCGAAGGTAGGACACGGCGTTACCGAGATTCAAACAGGCCGCGCCACTTGTCCAGAACCTGCTTGCGCATGGCGGCGGATTCCAGCGGGTTGGAGGGGAGGAACGCCTCCCGCGCTTTTTTCGTCTCGGCGGTCTGGCAGTCTTCGCGGGCCGGGATATAGGCTTTTTCCAGGGCCACTTTCGCAACTTCCACGGAGGTGCAGAAATCGAGGAGCTTTTGCGCGGCTTCCCTGTTCTTGCCGCCCTTGACCAGGGCGGAGGCTTCCAGGTCCCAGCCCGTGCCTTCGCTGGGGATAATCAGCTTTATCGGTGCCTTGCGCTCAATATACGGCTGGGCGCAGGCGGCTGAAGCCAGGCCGATGGGGACCTCCCCCTGGGCGGCCATCTGGGCGGGTTTACAGCCCGAGTGGGTATACATCCGCACGTTTTTGTGCAGCTCCTGCATGAAGTCCCAGGCCCGGTCTTCGCCCATGCTTTGCAACCAGGAGCTGACGTTCATGTACATGGTGCTGGAGGTGACGGGGCTGGCCGTTGCGATGGCGTCTTTATATTTCGGATCCGTCAGGTCTTTCCAACTGGCAGGTTCGGGCAGGCCCTTTTTTTCGAGTTCCCTGGTGTTCACGCAGATGGCGGACCCCCAGGAATTGATGCCGACCCACAACGGCGGGTTGGCGGCATCGTACATGCCGGGGCTGAGAGCTTCAATGCCTTTGGGGCGGTACGGCTCAAGAACGCCGTGCTCCGCAAGGGGGAGCAGGGAGGAGAGCGCCAGACCGAAGACGACGTCCGCTTTGGGGGCGTCCTTCTCGGCCAGAAGGCGCGCGCCGATGGGCCCGGCGGAATCGCGGACCCACGCGATGCTGATATCGGGATTTTGGGCCGTAAAGTCTTTCAGGTAGCGGGGAAGAAGTTCCGGCTCAACGGCCGTGTAGACCGTAAGCTTTGTCGCCGCGTGGACGGCGGGGGCCGAGACGGCGGCGAGGCACAGGAATAGTGCGATGAAACCCAGAATGCTCAGGGGGGCGTGGCAACGGGTATAGTGCATGCGTCACTCCAAGCGGAATTCTTTCTTGATTGTTTCAATAAGCAACCTGGCGATGGTGTCTGAACTGCTGTTGGGTTTTCCCTTGAGGTTCAGGGAAATGAGGCAGTCCAGCACGCGCTTGCGCAGGTCGGAACTGCTGATGCCTTCGGTTCTGGGGAAAATGACGAGTTTTTCCGCCGGGATGTGGTTTGAGTTGTCGCTGCCGTGCACCAGCAGATCGCAATTGTGTTTTTGCAGGAACGAATCGTCGATGAGCCAGGTGCTGGGCACAACCTCGTCCACGTAGCGGAGCCCTTCAAGGATTTCCTTGCGTTGTTCGTAGTTGAGTTCCGGGGTGTAGCCTTTTGTTTTCTTGACTTCCTCGTCCGTGGTCAGGGCGACGACAACGCTGCCCAGTTCCGACGCTTTTTGTAGCAGGCGCACATGCCCGTGATGCAGAAGGGTGGCGGACATATCCACCATGATACGTTTGGACATGATACCTCGATGCTCCATGAAAAGGTTGTTGTCGTGAACACGTAAAACAATATATCATAGCTGATCCGAGTCCCACTTGCAAGGAACCCTGAGGCCGGGCAGTGGCTCATTATACCGGTTGCGGCCTCACCGGGATCTGTGCGATAGCAAGGGCTTACCCGCCAATCATGAAGGGGGACGCAATGAATTCCAACGAAACGGAAGCCCAGAAACGCGACCAGATAGACGAGTTGCTGACGCGCCTGGACGCCAGCGGAATCGCGGAATATGTCAAGCTGTCGCAAAGAACCGGCAGGATACTGTGGCTGAATTTCTTGTCCGGCGTTGCCAGGGGGCTGGGTTTCACCATCGGAACAACCCTGGTCCTGGCCGTTGTGTACAAGATTTTGAGCCGGATAATCAGCATGAACATCCCGTACATCACGGAATGGCTGCAAAAGATCATCGCCCTGACCACCAAGGGCACGCCGATCTGATCCGTCCCACGGCGCGGTTCACGCGCCGCCGGAAGACGGCCCGCGGGACTCGGGCGGGTCCGCTGGCGGCTGCTCTTCCCCGGGGCGCCGGGTATTTTCACGATCCTTTTGCCCGCTTCCTTCGTGCGTGACGGAGCACATCCCGTAACACCGCCCTCCGCCGCAGTGGGGGCATGTGTTGCGTTTGGGCGGCGGGAAGAGTATATCATTGAGATGTCTGAAAAAATCTTTCATGGCATAACCCGTTTGTTACGTCTGGCGGTCATAAGGCCGCCTCTCTAGCCCTGCAGTTCGTGCAGCTTTTCCAGGACGGCCTCCGCGTGCCCGTCGACCTTTACCTTTGTCCAGGCGGCGCGGACCATGCCTTTGGGGTCAACGATGCAGGTGGAGCGCACGATGCCCATATACTCGTTGCCCGCCATTTTCTTTTTCTGCCAGACGCCTGTTTTTTCCAGAAGCGTGTGCGCCTCGTCGCTCAACAGGGTGAAGGGCAGTTCCAGCTTTGCCGCGAATTTGGCGTGGCTTGCGACGGAATCCGCGCTTATGCCGACGACCTCGGTGTTTTTCGCACTGTACTTTTTGATGAGCCCCGCGAAGCTGGAGGCTTCCAGCGAGCAGCCGGAGGTATTGTCGCGCGGGTAGAAGTACAGGACCAGCCATTTGCCCGCATAGTCGGCGAGGGTGTGGATTTTTCCGTCCTGACCGGGCAGGGAGAAATCAGGGAAGGGTGTATTGGTTTCAAGCATGGATGCCTCGTTGATGCGTGTTATGGGATTGTATCAGTATAGCAATACGTTGTTTCGGGGGATAACGCCACGATTTTTGTCGCCGGGCGTATGAAAAACCGGGCCGGTGCGTCAGTAGCCGCGCGCGATATCCACCTTTCCCCCGGGGGTGCCCCCGGATGCAACGGTCAGGATATCCGCGGCCAGGCGGTCCATGGTCTCGTCCGGCAGGGTCAGCGCCGCGACGTGCGGCGTGACCGTGACCTTCGGATGGGTCCAGAAAGGGTGTTCCTCCGGCAGAGGTTCTGTGCCGAACACGTCCAACGCGGCGGATTTGACCTGGCCGGACGCCAGCGCCGCCAGCAGATCCGCCTCCACCAGGTGCGCTCCCCGCGCGATATTCAGGATATGCGCGCCTTTTTCCAGCCGCGAAAACAGGCGGCTGTTCAGGATGCCCGTTGTTTCGGGCGTGGCCGGGAGGAGGTTTATGAGTACGCGCGTGCCCGCAAGAAAGGCGTCAAGCTGCGCTGTTCCGGCATAGCTGGCCACGTCCGGAATGTTTTTGGGCGAGCGGCTCCAGCACCGGACGGGAAAGTCCCAGGCCAGAAGCGCTTGGGCGACCGCGCTGCCCAGAATTCCGGCCCCCATGACGCCGACGATGAAATTCTGCCGCGCGCCGGGGAAGATACTTTTCCATCGTTTCGCTTTCTGCTGTTCGCGGTAGTCCTCGAAGTGCCGGTACCAGCCGAGAACCATGTACGTCGCGTACTCCCGCATCTGCCGCGCCATGCCCGCGTCTTCCAGCCGGAACAGGGGCACGTTCTCGGGCATCATGCCGGGATTCTCCCGCAGCGCCTTGAGGATGACGTCAACGCCCGCGCCCAGGTTGAACACGGCTTTCAGGCCTGTCCTGCCCCGCAGCATCGCCGCGGGCGGATTCCAGGCCAGGGCGTAGTCCGCGTGGCCGTCGTCGCCCGGCGTCCAGGGGCGTATCCGGGCTTGGGGCAGGCGTTCGCGCAGCCCTTGGAGCCATACGTCCGGGCCGTTGGAGGGATCATAAATGATGATGTCCATGGTTTCTCCCAAACAGGGTGGGTGGTGGATCTACAACTCCGGAGTTGTAAATCGCTTGCCGCGAAGATGCAAACGGTTCTCTTGCCGCAGACCGGGATGCGGAGGCAGGCTGGGGGGGGTAACCAGGCGATTTTTTAAGCGGTTACACCGTGCGTGGACACAAGCGTACAGGTTTTGACGTAAAAAAGCGGTTGCGGGCGTTGCGATTGTCTTTAGTAAATATTGCAGTATAGCTATTAAGTAATGAAATATGATGCCGATAAGATTGTTGTTCTGTGGTAATAGCCAACATTATTGGAAGTCCGGCGCACTCGACCACGAGCGTACGCAAGCGAACGCTGAGCACAGAGGGTATGCATTCAACCCAGACAACTATAAGCAATATTACATGATGGACTTCACCACCGGCATACCCGGACCGGCTTCGGATGAGGACATGGAGCGCATGCGGCAATTGGCGCGGCAGGTTTCCGAACGGTATGAAGCCGAGCAGGCCAAGATTGACGAGACGACCGCCCGGCTGAGGCAAAAACAAGCCGCCGCAGGCTCTGCCCCTCCGAAAGAAGAGCTTTATGGCGAGATGCGGAACAAGGCTATTGAAGCCGCGGAACCTCTCGTAGAAGGGGTTTCAACGGATGACCGGCAGTCGCTGCTGCAAGAGCTTGTCGCGGACTATAAAAATCAAAAGAATGTTATGTGAGCAGTAAAAACCGGGTGTTACCCCGGTTTTTTCCCGCTATCGCACCGGCATCACGGGGCTGTAAACGAATATGGCGTCCAGGTTCCCGGCCAATCCCGGATAATGTTTCCGGATGGCGGCTTTGGCCTGTTCGGTATTGTCCGTTGCCGTGATGGCCGCGCGGCCCCGCAGCATCGTGACCGGCCCCTGGCGGCCGGACCGGGGCGCGCTCGCCGCCGGAAGGTCGTACCCGTAGCGCAGCTCAATGTCGCCGATATAGGTGATCTTACCGGCCTCGGCCGTGAATTCGCCCAGCCTGCCCGTGAAGCTGCCCGCGCCGTCCGTGAACTTCGTCGCGATATACCTGCCGGGCGACACCTTATATACGGGGTAGTCGCTGTTGCTGGTCAGCCGGATCTGGTTGGCGTCATCCTGGTCGCCGTTGCGTGAGAAGGTTATGTCCTGAAAGCCGACCCCGTACTTGCCTACAACGTAGGCAAAGGCCCCTGTCAGTTGTTCATTGGCAGGCATCCTCGCCACGCCGCCGCAGCTGGAAGCGAGCGCGGCAATGGCCAAAAGCAGGAACAGCGCTTTTCTCATGATGCGTTCCTTCGGCGAGGGGGCGTATCGTTTTCGGGCACGGGCGGCGGTTACGGCAACTGGTCGTATTGGCCGTCGGTATCCACGCTGATCCCGCGCCCTTTGAATATGTAGCGTTTCCCGGCGTCCATCATGATCGTCACGGTTCCGTCAAAGGACGTCGTTCTGGAGGGCGTCGTTCTGCGTACCGTGGCGCCGCTTCCGTAGTGCTCATACGTCGTCTGGCCCGCTTCATACCGGTAATAGCTGTAGGTAAAACTGTGCCTCCCGGCCGGAAGCCGTATTGCCGCGGCCGATCCCATCAACGAAAAGCCGCCGCCCGAGGTGCTCCATTGTACCTGCTCCCCGTCAAAATTCGTTACCGTGTACGCATCCGGTATCATCAAGAGGATGGATTGCTCTTCCGGGACCGGCTTGCCATAGGTCAAGGTCTGCACCTTGGTCGCACACCCGGAGAGGAACAGCATCATAACAACGGCGATGATCCCGGCAGACGTCACTACGTTTCGCATTTTCATAGTATTCCCATGGGGTTGTGGTTTATTGCAGCCGCCCGGCAGCGGTATGGAACAACCGCCGCATCACCGCCGGTGCCCGGAACGGTTATCCTCTTTTTACAAAACGCTCGTAAGCCGCCTTGTGATAGGGCGTTGGAACACCGGTTTGTTGCCCGAAGGTCACCATTCTTCCGATGATATGGTCGAGCTCGGTTTCGTTCGCGGGCTTTCCGCCGCTGAGGTCGCGGTACAGGGAGGTCATGGTGTCCGGCGGCATCTTTGAAAAGTCATCCACAAAGCGGTCGGTTGTCTCTCCGGGCAGCGTAACGCCCTTGGCCGCCGCCACGGCGGTCAGTTCGCCGCTAACCGCGCGCAGCACCGTTTCGTGGTCCGGGTTTTCCCGGACCTTGCCGACCGGCGCGTCATAATAACAAAGCACCGTGCTGTTGCCGCACATGATGGCGTACTTGGCCCAGCTTTCCACCAAAATGTTGCCGGACACCGTCGTTTTGACGCCCGCGTTGTTCAGGATTGCCGCGAGTTCCTCAAGTTTGGCGGGTTTGCTCCCGTCTTTCATGCCGAAAACAATGCTGCACAACCCGGCGCTCTGCACAATATGGCCCGGTTTCTCCAACCGGCTGAAAACGCGGATAGTGCCGTCGGCAAGGATGCAGGGCGGCAACAGCGGCTCCATGATGTCGGAGACGATAACCCCGTTGAGCAGGGGGATTACGACGGTTTCGGGTCCCGCCATGGGGGTGATGGCTTCGCAGGCTGCTTTCAGGCTGTTTCCCTTGCAGGAGACAAAAATCGCATCCATGATGCCGAGTTCCGCCGCCTTGTCCGAAGCGCGTTTCGGATGCGCGACAAAGTCGCCCCACAAAACGGATTGAACCGTAAGCCCGTTCCGGCGGATGGCGTTGAGGTTTTCTCCGCGAACGTAGAAGTAGGTTTCGGCGTGGCTTCTCGCCAGTGCGCCGCCGACAATGCCGCCAACGCCGCCGATCCCGAATAGAGCGATTTTCATGCGTGCGCCTCCAGCCCGATAGTTTTTTTCCGCAACGGTCGTTACCGTCGGACTATGATAATTGATCGTTATAACGAGCACCACAAGAAAGATTTGTTTGCCGTTGCACCGGGACGGCATGCCGTTTCCGGTGCGGGAAGCTGCAGTGGGGTGAAAAAAGGGTGCGGCGAAGGGGGCTTCATAATAAACACCGCCGCTCCGGCATGTTGTATCGCCGCGACAAGTCCTCCATGGAGTACGTACTGAATAGTTACGCCGTCAATTTTATTTGTATAAAAGTTTCTATTTAAAAGTGAAGCAACGCGTTTTATTTCATTTTTCCATTGCTGAAACCGTGTAGTGTTGTCGTAAAAATAGGCAATCAAAAATAAGTACATATGTACTAAAAAATTTATTTTTGAAATGCTCTAAAGGAATCTACAGCTTTCCCGAAAAGGCGATTATGTGGGACTTTATAATGGAGGGTTTACAGTCGTAATCACGTGATCTCTGGGAGGGGAATCATGAAGATAATGAAAGCGACCATGAGCGCGGCCGCCCGCGGAACAAACGCCAGCACGTTCCGCATGGTGAGACGCGACGCCGGAAGCGGGGATTCCGCCAATTTCTCCGCTGAGGCCTTAAATTTGTCCACGGCCAACAAGAACGCCAAGTTCACGGCCTCGACAATGTCGGTCGAAGTTGAAGGGCACACCTTTACGTTCAACAATTCCACCGGGGCCATGACCTGGGACGGGAAAAAGCTGGACTTCAGCAACTTTGACAGGATTCAAACGTTCGCCAATCCCTTGGCCTACGACCTGACCTTCCAGCTGAATTCAGCCGCCAACGAACTTGCCGTTTACTCGTCAGGAGCCATGTCGCACGCGTTTAACGCCACCACCGGCGCGCAGGTCAAAAGCGGCATGGGCTGGGAAATAGCCACGGGTGTGTTGGACAGAACCAAGGCCATGATCGTGCTGAACAACCGAAACCAGGGGACGTGGGTTGGAGGCAGCTTAAGCGGCCCCAATGGCGGCACCGGCAACGACGTTATCATAAACCGCAAGGAAGGCACATCCATAACCGGCGGGGGCGGCAACGACCAGATCTTCAACTTCGCCAAAACCGTGGGCACCCTTGACGGCGGCACCGGCAGCGACGCCATCTATTCCGTGGGCCTGAGCGCCGGGGCGATCACCGCCGGGAGCGACGGCAGCGACGCTTACGTCGGGCTGGTGGGCGTCATGAACGGCGGCTCGGTCACCGTGGGCAAGGGCAAAAACATCATCGAAGCCGCCGGCGCCACCCTGAACAATATCTCCATCACCGACGGCGGAGCCGGAACAAAATCCACCGCGTTGATGGCCAAAATCGTTAACGGCGGCGTCCTCAACCTCGGCGCGGACGCAACCGGCCTGGATGTGGGCACGCTCAACAGCAACGTCACCTTGGGCGCCGGGGCCAACTCCCTGGTGGCGGACAAGGTGACCGGAGTCACAGTAACCAGTTCCGGCAACGATTCCTTCCAGTTCAAGGACCTGGCCGGGACCAACATAAATGCTTCCGGTTCCTCGGTCGTCAACGTCACCAATACGGCGAAAAACGCCAAAATCAAGCTGGGTTCCGGGGCCAACACCGTCAACGCCGCCGGCAAGACCCTGACCTCGGTGGACATTTCCGATACCGCCGGGGCTTCCACGGCTATTCTGGCTGGTTCCGTCATCGGCACCGCGGCCGCGAGATCCAAAATCGCCCTGAACGGCAACGGTACGGACGGCAACGGCCTGGTCGTAAGCGGGGCCATAACCTATGCCGACATAAATACCGGCAGCGGCAAGGGCGAGCTCTCGGCCGCCTCGGTCACCAACTCCATCCTGAATATGGGGGTCGGCGGCACGTCCGCGCAGACCGTAACCGTCAAGGGCGCGATGACCGGCAGCACCCTGAAAACCGGCAACGGCAACGACACGATCAGCATCCTCACCACGAAGAACAGCACCGTTAACCTGGGCGACGGCGACAACACCTACACCGGCAAGACAGCCGGCAATCTTACATACAGCGGCGGCGCCGGACGGGACGATGTGCATTTTTCCGGTTCCGTCGTTAATTCAAGCATGGACCTGGGCCAGGGAACCAACAGCTTCAAGGCCGCGACCAAGGATAAAAACGGCAACGACGTCGGCCAGGCCGTGACCAACACCGCCATAAAATCTTACGGTTCAACCACGATCCTGGCGGGCAAGTACACGGCCGGGCTCACGGGCAATATGATCGACCTGGGTGTGGGCTCGCATTCCGTAACGCTCGCTTCCATAGTTTCAAGCACGGGCGTACGCGCTACCGTCAAGATGGACGTTGGCGGCACTCAGGCGTCAGATGTTTGACATCAAGGGCGCCGTGAAAAATCTGGATTACACCGGCTCAAACGGCGCGGACACCCTGGTCCTGAAGGGGGCTCTGTCCAACAGCACCATAAACATGGGTCAAGGCGCAAACACGCTCATCGCCGAAAACGCCAAAGGCGCCGGCCAGGCTATAACCAACACCGCCATTAAGTCCTACGGTTCCACCTCGATCCTGGCGGGCAAGTATACGGCCGGAGCAACGGGCAACACCATTGACCTGGGCGTGGGCGCACATTCCGTAACGCTTGCTTCCATCACTGCAACCAGGGGCGTGCGCGCTACCGTGAAGATGGACGTTGCGGGCAGCGATGACCAATCGCTTACGGTTAAAGGCGCTGTGAGCAACCTGGACTATACCGGCTCCAACGGCGCGGACACCCTGACCCTGAGCGGCGCTTTGTCCAACAGCACCATAAACCTGGGAGGCGGCGCAAACGCCCTCACCGCCAAAAACGCCAAAGGCGTCGGCCAGGCTGTGACCAACACCGGCATAACATCCAACGGCTCCACCACGATTGAGGCGGGTAAATATACTGCCGGGGCGACGGGCAACACCATCGACCTGGGCGCGGGCTCGCATTCCGTAACGCTTGCTTCCATCGCCGCGGCCAAGGGCCTGCTCGCTACCGTGAAGATGGACGTTGCGGGCAGCCAGGCCCAATCCCTTGCGGTTAAGGGCGCAGTCACCTACGCCTCCATAAGCGCCGGCAACGGCAAAGGCACGGTGAGCGCCGGTTCCATGACCAATTCCACGCTGACCATGGGGAACGATTCCGGGCTCGTGAGCCGTACCATAGACATAGCCGGGAACATGGCCAGCTCCACGGTAAAGGCCGGTGGCGGCGGCACCGCCATGACGGTGGGCGGCAGCGTCAAAAACAGCGCCGTGGAAGCGGGCAAGGGCGACAACAGCCTCGCGATAGGCAAGGCCGCCTCCGGGCTTACCTACAAGGGTTCCAGCCAGAAAGACGACGTCAGCGTCAAGGGCTCTCTTTCCGCCTCCACGCTGGACCTGGGCGATGGGACCAACAGCGTTACCGTGGCCACCCTGGGCAAGACCGGCGGCCTGGTGGGGCAGACTATCAGCGACACCACCATAACGGCCACCGGCGCGGCTTCAACTTCCATAACCGCCGGTAAATACCTTTCCGGCAAGACCGGCAGCCAAATCACGTTCGGTACCGGCGTGAACTCCCTAAGGTTGATGGGGTGATTTGCCGGTAAAAAAACAGACGTTTGTGCAGTGCGCGCCGCCGAAGTTCACGGCGGCGCGCATTTGACGTCCGCAAGGGGGCGGTTGCGAATGTCAGACGCGAAATATGCTGCTATCGTTCACCGTAACATCGGGCTATACTTACTCTTATGATTAGATACGGATTTGCCTGCAAAACCATCGGGGTGCCGGGCGCGGAGCAAACCACGCTTGCACTGGGCCGGGCGGATGAGGAACAGCTGCTGCGGGCCGGCCGCCGGAACCTGCGCGCTCTGGACGCCATGGTGCGCTATTGCCGGGCCGAGGGCATCCGGCTCATGCGCATCAGCTCGGACGTGATCCCCCTGGCCTCGCATCCCGGCGTGTCCTTTGACTGGCAGCATTTACTCCAGGAGGAGCTTGCGGCCATAGCGACCCTGATCGCCGATACCGGCGTGCGGGTATCCATGCACCCGGGCCAGTACACCGTCCTGAATTCTCCTCGGGATGACGTTGTTGAGCGGGCTGTCGAGGACCTGCGCTTTCACGCGGATTTTCTCGGCGCCGTGGGCGCGGACATGACGGCAAGGATCATCTTGCATCTGGGAGGCGGCTACGGGGACAAGCAGGCGGCCCTCAGGAGGCTGGCAAGGAATATTGAAACGCTTCCGGCCCATATCCGAAATCGTCTGGCCTTGGAAAACGACGAGCGCATCTATACGATTGAGGACGTTCTGGCGGTCTGCGGCGAGTTTGCTCTGCCTGCCGTGTTCGATGTGTACCACCACGCGATCAATCCGCCGCCCCATGGGGCGACGCCGGACTGGCTGGACAAGGCCGCCCTGACCTGGGAAGGGGAGAGCGGACGCCAAAAGATTCACTACAGCCAGCAGTGGCCCGGCGGAAAACCGGGCATGCACTCCCAATCCATCAGCATGGATGCGTTTCTTCCGTTTCATGCCGGGCTGCGCGGGCGTGAGCTTGACGTCATGCTGGAGGTGAAGGACAAAAACCTCTCGGCCGTGAAATGCGCCAATCTGACCGCGCCTGATCTGCCACGGCGAAAACTTACCGATGAATGGGCCAGGTATAAATATCTGGTGCTGGAGCATGATCCCGCGGCGTACAACGAAATCCGCGCGCTGTTGCGGGACAACGAGCCGGACGCGGCGGGTTTTTACAACCGTTTGGAGAAGGCCCTTGGGAAAACCGTCGCGCCGGGCCACGCCCGGAACGCCGCCCAGCACGTCTGGGGATATGTGGACAAGCTGGCCTCAGCCGCGGAATCCAGACGCGTCCTGGCCGACATCGCGGCCCTGGATGGAGACGCCAGGGCCTTGCCGCGCCTTAAAAACAAGCTGCTCGCCCTGGCTGCAAAGCACGAGCGGGAGTATCTGCTGCGCAGCCTGTATTTTTATCTGTGAAGCCGGTCCGTCATCCGTTGTGCAGAAAAATATAACAATTGAGGTACCAGGCAAAGCCGACCCAGAGTATGTAGGGTATGAACAGCCGGAAACTTGCGCGGTTTACCGGCCTGCTCTTCCACGCATAGAGCAGCAACAGGGGGAAAAGAACGGAAATGAGGCCCAACCCGGCCGCCGGGCTGCGCAGATAAAAGAATGCCGCGCTCCATAAAAAATTGACCGCCAGTTGCACCAGGAATAGTCCCGTAAGCATTGCGCGTCCCGGATGGCCGCTTCGCCTGGCAAGCCCGATGGAGACGCCCATCAGCACATACAGGATGGTCCAGACCACCGGAAACACCCAGTCAGGCGGCGTGAGCGCGGACTTCTCGAGATGGGGGTAACCTCAAAAAACTTGCCGACATAAACAAGGAATATTCACTCAAGACGACCGGAGCGGAGGATTTAGAACAAGAATACAGGATTCGCAAGGAAGTTGCCGAAAAAACAATTTCCAACGAGAGAGATAAGATTGCCGAACTAAAGCGTCTGCATAGGGAATATTTGGAGGCAATGATTAAGCTGCTCGAACAGACCGCTCAGGCCGAAGCAGCAGCAACTGGAAGCGTCAGTGAAGCAACAGCCGCGTCTCTTGGCAAGGCGAGAGATCAACTAAAGAATTTGGAAGGAGATGTTAAGGAGTCCCTTAAGGTGTTGGGCAGTTACTTGAGCCAGATTTCGTCCATACGCAACGTCACTACGGGCATGTTTATGCAATTCCTGCTCACCATGGTGCCGGGTGACGTTCTGTATATCAACACGCAGAGCGGATTCATTAAGGCTGCGCTAAATGGCGCTGATGTCCTAAAAAAGCTTACCCTGCAAAGTCGCATGGTCCAGGTTGAGTCCGGGAATAACACCTTGCTGTTCGAACCGGACCAGGGCGCGGACAGGGCCGGGTGTGAAATATCATTTAGGGGCAAGGTGGCGGGCATATGAGCACGAATAATACCGTCCGCTTCAATGCTGTCCGGTTAAGCTGCCAAGGATAACAGACTGAGGTTATAGAGGTTTTCATTTTTTCGTCGTCGGGGCTTCAGGAGTTCTTCCAGCGAGTCTGTTCCGAGGATGTTCAGTGAGGCGATTTGGAAAAGTTGCTGCACGGACAGCCCTGTTTTACTCAGGAATTTCTGGTAGGCCAGGAGCAGGTAGACGGTCAGCGCGGTATAAATCTGAATCAATACAGCATTTTCCGTGTTCCCGACAAAGCTTTTGATGCGTAGATTCTGTTTGATTTCGCGAAAAAAGAGTTCGATTTTCCAGCGTTCTTTGTAAATATCGGCGATGGTGCGGGCGGACAGGCGAAAGTGATTTGTCAGAAATTCGTAACGCTTGCCTGTTTCGGCGTCCCGGTAGCCGATGCGACGCAGGCGCAAGACTTTTCCCCGGCTGTGCTTCACTTCGATAATGTGGTCGGAAGTAACCCCGCTTGTGCGGTTCACCGGGCGGCGCTCCAGCAGTTTGTAAACAGCGTTGTCCTTCAGGCGGGTGACGAAAAAGATGCCATTTTCGAGCAGGGTCTGAAACCAGGGGTAACTGACATAGCCTTTGTCGAAGGTCACGATGGAGCCTTTGGGCAGAGAAAGACTTTTCGCCATACGGCTTTCGTGCGTTTTGGCCACATCAACGGTGACAAATGCCGGGATATGACCATCGTGGTCAAGCACTGTGTTCATTTTGACGCCGCCCTTGTTTTGGCGGAACGTGGCCCAGGGAAACAGCGACAAACACAGGCTGATGGTGGTGGCGTCCATGCTGTAAAGTTTGCATTTGAAATGAAATTTGTGTTTGGAGGCCTTGGGAACACACAGGCTGTACATGTCGGCAAATAGATCTTTGAAAAAGCCCACAGGCCGGGAGTTGTTGGCATCGGAGAAAGTGGAACGTGCAACGGGAAAAAGGCCAAAATGATACAGCCTCTTGCCGCAGGCGGCCAAACAGCGCAATCCGTCACGCATGGAGCGCCTTGCTGCAAGCTGGATAAAAGCCATGACCGTAAACTGTTCCTTAAAGCCGAATTGTCGAGAAGAACGACCTGTTTTATGCCGGGCTTCCAGTTTCTGAAAAACATGTCTGGGAATCAATGATAGCATTTGAGAAAAGAGTGTATTATGATGGCTCATGTTCAAAATCTCCTTGGGCTGCAATGGGTTATGCAACTGTTTTGTAGCATAAACCTCGGAGATTTTGAACATATTTAACGCACCTTAGCCGGACAGCATTGCGTCCGCTTATACCTCAAGAATGAGGCATTTGAAACGGTTGATGTTATTGAACAAGGGTCCGCAGGCTTAAATTATAGTTCTCTGCAATGGGAAAGTGTTTTTCACACCCAGGACAAGTTTGAAATGCAATGCGGGGTGACTGATCCCGCGCTGACACAGATACCCCTTGACCCGGCAACAGCCTATATCGTGCGAAATGATACGCTCCAGGTCATTTACATCACACGCCGCGAGTTTGATGGGAAAAAATTGACCATGGAGGGAATAGGCGTTGAGGGTCTTCTCGCCAAGCGTTTCACCATCGAAAAAGACTACCTGCCTACTGGCGAGAACGAAGGGAAAAACTACGTTGGTGTGGTCATGTGCGACATTATTAACGACAACAATCCGTATCACTGGCTGATTGCCGACAGAACAAAAAATGCGGCAGGGCCGTCCATTGCAACCTATACGGAACTTACCGGAAACGTCTACAAGTACATAAAGATGTTGGCAAAAGCCTATGACGTTGGGATCAAATGCGTTTTCAATGAGAGCGCAAATAATGTCGATTTCATAGCTTATGACGTGACCGGAATTGACGTGGACATCCCAGGCCGCACATATCGCCTTTCGGATGAACTTGATAACGCCAGTGACCCGGAATACGAATACGATACCTCAAAATATTATAACAAGGCCCGCGTGATAGGGGATACCTTTTCTGTCGTGGTCGATCAGAGCAACGGGAAAGAGGTTTTTGAATACTCGTTTAAGTCTAAATCACGTCAAAAGAAGCTCACCGAAGCAGAATACGCCATGATCCTTTACGGCGAAGGCGAACAAGAGCTTGCCAAGCGGGGAATAACCGAAACGTTTACCATGAAGCCCAAGCCGGACGTCAATATAGAACTTGGGTGGGAAACCGTGACTATAGGGAAAAACATAAATAAGGTCACGGAGTCATTTTGTACTGAAATAAAAGAGACGTGGGAAGAAACATACGTGAGAGAACACACATTCGGCTACAAGGCTGACGATCTCGATGATCTTGTCACAAGCTTACAGGGAGAAATTTAGATGGCTGATTATACCGGACTTACAAACAAACTTGGGAATGCGATAGGGATTCCGTTTTCGTCATTTTCGACGGAAGAGCAGGGGATAATTGACCTTGCCTTCGCTGCCGACGACCTCACTCGCCAAAACGATATGTTCTGGCTCGACGGCATCCGGCAGGATTCCGCGAATTGGGCTGACGGTGATGGTGCGGTACGGTGGTCAAACGGTTTTAACGTGTATGTTCGCCCATTCCGTGGCGCCGTAAACGGAACCATCGTGTATGCTCCGCAAATAGCACTGACCTTTGACCAGGAATCCATATCTGAACGCGTTGACTCAGTTATAATCCGCCGTGATTATGCCGCAAGAACCGTGAATGTAATGATCTTAAAAGGAACATCAGGGAGCACGGAGCCGCCTGTGCTGACGCGTAACGCCTATGCTGTTTATGATTATGAGCTTGCGCGAGTGCATGTTGTTAATACTATTGGTGCGTTGGCGCAAACAGATATTACCGATATGCGGACAGTCCTTGTTGCTGATTTTGGGATAAGGCCGACATCAGCTGATGCTGGAAAATCTATATCCATTGGGCAGGTCGGACAGTTAATTATTGATGGCCCCAAGCTGGATACGAGAGCGTATGCGGAGGATGCACAATCTCGTGACATAGTTCAGGGGCGGATCGCGGCAAACGGAACAATTCTTTCAAGTAGAAACATTGCCGGTGGTGGTAGAACAGCTGCAGGTCTTTACACCTTTGCTATAGCACCCGGAATAATTACTGATGAATCAAAATGCACTCTTAGCTATAGCATTATAACTACTATTGCATCAATTATGATGATTACAGCTTTTTCAAAAACATCAATATCTTTTAGGACAGCTCAATGGGATAGCACGACTGCGGATAGGGAATTTAGTTTTGCAATAAAGCAGGGGGTATAAAATGCCTATAGCAATCATAGACAAACAAACCAACAAACTTTCCGCTCCTATCTATCATGAGGGCTGGAAAAACGAAAAAACAAAATATACTGCTGCCGAGGTTGCAACCGGGCTCGGTCTCGCGCCCGGCACATGGCGCGAAATAACCGACGCCGAAGCCGCCGAACTGATGCAGCCGACCCTTGAGGAAGCCCACGCGGCCAAACTCGCAGAAGTCATGACCTCCTACAGCGCGGCCTTCTCGCCCATCGAATCCGTGTATCCCAAGGAAGAGCGCGAGACGTGGCCGAGCCAGCTTGAGGAAGCAATATCCGTACTGGGAGGCTCTACAGCGGAAACACCGATGCTTTCCGGCCTGATCGCACAGAGGGGGTTGGACGAGAGCCTTCAAGAATTTGCACAGAAGGTTATGGTGAATAACTTGATATACAGAAAGCTGGCCGGTGATATCACCGGCCAGCAGCAGCGCATGTACCGCGAGGTGAACGAGTTGAAGACCGTGGAAGAGGTACAAGCGTACAAGGTGGCATATGTGATGCCGGAAGGGTTGGGGTATGGTGGGTAAAAAGTGGGTGCAGTAGAGGTGCAGTAAAAAAGGGTTTCAAAAACCTTTGCGATTCATGAAACCCCTTGTGTCCCTTGGTACCGGAGGTCGGACTCGAACCGACAAGTCCTTGCGGACGCGGGATTTTGAGTCCCGTGCGTTTACCAATTCCACCACTCCGGCGTGAGATTTTGGATTTATGGCACCGGAGGCTTCCTGTCAAGCATTAATGCCGGTATTGAGCCTGCCGCCCCGTAAGGATTGACGTCACACCGCGCGGATTGTAAATCAGGGGAAATTCCGGCAGGCCCTCCGTCTGCCGGGCGAACCATCGAGGAAGCCATGACACACATCAACACCACTTGCGTTCAGGGCGGGTATGCGCCGAAAAACGGGGAACCCCGGCAGGTGCCCATTATCCAGAGCACCACGTTCAAATATGATTCCAGCGCTGCCATGGCTAAACTGTTCGACCTTGAGGAGGCCGGGTATTTTTATTCCCGCCTGCAAAACCCCACGACCGACAACGTGGCCGCCAAAATCGCCCAGATGGAAGGAGGCACCGCCGCCATGCTGACCGGCTCCGGGCAGGCCGCGACCTTCCTTTCCCTCTTCAATATCTGCCCCTGCGGCGGCCACGTCGTCTGCATGGCGGAAATATACGGCGGCACCTACAACCTTTTGTCCGTGACCATGAAGCAGATGGGCATCGAGGCCACGTTCGTGCGCAACAACTGCTCCGACGAGGAGCTGGCCAAAGCCATCAGGCCCAATACCAAAGCCGTTTTCGGGGAGACCATCTCCAACCCCACCTCGGTCGTCCTGGATATCGAGCGGGTCGCCAAGGTCGCGCATGCGCACGGCATCCCCCTCATCGTGGACAATACCTTTGCCACGCCGGTCAATTGCAGGCCTTTTGAATGGGGCGCGGACATCGTGACCCATTCGACGACGAAATATATGGACGGGCACGGCGCGACGGTCGGCGGCGTTATCGTGGACAGCGGCAAGTTTGACTGGATGGCGCACGCGGATAAATTCCCCGGACTCACCCGGCCGGACGAAAGCTATCACGGCCTGGTATACGCAGAGCGCTTCGGTCTGGAAGGCGCCTATATCACCAAGGCCACGGCGCACCTCATGCGGGATCTGGGCTGCGTGCAGTCGCCCGTGAACGCCTTTATCCTCAGCCAAGGGCTTGAAAGCCTGCACGTGCGCATGCAGCGCCATTGTGAAAACGGCCTTGCCGTTGCCGCGTACCTTAAGGCTCATCCCCGGATATCCTTTGTGCGGTACTGCTCTTTGCCGGGTGACGCTTGTTACGATCTGGCCCGGAAGTACCTGCCTAACGGGTCCTGCGGCGTCGTCAGCTTCGGGGTCAAGGGCGGCAGGGAGGCGGCGGAGACGTTCATGAACGCGTTGACGCGCTGCAATATCGCAACCCATGTCAGCGATGCGCGCACGTGCATCCTGCACCCGGCTTCCAGCACGCACCGGCAACTCTCGGACGAGCAACTGGCCGCGGCGGGGGTGGCGCCGGAATTTGTGCGGCTTTCCGTGGGCATCGAGTACGCGGATGACATTATTGCCGACCTGGACCAGGGATTGGCAAGATTATAACGCCAGAATAAAAACTGTTTTTTTTCACAATAAGCCTCTGTATTTTACGGGGGCTTATTTTTATTTTTTACATTTCAAAAAATAGTTGTCCTATAGAAACCTCGATCCTATATATATTTCACGCTATGTTATGGCAATGTTCCTATGTTTTTATGGTAAAACATAGGATCATGGTTGATGCAATATTGTTTTGCATCATGAAATGTTATTATAATACAGCAGGAGATTTACAATGAGACACATTTCACTTTTTGCACGCGCGGCTCTGGTGGCAATGATCCTGGTTGCGGCCCCGTCCTTTGCAGGCGCGGCCTCGTCGTCCGACGCCGCGTTGGCCAACGCCGTGTCTGACAAACTGATGGAAGGCAAAAACGACTTTGACGCCACGAGCATCATCGTGACTTCCGAAGACGGCGTGATCCATCTGCGCGGTTCGGTGCAGAAGAGAGGCGAAATCCAGCGCATGGAAGAAGTTGCCAAAAGAGTGCCCGGCGTCAAGAGCGTTGAGTCGCAGATTGATGTAGCCCAGGACGCCGGAGGAAAGTAACAGCATTTTCGGGACGGAGGAACGTTTCCTCCACCCGGGAAAAGAGCCCGCTGGCGTTAGCGCGGCGGGCTCTTATGCGACCTCCCGCCGGATAACGCAGCGGTTGCAAACAGCAGCCATGCCCGGCGCAAGGACGGAATTGGATCAGAAAATACAATGAGTCCACTAGACAACAGGAGAGTACCATGAAACGTATTATCGCATTCACAAGCGCGGCCCTGGCCGCAATGGTTTTGATCGCAACCCCGTATGCGGCGAACGCCGCCTCGTCCTCCGACGACGCTCTGGCCAAAGCCGTGTCTGAAAAGTTGATGGAAGGGAAAAACGACTTTGACGCCACGAGCGTCATTGTGACGGCCGAGGACGGCGTGGTGCTCCTGCGCGGCGACATGCCCGGGGACAGAGAGGCCGTCGGCCGTATGGGGTATACCGCCGAGAGAGTTCCCGGCGTCAAGCGCGTCGAAATGCAAATCGACGTCATCGAAGAATAGCGGCACTGTGGAGAACACGGTAGCCACCCTGTTTTCCCGCTTTAGAAAAACCCACCGGAACGTCAACTCCGGCGGGTTTTTTGTTATGGCGCGGCAGGGGGTTCTCGTTTTTCTGCCGGGGTTTCCGTTGTTTTCCCGCTTGCCGTTTTTTCCTGCTCCAGAACGGACTGCAAGGCCTGCCCCGTGCATCCGCGCATCTGCCCGTATTTCGGGGAGGGCAGAAACCAGATGGCAAGCAGGCAAATCGCAACGATAATTATAAGACCGATAAAAAGAGACATGGCAGCTCCTTGTTATGGGTATACATATTCTTCATACCAAACCCTGTGTGTCCGGACAAGGTGAATCACCAGCGCATGGTTCCCGTGCAAAAAATGCAGGCATGCATGGAAGGGTGGCCTCCGGTACAACTCCTGTTTGCTTTATTTTCTTTTTATTATTAATCTGAGTGAACATTTTTGCGAGGTGTTCCGTTCCGCCGGGTTTTTGAAAACGGGCGGCGGGAATGCCCGGCGGCTGCCGGCCAAAGGCTCAGCCGTCTTGTTTGTTGGGCGGCGGGGGAGATCGGGTGTATGCGTGTAGGCGTTGGCTATAGTGAAAATCCGGAAACAGCGGCGGCCGGGCGCCAAGCGGTATTGAGCGCGCAGGAGCAGGCGGGGCGGAATGATCCGTGCGACATGGTCATGCTCTTTGCAACAGCCCGGCATGACGCCGTGATCCTGCGGCAGGCCGTTGCGGATATCGTCGGCGAGGCCGTGCCCGTCGTCGGCGGGGGCGCTATCGGCGCCATCACCAACGACGCTTACGGATACGCGGGCGACCAGATCGTGCTGGCTCTTCTCTGGCTGGAAGGTTCCCGCTGCGATATCGTTACCGAAGGCGGCCTCACCGGCAGTGAGGCGGAGGTTGGCCGCCGCCTGGGACGGGCCCTGGCCTCGCGGGGGGTGACGAAGGATTCCCAGGTCCTGTTATTTTATGATGCCATCGACCGCACCCAGGGGGGCATGCGGATGGTCATGGCAACCTACCTCCTCGCGGCGATGGAAGAAAGCCTCGGTTTCCTGCCGGATCTGAACGGCGCGGGCATGCAGGGCGACTATCTGTGCACGCCCACCCGCCAGTGGCTGGGCGACAAGGTCGGGGAGCATTCCGCGCTGGCCCTTGTCTTCAGCGGGGCCGTCCGCGTCGATTCGATCATCATGCACGGTTGCCGCCCCGCGACCGCGTACTACACGGTGACCAAAGCCGACAGGCAGACAATCCTCGAAATAAACGGCGAACCCGCGTTGCTCTTCATGGAGAAGCTGCTGGGAGAAGCCGTTCCGCCGGAAAAATATCCTTTTTTTTTTATTTTGGGCGTCAACAGAGGCGAAAAATGGGGCGAATTTGACGCGAACAACTACGCCAGCCGTCTGTGCCTTGCCATTGACAAGGAAAGGAACGGCATCGTCATGTTTGAGCCGGACATGGTCACGGGAACGGAGTTCCAGATCATGTACCGCAGCCTGAATCTCGATTACATGGCCCCTGAGATGGAACGCCTTTTCAGTTCCCTCAAAGACCGCGAGCCGGTTTTCGCCCTGTACATCGACTGCGGCGGGCGGGCAGCGGGGTTTGGCGGGACGGATATGGAAGACGCTGTCGTCGTTCAGAACGCCGTCGCGGGCAGGGTTCCGCTTCTGGGTATGTATACCGGAGTGGAAATAGCGGCCGTGCAAGGGCGGCCGCGGAGTCTTGATTGGACGGGCGTGTTCTGCCTGTTTAGTGTGCCGAAATGAAAGACGAGACCACCGTATGTCCCCCTTCCGGGGAACTGGAAGAATTGCGCCGCGAGGTCGCGTACCTGCGCCGTTTGTCCGGGCAGACCATCGCCAAAATGTTGCAGCTTGACGCCGAGTCCATCAGCATCCGCCACGAGCTTGAGCAAAAACGGCGGGGTTTCAAATTGATGGCGGAACTCGCCGGTTCGCTGGGGAAACACGTTGACCACACCAGTTTGTTCGTCGCCGTCAGCCGCCGCCTGAACGCCGCCCTCGGCATGCAGCGCACCGCCGTGCTGACGCCCGGACCGGACGGCCTGTTCAATCCGGCGGTGCTGCAAGGCTATTCCCCGGAGGAGGAAGCGGCTCTCGCCGTTTGCAGCCTGGAATTGCCCCCCGAATTTTTACGGCCGGACCTTCCGGTATTGATTACCGGCGTGGACGGTGCCGACCGCTTTGCTTCGTTGCGGGAAACGCTCGGGCTGCCGTTCCTGATCGCCTCCCCGGTTTTTCTGCAAAACGTTCCGGTCGCCGTTCTTATCACCGGTCGCCTTTTGGAACAGCAGCCGTACATGCCTCCGTTGGGGCGGAGCGATGTGGAAACGGTGCAGACGGTCGCCTCGCACCTGGCGACGTTGCTTGCCGCGCGGCTGCTGGTCGAAGACGAGCAGCGGACAAAGATCATGCTGGATGCCATGCCGCACTGCTGCAATTTTTGGGATGAAAACCACAATAATATCGATTGCAACGAAGCCGCCGCCCGGTTGTTCGAACTTGGCAGCAAGGTGGAGTATCTGGAGCGGTTCAATGAACTGTCGCCGGAATATCAGCCCTGCGGCCGCCTTTCCGCCGAGCTTGCCGCGGAAAGAATCCATGAGGCTTTTACCGAAGGGTACTGCCGCTTCGAGTGGATGCACCAAAAGCTGAACGGGGAGCCCGTTCCCGCGGAAATTACGCTTGTCCGGGTCCGGTGGGGCAAAGGGTTCATTGTCGTGGGCTACACCCGCGACCTGCGGGAGCAGAGGGCCATGCAGACCGCCGTGGAGAGAACGCAGCGCGAGCTGCTCAAGGCCCGCGACGTGGCGGAAAAGAGCGCCAGGGCAAAGAGCGAATTTCTGGCTAATATGAGCCATGAGATCCGCACGCCCATGAATGCCGTACTCGGCATGACCTATCTGCTCGGGCGGACGGATCTTACGGAAAAACAGCGGGGATATCTGAACCAGACCGAACATTCGGCGAATCTTCTTTTACGCGTCATCAACGATATTTTAGATTTTTCCAAACTCGACGCCGGGAAAATGCACCTTGAAACGGTGGAGTTTTCCCTGCGCAAACTGATGCGGAACGTGCATGATATCGTGCGGGCGGAGGCGGACGCGAAGTCCCTTCACCTGTACTCCAATATTGATGACGCGGCGGTGGACGCCTTGATCGGGGACCCGTCGCGGCTGGAGCAGGTACTGCTCAACTTTACCAGTAATGCCATCAAGTTCACGCCTTCTCGCGGGAAGGTGTCCGTCAGGGTCCGGCAGCAATCGCTGTCGCCTGACAGGGCGGAATTGCAGTTTACGGTGCAGGATACCGGGATAGGAATGACGCCGGAACAGGTTGCGAATCTTTTTTTGCCCTTCAGCCAGGTCGATACCTCGTCAACCCGGCGGTACGGCGGGACCGGGCTCGGCCTTGCGGTCAGCCGGTGCCTGGTCGAGCTTATGGGCGGCGCAATTTCGTGCTCCAGCCATGAGGGCGAGGGCAGTTCCTTTACCTTTGTTCTCACGTTGCCGTTGGCGAACAAGGCAAAATCCGCCGATGACGGTTCCGGGGAAACGGGAGATGATGCCGGTTCCCTGCGCGGCATGCGCGTGCTGCTGGCCGAGGACAATGAGATCAACCAGATGATAGCCCAGGAGCTTCTGGCGGCCAAAGGCGTCGTTGTGGGCACCGTCGCGACCGGGCAGGAAGCGCTGAACGTTCTGGCCGAAGAGAGTTTCGACCTGGTCCTTATGGATATTCAGATGCCTGAAATGGACGGGCTGACGGCCACCATGTGCATACGGACGAACCCCTTGCACAAGGATCTGCCGATAATCGCCATGACCGCGCACGCCATGAGCGGCGACCGGGAAACCAGCCTGAAAAGCGGTATGAATGACCATCTGACAAAGCCCATAGATCCGGAATTGCTGTACGCCGCTTTGCGGCGGTGGGATATGCGTTCCCGGGCTTGAGCCGCAGGGGAATAACGAAAAACACCGGGGACGGCGTTTTTCGCTCGGGCGTTTTTACTCTTCAGTGCTTGCTCAGTCTGCGCCGTTCTTCTGCTATCATCTTGAGAAAGTCGATGAATGGCGTGTTGAAACTTTCGGCGAGCCAATAGAGGGAGTGCAACGTCACCCCGCGCGTACCGGCTTCAAGTTGCGCTATTTGCGATCGCGAGGTTTTTGCAAAGCCCGCAAGCTGCTCTTGCGTGAATCGTGACTTTTTCCGCAGTGCTTTGACGATGTTGGCGACGGCTTCATTTATATGGGGTGCGTTTTCCATATGACCAGCTTATAGAAGTCGGCACAACAACTGAGTACATTTTCTTGTACAAATACGTACTTTCTTTTATAATTTTTGCGTACTTTTAGCATTTGCAGCATATGACCACCATGTCCGATCCCAGCAATAGTTTTGAAAGACAAATGCGGCGAGTCTACGCGATAACGGGCGCCAGGACACAAGTCGAATTGGCGGCCCTGCTTGATATTAAGCAATCCACAATCGCGAATTCAAAAAAGCGGCGTAACGTTCCGGACCGTTGGCTGATACGCCTGCTTTGCCGGCTGAACGTGAACCCGGACTGGATACTGACCGGCAAAGGCACGCGCTATTTGGCCGTCGCGAGCGATGCCGGTGTTGGGGATGCGCTGGGAGTCCTCCGCAATTTCCCCACCAGAGCGCTTGTTGAGGAGCTCCTGCGAAGAATTGACACACTGGAACGGGACAGAAAGATATTAGAAAGTTTGGGGAGATAGCGCTTTTTAGAATATATAGGGAAACGGAGCAGGGCGCGTGAGGCGGTCCTGCTCCTTTTATTTTCTGCATGGGCGGCGGCGCGTGGTCAGCCCAGTTTGGCGCCCTTGGCCACCTTGTGACGCGGCGCAACCAGGACCACTCCTTCCTCGGCGTACACGCCGAGGACCAAAACTTCCGAGGAAAACCCCGCAATCCGGCGCGGCGGGCATCCCGTTGTGGAGCCAGATTGGCAAAATCACAGGCGTTTGCCAAGCATATGTTTTCCCATTGTGTCCCAACGCGTTTTATGGCGGAAACAGGCGCGCGTCACATGGGGCGCGCCGCCGCCAGAAAGAGAACGTGCAGCGCCACGGTGATAACCGTAAATACGGAGCCGCCGGCCTTTGCCGGGAGCAGGGCGTGCTTGAGGTAAATGGCGTTACGCGGGCAGGCCCCCATGCAATCGCGGCACAACGAACAGGTGAGGGCGGCCTGTCCGCGCTCCCGGCAGGGGGCGTCCAGGGCCCGGTACGCACAAACTTTTTCGCAACTCCCGCAGCCGTTGCAGCGGGCTGGGTCTATCCGGAGCCGCCACGAAGACAGTATGCCCAACAGGTTGACCACCAGCCCCATGGGGCAAAACGCCGTGCAATGGACCATGCCCGTATAGCGCCGTGAAACGAACAGCATGACGACGAGACTTCCGGCTGTGAAGAGCGCCACAAGGCCGAGTGTGAGCATTGCCGGTGCGCCGCGGTACCGCAGAATCAGGGCGGATGCGAGCCCGAGCAGTAAAATGGCGGCCCTGCCGTGCCGTATTGCCGTTTCCATCATCGGCCGCGCTTTTTTAACCGGCTTGCCGGACCCGGCGACGGCCTCAATGGAGCCGAAGTAGCACAGCATGCTGCACCACGCGCTGCCCGCGAGCAGCGTCGCCGCCAGCACCAGAAAGGGCATCATGGTGAAGGAGCCGCGATATGCCGGAGCGAACAGGATAAATGCGGGAACCGGCACATGGGGCGTTCCCGGGAGGGTCATGCCGGGAATGCCCGCAAGGCCGAGAGCGAGTTGCCCGAAAAAGACGGCGGTGAACAGAAACCATACGATTTTACGGGTTTTCCGGCTCGTGCGGGGATTGTTCAGTTTACCGGCAATGTACCCGGCATACCAGGACAGCAGAAATATCTGAATACTGCCCCAGGCCGGGAAAAGCCGCTCCAGCAGAAGGATGTCCGGCCTGCCCCACCGCAGGCCATAGAGCGCCAGGAACGTCAGCGTAAAGGCGGCAGCCCGGGTGAGCGCCGGTTCAGCCGGGGTCGCCCGGCCCCGGCGGGCGGCTTTCGCCAGCGTGTGGGACGCGGCCAGCGCGGTCAGGGCCGCGACAACGCCGAGAATCGCCGCACCCCGCGCCCAGGGCGCGCCCATGGCCGCGCGCAGCATGACCAGCGATTGCACGGCGGTTCCCCATTCCCAGACGCCCCAGACCAGCGCCGTTCCCACGGCGTATGTTTTCCAGGCGGCCCCGCTGCCGTGGAAGAGGATGAGCCCGGCAAGACAGAGGACGGCAGCGGTGTTTCCCGCACGGAAATAATGCGCCCCCAGTATGATAATGATAAGCAGAACCCCGGCCCAGGCCAGGGCTTCGCCCACCGTGAAGGTTTTTTCGAGAGCGTTCCGGCTCTCTCCGATAGTCGTTTGTCCCACGGACAACTCCTTTCCCGCCGGTCTTTTTCGTTTTCATTTCCTTACCCCCTGCCGTGGTAAAAAACTCCCCTGTTCTAACGGGGTAGTTATACTGTTCCCATGAGGCTATAGTCCGACAAAACCGCATGAATAGGCGGTGAAGGAGAAAATCATGTACTGCAATCAATGTGAACAGACCGCTCAGGGCATCGCCTGCACCAAGCAGGGCGTCTGCGGCAAAACAGCTGATATCGCCGCTCTTCAGGATCTTATCGTCTATGCCGCCCGTGGACTTTCTCTCGCGGCCCTGGCCGCGGAAGCGAAAGGGATCGACACGAACGCCGCCGGCAGGCTGTGCGCCGCCGCGTTGTTCGCGACCGTCACCAACGTGAACTTTGACAAGGACCCGCTGCTCGCCGTCCTGCGCCAGACCGTGGCCGAAAGGGACAAGCTTGCGCAGGCAGCCGGGCTCGCGGCCGATCTGCCCGTGATGAAGTTCAAACCGGCCCAGGATGAAACGGCCCTGCTCGCGCAGGCGGAAATCGCCTCCGTCACCAAACTGGCGGAAAATCCCGATTGCAACTCCCTGGCCCAGACCGTGCTGTACGGCCTGAAGGGAACCGCCGCTTACGCCGACCATGCCGCCATCCTGGGGCACGAGAGCCCGGCGTTGTACACGGCCATGTTCAAACTGCTCACGTTCGGTTTTGACGGCGCCACTCCCTCGCTGGAAGATTGGGTGACCGCGGCCATGGATTGCGGCAAGGCCAATTTGCTGGCCATGGAACTGCTCGATGCCGCCAACACCGGAACCTACGGCCATCCCGAACCCACCGAAGTTTCCTTGAGGCCCAGGCCCGGCAAGGCTATCCTCGTCTCCGGCCACGATTTGAAGGACCTGTTCGTCCTGCTGCAACAGACCGAAGGCAAGGGTGTCAACATTTATACCCACGGGGAAATGCTGCCCGCCCACGCGTATCCCGGCCTTAAAAAATTCCCGCACTTCGCCGGGCATTTCGGCACGGCGTGGCAGAACCAGGCCAAGGAATTCCCGCAATTCCCCGGCGCCATCCTGTTTACGACCAACTGTATCCAGCGGCCCTCGGACTCCTATAAGGCCAACGTGTTCACCACGGGCCTCGTCGGCTGGCCCGGCGTCGCCCACGTGAAAAACGGCGACTTCGGCCCGGTGATCGACTACGCGCTCGCCCAGAAAGGCTTTACGGAAGAAAGCGCGGCCCAGTTCCCCGAGGCCAAGGTGCTGGTCGGGTTCGGCCGCAACACGGTCCTCGGCGTGGCGGGTACGGTGGTGGACGCGGTGAAATCCGGCGCCATCAAGCATTTCTTCCTGGTCGGCGGGTGCGACGGCGCACGGCCCGGCCGCAACTACTACACGGAATTCGTGGAAAAAACCCCGGCCGACACCATGGTGCTTACCCTGGCTTGCGGCAAGTTCCGTTTCTTCGACAAGCAACTCGGCAGCATCGGCGGCATTCCCCGCCTGCTGGACGTCGGCCAGTGCAACGACGCCTACAGCGCCGTGAAGATCGCCCTGGCGCTCGCGGACGCCTTCAAGTGCGGCGTCAACGATCTGCCCTTGTCTCTGGTCCTTTCCTGGTACGAGCAGAAGGCCGTGGCCATTCTGCTGTCGCTCCTGGCGCTCGGCGTCAAAGGCGTGCGGCTCGGCCCCAGCCTGCCCGCGTTCCTGTCCCCCGCCGTGCTGCAGGTGCTGGTTTCCACGTTTGACATAAAGCCCATCGGCACGCCGGACGAAGATTTGAAAGCCATCCTCGGCGCGTGACGGAAGTGGCGGAGAGCGCTCCCGCCAGCGGGAGCGCTCTCCTTGTAAAAAAGCATGCTTTGGAAGGGGAAGCATACGTGATCAGAAAAATTATCAAAATCGACGCGGCAAAATGCAACAGTTGCGGCGAATGCGTGACAGCCTGCCATGAAGGGGCCATCGGCATGGATAACGGCAAAGCGGTCCTTCTCCGGGACGATTATTGCGACGGCCTGGGAGACTGTCTGCCCGCCTGCCCGACAGGGGCGATCACGTTTGAGGAGCGGGAGGCGCTCGCCTATGACGAAGTTGCCGTGCTCAGCAATCTCAAAAGCAAGACGTTCAAGGAATTGTCGCGCGATTACCTGAAGCATCTGAAAACGCCGTCTCTTTCCTCCAAAAAGCGGAACCGGCTGGACCGCGAGCGGAAATCCTGCCTCGGGCAATGGCCGGTTCAGATACGGCTCGTGTCCGCGCACGCGGCCTTTTTCAAAGACGCCGACCTGCTTGTGGCCGCTGATTGCTGCGCCTATGCGTATGGCGATTTTCACAACGAATTCATGCCGGGACGCGTGGTGCTGATCGGCTGCCCGAAGCTGGACGCGGTATGCTATACGGAAAAAATCGCGGAAATACTGGCGCAGAACGATGTGCGTTCGGTGACGGTCGCCCGGATGAGCGTTCCCTGCTGCGGCGGTATTGAGCAGGCCGTGAAAAACGCGATTTCCTCGTCCCGCAAAGCCGTTCCCTGCGTGGTGCGGGTCATTTCGCCGCAGGGCATGCTTGCTCCTGAAACGCCGTCCCACATGAACCCGGATGAACACGATGTGCACGCCGTCTGCAAATAGACCGCTGCCGCCGTTGTCCGAAGAGGATATCCTGCGGGGGATGGAAGCGTTGCACGGGTATGTGGACCTCACTCCCCAGGATTTCAGGGCGCTGTACACGAACGTCCGCGCATTGGCGTATGAGCGCTTTTTGCGGGAACGGACGGCGGCGGACATCATGACGAGCCCGGTCGTCACCGTCAGGGAGAGCAGCTCCGTCGGCGAGTGCATCGGCCTGCTGGCGGAACGGGGAATTTCCGGCGCGCCCGTGGTGAACGCGCAGGGAGCCATGGTGGGGATCGTTTCGGAAAAAGACATTTTGCGCCTGTTGGGCAAACGGCCCGAAACGCACCTGATGCGGCTCATCGACGACAGTACCCGCCAGCCGTTGCAGCCTTCTCCCGCGCTGCTGCACGCAAGGGTCGCCACGATCATGTCCGCGCCGGTTGTGGCCGCCGGTCCGGAAACACCCCTGGACGAACTGGCCAGAATCTTCGGCAGGCACGCCATCAACCGGCTGCCCGTGACGGACGAACACGGCGCGGTACTGGGCATCATCACACGCGCGGACATGATCCGCGCCATTTCCGAACTGGCGTAATCGCAATGAAACACTATTTCGCGAAAATGCGGGGAGGCGGCAGCACGCCGCCCGTCCCCGGGGGGACGGAGATCGCTTTCGGCTTCATCGGCAGTTGCGCCGCCCTGTACGTGGTCGGGCTGCTGCACACCCTCAGCATGGATATTTCCGGGCTGCCGCTTATCATGGCGCCGTTCGGGGCTTCGGCCGTGCTGGTTTTCGGCGCGTTCAGAAGCCCGCTGGCCCAGCCGAGGAATGTTATCGGCGGGCACGTGCTTTCCGCGATTGTGGGGGTAACGGTGTACCAGTGCGTGGGCGATAACGCGGTCATGGCGGTCAGCCTGGCCGTGCCGGCCGCCATAGCGTTGATGCACCTGACAAAGACCCTGCACCCGCCGGGCGGCGCGACCGCTTTCGTCACGGCGGCCGGGGGGGCCGCCGTGCATTCCCTCGGGTACTGGTACGTCGTGACGCCTTGCGCTGCGGGAAGCGCGGTGTTGATCGCCGTGGCGGTTTTCGTCAACAACCTGCCGCGCGAGCACAAATATCCACAATTTTGGTTCTGACGGAAGGGTGGGGGCAGAGCATTGTCCCTTTGCGGTGAAGAAGGGTTGACTTCTCTTTTTTTTGGATATACAAAATTATCCACAGGAGAACGTCATGCAACAAATCCACGTCACCAAGTGGGGCAACAGCCTGGGCTTTCGTATTCCGCGCGGCATTGCCGAGAGTATGGATATTGAAGCCGGAGATACGCTGGAACTGACCCCGTCCGAAGACGGCCTGCTGATCCGCAAGGCCGCGGCTCGAGGCAAGCGTTACGCCCTGGCGGATGTACTGGATTCCTTCGCTCCGGCGGCGACGCATCCGGCGGTTGATTTCGGCAAGCCGCAGGGCGAAGAAATATGGTAGGCGGCAAAACGCAGGCTCCCGGCCAAGGGCAACTTCTCAAGCTCGACCTGGATCCGACTTTGGGGCACGAACACAAGGGCTTTCGCCCCGTTCTGGTGGTGTCGGCAGCCCTGTTTAACCGGCACACGGGCTTTTGCTGGGTAGTGCCCGTTACCACCCCGCAAAAAGGCCTGCCCAATGAAATCCGCCTGCCGGAGGGGCTGCCCGTATACGGAACACTGCTGCTCTCGCAATTGCGCTCCATAGACTGGCGGGCACGGCCGTTCACGGTAGCGGGCACGGTTCCAGCCGTCTTTCTGGAGGATATCAACGCCCGCCTGGCTTCAGTGCTGGAGTTGGAATAAATACGTATCCGAACCTGAGTTCGATAAATATAAGATAGGAAGGCGGCGTAGGCGGAACTTTGCCCGCCGCTATGCGGCAATCCATCCGCGAAACGGCTATTAGACAGGCGGGCGGGGCTTTTTGGCCTTGCCCGTTATCGTTTCTATCTCCAGGCGGTACACGGCGGTTTTGGCAAAAGACGCGCGGATGTCCCGCTCGGCTTTGTCCAGGTGGTCCGGGAGGTATTTTTCGGCCAGGGCATAGAGGGAGCGGAACTTTTCATCCGGGTCCGCGACTTCGCTGACGGTCCCGAACACCATGGCGCTTTCATACCAGGTGGTGAAGTTCTTGGCGTAGACCGGCTCGGTTTCGCCGACCACGGTAAAGGCGGCGTCCCGGCAATGCAGGAGATTGTCTATTTTTCTGCCTTCGCGGGCGGAATGGAAATACACGCGGTTCTCCAGCACGACATAGGAAAGGGGAACGCCGTAGGGCAGCCCGTCCGCCCCGACCGTGGCCAGGAAGCCGTATTCGCCCTTTTCCAGGAGCTCCCTGGCGGCCGCGTCCGGCATGGCCCTGTCGGCGCGCCGCATGGGCCGGGATGTCATTTTTTCAAACCCTTTATCGCCACGGCGTCCTCGGGATGAAATTTGTTCAGGACGATCCCGTGCGACTCCGTGGGATATTGCTGCAATATGGCGTCCAGGGATATGGCGTCGAGCTGGCTCTGCACGGTGCTTGAAACGGTTTTCCACACGCTCCGGATGCCGCATTCCGCCTGGTTGGGGCATTCGTTGGATTTGTCGCCGCAGCAAACGGCGAATTCCACCCCATCGTCGAACAGATAGACGAGCGTGCCCAGGCTGATGTCCGCGAGCGGCTGGAGCAGCTGGATGCCGCCTTTGGCGCCCACG
Organism: uncultured delta proteobacterium; assembly: GCA_900079685.1. Taxonomy (NCBI): domain Bacteria; class Deltaproteobacteria; species uncultured delta proteobacterium. The sequence goes on from LT599018.1 coordinate 358,261, forward strand.
GTTCCGGCGGTGATGTTTTCGCGGCGCAGCACCGCATGGATATTCTCCACGGTGCGCAGCGACATGCCGGTCTTTTCCGCGAGGTACGCGGTGGAAACAGGCTCGGACAAGCCGCCGAGCTCAAACAGCACTCTGATCGCATACCGGGTGTTGGGCGAAAACTTCATAATGCCTCACGAATACACATGAATGCTCCCCTCCGCCGCCGGCAGGTAGGAAACGCCTATCCATGTTATCATGAGCAAAATGAAAGCGATTGGCAAGGTCCAGAGTGTGAATTTCGGGTGCGCGCGCCTGAGCCGCATGTGGATATAGATAAGGTAGGCCGCGCCCGTGATGAAGGCCCAGGTTTCCTTGGGGTCCCAGGACCAGTAGTTCCCCCATGCTTCTTTGGCCCAGAGCGCGCCCGTGAGCATGCCCAGCGCCAGAAAGCCGAACCCGATATAGACGATATTGTCCATGAACGCGTACAGTTCCCGGTCCACTTTGCGGCGCGCCATGTTCCGGAGCTGCATGAACGAGGCGATGGTGGCTACCCCCAGCATGGCGTAGGAGAGAATGTACACCGTCACGTGCGGCACGAAGTAGTAGCTTTGCAGCGCGGGCATCAGTGCCTTGGAATGAATCTCCGGCTTGAAGTAGTTTACCCCGATGAAAACGGAGGCCACCACGGCGGAGAAGAGCAGCAGCCAGGGGTACTTCCAGTGCCTGTAGGTGATATACCCAACCAGCGCCAGGAAGAAGGAGTACCAGAGGCGGGTTTCCCCCATGGTCCGCAGGGGGGGCCGCTCAAGGCCGATCCACAGCCCGATGATGAACGCTGCGAACAGCGCCAGGCCCGCGAGCATGAACGCGTGTATGATCCAGGGCTTTCTGTTGCGGAACGCGGCCAGGCCCGCGAAAACCCAGAGATGGGCGGCGGGCAGGGCGAAGTAGATAAAATTATCCCAGGTCATTGTCTTCTCCCGGCCTCCCGCCGCGCTGTCTGCCGGTTCCGGCCCAGATAAGCCAGAGCGCCCCGATACCCATCAGAAAAATTCCGGCATAGGCCGGCCACAGCCAGGCGTCGCGCACCAGCTCGATGCTGCTGTACGTGGACATCTTTCCGGCCTGGTCGTCGTAACTGTATTGGTAGAGCATCCACGGGCCGACGGAGAGCGGTTTGTTCACCTCCAGACGGGCGTCCTCTTTGTGGCCGTCCTGGGTCAGCACCGTGATATCCGAAAGGAACCGTTTGGGCTCCGGCTGGGTCATGACCATGGTGAGGGTGCCTTCCAGATCCAGGCCCGCAAAAAATCCCGGTATGGTGCCGCCGCCGCAGATCCAGCCGGATTTCGTCGCGCCGGTGCGCGTGTTTTTCGCGGTCACCCGCGCGGCGGGGGTGGAGGCGGGCATGGGGGAGGCTTTGTACCCGTCCCCGGCCCGCACGGCTTCATGAATGTATTCGTCGATCGTAACAGCCCATTCGCCCACGTTCCCGGCGGGGTGTTTCGCGTCGATCTGGAGATAGTACGGTTTGTCCTCGGGTTGCGGCTTGCCGTTCTGGCGGTTGATGATAACCAGCTTGGGCGGGTACTCCTCCATGGCGAAGTCCTTCAAGCGGATGGCGATGGGCAGTTCCAGCACGTCGTTTTTCGCGCTGTAGACCCGCCATTCGAGCTCGCCCTCGCGGATATGCATGACGAAGCGCTGCATGTCCGCCGCGCCGAAACCGGCGGCGAGCAGGAGGATCCATAACCCCAGGTGGTTGCAGTAAAAGGCGAGATCCCGTTTCCGGAAGGCCGTGAGCCTGCGCACGATGACGAGGCCGAGGGAGACGAGCGTTGTTCCGTACAGGAGCACGAACGGCCAGGACCGGGTGACCGTGGTGAAGCCGAGATCCGCAAAAACGCTGTGCGCGTGCGGGTCCACCCTGACCATCTGCGGCGTGAGTCCCATGATGAGGCCGAACAGCAGCAGCGCGGCGATGCAGCTGACGCAAAAGGGTATTCCCGAAAGCCACTGGAACACAACCGTTTTGCGCGCAAACGCGGAGAGGCCAAGGAGCAAAACCAGGGCCGCGGCGATCCCGGCGTTCGCGGGGTAGTGCAGGAGGAAGAAGTTGAAATGGCCGATGGCCAGTTGCAGGGCGAACCCCGCGGCAGCGATTCCGGCGACCAGAAGGGCGCTTTCTTTATACTGCCAGGGCGGTTGCCACAGCGGACGTTTTTTCTGTTCCATACTCTGGGGTCAAAAAAAGTGCCCGGCGATTGGTCGTCCGGGCACTTTCCGGGTAATCAGTTGGCGAGGGAAACCGTCATACAGCGTTCAAATCCATTGTCATCATAGACTGTTGCCCCCTGACGCAGCCAGGGAGCAAAAAGACCATTTAGAGCCTTCCGGCCTGCTTGGCTTCGGAGAGCCACTGGGGCACGACGGTCTTTTTCCATTCTTCCTTTTCGCGCTTCAGCTTGTTCATATCCAGCCCGATATAGGCCTGGGCCTTGTCCTTGCTGGAGATGTCCGGCATGACCATCTTGGCGCCCTTCTCGAAGAGGACTTTCTGCAGTTCAAGCTGGGCGAGCAGGCTCTTGTCCAGGCTGTGGGCCAGGATGCGCTGCGTTTCAACCGGGGCGTGGAAGGAGGCGCCGTGGGAAGCCACGCCGAAGTCCCAGCGCCACTGGGCCTGGCGGATCAGCTTCTGCGCGGCGGCCATTTCTTCCTTGGTCGCGCCGGCATCCCAGGCGGTCTTGGCCATGATATGGGCCTTCGCCAGTTCCGCCTCGACCCGGTCACGCACTTCCAGGACCTTGTCCTGGTGGTCGTAGACGTACTTTTTCAGATTTTCTTCCGTATCCCTGTGGCAGGTCTGGCAGGTGGAGGACACGTTTTTGAGCGGGCTCATGATCTGGTGGTTGGAATACTTGAGGCCGCCTTCGGAAATATAGGGCATGTGGCAATCCGCGCAGGAGAGGCCGCGCTGGCCGTGGGTGCCGAGCAGGAACACTTCGTAATCCGGGTGCTGGGCTTTGAGCATCGGGGTCTTGCTGAGCGCGTGGGTCCAGTCGGAGAAGCCGATGTTGTCGTAGTATTCTTCCATGGCTTCGACGGTCATGCCTTTATCCCACGGGAAGGTCAGGTACTTGCCGTCGCCCTTGAAGTAGTATTCCACGTGGCACTGGGCGCAGACCAGGGAACGCATTTCCTGGAGGGACGCCTTGGAGATGTCCTTGCCCTGGCGCTGGAACGCTTGGATGAGCGCCGGGCGGGTGATGGTCAGGTTCATGGTTTTGGGGTCGTGGCAATCCGCGCAGCCGAGGGGGTTCACGACTTCGCTGCCCCAGGCGCTCCATTTGGCCTTGTAATATTCCTCAATGCCCTTTTCCTGTATCAGGCGGGGCACGTCCGGGCTTTTACAGGTCCAGCAGGTGCCGGGCTGCAAATCGCCCTGGCCGTCTCTGGGGGTGCCGGTCCGCAACGAATCGCGCATGTCGTCAAGCGTATACCAGTGGCCGCGCGGGGCGGAATAATCGCGGGAGAACGCGTACCCGGCCCAGAGCACGACCATGGCCGGGCGCGATTTAAGCACGTCCTCCGGGGCGTTGCCGAGGTGCTTGCTGCGGAAGTCCGTTTCCTGGGTTTTTTTCCAGGTTTCGTATTCCCGCGGGTAGTTCAGGCCCCACTGGTCGCTGTGCGGGTTGATGCCGGTGATCTCGACCTTTTTGTTGTTGTAGATCGAGGCGATTTCCGCCCGGCGCTCGGTAATGGAGGCCGCCAGAAGGCCCAGCAGGAACACGCCCACCATGGCGACGCCGAAGATTCCCCAGCCGATCAGGGGTCGTTCCTTGACTGTTTCCGCGAAGGACAGGGACATGTTCTTGAGCTTTTCCAGGAGTTTCATACGCACGCTTCCGTCGGGTTAAAGTCCATTATTGCATTGCTTTATTCAGCCAGTCGGGCACGGGGGACGAAGGCAGGGGCACAATGGCGTTGGGCGCCGAGGCCAGGTTGCTTATCCTGGTGTGCGGCACTTCCCTGTGGCAGTCCCAGCAGGCCTTTTCCCGGCCGTTTTTCACATCGGCGTATTGCGCCATGCCCGTTTTCACGAACTCGGTGTTCAACTGGGTATGGCACCGGACGCAGTTCTGCAGAATAACTTCGTTGCTGGCGTCCCGGGGCCGGATAACCTGCGGCTCCGCCCGGAGGGTGAACATGGCCGCGTGGTACAGCCCGTCCTGGGCCTTGAAGGCGTAGCCCGCCACCAGGCCCTGCGGCACGTGGCAGTCGTTGCAGGTCGCCCAGCGGGCGTGGGAGCTGTGGTTCCAGGATTGATAATACGGCGCCATGATGTGGCAGTTGACGCAGGCGGAAGGATCGTCGGAAAGATAGGAGAACGCCCGCGACATATAGACGGTGTACCCGCCGAGGCCCACCGTGACGCCGCCCACGATGAAGAGCGGCAGAATGAACTGCGCGGGGATGGGCTTCAAAATACGCCGCATGAGGTCCGGCGCCCACGACCGGCATTCAAAGACAATATACCCGGCGTCAATGCTGTCCGGTTAAGCTGCCAAGGATAACAGACTGAGGTTATAGAGGTTTTCATTTTTTCGTCGTCGGGGCTTCAGGAGTTCTTCCAGCGAGTCTGTTCCGAGGATGTTCAGTGAGGCGATTTGGAAAAGTTGCTGCACGGACAGCCCTGTTTTACTCAGGAATTTCTGGTAGGCCAGGAGCAGGTAGACGGTCAGCGCGGTATAAATCTGAATCAATACAGCATTTTCCGTGTTCCCGACAAAGCTTTTGATGCGTAGATTCTGTTTGATTTCGCGAAAAAAGAGTTCGATTTTCCAGCGTTCTTTGTAAATATCGGCGATGGTGCGGGCGGACAGGCGAAAGTGATTTGTCAGAAATTCGTAACGCTTGCCTGTTTCGGCGTCCCGGTAGCCGATGCGACGCAGGCGCAAGACTTTTCCCCGGCTGTGCTTCACTTCGATAATGTGGTCGGAAGTAACCCCGCTTGTGCGGTTCACCGGGCGGCGCTCCAGCAGTTTGTAAACAGCGTTGTCCTTCAGGCGGGTGACGAAAAAGATGCCATTTTCGAGCAGGGTCTGAAACCAGGGGTAACTGACATAGCCTTTGTCGAAGGTCACGATGGAGCCTTTGGGCAGAGAAAGACTTTTCGCCATACGGCTTTCGTGCGTTTTGGCCACATCAACGGTGACAAATGCCGGGATATGACCATCGTGGTCAAGCACTGTGTTCATTTTGACGCCGCCCTTGTTTTGGCGGAACGTGGCCCAGGGAAACAGCGACAAACACAGGCTGATGGTGGTGGCGTCCATGCTGTAAAGTTTGCATTTGAAATGAAATTTGTGTTTGGAGGCCTTGGGAACACACAGGCTGTACATGTCGGCAAATAGATCTTTGAAAAAGCCCACAGGCCGGGAGTTGTTGGCATCGGAGAAAGTGGAACGTGCAACGGGAAAAAGGCCAAAATGATACAGCCTCTTGCCGCAGGCGGCCAAACAGCGCAATCCGTCACGCATGGAGCGCCTTGCTGCAAGCTGGATAAAAGCCATGACCGTAAACTGTTCCTTAAAGCCGAATTGTCGAGAAGAACGACCTGTTTTATGCCGGGCTTCCAGTTTCTGAAAAACATGTCTGGGAATCAATGATAGCATTTGAGAAAAGAGTGTATTATGATGGCTCATGTTCAAAATCTCCTTGGGCTGCAATGGGTTATGCAACTGTTTTGTAGCATAAACCTCGGAGATTTTGAACATATTTAACGCACCTTAGCCGGACAGCATTGACCCGGCGTAAATAACCGACATGGCGGCTGCGTACAGTACGGCGCAAGCCATTCGCTTGACTCTGTCCGTGATACATCGAAGAATTTTTGCCATATTCGTTCCGGGTTGGCCTGTTGTTGAGCCTGTATAAGAGGATCGATGTTTTTTCTCTATCAATTTTTAAAAAACAATACAATCTACAAAATGGGTTATTTTTATAATTATAATCGATAGAAAAGGTTGAGGTTTAAAAAAATTCGATAGAGCGGCTGGGAATTTTTTGGCGGACGCCGCATCCCCCCGTGCGTGATCCATTTCGCCCATAAAAAAACAACCGGCCGCCGGGGATATTCCGGCTGCCGGTTTTGTGGAAAATTGTTCCAGAGCGTTACATCAATGGAAATACAATGGTTTCGTTTCTCCCAGCAACGCGCTGATCAGGCGGTCTATGTCCTCTTCGTCGTTATAAAAGTGCAGGGACATCCGTACGCCGCCGCAACCGGCCTGATAGCGCACGGAAACTCCGACTCCGAGTTGCGAGAGCCGTCTCATGGTTTCCAGATCCGTGTCCACGCTTCCCGTGGTGGCGGAAACGATTCCGGACCGTTCTCCTTCCCCGCAGGGGGTGCTGACGGTGAATCCCTTGACGGCGCGCAGCCTTTCTATCAGGCGGTCCGTCAAATGCAGGACGCGTTCCTCGATATTCGCGATGCCGTAGGCATTGATGGTCTTTAATGACTCGTACAGGCCCCACAGGCCGGGCAGGTTGGGGCACGATTGGTATTTCGCGGCCGTGTCAACGAATTCAATGGCATAGTCGGTGAGGTTGTCCAGGTCGAGTTGATGATGGTACGGCTGCCGGGCTGGGTTTTTGAACAGGTTGCCGGATTCCACGATCGTGGGGTCGTACTTGCCGATGAGGTCCCGCCGGACGAACATGAGTCCGGTCGAGAACGGCCCGAAAAGCCACTTGTGGGATTGCGTCACCATGAAGTGGATGCCGGTTTTGCGCACGTCCAACTCCATGGCGCCGAGGGATTGGCAGGAATCGACGACCACATAAGCTTTCTTCGACTCGGCGAGATCCACCAGGCTTTTCAGGTCCATGCGGAACCCGTTGGTCCACTGCACGGAGCTGATAGCAATAAGCCGGGTACGGTCATCCACCAGTTTCGCGAAATCGTCCAAGAGCAGGCGGCCCCCTTGGTGATTGACTCGACGGATTTCCACGCCTTTTCTCTGGCGCGCGGTAAAGGCGATAACGTTGGAGGGGAATTCCAGATCGTTGATCACGACATTGTCGCCTGCTTTCAGGTCGAGCGCGTCGGCAATTTTGCAGTTGCCCATGCCCGTGCTGGTGATGAACGCGATTTCCTCTTCCTGCGCGCCGAGGAGTTTTGCCGCTTCCACCCGGGCAAAAGCCACGGGCTTGAGCCAGGCGAGCGTCTGGTCAAAGGACGTTCCCGGCATCAACATGGCGCTGGAATGCCAGTCGGCCGCCGCCTGGGCCACCCGCGCGTAGCCGGGCGCGTAACAGGCGGTGTCCACGTACGTGCGGTGCCTGAATATCGGGAAATCTCTGCGTAACGCTTTGACATCTGTAATTTTCATGGTTGCGTATCCTCCTGAAGCTCTCTGCAGTTACCGGGAACATTCACGAGCGGCCAAAGCCCGCTCGTGAATACTCCAACAACATCGAATTACTTACGGCCGAATGTGAACTTGCTCCAGAATTTTTCCCGGAGATAACCATGGTATGCCTCCACCATTTCGTCGGAAGGCGGCCGGGTCATCAGGCTGACGACCACGTAAACCACGCCGCTCGTGACCACGCCCCAGGCGATGAAGTGAAGACCGTAGACATAGGTGCCGAAGTCGCCAAGTTTGAGGATAACTATAAGCACGCAGGAAACAACGATGCAGGCAATGGAGCCCGCTTTTGTCCCGCGCGGCCAGATAATGCAGCCCAGGAGCGGCCAGAGCAGGCAGCCGAAACCATAGAACAGCGCGGTCATCATGACCATGAACTGCGGCGGACTCATTGTCACGAGCAGAGCGATAAGCGTGAGAACCACCGTGAATATTTGCCCGATGCGAGCGAGCTGAGAGTCCGAAAACTTGTTCGGCATATAGCGCTTGATGATGTCTTCCGTCAGATACTGGCTGGACACGAGCAGGACGGAGTCGATCGTGGACATGGCCGCCGCCATGGCCGCAGCGAGGATGATGATGCCGACGATGGGGCTGACCATGTTGAAGTACGCGATCAGGGCCTGTTCCGTCTGCACGCCTTCCAGGCCGGGCACGTTGATGCGCAGGCCGAAACTGGTGAACATGGTGACGAGGTATGTGACAGGCAGCGCCCAAGCCGTGTGGAAGCAGGCTTTTTTCCAGGCGCCGAGATTCTTGACCGCATAGGCCCGCTGCCAGGTGTCCGGCCTGATGGCGGGCATGATGGTATACAAGACTATAAACGAGAGCCAGACACCCCAGGTATAGAAGCCTTTCGGCCCCGGCAGGCTCAGCATGGCCTGATCTTGGGCGGCTATGCCCTTGAAGAGCTCGGTGATGCCGCCTGCCTCAAAAAGGAAGTAGATGCCGAGCCCCCAGGCGATGAACATGAAAAACATGCCTTGGAAAAGGTCCGTCAAGGCCACACTCCGGAAACCTCCGAGGAACACATACGCGCAGCATATGCCGCCGAGAATGATCGCCCCGACGCGGTAGGAAATCGCGCCGTCGGTGATCAACTGGAAAGCCATGCCGATGGCGGTGTACTGCATGGAAAGATACGGGACCGTGAAAGCGCAGAGCATGATGGAAACGAGCGACCCCAGCTTCTTGCTTTCATAGTAATGCTCTATCATGTCCGCCGGGGTGCCGTGGCCGAATTTCCTGCCGATAAGATGGATCGGGCCGCCCAGCACCCAGTACCAGAGGCCGTAACAGGCGCCGTAGGTAGTGGTCATGAGCATGGCGAAACCGTGGGTGTAGAAAAAACCGACTGCGCCCATCAGAAGGTACGCGCTGTAAAAACTCGCGGTCAGGGTAAAGAAGGAGACAATGGGACCCACGGTGCGGCTGGCGAGAAAATAGTCCTCGGTCGTGTTTTTGTTCACGCGGTTGGAATAGATCCCGATCGCCATCACGATGAGGCAGTAGAAGCCGACGACAAGGAAAACAAGCATGTTTTTAGACATCGTCTTCATCCCCCTGCCAGCCCCACAAGGCGTAAAACGTCAAGCCTGTCGCGATGGCCGCGATCACATAAATATAGAGGAAGTTGACAGGCATCCCGAGGACCCACACGTTGTCCTTGACCACCATATCGTTGAAAATTTGAAGGACGGGTTGATTGACCAAAATCCACCAGAGAAAGCAGAAATAGAAGACACAAATTTTACCGGGCACGGTCTTCGGCGTGAGAAGCGATCTATCGGTTTTCATTTCTTAAACCTCCTTCTCGTATTGGCACGGCTTGTGTAATTACATGGTTACATCACTTTGCGGCGATGGCTTCTATTTCGCAAAGCACCCCCTTGGGCAGTTTTGATACCTCCACGCAGGAGCGCGCGGGCTTGGAGACGAAGTGCTTTGCATACACCTCGTTGAATGCGCCGAACTCCGCCATGTCGGTGATGAAACAGGTCGTTTTCATGATGTTTTCAAACCCCATGCCGTTTGCTTCAAGAACGGCCAGCAGGTTCCTGATGGCCATTTCAGCCTGCTCGGCCATCGTCTTGCCGGAAACTTCGCCGGTGGCCGGATTGAGTGGGATCTGCCCGGATGTATAGAGGACATTGCCGTAACGAATGGCTTGCGAGTATGGTCCAATTGCCGCAGGAGCTTTGTCGGTGCTGGTCGCTGCAAACATACTGTCCTCCATAAACTATTTTTCAGTCTATTTGGATTTAGCATTAGAATTTTGTTCAGTCAAATAAAAAACAAATATTTTTTACGAAAACACAAATATAGACAAATAAATTTAATCACCAGCACCGTGCGCAGCGCGCTTCCCTGTGATTTCTTTCTTGCGGTGAGCCAAGACGCGCGCCATGCTCCACCCGGCGCAGCGGAAGAACCCGCGTTCACGCAGATGGGCCAGGGCGTTTGGGGATGGTTCGGGATGGGCAGGCGAATGCCGCTGCCCGGCCGGAAATGGAATATTACCGGCGAGGAGGGATCATTGGTGGTCTTTCAGGTTCCGCAGATGCATGTAGATCGTGTTTTTGGAGACGCCCAGCAGTTCCGCGACACGGATGACCGCATCCTTCAGGTTGAACAGCCCCCTGTCATGTAACCCGATGACGATTTCCTTGTTTTTGTTCGCGGGAGTTATGGTTTCGTCGGCCATGACCGCGTCCCTGACCTTGCCGACGGTCAGGGAGATCAACTCCTCAACGTTGCTTGAGAAGTTTTCCTCTTTTACGATCTTTTGCTTGTCCGGGGGGATATAGGCCTTCAGGAGGTCGGCGAAGGGCGTATCCAGGTAAAAGTTGATGCAGAGCAGGCCGATAATCTTCCCGCCTTCCCCGCGTATGGTTATCGTGCTGCATTTTATGTTTTTATTGTGTTTCCCTTTGTTGAAATAGGAAATGTAGTCAGTATGTTCGTCCTGCGTTTTCGCCAGCATCTGCAAGCCCAGGTCGGTGATGGGCGAGCCTTCCTTGCGGCCGGTATAGTGCCCGTTCACGATCTTGATGACCGAGCTCTCGAGATTGTTCAGGCTGTGGAGGACAAGCTCGTACCCTTCGCCGAGGTAGTCGGCAAGGCCGTCAAGCACCTGGCGGTATGAGTTCAGAATTTTGTGGTCGGTTTCGGTAAAGATCACGCTGAAATCCGTCAAGAAAGCTCCTCCGCCCGCGTAGCGAGCGGGCAATGATTCTGTTTTGTACTATACTCCCTGCCGGGAAACAATGCCTCGGCATTCTGCGGGCCATGCGTATGCCAAGAAGGCGCGTGAAGCGCTGCCGTTTTCCGGAGAAGCCGGGGCAACAAACGCGGAAGCCTCTGTACCGGGAGGCTCTCACATTTATCGTATGGTACAGGCTTTAGTTTTTCAGCTGCGCGAAGAGAACCGAGCCGAAATCGTTCAGGAATTTTACCCCGTTCAGGTTGTCCGCGAGGTCCGAGCACAGGACGATGACATAATACTCCCTGCCGGACGGGCCGTACAAAATACCCGCATCGTGAACCGTTCCCTGGATATCGCCGGTCTTGTGGGCGAAGCGGAATCCTTCGGGCATATACTGGGGGATGAAATTATTGCAACACTGGTTGTGCATGATGGCAAGCATGCGGGCGCGCGAATTTTCCGGCATTGTGCCGCCGTGCCGGAGCATTTTCAAAAAAGTCAGCACGTCCAGCGGCGTCGTGAAATTGTCCCGGCCTTGCGCCCGTGCCTCGGCATCCAGCATTTTCCTGCCGAGCACCGTATCCGGCATGCCGCAGGCGGCTATGTCCGCGTTGATGGCGGCAAAGCCGAGTTTGTCGATCAACATGTTCGTCGCGACGTTGTCGCTGGTGACCGTCATCAGGAAACACAGGTCCTCGATCGTGGTCCCGATGCCCACGTGCATTCCCTTGAGCACGCCATACCCGTCCACGATATCCCCGGCACGCAAGGGCATCTCTTCCGTCAGGGCCAGTTCGCCTTTCGCGGCTTTGCTGAAAACACTCCAAAGGATAGGCAGTTTAATGATGCTCGCGGACGGGAACCGGTCCTTTTCCCCGCGCCGCAGGTCCAGCGCGCCGTCCGCCGAGGCGACGATATAGGATACCCGCCCGTGGACGTTCTTGCTGAGGGTCTCAAGGTCTTTCTGCAAACCCATGGTCATCTCCTTCGCACGGTGTAATCCGGGCGGTGTTGCGCCCGCCCGGCGTTATGATGCAGGAATGTACTTTTACGGACTCCGGCGGCATCGTCAAGGGGAGGAGCCCGCGGGAGGGGCGGCTCCGGCGCGCCGGTCAGGATTTTTTACGCAGATAGGCGCCGGTTTCATGGAGTTGGCCTTCCGTCCGCGTAATGGCCCTGATCGCTTCTTCGCCTTTTTCCGCGAGCAGGTGCGCGATCAAGATTTCCACCAGCGCGAGGGCGCTGGCCGTGGAAGGGAAAAATGACGGGCTGCTGGCGGAAAACAGCAGGGAACAATCCGCTTTCAGGGCGATTGGGGAAACCAGGCTGTCCGTGAGGGCGATGAGCGTGCAGCCGGAATCGTGCGCGATTTCCGCCACGCGGAGTATTTCCTGGGAATACGGCTCGTATGAGACCATAAGAACGGAGTCCCCCGGCTCCAACGGCCGCAGTTCAAGTTCGAGCGTTCCCGCCGCTCCTTCAATCAGATGAACCGAGGAACGGAACAGGCGGTAGAGATAGTAGAAACTGAACGCGATGGGGTACGATGAGCGGAACCCGGCCACATGGACGTTCGGGGCCGCGTTAATCAGGGCTGCGGCTTTGCCGAGAAGTCCCGCTTCCTGCCGCGACAGCGCCATCAGGTTTTTCCTTTGCGCATCGAGCATGGCGGCGAGGAGGCGGTCGGATCCCGGCTCGCTGAGCAGTTTCCGGGCCCGGCTGGACAGCTGCGTCGCGTTCTCGTTGAAGCCGTTGACGAAGCATTCGCGCAGATCCTGCCAGCCCTCAAACCCTAAAAGCCGCGCCAGCCGGATAAGGGTGATGGGCCGCACCTGGGCGTCCGTGGCTATTTTGCGCATCGAACGCACGGGCACTTCACGGGGATTATCCAGCAAGTACTTCGCGCCGAGCCTGAATTGCGGGCTCAAGGATTCAAATTGCTTTTTCAGATGGAGAAGCAGCGCCTCGACATTGGTATAGGGGGGCTGATTGCGGAGGGGCTTTGTTTTTTCGTTGGATACTGGCATAGGGCACCGTATAGACCTGTTTTCATTGCTGTCCGGCTAAGGGTTAAGAAAAAAGTCCAAAATCTCAATGCGATGTGGTATAAAGAGTTTGCGAAAAACTTTGCCACACAAGGAGATTTTGGACATGAGTCACCATAATACACTTTTCTCCCAGATGCTATCTCTGATTCCCAGACATGTTTTTCAAAAGCTCGAACACCGGCACAAAGTAGGGCGGGCCTCACGCAAATTCGGCTTCAAGGAGCAGTTCACCGCCATGGCCTTCATACAGCTTGCCGCAAGGCGCTCCATGCGCGATGGGTTGCGTTGCCTGGCCGCAGCCGGGAACCGCTTGTACCACTGGGGCCTGAAAAACGTGGCCCGCTCAACGTTCGCTGATGCGAACAACTCCCGGCCCGTGGGCTTTTTTCATGACCTGTTCGCCGAAATGTACGGCTTGTGCGCGACAAAAACTCCGAAGCACAAATTTCGCTTCAAATCCAAGCTGTTCAGCTTGGACGCTACCACCATCAAGCTTTGCCTTTCGCTCTTCCCATGGGCTTCGTTCCGCCAAGCCAAAGGCGGCGTCAAAATGCACACCCTGCTGGACCATGACGGGCATATCCCGGCTTTCGTAACCGTCACCGACGCCAAAACACATGAAAGTCGTATGGCTCAATCCCTGGAACTGCCCAAAGCCTCCATAGTGGTTTTTGACAAGGCGTACATCAGCTACCCCTGGTTTCGAGCCCTTGAGGAAAAAGCCATCTTTTTCGTGACCCGCCTCAAACGCAACGCCGTTTATAAGCTTTTGGAGCGCCGCCCGGTGCGCCGGGGGACCGGTGTCACTTCCGATCACATCATTGAGGTCGTCAGTCGGGGAAAAGGCCTGCGGCTGCGGCGTATTGGCTACCGCGACCAGAAAACCGGAAAACATTACGAGTTTTTAACCAATAACTTCCGGCTCTCGCCAAAAACCATTGCCGACATCTATAAAGACCGCTGGCAAATCGAGCTTTTCTTCAAGGAAATCAAACAAAATCTGCGCATAAAGACCTTTGTCGGCAACTCGGAAAACGCGGTACTGATTCAAGTCTACACGGCCCTGACGGTGTACCTGCTGCTGGCGTACCAAAAATTCCTCAGCCGCATCGGGATGTCCGTGCAGCAACTTTTCCAACTCATCCAGCTCAACCTGCTCGGTTCGGCGTCTCTGGAAGAACTCCTGAATCCACGACGGCGAAGAAAAGATAATCTTCAACATCTCAGCCTATTAGAATTGGGTGCTTAGCCGGACAGCAATGAGACCTGTTTTAAAAAAAACGCAAAAACGCCTTTGAAAAGCCGGGCCGCCGGGGAAAAGCGCGGCGGAGCAGGGGGGCGGATCGCGCTTTGCAACGCGCCGCCATGGTGCCGCGCCGGTCACATGCCGTATTATTTTTTGCAGCCATGGAGCATACTTACCAGCTATTTTTGATTATCGCCTTGACGCAACGTTATTTTTTGTTTAGAAATGTACCATATGGTACTTTTAAAATCACAATGTTTCAATCGATTCATTAAAAAAGTATTTCCGGCATGTTTTCAGACTTTTAACCTGATGAGGTGACGTATGCAGTTTGAAACAGTCCTTTTCACGCAGGCCGACGGGATGGCCGAGATCAGACTCAACCGCCCGCAAAGGCTTAATGCCGTCACGCAGCAATTGTACGATGAACTGAACGAGGCCCTGACCCAGGCGGAAGCCAACCCGGACGTGAGCGTCATTCTGCTCACCGGGGAAGGCAGGGCCTTTTGCGTCGGCGCCGACCTGAAGGAACACAAAGCCGGGCGCACGGCCTTTGACCGCCGCCAATATCTTGCCGGCGAGCAGGCGGTGTGCAAACGGTTATTGAATTTGAAAAAACCCGTTATTGCCGCCGTCAACGGGTATGCCCTGGGGGCCGGCGCCGAAATGGCGATAGCCTCGGATTTCATCATCATGGCGGAGAGCGCCCAGATCGGCTTGCCGGAAGTCAGCATCGGCAACTTTCTCGGCGGCGGGATAACCTGGCTGCTGCCCCGCATGGTCGGCATGGCGAAAGCCCGCGAACTCGTGTTCCTCGGGGAAAGAATTAACGGCGAGGAAGCCGTCCGGATAGGCCTGGCCAACCGGGTGTTCCCGGACGCCACCTTCCTTGACGAAGCCCGCGCCTTTGCCAAAAAGGTCGCGGAAAAAGCGCCTTTTTCCATGGAACTCGCCAAAAAACAGCTCAACTTCGCGGCGGAAAGCACCCTGGACGCGGCGCTTTGCGCCGAGCTGGAAGGCATGGTGTTCGTCGGTTTCACCAAAGATTGGCAGGAAGGCGTGGACGCCTTTGCGGAAAAACGCAAGCCCGTTTTCACGGGGAAATAACGCCTTTTCCCGAGCGCGTTCGCCGTACGGAACGAACTTTCCCGCGCTTGCCGCAGGCAGGCCCATCAAAGGAGAAACACCGTGAACCAGTTGTTCCCTATCTTTTATCCCAAAGCGATCGCCATCGTCGGCGCGTCCAAGGACCCGACGAAACGCGGTTTCCGCGCCGTCCAGAAGCTTGTGGAGGAAGGGTACGCGGGGCAGATTTACCCCGTCAACCCGAAAGAAGCGACCATCCTTGACATCAAGGCGTACCCGGATATCGCGTCCATTCCCGGTTCCGTGGACCTCGCCCTGGTGTGCACCCCGGCCAAAACCCTGCCGGACGTGATCGCCCAGTGCGGCCAGAAAGGCATCAAGGGTGCCGTGGTGCTCGCGGGCGGCTTCGCCGAGGCGGGCCCGGAAGGCGCGGCGTTGCAGGCGCAGATGGTCGAACAGGCCAAAAAGTATGGCGTGCGGATCGTCGGTCCCAACACCTCCGGCATTTTCAACACGCACTCCGCCTGCAACATCGTCGGTTTTTCAAACCTCAAGAAAGGCGGCGTGGGGCTGCTCACCCAGTCCGGCAACATGGCGCTGTCGCTTGCCACCGAGGCGCAAAGCTCCGGGGAGATCGGGCTTTCCACCTATGTCGGCATCGGCAACGAATCGGACATCCGCTTCGATGAATACCTGAAATTCTTCATGGACGACGAGAACACCAGCGCCCTTATCACCTATGTGGAAGGCGTCAAGGACGGCCCGAAGTTCCTGGAGGCGCTGCGCCTCGCCACGCGGAAAAAACCCGTGGTGATCTACAAATCCGGCCGGACCAGCGCCGGGCAGAGCTCCGCCAAATCCCACACCGGGGCGCTGGCGGGTGACTACGCCGTCAGTGAAGGCGTGCTGCGCCAGGCCGGGGCGATTCTGGCCAGAAAATCCGACGAAATCATGCCGTTGGCCGAAGCGCTTTCGCTCCTCGGGCCGTTGGCGTCCCGCCGGGTGGCCGTGTTGGCCGACGGGGGCGGGCATGCCACCATCGCCGCCGACAGCCTGACGGAACTCGGCATGCAACTGCCGCCGTTGTCGCAGGAAACGCAGGCGAAACTCGCCGCCATTCTGCCGGGGGGCGCGGCGCTGGTGAACCCGGTCGACGTGGCCGGCGGCACGGACGCGAACCCGGCCGTTTTCGCGGATTGCGTCGATATCATGTTGGCGGACCCCAGCGTTGACGGGCTTATCATTACCGGCCTTTTCGGCGGCTACGGCACGCGGTTTTCCGAAACATTGCTCCCCATAGAGCTGGAAACGTCGGACAAAATCGCGGCCCTGGGACGGCAATACAAGAAACCGATCCTGGTACACAGCCTGTATGGCAACCTGTGTCCGCACGACCGCCCGGAACCGCTGGTGCGCATCCGCAAGGCGGGTATTCCCGTTTACGCGTCGCTCGAAATGGGTACCCGCTGCATGCAGGCCATGGCGGAATTCGGCGAAGCCATCCGCCGCCCGGCGGACGCGGCTGTATCCGCCAAACGTCCGGCGTCGTTTGAACGTATCCTGGCCGCCTGCAAAAAGCAGGGCAGGGATTTCGTCATGGAGCATGAAGCGCGGGAAATCCTGGCCGAGGCGGGCGCCGCGCTGGCTCCCATCGCCCTTGCGGCAAGCGCTGACGAAGCGGCGAAGAGCTTCGCCTCCTTGGGAAAGGTCCCGGTGGCCATGAAGATCGTCTCCCGCGACATTATCCATAAGAGCGACGCGGGCGGGGTCATCCTGAACGTCACGGATGAGGACGGCGCGCGCAAGGCTTACGATCGGATTGTGGAGAATGCCGTCGCCTACGCCAAGAAACACGGCGGGAACGCCCCGGATATTACCGGCGTGCTCCTGACGCCCATGGCGAAAAAGGGCGGGGTGGAGGTCATCCTCGGCGTGGTGAAAGATCCCTCGTACGGGAGCGTCATGATGTTCGGCCTCGGCGGCGTGCTGGTCGAGGTGCTCAAAGACGTGGCCTTCCGGGCGATTCCTCTTTCGGAATACGACGCGCGCGCCATGATGGGCGAACTCAAGGGCAGAGCCATTCTTGACGGCGTGCGCGGGGCGAAGGGCGTGGACAAGGAAGCGCTCATCACACTCATGCAGCGTCTTTCCGCCCTGTGCGCGGCGTGTCCGGAAATCAAGGAACTCGATATGAACCCTGTTCTGGCCTACCCGGACGGGATCGACATCCTGGACGCCAGAATTTTGCTTGACCTGAAAATGTAAATGACTGTCCGCATTGTGTCGTATATTAAAAATATGATAGGGAGAGTGTAAGGAGCGGCACATGCGGATCAGCAGCACGGACGCCGCTATCCCGGCGGCGTCAGGACCGGCATCCGCAGCAAAGACCCAGTTGTTATCACGGACGTACCAACAATCAGTAGGAGGCAGTAGATGAAAAAGCGCATATTGGCACTCGGCTTGGTATTGGCTTTTGCTTTCGGCGGTACCGCTTTGGCGGCGCAGACCTTCGTCACCATCGGGTCCGGCGGCGTCGGCGGCACCTACTACCCGCTCGGCGGCGTGATGGCCGAGTTGCTTTCAAAGGGTGACGTCAACATCCGCGCCAACTCCCGCTCAACCTCCGCGTCCCGCGAAAACTGCCGTCTGGTCTCGAGCGATCAGGCGCAGATCGGCATGACCATGGGCTCCACCTTGTGGCAGGCCTATAACGGCACCGACGCGTTCAAGGACGACGGCAAACTCGACCTGCTCACGCTGATGCACATGTATGCGGCGCCGCAGCACATCGTTACGACCACCCGCACCGGCATCAAGACCTTTGACGACATGAAGGGCAAGAAGATTTCCGTCGGCGCGCCCGGCGGCGGCGACCAGGTTCTCACGAACATGATCCTGGCGGCGGCCGGCTGGACGGAAAAGGATTACAACAAGCAGCAGCTCACCCAGCCCGAAGCGGTAACCGCCCTGAAAGACGGCAACCTCGACGTGGCGTTCTTCAACTTCGCCATCCCCGGTTCCGCGGTCATGGAAATCGCGGCTGTCCGTGACGTCGTCCTGATCCCGATCCCCGACGCCGTCATCGAGAAGGTCGTGAAGGAAAACCCCTTCATGATGCCTTTCACCATCCCGGCCGGAACCTATGCGAAGCAGACCGAGCCCTGCAAGGTCGTGGCCGACGGTAACTTCCTCGTCGTCAGCTCCAAAATGGCCGATCAGGTCGCGTACGACTGCGTGAAGATCTTCATTGAGAAGCGCGACGAGATCAAGAAGACGACGCCGCACGCCTCCGAGTTCGTTCCGGAAAAGGCCGGCGTCGGCATTATCCCCTTCCATCCCGGTGCCGCGAAGTACTACGGGGAAAAGGGTGTAAAGGTTAAGACGAAATAAGGCGGGTTTCCCGATTGGTTCGGAGCCGTGCGACCCGCGCGGCTCCGGGCCTGCTCCGACAACTAGCTGAAAGCGGGAGGGATCCCCATGACGGACGACAAGAAAAATATAGACCTTGACGACATCGACAGATCCGGGTTGGACGGCAATATCGCGTCCGAAACGAGGATCGACCTGAGCAAGGTGGAACGCGTCGAGATCGACGACCCGGAAACCGGGAAAAAGCGCGTTCTGGCGGGATGGCAATTTTACGTCGTCGCGGCGCTCGCGCTCGCCGCCTCGTGCTTCCACCTCTACACGGCGGCGTTCGGCCTGTTGGACGCCATGACGCAGCGTTCCATCCACTTTCTGTTCATGGGATCCCTGGTCTTTTTGCTCTATCCCGTCACGGCCAAACGGCCGAAGGGCAAAATCGAGCTGTGGGACTGGGCCTGCGCGATCCTGATGGCCGTCTGCTGCGCCAACATCCTCTTCAACTTCGAAGCGATCGCCATGCGGGAAGGGCGTGCCACACAGTCCGACATCATCCTCGGCGTGCTCATGATTCTGCTCGTGATCGAGGCGACAAGGCGCTCCATGGGGTGGCCGCTCCCGATCGTCGCCACCGTGGCGATCCTGTATGGGATATTCGGCCCCTATTTCCCGGGCATGCTCGGGCACAGGGGGTTCAGCATAGACACGCTCGCCCCCTTCATGTACCTCCGTACGGACGGTATTTTCGGCGTCCCGTTGGGGGTTTCGGCTTCGTTCATTTTCCTGTTCTGCCTGTTCGGCGCTTTTCTCACCATATCCGGCGCGGGGCAGTTTTTCATCGACCTCGCGGTGGCGCTGACGGGCAGGAGCCTCGGCGGCGCGGGCAAAGCCGCTGTCGTGGCCTCCGGCCTCATGGGCATGGTCTCGGGAAGCTCCACGGGCAACGCGGTGACCACGGGTTCCTTCACCATCCCCTTGATGAAGCAGTCCGGCTACACCCCGACATTCGCGGGCGCGGTCGTTGCCTGCGCCTCGACAGGCGGGCAGGTCATGCCGCCCGTCATGGGGGCGGCGGCGTTCATCATGGCGCAGTTTCTGGCCGTCTCCTACTGGGAGGTGGTCGTTTCCGCCGCCATACCGGCGACGCTGTACTTTATCTCGATCATTATGATGGTGCACTTCCGCGCCGGCAGGCGGCGGATGAAGCGTATGGACGCCTCCGAGCTGCCCAAGGCCCTCAACGTCCTGAAGCAAGGCTGGCACCTGTTGTTGCCCATCGTCGCGCTGGTCATCATCCTCGCCTTCGGCTACTCCCCGACCATGGCGGTTTTCTGGTCGATCATCGCGATCGTCGTCTTCTCCTGGCTCGGACCCAAGCAACACCGGATGACGCCCAAAATGGTGCTGCATGCGCTCATCAGCGGCGGCATGGGCGCGATTGAGGTGGCGACGGCCTGCGCCTGCTCGGGCATCATCATCGGCATCATCGCCATCAGCGGCGTCGGTCTTGCGTTCTCCTCCTTCGTGCTCGACCTCTCCTTCGGCATTCTGCCGCTGGCCCTCTTCTGGACGATGATAGGCTCCATCATCCTCGGCATGGGCGTGCCCACGACCGCGCAGTACATCATCACGTCCACCCTCGCGGCGCCCGCTCTGGCCAATATGGGCATTTCGATGCACGCGGCGCACCTGTTCTGCCTCTACTTCGGCGTGCTGGCCGACGTAACGCCGCCGGTCGCCCTCGCCACATACGCATCGGCCGGGATTGCCCGCTCCGACCCGCTGAAGACCGGCTTTACCGCTTTGGCCACGGCTGCTGCCGGGTTCGTTGTGCCGTATATGTTCGTCTACAACCCGTACCTGATGCTCCAGGGCGGCAACGTGCTCGACACGGTCGTCGGCACGGTGACGGCGCTTATCGGCATGGTCGGCCTGGCCTCGGCGGTGCAGGGCTTCCTGGTCAAAGACCTGAACATAGCGGAGCGCATGTGTCTCTTCATGGTTCCCTTCCTGGTCATCTGGCCGACGATCCCCACCAACATATTGGGCGCGGCGATCGTCGCGGGCATCTTCATCTTGCAGGGGGGATTGAAGAGAAAGGCGCAGACGGCGGCAGCATAGAGACAACGGAACGACAGGGCTAACGTTCCTGTCGGTGCAAACAAAACCGGCCTCCGCCTGCGGCGGAGGCCGGTTTTGTTTTGTTGGAAGTCCCGTTACCCGCGGATGCTCCGGGGGAGAATCATCTGGTGAACCGGGGTTATGGATTGGGGGTTCTGGTATACCGCGCCGACAAAGGCGGCGAAGTATTGCCGCAAGGCGGCCAGGGGGACGATTTCATTCACGAAACCGTGCTTGGCGGAGTACGCCGGTTTGGACTTCGCGGCGTAATCGCGCACCAGTTCGTTCATTTTGTCCATCACGGGGGTGAGGTCTTTGCCCGCTTCCTGCTCTTTGACGAGCCGCCGGGCGTAGGACGCCACGGCGGCGGTTTCGCCGTGCATGACGTAGATTTCCGTGAGGGGCGTGCCGAGCGTGAAGGCCGTATTATTGTTGGCCTGCGGGCCGCCCATCACATAGTGCGCGGCCGCCGTGCCCTTGCGCAGCACAAGGCACAGCATGGGCAGCCCTGATTTTTCGATGGAATACACGAGGCTCTGGCCCAGGCCCAGGAGTTCCGCCTTTTCAGCGAGGTCGCCCACGTCGATGCCCGTGGTGTCCTGAATCCAGATGATGGGCAGGTTGTCCCGGCCGCACAGGGTCACAAACTCGCTCTGCTTGATAAGGCCCTGGCGGTAATGCTTGCCGCCCACGCCGATGGAGTCGGGCCCCGCGTATTCCGGGTAATCGTACAAAAAGCCCTGCTTGTTGCCGATAAGCCCGACCGGGAAACCGTCGATCTTGCCGATGCCCGTAAAGGTCTCCGGCCCGTATTCGGGGCGGTATTCCATGAACTCGCTGTTGTCCAGAACCCTGGCCAGGACCTGGTACACGTCGTACTGGAGCATCTGGTCGATGGGCACGATGGAGTTGAGATCCGTCACCGGATACTGCGGCGCGGCCGGGGCGTCGACGCGGAAAAATTTGGGATCGTACGCCGGGATGCCGTCCATGTACCGCTTGATGCCGTCCAGGACGCTTTCCTCGGTGTCGTGCAGTTCCCGGAAGTAGGCCGTCGCGTCGTAATGGATTTCCGCGCGCCCCGGGGCTTTGCCGCGAAAGTCCTTGGTGGCGTCTATGATCTGCTGCACCCCTTCAAGGTCGAAATGGCCTTTGGGGCTCATGCCGCCGACGATGCCCGCGCCGCCCACGGCGATGTTGGCGTCCTTATGCGCGAGCAGAATGGTCGGGCTGATGCCGTGGTACCCGCCGCCCGCGGGGTTGGTGCCGTAAATCGCGTTCAGGACCGGGATGCCCAGTTTGTTCAGCTCCGCATGGCGGAAAAAGGTCGCGCCGTTACCTCTGCGGCCCGCGTAGACCTTTTCCTGCTCGGCCAGTTTCACGCCGCTGCAGTTGAGGATCCAGACCAGCGGGATATTAAGCCTTTTCGCCAGATCCGTGACCATGAGGATGTTTTCCGCCTGTCCGGCGATCCAGGCCCCGGCCATGATCTTGTTGTCAAAAGCGATAATAACGGCCCATTTGCCGCGAATTTTGCCCAGGCCGTCAATGACGCCGGTGCAGCCTTCCTCGTTGTCCGCCGGGTTGTACAGGGTATGCAGGGGGCACCAAGTGCCGGGGTCCACCAGGTAGTCGATGCGCTCATACGCGGTCATCTGGCCTTTTTTGTGGATCTGTTCCGCGGGCAGCCCCGCCTGCTTCACGGCCTCCGCCGCTCTCGCCAGCGCCTGTTCTTCCCGGCCAATCGCAGCCGCGTTGTCTTTGTAGTAGGCCAGCATGGCTTCGCTCAACGCTTCCCCGATCTGCGGCATACCTGCAAAATACGGCCTCAAGGGCGTTTGTTCCTTCATACGGCACCTCTTTTTTTTACGTCGTAATGCGGCTGCATTCGATGTTTTATGATATTTTCGATTTGATGGACAACGCATCGCCACAATGAACCAGTTAGTACCATTTAGTTTGATTTGTAACAATTGATCCATAAATGTCAAGATGAATTATCCCGGAAACATCCGCGAATTCCTTGCGGCACAGACTTGCGGAGAAGGTCCAGCGGTGTACGTGCCGCGCTTTGCGTTCCGCGATGCAAGGCATTCTTGCGTTCGGATAGAGAGATGGGGTACTATCATCCGAGGATGCCGGGGAACTTGGTATCCCTTGTGTTACGGGGATATAAAAGACGCGGGATTCAAGGAGCAACGCCATGCCGCAAAAACGGTATCTTGATCGACGCTATAATGTCAGGCGCTTTGATGACAGGCATTCCATGGACAGGCGCCTCCAGGACAGGCGAAAACTGAATCTCGACTGGCCTCCGGCGGAAGAACGGCGGGCGGAGGAACGGCGGAGCGCCATGGACCGGCGGCAAGCCGAGAGGCGTTCCGGAATGGAGAGGCGGGAGCCCGGTGAGGCTGACGCGAGTAAAACGTCGTAAACAACAGCCGTTTTTGAGAAGGGAAACGACATGAAAAGCGATACAGGCGTTCTTAAACGATATGGCATACTGCTGCTGGTTGTTGCCGGTCTTTTCCTCGTCAACGCCTGCTCGTGGATCGGCGAAACGGCCGGAAAAGCCCAGGCCGGCGTCGAGGACGCGGTTAAAGACACGAAGGAAGGGTACCACAAGGGGTACGAAGAAGGGAAAAAGAACTAGGGAAGCGCTGTTCATGGTCTTTTTGCCCTCTGGCCTCGGCGCGCGGCAAGCGATGGGAGCATAATGTCGATCTATTCCTACAAGGTGTTCATAACCGTCGCGCAGTACGACAGTTTTGTGGCCGCGGCGGCCATTCTCAACCTCACTCCCTCGGCCATCAGCCATATCATCGCGAAGCTTGAAGACCGCGTGGGGTTTTCTCTTTTTGTGCGGAAGCGGAACGGCGTGACGCTGACGCCCGAGGGGGAGCTGCTTCTCCCCCGTTGCCAAGAGGTTATGCAGGCCCAGGATTATCTCGAGCAGCAGGCCGCCGAGGTACGGGGGCTGTCCGCCGGAACCATCAGCATCGGTTCCTTCAACAGCGTGACGGTCATGTGGCTGCCGGACATTATCCGTCAGTTCCATGAAGCGTACCCTAAAATAGAAATACGCGTGCTCCAGGGCACGTATGACGAGGTTCTGTACTGGGTCAAACTGAAAATGGTGGATCTGGCCTTTGTATCCGAATCCTTTATCGGCAGTTTGAACATGACGCCCCTGCACCGCGATTCGCTGTTGTGCGTAACGCCTGTGGGCGCGTATCCCGAAAATACGGAATATCTGACCGTTGACGAGATAAAAGACAAGAATTTCATCATGCAGCGCGATGGATACTCCCTTGATATAGCGTCGTTTCTCAAGGACAATGCTCTCACCGTGCTGCACGGTTTCCGGCTGGTGGAGGACAGTTCGCTGACGGCGATGGTCGCCAGCGGTTTTGGTTTCTGCCTCATGCCGAAGCTTGCGTTCGCCACCACGTCGAGCACCGTGGCCGCCTACCCGTTGCGTCCCGATTATTACCGGACCATCGGGCTCTGCGAGGGCAATCCCCAGTCCACCTCCCCGGCCGTGACAACGATGAAGAACACGATCATCGAGTACGTTCATAGGAACAACCTTTACAACGTTTGACTTTTCCCGTCTCGGCGATGGGCTTTCGTTGCGGATGCCTGTCTTTGGCGGATCCGCCCGTTCTTGCGGATGCGCTGTCCGCGCGTCTTCCGGCGGCTGCCCGACGGCGCGGAAAAGGAGACGCGCGGCGTATCGCGGAAAAAGGACGCACAGTGAAAAAAATAGCGTTTGCCCTTGCTCTGTTCTTACTGGGGGCATTTCCCGTCCTTGCAGCCCCGCCTGGCGGCGCGGCAGCCCTGTGGACGGCTGAGGCGTTACGCGGGACACCGCACGATCTCGAGCGGCGGCCCAACCGCGAACCGCGCCCGTCCGTGCCGCCTGTACCGCGCGCTCTTCTTGCGCCGCTGCCGGAAGCTGAAGACGGCGTTATCCGGCGTGTGCGCGTCGATCCCGAGCGTAAGGTCGCGGCCGTTAGCTTTGATCTTTGCGAACTGGAAACGCACTCCAACGGGTATGACTACCGCATCGTGGACTTTTTGCGCCGCGAAGGCATACCGGCCACCTTCTTCATGGGCGGCAAGTGGATGCATTCCCATCCGGAACGCGCGATGCAGGTCATGGCCTGCCCTTTTTTTGAAATCGGCAACCACGCCTGGAGCCACGGCAATTTCGCCCTGATGGAAGAGACCATGGCTCGCGGCCAAGTGTTGCGAACCCAGGCCCAGTATGAAATCCTTCGGGACGAACTGGCCGCCAGAGCCGCCTCCGCCGGGCTCGAAGCGGCGTTCGCGAACACCATTCCCCGGAGCATGACGCTTTTCAGGCTGCCATACGGGCGTTCTTCGGCACGGGCGCTGCGCCTTTTGGGTTTGCTGGGGCTTCGGATTGTGCAGTGGGACGTCGTGGCGGAGCGGCTGCCGGGCGATAGCGCCGACCCGCGGGTGGCTGAAGAGTGCGCGGCGCAGGTGCGGCCCGGCTCAATCCTTCTGTTCCACGCCAACGGCGTGCCCCTTAACAGCCACCTGTTGCTGGAGCGCGTGGTGAGGCTGCTTCGTGCCAAGGGCTACACCTTTGTCACGGTAAGCGAACTGCTGGACATGGGGCAGGCGGAAACGGTCAAAGACGGCTATTTCACCACACCCGGCGATAACCTGGAACTTGACGCGAAGTTCGGCCTCTACGGCACGGGCGTCGAATAGCGCGAATGGAAGGAATGGGCGTTGAAAAACTACCCGGTTTCCTACCCGGTTCGGCATAGGTAGTTAACGAACCTACCCGGAGGCGCATGAACAGCAGGGATGGATAAAAAGCAAGCGCGCCAAGGTGTTTATTTCCTCGGCGCACTTGTGCGAATGTCTTTCTGGTGATTCGCGCGTCAATCCAACGGTTCAATTGTTTTTCTGACAAGCCGGAGGAGAGGTAAAGGCCTGTTGTGGGGCCGTGCCTTCTTTTTTAAGCCTTTCGGCGGTTGCCTGGGCCATGCCCAAGGTTATGGAAATGCGTTCAAGAGCAGAGGCCTGCTCTTGAAGAACGCAGCGGTGTATTTCACATCCCTTTGGCAAAGCCGAAATGAGCGCCTCTGTTCCTTTGCGGATGATTTCGATGTCAAAGGCAAGCTGTTCAAGAACCGTGGCTATGGCAGCGACTCGCTCAAGAACTGTTTTGGACAAGGGCGGCTCCAGTTTTTTGTTCGGCTTTTATGCCTCTTCTGGGGCTTGGCGTTATCCGTCCGAACCGCGTAAGATAGCCCCTTTGTTGGCCTGGGAAACATTCCGGCAGTATAGGCCGAGAAATCCCTTGTCGACCGGGGGCTTTCTCGGAACAAGTTTTTCCAGCCGGCTCGCCATTTCCTCCGGACTGATAAGCAGATTGATTTCTTTGCGCTCAATATTGATTTCGATTGTATCGCCGTCCTGAACGATGGCGATAGGCCCGCCGATTTGCGCTTCCGGGGTCACATGGCCGATGCAGAAGCCTCGGGTCGCGCCGGAATAGCGGCCGTCGGTAATCATTGCGACGCTGTCCCCCAGACCCATACCGGTCAATAACGCGGCGGGAATGGACAATTCGCGCATGCCAGGCCCGCCCCGGGGCCCTTCGTAGCGTATAATGAGGATGTCGCCCGCCTTGACTTCCTTGGTCATGATGTGCTCAAGCAGTTCCTCTTCGGAGTCGAATGTTTTCGCGGGACCCACGTGGCGGGGTTTGGGATTCTTGATGCCGCTCACTTTAATCACCGCGCCGTCCGGGGCCAGGTTGCCCTTGAGGACGACAATGCCGCCCGTGGGTTGCAGGGGATTGTCCAGCGACCGCAGGACTTCCGGGTTTTTACTCTTGATGGAGAAGTCCGCAATGGGCTTCCCGGTCACGGTAATTGCCGAGCCGTCCACCAATGATCCCAGTTCTCCGTAGACGGCCCGCACGCCGCCCGCTTCATGGAAATCATTTATGGTGTACTTACTTGACGGTTTGTATTTGCCGATACACGGCGTTTTGGCGGAAATGTTGTCGAATTCTTCCAGCAGTATGGGAAGCTCCAGATCCTCCGCCAAAGCCTGCAGGTGAAGAATGGCGTTCGTGGAGCCGCCGACGGCCATTAAGTATGTTATGGCGTTCCGGAGAGCGGAGCGGGTCACGATATCCCGCGGGCGCAAATTTTCTTTCACCATCGCGACGATGCGTTCGCCGGTCAGGGCCGCATACTGCCGCTTGGAAGCGAATACCGCCGGGATGGTGGAGTTTCCGGGAAGGCTCATGCCCAGTGCCTCGATAAGCGTGTTCATGCTCATGCCCGTGCCCATCATGGAACACACACCCGTTGTGCAGCAGACGTTATCCTCGATATCCTCAAACTCCTGGGCGGTTATTTTTTGGGATTTGAAGGCGCCCATGGCTTCCTTGATGTCGCACGTGACCAGCATTTCCCCGCTGTCCGCCTTGTGCGGCAGCATGGGGCCGGGAGAGATGAATATCGTGGGAATGTTCAACCTGGCCGCCGCCATGAGCATGCCGCCGGGCGATTTATCGCAGGAAGGCAGAAACACAAGCCCGTCAAACCCGGCGGAACCCACCGTCACCTCTATTTCTGCAGCGACAACTTCGCGGCTGGCGAGGGAATAGTGCATGCCTATCCCCTGGCAGTGGGAGTCGCAAATGGCAAGGGTATAGAATTCCACCGGCGTTCCGCCGGCGGCGAAAACCCCGTTTTTGACGAACTGGGCCAGTTCTTTATTCGGATAGGCTCCGGGGTTTATCTCCGACCAGGAACTCACGACGCCGATAACCGGCTTATCAAGATATTTTTTGGCATACCCCACGGATTTGAACATCGCGCGGGGATACGCCCCCTTGATTCCAAGCATCATTTCCTGGGCGTTGCGAAGCATTTTTTTCATAAAGTTTCCCTTTTGGCAGTTTGCATGCGTTGTTTTCGCCCCAGTCTGATACGCTGATCCGGCATTATCTGAACGGCAGGACGCTTTTAATTTTACCCTTTATGTATGCCATAAGCGGTGTTCCCGAGAGGAGGGAGAGAAGCGCTATTGTCAGAAGCACCAGCGAAATGGGCTCCTGGAAGAATACCCACCATGAACCGTGGCTCATAAGCAGAGACTGGTGCAGGCTGGTATCCAGCATGTTGCCGAGTATGAGGCCCACAACCAGCGGCGCTACGGGCACCCCCAGCTTGTCCATGCAGTAGCCCAGAATGCCGAAGCCCAGCATGAGATAGACGTCGAAAAAGGTATTGTTGATGGCAAAGGAACCTATGATGCAGAAAATCCCCACGGCGACGGCCAGTACCCTGTTGGGAATCCTGGTAACGTAGACGCACAGGCGGGTAAAACCGAGCCCGAACAACAACATGGTGAAGTTGGTCAGGAGAAGCGCCCAGATCAGCGTGTAGGCTACTTTCGCATGCTCCACCATCAGGGTGGGGCCGGGCATGATGCCGTGGGCCATGAGGCCGCCCAAGATGACCGCCGTGGAGGAAGAGCCGGGTATGCCCAGGGATATCGTCGGGATGAGCGCCCCGCCCGCGACGGCGTTGTTGGCGGACTCCGGGGCGGCGATACCGTAGGGCGAGCCCTTGCCGAATCTGCTCTTCTCGTCTTCCGGGGCGAACCGCTTGGCCTCGTTGTAAGCGAACCAGCATGCGGTGTCGCCGCCCGTTCCGGGAATAAGCCCGGTAAAAATGCCGATGAAAGAGGAACGCAGGACCGTCGGCGTCAGGGGTTTCATCTCTTTCCAGCTTATCCGTACGGAGTCCTTGATGTCATTGGCCTTGGCCGCCTGGGTACTGTCGGATTCGATCATGCGGATTACTTGGGGGATGGAGAACAGTCCGATCAGGGCCACGGTGAACGGGATGCCCGAGTACAACTCAAGAATGCCCATGGTGAAGCGGGGATAGCCGGAAACCGGATCCATGCCCACGTTGGAGAGCAGCACACCTACGGCTCCAGCGAGCAGACCCTTTATCGTGGACTCCTGCGAAAGGGACGCGATGATGGTCATACCTAGAATGCACACGGCGGCAAGCTCTACCGGGCCGAATTCCAGCGCCACCCGGCCCAGGATCGGAGCGACCGTCAGGAGCGCGATGGAACTGATTAACCCGCCGATGAACGAGGATGTCAGCGATATGCTGAGCGCTCTCCCGGCCTGGCCTTGCTGGGCCATGGGGTAACCGTCCAGCACCGTGGCGGCGGCCGCCGCCGTGCCCGGGGTTTTAATGAGAATGGCCGCGATGGACCCGCCGTACATGGCGGAAAGATAAATGGCCGCCAGCATGCTGATGCCGATATCCGGCGAAAAGGCGTAGGTGATGGGTACCAGAAGCGCGATGGCCATGGTGGCGGAAAGTCCCGGCATGGCGCCGACCGCGAGACCGATCAGCGTGCCGATGCAAATGGCGAGCAGAGCAGCCGGGCTGAGCGTGTTGGCCAGCCCCATCAGTAAACTATCCCAGACCATGGCGCGCCACCTCCGCGAAAAATTCAAACCCGCCCATGGGCACGGGAAGATGCAGCAGCCGGACGAATACGAGGTAGACCAGCACCGGAAAGCCTATGGCGATGCCGACACACGTTACAAGAGTTGTCGCGCGGAGGAACCAGCAGGCGGCGACGATGAAGACGGGCGTAATGACGAAATATCCCAATGGCTGCACCAGGGCCACGTACCCGATGAGAAGGCCTATGAAAATCCATATGCGTTTCAGGTTGACCGGAGGGCGGGCCTCCTGGATGGCGTGCTCGCCGCGTTTTTCCGCCCGCACCGCGTTGAAAGCCATGAGGGCGGAGAGCAGGAAGATCAGCCCGCAGAGAATGCGGGGCAGCATTGCCGCGGAATCCGTCAGCTCCTGCGAATAGACCAGGAAAAGCAGGGCCAGCCCCGATGTTCCAAGAGTAAATAGAATTTCTTTTGCGAAATACGGCATTCGGCAGCTCCCTTTTGGGGGTTTGCAAATCTTCGGGCTCGGCTATTTTTTCACGGTCACTCCGAGAAGCTCCTCGTAGATCATGAACATGGAACTTTTATCCAGGTGGGGATTCCGCCTGGCGGCCATCTGGTAGACGGCGGTGGTGGCGGAAAGCACTGGCACCGGGATGCACTCCTTGATGGTGATGGATTCCACGTTTACCAGATCCTTATACGCGCCGCTTATGGGATACGCGCCCTCGAAATTCCGCTCCAGAACGCGGGGAACGAAATACCGGGAAGCGTAGCTGCCGCCCGTGCTGTTGCTGACGACCTGTTCGAACCGTTCGGCGTTGATGCCCAGCTTGACGGCCAACGGGAAAATTTCGGCCAGGGCCGCGATACTGACGTTGTACAGCACGTTGTTGAGCGCCTTGGTCATTTGCCCGCTGCCGACAGGCCCCATGTGCAGGATGGTTTTGCCCATCCGGCACAGGTGGGGGTATACGGCTTTGAATAACTCCTCGGGGCCGCCCACCATGATCGTCAGGGTGCCGTTCAGCGCGCCGATGGGCATTCCGGAAACGGGCGCGTCCATGAATCCCACGCCTTTGGCGGCCAGCGCCTCAGCTACCTCTTGATTCGAAGCAAGGCTGGTGGAACTGAAATCCATCACGATCTGCCCTTCACGGAGGTGCGGCAGCAGTCCTTTTTCTCCCAGAAGCGTCTCGCGCACTTCCTTGGAGGCGGGAAGGCTCAGGAAGATCATGTCGCATGCCGCGATATCGACGAGGTTCTTGGCCGTGGATGCGCCGATGCCTTCATATTCCGGGTACCTGTCATGGACGATGTCATAGACCATGAGGTCAATTTCGGGGCACATCAAATTTTTTGCCATGCTGCCGCCCATCCGGCCCAGCCCGATGAATCCGATAAAAGGCTTTTTTGCGGACATGTTGCGTTTTCTCCTGTTGGATACCTGCGTGTTTTGCGTTGGTGAAAAGAGCGGCGCAAGGCCGTTTCCCTGTTTTGCGGGCTTGCCCGGCCCCGGGGAGGGGCCGGACCCGCCCGGTCAACGGACGTTCATTGCGGGAAGCCTTGTCTTTCTACCGCTTGGAGTATTCCGACTTGACCTGGTCCCACAGTTCCTTGGTCATCTTGACGTCCCTTTCGAGCATGGCGCGGTACTCGTCGCCGTACTTCATGTCGATGACGGTCGCGCGGTCATTGCAGGCCTTGATAAAGGCGGGATCGGCGGCCATTTTTTTGAACGCTTCTATGATGTGGGCCTTCACTTCCGCGGGCGCTCCCTTGGGCATGGCATAGCCGCGGTAAGAAGCCACCACGAGATCGTAGCCCAGTTCCTTCATGGTGGGCACGTCGGGCAGGAGCTCGATGCGCTTTTCGGTCATGACGCCAAGGGCGCGGAGGTTCCCGGCCTTGATCTGGGGGTAGGAGATGCCCACGTTGCTGATGCTCACGTCGATCTTGCGCCCCATGGCCGCCTGCCAGGAAGGGCCGTCTCCGTCAAAGGGCACGACCTGGGTTTTGATCCCCATGGCCTGGTGGGTCAGAAGAATGGCGAAGAAGTCGTCCGTGCCCACGCCGGAAATGGCGGAGGTGATCTTGCCCGGGTTTTCCTTGCAGGCCTTGATCATGTCGTCCAGGGTCTTGAAGGGATGGTCCTGCGCCACAACAAAGATGATCGGGTCGGATGCCACGTTGGCGAGCACGTCGATATCGTCAACGGAGTACTGAATTTCCGAACTCATGATGTAGTTTGCATACATCGCGGGCGCGTTCAGAATGCCCCAGGTGTAGCCGTCCCCCTTGGTCTGTTTGGCAAGGCGGGTCCAGGCAATGGCGCTGTTGGCGCCGGGCATGTATTGGTTGATGAAGTTGATGCCGATGTATTTTTCCAGCGTGGGTTGGGTGAGCTGGGCCAGAGTGTCGCTGCCCCCTCCGGGCTTGTAGCCCTGGATGACGGTAATCGGTTTATTCGGATACGGCGCGGCTTCGGCAATGCCGGCGTTCACAACAAAGGCAAGCCCGATCAAGAGCAAACAAGAGATGAAAAACGTTTTCCGAATGTTCATGCGCTAACTCCTCAATGGTTAAAGGGACCACACCGTGCGGAAAAAACCGCGTGCTCCGCGCTCGGGAAGAGGCGGTCACTTTTCCGCAAGCTTGACATTCAGAAGATCTTCGAAAAGGAGCATCATGGCGCTCTTGTCCTGATCGCCGTAGCCTTTGCGAAGCGCTGTCTTGTACGTGAGGGTGGCCGCTTCGATAACGGGGGCGGGGATGGCTTCGTACAAAGCTATTTCCCCCAGGTTGATCATGTCCTTGTATGCGCTGCCCATGGCATAGGCTCCGGTGAACTCTCGCCGCAGGATGCGGGGAAGGAAGAACTCCGAGCAAAAACTACGGCCGGTGCTGGAATTTATCACTTCGGTGATCTGCTTGGGATCAAGCCCGGAAGCGATGGCTATGGGGACCACTTCCGCAAGGGCCGCCATGCTGATGTTATAGAGCACGTTGTTCACGGCTTTGGTAAGCTGGCCGCATCCCGGCCCGCCCATGTACAGGATGTTCTTGCCCATGGCGGAAAAATACGGCAGCGCCCTGTCAAAGGTGTCTCTTTCCCCGCCGGCCATTATGGTCAGGGTGCCGTCTCTTGCCCCGCCAAGCCCGCCGGAAATAGGCGCGTCCAGCAGACGAACGCCTTTTGCCGCGAATAATGCATGCATTTCCCTGGCAAAGGAAACCGTGGTGGTGCTCATATCCAGCACGGTCTGGCCCGGATTCAGCAACGGCAACAGGCCGTTTCCGCCGGTCAGGATCTCGCGGACCTGGTTGTTGCCCGGCAGGCAGAGGATAATGACGGGGCAGGAAGCGAGTTCGCGGCTGTCCCGCGCAACAGCCGCTCCTATGGAGGCAAGCTCCGCGAGGCGGTCTTCCGAAATATCGTTGACGGCCAGGGAAAATCCGCGTGCAATAAGGTTTTTGGCCATGCTTGCGCCCATCTTGCCCAAGCCGATGAAACCGAGCCGGGTTCCTGATTGCTTTTCCATACCGCATCCAAAGGCTAGAGGGTTTGCGCCGCTCGTCGGGAGCGACGGTCTTGGCCGGTGCCGGAACAGAGGAGGCGGGCCTAATACAACTGCGGGTCGCCGGTTATATCCGTAATGACTTCAACCACCGCGGGCTTTCCGCCGCGTATGGCGTCGCCGAGCGCGGGGGCCAGGTCCTTTTCCTCGATGACGGTTATGCCGACGGCTCCCATGGTTTCGGCAAGCTGCGCAAAACTCGCTGCCCGGAACTGGTACATCTCATCGCGGTTGCCTTCGGCGTTGCCGTACATTTCGTGAATTTGCTTGCGGCACATGCCGAGACCGCGGTTGTTGTTGACCACGGTTACCGTGGGAATGCCGTAGCGCACGGCGGTCTCGATCTCCGCGACGTGGTACCAGAAGCCGCCGTCCCCGGTGAAGCAGACGACCGGCTGGTCGGGCGCGCCGCATTTGACGCCCAGGGAAGCAGGGTACGCCCAGCCGAGGGAGCCGCCCGCGGCGCGGATGTAGCGCTGACGCGGTTTGGTGAGATCGATATGCGACGCGGTCCAGATGGCGGCGAACCCGGTATCGGAAACGAGGATGCCGTCTTCCGGGAGTTCGTCCTGGATGATCTGGCAGAGCCGCTCGACTTTGATGGGAGAGCCGGAATCCGCACGGGCCGGAATGAGGCTCTTTCGCCATTCCGCAAGGGCTTGGGCGGCCTTCCGCGTCCAGGCCGCATTGGGATGGGGGGCTTGCAGCGTGGCCGCCATGGCGGCTGCCGCGGCCTTGGCGTCGCCCAGCACGCTCACGGCGTTGGGGTAGTTGCGCCCGAGCTCCGCCGGGTTGATGTCTATCTGTATGACCGGGGTCTCCTGGGAGGGCAACGTCCAGTTTTTCGTGGTCTGGTCGCACGCGCTGCAGCCGATGAAGACAACCAGGTCGGCTTCCGCCGCAATGGCGTTGGTGCAGGCTCGGCCGTATCCCCCCATGATCCCAAGGCTCAGGGGATGGTTTTCGAGCATAATGCCCTTGCCGTCCACAGAGGTCGCCAGGGGGATATTCAGCCTTTCGGCCAGCTTGGTTATTTCCGCTCCCGCGTCGGACATGACGGCGCCGCCGCCCGCCACGAGCAGGGGGCGCTCGGCTTTGTAAATGAGGTCAACAGCCGCCTTCACGGCAGCCGGATCCGGGATGGGGCGGAAAGGCGGGATCCGTGAGAAGCTTTTTTCAATGATGAGGTCGGAAGCTATGTCTCCCCGCTCTATTATCCCGGCCTGATGGTTGGGCATGTCAATGTGCACGGGGCCTGGGGTTCCGGTTACGGCTTCCCGGAAAAGTTGACGGATGGCCTGGGGCAGTTCGCTCGCGTGCTCGATTGAGGTATTAAATTTGCTGACCGGCTCGAACAGCGGCCAATGGTCGACTTCCTGGTATGCATGGCGGTAACGGTACATGGACGGCTTTTTGCCCGTGATGGCGATAACCGGAGACTTCGCGAGATACGCTTCCTGCATGCCGGAGGCCAGGTTGGCGGCACCAACGGACTGCGCCATGCATACGCCGGCCCTGCGGCTTGCGCGGGCGTAACCGTCCGCCATATAGGCGGCCGCTTTCTCGGAGTGGGTCATGATACGGCGGATATTACGCCGTTCAAGCTCTATCAGCGTTTGGCGCAAGACAGACTCTATATAAAACACGTGCGTTACGCCGTACCCGGCGAACGTTGCTGCCAGAAACTCACTGCCTTGCCACAATTTTTTGGGGTACGCCACGGTGTCTCTCCTTACAATCCGTATGGTTACAGCGAAGGGTCGTGTCCCCGGATGAGCAATATGCATGCCATGCGTGCCCCGGAATGCCCAAGGCCGCGATGTTTGCAACAACACACCGAATTGACGGGTAAAAAAACGACGAATGCGTGTCACGCGGACTGTGCGGTTTTTGGGTGAGGTTTTATATTGCGTAATATAATCAATCTAATAGATGTTGTTTGCTAAACGCAATGTAATTGCATATATTTGCATTGAATCATGCAAATGCACTATTGCGTGCAATAAATGGCGCTGCATCCCTTACGTAAGGAGAGCCGCATGATACGACTGGGTGTTATCGCTCCGGACATGGATACGCTGGACAGAGTTCCTTTTCTCGCGGCCGAGCTGGGCCTGACGTCTTGTGAAATAGTCCTCGCCCGCATGGAGGAGGCTGTGCCCGTGGCGCGCAGCATGGAGCAGAATGGCATCGACGTCATAGTCTGTCGCGGCTCGACATGTGAATTGCTTGAGCGGAGCCGGCTGCGCACCCCATTGGTCAACATCCCACTCAGTATTTACGACATCAGCATCATGCTCGCCAACGCCAAGGCCCTGACCGGCCTCGACCGGCCGCGGATAGCTGTCGTCACGTATCCCCGTATTAATCTCGACATCCAGGGCATGGCGAGGTTTTTGGATACCGATACCAGGCTGTACCCCAGCGGGTATACGAAGGCGTCCGTCCAGGCTTCCGCCCGCCAAGCCGCCCAGGACAAAGCCGATGTCGTCGTCGGCGGCCTGACGACGCTGGAAGCCCTGGCGAACTATGATGTCAAGGTCATTCCCTACGTCAGCAGCGACAGTTCCATTTCCCAGGCACTTCTCGAGGCGCGCCAGATCGCCTTGGCGCGCAGGCTTGAACAGGAGCGGGCATTGCAGCTCAAAGCCGTCGTGGACACGACCAAGGACGGCATCGTCGTTCTGGATTCCCTCGGCCGCATACAATTAACGAACGAGAACGCCATACGTCTGCTCGGCATCCCGCAGGACTGGGCGAACAAGAGTCTGCCCGGCCTCTGTCCCCAGTTGAAGCTGAACAACTGCCTTGACGGGGGCGATACGCTCGCCGACGAGCTGGTCCATATCCAATCAACGCCGCTCTTGGTCAGCCTTATCCCCATTGTCCGGCAGAACAGGGCCAGCGGGGCGGTCCTGCGCTGCCAGCCGGCCAGGGAGATCGTGGAACTTGAGGCTAAGATACGGAAAAAACTCCCGGAAAAGGGGCTGGTGGCGCACTATGGTTTTTCGGATATCGCGGGAACCTCGCCGCAAATCCTGTCCGCCCGTTCACGGGCGAAAATTTTTGCGGCCACATCCGACCCGGTGCTGATAACCGGAGAAACCGGAACGGGGAAAGAACTTTTCGCCCAAGGAATGCACCTTGCCAGCGCCCGGCGGGACGGGCCGTTTGTGGCGATAAACTGCGCGGCCTTGCCTCCGGCCTTGTTGGAATCCGAACTTTTCGGCTACGAGGACGGCGCGTTTACCGGAGCAAGCCGCAAGGGCAAGGCAGGTCTGTTCGAGTTGGCTCACCGGGGGACGATTTTCCTGGACGAAATATCCGGCCTTGACCAGTACGGGCAGACACGGCTTCTGCGCGTTCTGCAGGAGGGCAATGTGCTGCGCCTGGGCGGGGACAAATACCAGCACGTCGATTTCAGGGTTATCGCGGCTTCCAACGAGGATCTTTTCACGCTGAGCAGCAGCGGCGCTTTCCGCAAGGATCTTTTTTACCGGCTGAGCGTGCTGCGGCTGAGCCTGCCATCCCTGCGGGAAAGAATGGGGGACATCATCTATCTGGCCAGGCATTTCGCACGCCAGCTCAGGCAGGGCAAGGAGGCCGATTTCAGTACCCGCGCCCTGGCCCGGTTGGCGGCGCACGACTGGCCGGGGAACGTCCGGGAGTTGCAGCAGGTCATCAAACGGCTCTGTCTCCTTTTTCATGACAGACCCGTCTTTGAGGAAGAGGACGTTTTGGCCGCGCTTGAATTGTCGGCGCCGCGAGACGCAGTATCCCGGGAAGTCCCGGGACCGGAAAACGCGCTAAAGGACAGAGGGGCGGCCGCGCGGGATGAAATACTCCGGGCCCTGAGCCTTTGCGGCAACAAACAAAAGGAAGCCGCACGCATGCTCGGCATAAATGCGAGCACTCTTTACAGAAGCATGAAACGGCTCGGCCTCCGGAAAGTCGTGGCCTGAAAACCAGCCATGGCGGCTCTTCTTTTGTTCCACCGGCTCAGGGCCCGGCAGCTGGTCCGGTCAGCGGCTGGCGTTATCCTCCAAGCGTTTACGGAACCTGCCCGGTTTACGGGTAGGCGTTGAAAATATACCCGGTTTCCTACCCGGTTCGGCATGGGCGTTAACGAATCTACCCGGATGCGCACGAACAATATATGTGAATAAAAAGCAAGTGCGCCAAGGTTTTTAGTCCTCGGCGCACTTGTGCGAATGTCTTTCTGGTGGGATGTCATCTTTGGGCAAACGGCGCTTGAAGGTTTTACGCCGCTTATTCAGACCCATCAGGCAATAGACGCGCCATACCCGCTTGTGATTCCAGGCCGCCCCTGACGAGCTGCTTCCGGTACAAGGAGGTGAAGGCGTTGCGCGGCTGGCGCGGTTCGCGGGCGGCCGCGCTCTACGGCAAGAAGGCCCAGCCGGTCCAGGCCTGCCAGAGGGCCAGGGCCACCAGCGTCAGGTTCACCAGGCCGTGGACCAAGGGAAGCGTCGCGCGGCGCTTCCTTTCCTTGTCCATGATGTGGCCGGAAAGGTAGCCGAACAGTGCCAGGGCAAAAAAGACCAGCCCCACCTGAGCGTGGGTGCCGGTGGCCAGAAACACGCCCCATTCCAGGCGGGCCACGACTATGCCGCCCAGCGTGCCCAGCATCCACAGCCCTATGGCCCAGCGGCCCCAGCGCACGTGGTCTTTCCAGGCAAAGGGAATCTTCCGCCCCAGGTGGTTGCTCCGCGCCCGCTGCAAGCCCAGGTGGAGCACATATATACCCAGCAGCGTCGCCGCCGCTTGCATCAAGGGGTGTATCCAAAGCGTCATGTGGAGTACCTCCGGCAGCCAAGGGAAGGGGAAAACCCCCTTTCCCTGAAAATGTTGACAGGGGTATGGGGCGTTTCCCGTTGATAAGGCGGAGCCGTACAATGACGGTTCCGCTTACCCAAACACCATCAATCGATCCAGCACAACCACCAGCATGGCGGCGGCCAGACCGCCGTCCGTGAGTTGCAGCGCATAACGGCGTTCCGGCGTGCCGCTTCCTGGACGCAGCAACAGACCCCCACCCACAAAAAGAGCCATGCCCAGCAGCCCCAGGACGATCCTGGCCGCAGGACCGTGCAGCAGAGGGAAGACGGGCAGCAGCAGCACGGCGGCAGCGTAAGCCTGGAACCACAAGCGCAGGAGACGGCGGTAGCCCGGCCCGCTGAACTGCACGGGCGGCAGGGGGAGCTTGGCGGCGGCGTAGGCTTCGCTGTCCCGCTCGGCGCGCATCCAGAAATGCGGTACCTGCCAGAGCAGATACACGCCATAAAGCAGAGCCAGCTCCGGGGCGAAAATACCGCCCCCGGCGCACAGCCAACCCAGCACGGGCGGCAACGCGCCCACGACCGCGCCCGCGAGCAGCGCGAAACCGCTGACACGCTTGAGCGGCGTATACAGCCCGTTGTACAGCCCGGCCACGACGAAAGCCAAAGACGCGGGCGCAAGGCCCCCGGCCGCATAGAGGCAGGCCGTGCCCGCCCCGAAGCAGACGATCCCCAAAACCAGCGCGAAAGCCGGACTGACGCGGCCCTGAACCAGAGGACGGTTCCGGGTGCGGGGGATAAGCGCGTCCAGGTCCTTTTCCTGCAGCTGATTCCAGGCGGAACACCCGCCTGTGACCAGCATGGCGCCGGTCAAGGTCCAGGCGAAACCCGCGTCTATAACCGGCCGTTCCAGCAGGTACCCGAAGGCGGCGGAAGCCGCCACCATCAGCGAAACCGTATCCCGGACCAGCGTGCGGGCGTCATGCAGGCGTTGTGTCAGAATAGCCAGACGTGAAGTCATTTCTGTTCTTCTCCGAGGCTTTTTATATAGTCTATCATGCTGTCCAATTGCTCTTTGGTAAAGTCCGTATAGGGCGGCATGATGTCTTCGTAGCCTTCGGTAATTTTGGCGCCGGGCTTGACGATGGACTCGATCAGATAGTTTTCGTCCACCACGATTTCCGTACGGGTCTTGCCCACCAACACCTTGATCTTGTGGCCGAACGCGCCCTTGAAGGTCGGGCCCGCGCCGGGGCTGCCGTCCACGGAATGGCAGGAGAAGCAGCCCTGCGCATCCATCAGTTTCTGCCCGGCGTCCGGACCGGTGGCGCTTTCCGCCAGCCAGGCGTCGAAATCCTCCCGGCTCACCGCCCGGATGGTGGCCAGCATGGCCGCGTGCTTGTCGCCGCAGTATTCCGCGCAAAAGACGTCGTAGTCGCCCGGGCGCTGGGCCTTGAACCAGGCGTAGGTTTCCATTCCCGGCACCGTGTCCATCTTGATGCGGAAGGCGGGCGCGAAAAAGCTGTGGATCACGTCCCTGGTCGTAAGGGTCAGCTTGACCGGTTGGCCCACAGGGACCACCAGCACGTTGCTATGCTTGTTGTTGGGATAGGTGAAGGTCCAGGACCACATGCGGGCCGTGACGTTCACGTCCAGCGATCCGTCCGGCACGGTGCGCAGGGCCTGGTAGCCCACCCAACCGTAATAGAACAGGCCCATGATTACCAGGCTGGGCACCAACGTCCACAGCACTTCCGCCTTGACGTTGCCCCGGATGTCCTCGGCCTTGGGGTGCCGGGTATGGTGGTAGCGCCAGATGAACCAGCAGGCGCAGGCCGTCAGAATGAGCAGCACGGCAAAAGAAAAGCCGAACAGCAGATAAAAGGCGAAATCCACATGCTGCACCGGGGAGAGGGAATCGCGATACATAAACCCTTACCTGTACGCCACATCAAAAAAAGTGAGGCCAATGGCAATGGCCAACAGCAAAAAAGCCGTGAACAGCATGGCCCGCACCGTAAGCGAAGCATACTTCACGTGCATGAAGTACAAAATCACCAGCCCGGCCTTGACCGTGGCCACGCTGAGCGCCACCACCACATGCAGAAAAGCCAGGTCCATATACGCCACGGCAACGGTAATGGCCGTCAGTACCATCAGCGCCGCCCACACGGCCAGGTTCGCGCCGAATGAAAGGATATGCTGTTCGTGTTCAGTCGTAGTGGTCATGGAAAATGCCTCCCGCGGGTGCAGGGCAGCGCCCTGCTCTCGCTCTTAATTGGCTTCGACAACTATTGCTTTACACCACCAGATAAAACAGCGGGAACAGATAAATCCAAACTAAGTCCACGAGGTGCCAGTACAGGCCCACGTTTTCCAGGACCACGGGCTGTTCGCGGGTGACGGCTCCCGTACCGATGCGCTGCCAAACCCAGATAATGGCCGCACCGCCGATGATGACGTGGATGCCGTGCAACCCCGTCATCATGTAATAGAGGTTGAAAAAGAGCATCTCGCCGGGCGGGAGCTTCACCAGTTCCGGGCCGTTGGGGTAGATGCCGTGGTGGATTTTGGCGCTCCACTCAAAATATTTGATGACCAGAAAGATGAGGGCGCAGACCACGGTGGCCAACAGCAGCAGGCGGGCGCGTTTTTTGTTCCCGCGTTGCAGGTCGGATACGCTGCACGCCACGAACAGACTGCTGGTAATCAGCACCACGGTGTTCACCGTGCCGTGGATGCGGTCCAGGACCTTGCCCCCGCTGTGAAAGGCTTCCGGGTAGCGGTGAAAGTACACGGCGTAGAGCAGGAACAACCCGCCGAACAGCAGCAGTTCCGTGAACAGGAACAGCCACATGCCTATGCGGGCGCCTTCCGTGTCGCCCTTGTGCGCGGCGGGGGCGTGCTCAGTCATCGGCTTCCACTCCTTCAAAATCATAGGGGCCCCGGGTGATGACCGGCTCCTCCGCAAAGTTGTGGTGCGGCGGCGGGGAGGGGATGGTCCACTCCAACGTGGCCGCGCCCCAGGGGTTCATGCCCACGGGCTGCCCGTGGCGTATGCCGACCCAGAGGTTCCAGAACATCACCAGGAGCGAAGCCGCCAGAATCCAGGACCCGAAGGTGGAAAGCAGCTGCAGGCCCGCGTACTTGGGCAGATAGCTGTGGTAGCGCCGGGGCATGCCTTCCAGCCCCGCGATGAACATGGGGAAGTACAGCAGGTTGAAGCCGATGAACGAGCCCAGGCAGGCCCAGGACGCCTTGCGCTTGTTGTACATGCGGCCGTAGACCTTGGGCAGCCAGTAGTGCATGGCCGAGAAAAAAGCGTAGCCCAGTCCGCCGAAAATCACATAGTGGAAGTGCGCCACCACGAAATAGGTGTCGTGCACGTGCACGTCCGTTCCCGCCGAGCCCAGCACCAGGCCGGTCAGCCCGCCTATGGAGAAGAGGAACAGGAACGCCAGCGCATACAACAGCGGCGGTTCCAGGTGGATGGACCCTTTATACAGGGTCGCCACCCAGTTGAAGACCTTGATGGCCGAAGGAATGGCCACCACAAAGGTCAGAAAGGAAAAGATGAGCACGGCGGTATCGCTCATGCCGCTCACGAACATGTGGTGCGCCCAGACCAGGGACCCGGCAAAGGCTATGGCCAGGCTGGAAAAAGCGATCATTTTATACCCGAAAATGGACTTTCTGGAGAACACGGGCAGCACTTCGGAAATAACGCCCATGGCCGGCAGAATCATCACGTACACGGCCGGGTGCGAGTAAATCCAGAACAGGTGCTGGTACAAAATGGGGTCCCCGCCCCGGGAAGGGTCGAACAGCCCTATGCCCAGCAGGCGTTCCGCTATGATCAGCAGCAGGGTTATGGCCAGCACCGGCGTGGCCAGCACCTGGATCCAGCCCGTGGCGTACAGGGACCAGCAGAACAGCGGCATTTTGGTCCAGCCCATGCCGGGCGCGCGCAGCCTGTGCAGGGTGGTGATAAAATTAAGCCCCGTCAGAATGGACGAAAAGCCCAAGATAAACACCGCGAACACCGCCAAACTCACGTTGGTGGTGGTCACTTCGCTGAAGGGCACGTAAAAGGTCCAACCCGTGTCCGGCGGCCCGCTGCCCGTGAACATGGCGACGACAGCCAGCACCATGCCCGTCATGTACAGCCACCAGGAAAAGTTGTTCAGCTTGGGGAACGCCACGTCTTCCGCCCCGATCTGGATGGGCAGGAACAAATTCCCAAAGGTGGCCGGTATGCTGGGGATGACCACCAGGAAAATCATGAGCACGCCGTGCAGCGTGAACAGCGCGTTGTACGCCCTGTCCCCCAGCATCTTCCAACTGGGCGTCATCAGCTCCAGCCGGATGCAGAAGCCCAGGACCATGCCCACCAGGAACATGGCCACAATGGCGTACAGGTACATCATGCCGATACGCTTGTGGTCCGTGGAAAAAATCCACGCCCCTATCCCGCCTTTTGCACCTGGAGCGGTTTCCAAAAAACTGGTCATGGAGAATGCCTCCGGCGGCCAGGGGATGGGGAAAACCCCTAAGCCTTTTTCTTCTTACGCCCGCCCCACAACAAGACAAACAACAATACGGCCGCGCCGAACAGGATGATGCCGCCGGCGAGGCGCATGAAATCAAACACGTAGCGCCTGTTTTCCGCGTCGTAGGTGAAGCAGTAGGCCAGCGCCCTTTTAAGGGACAGGCCGACGTGCCCTTTGGCCGCCTCGTTGAGGGACATGGTGATGTCAAAGGGCATGAAGCTTTGGCCGTAGAGGTAGCGGGATACTGTGCCGCCGGGGGCCGTGACCACCAGCACTGTGGGGTGGATGAAATCGCGGCCCAGGCGCTTGTAGCGGAAACCGATGGCGTCCATGAGGCGGCTGACGGACTCCTTGCTGCCGCTGAGAAAGACCCAGCCGTCGGCCGGGTAGGTAAAATCCGTGGCGGCCATAAAGTTGCGCTTGCGCTGCGCGGCCAGCTCCGGAGTGTCCGTGTCGTCGAAACTGACGGAAACGACGCGGTAGTCTTTGACCGGCTCCAGCCCGACTTGGGGCAGAATGCGGGCCAGCGCGGAGAGCAGCAGGTGACAGGTGCCGGGGCAGGAATAATACACCGGCGCGATGACCACGGGCACGTTCATCAGAGAGCGGATATCCACTTCCTTGCCGTTTTCGTCCTTGAACAGAATACCTTCCGGAATGACGGCTCCACCTTTTTCGTCCACGCGGGCGTAGACGGCGCGCTCTTCCGGGCTGAGCGCGCCCAGGGCGGTCTGCTTCCTGGTCGTGGCCTCGCCGCCGCCGGGAATAGCCAGATTGGGGTCCTTTTGCTGCTCCGGGCTCAGGCGCGGGACCTGGTCCGCAAGCGTGCCGGTGTCCGGCGCATGGCCCGCGTGGGCGGAACCGGCGTCAACGGGAGCGGGAGCGGCGTCCGGGGACGCGGCAACAGCGGCCTGCGCGGCGTGCAGCCACACCGCGCAAACCAGCAGGCAAAGGAGCGGAAGCCGGAAGCCGCGCATCAGAGTTTCGCTATGTAGTCGGCCAGGGCCTGCATGTCTTCGGGCGACAGCGGCTTCATCAAGTTGGTCATCAGGGCTTTTTGCGAACCGCCGTATGTCCCGGCGGCGTAGCCTTTCATTTTGGTCATCAGGTCGGCGGATTTCTGACCTTTGAGCACATGGGGGGGCTTGGCGCCGTCAGCGCCGTGGCAGCTGATGCAGCGCTTGTACAACGTGGCGTCGTCAGCGGAAAAACCGGCGGCCGCAAGGCCGAAAACCAGCGCCATACAGAAAGAAGAGACTATCAGAATGCGCTTCATATGATAACTCCAACGCTTAGGGTTTTTATGTACTACCGGGAAGATAGCAGTTCCGGAATTATATTTCCAGCGTTTAGGCGCGGAATGCGGTCGATAATCTGATTGTTCTTCAAGTGTGCGGAAAAATTGCGGGTAGTGGTCATGAAAACGTGTCGGAAACATTCCCTTTTACGCAATGCCCCTTTCTTTGGTGTAGCCCCCCCCCTTCTTTGGTGTAGACCCCAAGATACGGGGTGCCTTTGGAATAAAAAGACATGGCCTGCCCTTCCTGGAAGCGCCGATGGTTTCCCAGGCCATGGGTGACAAACGTTCCGTCCTGATCGTCTGCCAGAAGCGAGCAGCCCTGGAAGTTGTCCATAAACGACGAGAGGCGGAAGGGTTACCCTATCATTCTATCTCTCGATTACCAGTTTACGAAAGCCAGATAACTGCGATAATTTATTAATATAATTTTATTTTTGGTCAAACAACAGGTCGCTCAAAAAGGCACGGCGTCCATGCCGCTGTTTTCCGGAGGGAAGGCCTGCCCCACGCCTCTTCATATGCGGGAGCTGCTGCGCCGGCCCAGCTCCGAGCCTTAGGCCACCACGGTAAGCGCCTGCAGAATGAGCAGGTAGTGAGTGTCTCCGTTATCGCTGTAGGAATAAACGTCGTAAAAATCCGCGCCGGACGCAAACACAGTGCTCGTATCGGTAACAGAGCCGTTAAGCCGCACCGTATCATTACCATTTCCCGTCACCGTCATATAATGGCCCGGGGCCAGTTCGCCGGAAAGATCCGTGCCGGAGATGAAAGTAAGCTCGTCCAGCCCGCCGTTCAGACTATCATTCCAGGTGAGCAAATCACTCAGATACACGTTCAGGGTGGTGGCGATATCGCTGCTGCCGAGATCCACATGCTCGAATCCGCTTATGCTGCCGCCGACATCGGCCCCCATGACATAACCGCTCAGGTTATCCAAAGAAAACACGCCGCCGGGGGCGAACCTGTCGAGCTCCAAAGTGTCAAAACCATCGCCGCCTTCGAGCGAGCTGTAGAGTACTACCCGGTCTGGATCTGTGACGTCCGCGGAATGTCGCAAGGTCAGCGTGTCGTTGCCGTCGCCAAGGTTGATACGCGTGCCGTAAATTTTTCCCGTTATTTCCACGCGGTCATTGCCAGCGCCAGTATGAATCTCGTTACCGTAGGCATCAGCGCCCTGCCAGCCGTCAACGTGGCCCTGTATGGTAATTGAGTCGTCGCTGGCGGAGCCTTCGATGAAGGTCTGGCTATTGTTCTTGGAGTATATGGCCCGGGTCTCAGTCTCGAGCCCGCCCTTAGCGACAATGTTCAAATTCAGGCCGCTTTCATGACCCTGGATATGGATATCCTTGTTCGGGTCCCACGATTGTATGGCGTATGCCCCTCGGTTCAGCGCCGAAGTCTCAGCCGTGATCTCAATATGGCTGCCTACAAGGGAAATACCTCCCTGCGAGTTCAGGCCCCACGCGGAGCCCGTGTTACTCTTCCCGGAAATGGAAATAGTTGACCCCTCGCCGCCAGCTATATGAACCTCCGCGCGTGTCGTGG
Organism: uncultured delta proteobacterium; assembly: GCA_900079685.1. Taxonomy (NCBI): domain Bacteria; class Deltaproteobacteria; species uncultured delta proteobacterium. The sequence goes on from LT599018.1 coordinate 403,020, forward strand.
CGTTGACGGCGTTGGCGTTTCCCCCTTCCGCCACGGCGGAAATATTGATGTTGTCCGCGCCCTCGCCACCGTCGATGACAACTCTGGATGCTGGGTTGGAGCAGAAGATGCCCCAGGCCGCGGCGTTTTCTGTTCCGTTTCCTGAAACATTTATGGAGTCCGCCATCGCGCCGCCCTGGATCTGTATATTGCCAGCGATAGCGCTACTGATCGTCACGGCGCGGATGGCGTGGCAGGAAACCTTGTTCGCTTCGCTTGTGATGGCGATGGTATTAGTAGAATTTTCAGCCCCCTGTATAAAAACGCTGCCGTTCTGCGTGCCGACTCCCGTGGAAAGCTGGGGGCCGGGTGTGGCGACGCCATCAGTACTTTTGTTTTTCAAAACCGCGGAGGCTCCCTCGTCGGAATCTTGCAGGTTAACCGTGACACTGGAGCCCAGATACAGCGCGCCCAAGGCTTCGGCCTGATTCGCCCCCACGGAGGTGGCATTAACGGACAGGTTCTTTGTGTTTATGACAATGTCGGCGGCTTCATATCCGGTCGCGGTATAGGCGGTAACGGCCCGGTGCTGCCCGGAACCTTCAAATTTTGAGGTAATGTCCAGAGAATCCGTATCTACGGTTACCGTTGAACCGATGGAAGATTGTATGGCGTAAACGGCTTGGCTCCCCTTGGCGACAAGGGAAAGCGAGGCGGCCTTTACGTTCAGGTCACCAAGGGCGGCGGAAAGGGCGTAACCTCTTGCCGCGCCTTCGGCGGTGATGGAAGCCGCGCCCGCAATGTCAGCCTCCACCAAGGTGCCCGTATTATAGGATAAAAGGCCGTAGCTGATGCCATTTGAGGCTTTGGAAAGTATGGTCAGGTCGCCGCTGGCATCCAGTCTTATGTTGGATCCGTCTCCGGCAGTGACCCCATAAGCATAGTTGACGCCTTCAGCCCGCATATCAATATGGTTCAAGGAATTAACGCTAACCTGGTTGCCGGCGCCTACAGTGGCGATTGTGCCTGCCTGAAGCGCGCCGGAAGATGCGCTCAGGCCCACCTCCCCTCCTCGCATCGTAAGATCACCGCCCGACATAGTGTTGATGGCATAGGCTGAACCGCTGCCTTCATTGGTTGCCGCAACGGACAACAGCCCGGAAGCACTGATTGTTCCCTTGGCTGTGCCGGCAAGGCTGACGCCCGCATTACTGTCCGAGCCGCCAAGGGTATTGCCGGTGACGCTCACGTTTTTGCCTGTAGCGGTTACTTCAGCGTCGGCATCAATGTTGATGCCGGCGGTTGAGGCGGCCCGGGTTGCGTCGATGAGTATGTCCGCGTTGTTGCCGTCGACATGCAGTTTCGCATTGTAGGCATAAACCGCGCTTCCGACCTTCTCCCCGGAGGCTACCGTCACACTGCCGCTGTCCATGGTAAGGTAGTGCTGTCCGGAAAACACGCCGAGCATCCCGTTGATCCGCACCGTATCCGTGCCGCTTCCCATGTTGATATTAGAGTCTGTCACGTTTCCGGTGATGGCAAGGATATCGTCGCCCTGGCCAGTGAACAGGGCGGCCGCATCCATAGGGCCGGTGAAGCGCAGAATATCATCCTTGTCAGTGGTCGTCACAGTATACCCGGTTGCTTTGTCCGGGTTAATGCCCTGATGCGTTTCGCCGAATGTGGAAGCCGTGCGGTCGTAATAATTGTTGAGAGGGGTGGTCATGGAATCAAAGGTATCGGACGGCGTGAATACCGCCTGCAGTACATAGCTTCCCGTGCGGTACTCCGGGGATTCTATGCGGAAGTAGCCCACCAGATCCTGTCCGGCGTTATCCGCCATCCACTCTCTGCCAGCTTCGGTCAGAGTGATGGTCAGTTCGTTGCCCACACAGGCGGTAGTAAAAAAAGCGCCTTTGCCGGCGTTGCAGGCGACAAGAACCGGAGTGGTAGCCGGGGAGAAGGAAGGCGTGAGACCAGGGCCGGAGAGAGCAAGCGCGAAAGCCGGGTGCAAAGAGTACTCATACTGTTCGTCGTTGGAGTCGCTGCCTTCACTGGCAAGGTAGGCCACGGCACGAGCTTGTGCAAAAGCACGGTCTTGTGCAAAAGGGAGAGAAGGGGGCTCAGGGACGGCGGAAACGTGAGAGGCTGTATCGCCTGAACTCACCGCCTGCCCGCGCGTGGGTAGAAAAAACAGCGTCTCGGCACTCACGTTTTCCCAACGCAAATAGCCGGTCCCCAGGCTTTCCAGGCGGTCTATGCCGCCCACAAGTCCTCCGGCATTGTCTTCATACTGCGTACCACTGCCTGGGAGGGCATGGATGTCAACGGGGGAAAGGTCAATGTTCGGATCAAACTCCAGCAGAAAGGTGGAAGCGGAAACCAACTCTCCGCCCGCAGTCTCAAAAACCGGCAGCGCCTGAGCCCCGACCGCAAAAAAGTCGTCCAAGACAACGGTGCCTCCGGTGTCGGTTGTGATGACCAAGTCCGTGCCCTCACGCGCAAACCCGGCCTTGCGGTGGTCGAACATGAGATGGATCTGCCCCTCGGAGATTGTGTGGACGTGTATGGATCCAGCCTCCGGCGGGTCTACGCAGATGACGGAAGAAAACCCGGCAGAAGCGGTAACGCCTGCATGGTGAACGGCACAAGCCATAGTGATATCCCCCTATGGATAACCGGGCGTCTGGCCTCTTTCTCCCTTGACCCCATCAAGGGAGTAAAAACAGAAAACCGACATACCGGATTAAACATGTACTTCCGGGCCGGGGTTACCCGTCCGACGGAACGCGTCATAATGGTCCACTAACTGCGGTGTTTTTATACGTGAACTATATTAGAAATAACCTACTGGCGTGGCCAGGTAATTTGAAATGGGAAAGGGTTTCGAACCTGTTTTTTTCTGTCAGTATTTTCCTAGCTAACAGCACTGTCTCTTGCTGCGATGCCCTTCCGAAATATATTCCGTAGAGAAGCCGGGACTTCCGAGAACGCTATGCCGCAGCGGTCCAGGAACGCGAAGAAATACTCTTCCTCCTCCCGAGTGATGACGGCATCCTCCATACCCTTGTAAATCCCGTGGATGATGCTGGACATAACGGACTGCTTGATGTCGTCGATGGCCAGCTTCCTGTCTTCGCAGAAGTTTTCGATTTTCAGCGTCAGGACTGCTCCAAGCGTTTGCGGAACCTACCCGGATTACGGATAGGCGTTGAAAACTTACCCGGTTTTCTACCCGGTTTGGATGGGGCGTCAACGAACCTCCCGGAGGAGCACGAACAATATAAGTGAATAAAAAGCAAGTGCGCCAAGGTTTTTAGTTCCTCGGCGCACTTGTGCGAATGTCTTTCTGGTGGGATGAGGGGGATTGTGTATTGTCGTTAATATAGTAAAATATATTGTAATATAAAATTGTAATTTTTTAAATGCCAGCATAAATACCAGCAAATTTTCTCGGTGCCATATAGGCGGGGTCACCCTCTCGGAGCTATTCCCTTTTGCTCGGCGGAAGAATATTGCTCTTGCCGGTGACGACCTTCTGCCCGGTCTTTTTTTCCAGTTCTTTGCGAGCCTGGCGGGCAATGCCGCCGCCTGTCTTGCCCGCCACCGCGTTTTCTTGCAGGCCGGTGGCGTTCATGCTTTCGGCAATCTGCCGGGTGGAGAGTTCCGCCAGGGCGGTGAAGATCAATTCCGCTTCCGTCATATGGTCGCGCAGATTCTGCGTTTCCAGGCCCTTGAGGTCTTTATGCTGGCGGACGCTGACCCCGGACCATTCCTGGTGAATGATATTGGTCAGGATGGCGTATTCCTGGCCTTCCTTGACCTCGTGATTTTTCCAATAATCGGTGAGCTTGTTGCGGGTTTCCTGACCCAGCATCCTTTGCTCTATCCACTTCTGCGAGCGCCCGTGCTGCTGCCACAACTCACGGGAACGGTTCAGGGCGATTTCCGGGTCGGCCATTTCCCGGATGCGCTCATAACCCACCTTCGCCAGCCAGAGCTTGATGGGTTCGGCCTTGGGACTTGGCACGGATTGCACAAGCCGGAGGAGAGTTTCCGCGCTGGCGACGTCTGTCACTCTTTTCTTGCCATCTTCGGCGGTTAGCTTCAACTGGTAACAATTTGTTACCACTTCGCTTCCTTCTTTTTTCAGGCGGAGTTTTAAGTTCTTCCAGTATTTCCGGGCCTGCTGATAGTCGCCGGAGTCGGTCAGAACCTGGATGATATCCACCACCGAAAAGAACCACATTTCGGTTTTCTCGTCATATGCGCGGCGGATATGCTTTTCCTCAAAAATGGCGATGTCGTCTTTCATTGAACGTCCTTTGAAATGGCGGGGGTGTCTGCAGAGTATAGCGCCCGGCGTCAATCCATACAAGCCGACCTTTATGATACTTCGTGCTAACTCCGCCGAGAAGCGCGACAGATGAAGACCCAGCCGCAATAGGTCTTGCATAGGTAAGCACATATTGGGTACACGAAGAGGAGTTATAATAACTCACAAGGGGGACCCTATGAAGCTGAGATTCCTTCTGGCCTGTGTGGCGGTGGCAATGGTGGCGGGGTGTGGGGCAGCAAAGTGGTCCGCTACCGGGGGCAGCAAATCTGACGGTACGGTTGATGTGTCATACGAGCGAAACATGATGACGCCGTACCCTGAGGATGAAGCTGTAGCCCTTGAAATCGCTATTAAGCGTTGTCAAGCTTGGGGCTACAAAAGCGCGGAAGCCTTTGGTGGTGAAACGATGAAAAGGGCAGGGGAAGCAAACAACCTCATCACCAGGACATACCAATGTCTTGATTGATAAAACTGTTAATTTTTTGCCGCCGGGGAAAACTGGCGGTTTTTCTATTTAAGGTGAAGTATGCAGAAAAAAATTATCCTTAGAAGTGCCAGACGCCTCGCCTTGAGCTTTTGCTCAGCCTTTTCAATCTCAAGGACTTGGACCTGGAGCTTGAGTTTCCCAATATCCGGCCCTGTGGAGCCGGGGAGGGCGGAGTCGCTATTCATTGGATTTCCTCTTTGATCTTTATCGGCTTCACAAAGTCCCCAGCCTCGCCGTGTGGCAGGGCATAGGCAAGCAGTGGGGATGGGATGCGGTCATAGTAACCCCGCTTACTATTAGTCAGCATATTGCAATGCAGATCTTCAATAGCCGCCAGGAGAGATAACAAGCTCGTGCGGAACTGTCCTCCAAGCGGCGAGCTCATTATCTCCGAGAGTTGCCGCAACGGCTCCCGGTCTGCAGCGGACCGGAGGTAAGTGACATCGCGTTTTACCTCCCACCCGGCAGCCTTAAAAAACTTCTCTATTTTGTCGTATGCGGCTTGAAATTCATATGGTCCAGCATCAGGAAACAAGACGCTGATAACGTCGCACAGGAGTCCGCCAGGGGCGCAGAATGCTACCTCGGCAGTGACTTCTTTACGCTTTATGGCGGCATAGGCATCAAGGGTCTTCCGCGCTCTGACGGCTTCGGCGTCCAGTATGGCACGGGCTTCCTTGACTGCGCGGGACTTGCTCGCGGGCCGAACGGGATAAATAATTTGTGTTGTGCAAATGCCGCCGCCCCCAGAAGATAATCTGTGGTAGTTTGGGGGGGGGATTGACGGTCGTAGTGGGGCTGTTTACTGTGTTCTGAGCCATGACATCCTCCGTGTAGGTTGTCGGGTTAGGCCCGGTTAAGGTGTTCGCTGCACCTTGCCGGGCTGTTGTTTGTAATCCTGGCGCGGATATTTGTACCTGAGGTTGTATCGTTGACGTGGATTCATTTTCAAGGATCTGGGTCTTCGCGTACACGGTCACCATGATTTGAACCTCCTGCGGTATAGATCAACCTATTTTGCGGCACAAACCGCTTTATTCCTCATCTTCTCCACTGGGCTGTTTTTCAGACAACCAGCGTTTCACGGCCTCAGGCTCAATACGCCAGCCGACCCCAACCTTTCGAGCGGGAAAAGACCCCTCTTTGATCAAAGCTCGGATCGTGGTGGGATGCCGCAGGCCGTAAGCGTTTTCGTAGCCCTCAACCCTGGCGCAGACATAGGTGCAGAACTGTTTCGCCTCTTCGGATGCCGGTACGCGACGGGTGTTGAGCGGGCGTACCTTGGGTTTGCTTTCCGTGGTCATATCGCGTGTTGCGCTACCGGGCTTGTTTTCAGGGACGACAGGTCAAGGATACCGCAAACATACTCTGTGAAGGGCTCGGTGATTTCATCGTAGAGCTTCCAGGGTGGGGATTCCGTGGAGTACCGCCCGTAGGTCATATCGTCCTCGGCATGGCCTATGTACCGCTTGGCGGTTTTGAGTGGTATGTTGTTCAGATCGCACCATTGCGCGATGGTGTCCCGGAAGCTGTGGAAGTCCTTTTTCCCGCCTTGCGCCGACGATAGCCCTATTGCTTTCCGGTAATTGCCGTACCACTTGGAAGCGTTGTGGGAGAATCGTTTTGATGCGTCCTGCTTGCTCAGTTCCGGGAACAAGCGTCCTTTGTCGGCGCTATCGGTGGAGGCTTCCCGCTTTGCCGTTTCCAGCACATAGCCTATAAAGTTGAAGTCATGCACCAGGGCGGGCGAGAGAGGGATCAGGCGGGCGGAGGCCGGGTTTTTTATTGTTTGGTATGGCCTGCTAATGTGGGTATCCAGGCAGAAATGGCACTTCTGGCCGTGAGCGGCAACTGCTGTCCGTAACTCTTCGGCTTTGAGGGAGACTGCGGGCCGGGATTCCTTTGTCTCGGTATCGAATACCACGATATCTTCCGTGTGCAGTTGCGCCAGTTCTTCAATCCGCGCTCCGGTGAACAGGCCAAGCAAGGGAAGCCAGAAGCGGTGCGGCACAACATCGCCGGTCCGGTTGAATTGTGTCGCTTTATGGTACTTCGTGGGATTGAAGACAAGAAGCAAGTCTTCCCGGTTGTACGGGTCGCGGTGCTCATGGGCCTGCTTGTCCATTTTCACGTCAAGCAAGTCGGCAATTTTCGGGTTACTGTGGAATTCGTTACGAGCCGCCCAATTGAGGAAGGCGGTTATTTGCTGAAAATGGTTGCGGATGGTTCCCGGTTGGATACGATCCGCCTCAGGTATCGCGCCGGACTTGGCCTGATCCATGAGTTTCGGGAAAGGAATATCTTTGTATTTTGGTCCCTTGTTTCTGTTTGTGGGCAATCCGAACAATATGGCCTTGTATTCGCGCATGTGTTCCGCCCGCAGTTTCCCAAGCGGAAACGTATTGTCCGGGTCGATGATCTCACGAAAAAGGTCAAATTTGTCCTGCTGTTTGTTGGCGGTATGGTCGCTCCATATCCGTTCCTGTATCCGCTCGGCTCTGTACATGGCAATGGCGTCTGTCACGGTGAGAGAAGGTTCCGCCGTCTCTTCGCCGGAAGGTGAGGGGATGGGCGCGGCCTTCGTTGTGTCCTCAATCCTGATGCGGCGTTTTTCCCGGCGCTGTTCGGCTTTTGCCTCCAGGCGTTCCACTTCGGCGTCATATGTTTCAAAATTGCCTTGGACGGCCTGTTCCTGGATGTCATAGAAGGTGACGTTAGCTTTCATCATTTCCTGACACGCCTTGAGATATGCGGGGGAAGCGGCTGGCGGTTCCTTTTCAAACGCGGCGGCGGTTTCCGTTTGCTTATCGCAGACAACGGAATGGAAATACAATTGCTTGTCCGTGGCTTTGGCTATCCGCCCCAGACGGCGGGCCTTGAGGTCCGTGTGATAGATGGCTCTGAGCTTTCCGGCTGTTTCCGCGTTCGCCTGGGTTGAGTCGTGCAGATCGTCGCCGGTCTGGGTGTATTGCTGCCCAAGGTGGGCATATTGCATGGCGAAGAGGTTTGACCCTTTGAGGGCGGCGAGGAGCCATGTTTCCGCTATGGCGCGAATTTCGTCATCCGTGAGGCTTTCAAGGCGTTGCCCTTCTATTCCCAGGCTGCCGGGGATAGGAGAAGCGGCGGCGGGGGATGTGCCCCCTTGTGAATCGGTCATTATCCTTTGTCCTGTGAGACTTTCAACCACTTGCACGGAGCAGGATGTGCCCCGCGCGGGCGATTTTCTACCGTCGATGACGCCGGATGTAAACGCAAAAATTTCTTGCGCCGCTGCTGCCAGCCTCAGCGCATGAGTCTTGGCCTCGGTGACGGTTCGGCGTCCCAGGCTGCGGCGGTATTCGCGTTGGCCTAAATATCGTTGTAATTCAAGGGGGATGCGGATACGGAATTGAAATCGCCCGGTGGGGAGCACGGCAAGATACGGGGTGCCTTTGGAATAAAAAGACATGGCCTGCCCTTCCTGGAAGCGCCGATGGTTTCACGGCGTGTGACCCTTGTATGTGTCACACATGGCTTCCAGGCAGGACAGGCCATAAAAACGTGGGCTAAGCCCTCGATATTATTGACTCTGGTGGAGATGAGGGGGATTGAACCCCTGGCCTCGGCGATGCGAACGCCGCGCTCTCCCAGCTGAGCTACATCCCCAGAGAGAGGTGTGTATAGCGCTGTTTTTACCCCCTGGCAAGGGGAAAGTTCAGGAAAAAATCGTTTTTGTCAGCGTGCGCATCCGGTCTTCGTATGTATGCTCCGCCAGAATGTGCTCTTTCCAGGCCGCCGCCAGGTGCGATTTTTCCGCCGGGTCTTTTGTGAAACGGGCTACCAGGGCCGGGATGGCGCCAGGGGCCGCGAACGTTACGGGAGCCGTCAGCTCTTCCGGGAAGAGGTCGAGGCCCCGGCATGCGTCCATGAGGCAGAACCCTCCGGCCGCCCAGACGTCGAAGTGGCGCTGGTTCAGGCCCTGGGGCAGGAGGAAGCTCATCATGTTCAGGGAAAAGGGGGCGTTCGCGTACACGGCGGCCAGTTGCGTGTAGTAATCCAGAGGCGGACAAAGCACCGGCGGCTTGGCGTTGCTTTTGCCGGACGGGAACTGCCTGGCCCAGCCCTCGTCGCCGTAAATCGTCAGGCCGAGAGGCGCGGCCGCCTCCAGGCAGGCGGAGCGCCAGGCGAGGGACGATTCCTCCGCACCCAGTGCGGCCTTACGCGCGGCGCTGCCCGGCCAGAGGGGCGTGGCGCCGGTTTCCATCTCCAATTCTTCCAGCCACCAGAAAAAGTCGGTCCGCTGCCCGGCCCGCAGGCGGGTTTCAGCTTCATCCATAATGGCCTGCGGCACGCTTTGTCCCACAAAAAACCGTTCCTTGTCCGGGAACGCGGAACGGCCCACGAAAACGAGCGGGGTGGCGTCGCCGCCCGCCTGCCGGGTTGTTTCGCGAGGGGAAAACACGGCCGGGTCCGTGGCCAGGGGGAGAAAGGAAACATGTTTCGCGCCGTGGGCCTCAAGGCCGGGGATAAAGCCGGGGTCCGTCACGAAAAGATGCGCGTCTTTCCAGAAGTCCGCGCGCAGCCCGGAAAGCAGATTCCAGGGATTGTCCACGCACCAGACCGCCACGAGAACGCCTTTTTCACGGAAGATGGCGGCGAGTTCGCCGAATTTGTCCAGTCCCTGGAAATTTATGCTAAGATACAGGGCAGGGTATGCGGCAAGCCCGGAACGCTCCGGCGGCAGGGCGAACAGTTTTCGCACGTTCGCCAATGAGAGAGCGTCAGCTTCCCAAGCTGAAACTCTGTGTCCCAGGCTTTCCAGGGCCCGGGCCGCTTCGCGCCAGATAAGGCGGTCACCGGCCCCCGGCGTGAGAATGACGGCTTTTTCCGCGCGCATGGTGCTCCTTGGCGTTATCCGGAATTTGGTATATATAGGCTCGGGAGCGGACGGAGTCATGAAAAAGTATAGAGATTACTTCTTTTTAAAGGCCAAGCGGGAGAACTATCCCGCTCGGTCCGTCTACAAGCTCAAGGAGATCGCCAAGCGGTTCCCCGGCACGTTCAAGCCGGGCATGCGCGTGCTCGATCTCGGCGCCGCTCCCGGTTCCTGGATGCTCGGCGCGGCGGAAATGATCGGCCCCGCAGGGTCGATTCTCGGCGCGGATATCCAGGACACGGACACTTCCTTCCCGGCGAATGTAACCTTTATGCGGGAAGATGTCTTCAACCGGAGCGAGGCTTTTGCGGCGGAACTCGCCGCCCGCGCGCCGTTCCACGTGGTCATGTCGGACATGGCCCCGAGCACCACCGGCCATCGCGGCACGGACCAGGCCCGCTCGGCCCTGTTGTACGAGGAAGCGCTTGAGGTTGCAAAGCAGTACCTCGCGCCCGGCGGGAGCTTCATCGTCAAAGTTTTTCTGGGGCCGGACGTGCACGCCTACATGAAGGCCATGCGCGCCTGCTTCACCACGGTCAAGAGTTTCAAGCCGCAGAGTTCGCGCTCGGAAAGCATGGAAACATTTTATATCGGCCTCGGTTTCCGAAACCTTCCTCCCCACGATCCGGGAGGCGAGAAGGGCGGCGCGGCGAAAGCAGACTCTGGGGCAATGAATACGTGAACAGACACCCGCTGCCGGCGGGGAAAAGAATATTCGGGAGTCGACATGGCTGGACATAGTAAATGGAAAACCACCAAGTACCGTAAAGGCGCTCAGGATGCCAAGCGCGGCAAAGCCTTCACCAAGGCGGCCAAGGAAATCATCATCGCGGCCAAGGGCGGGGGCGATCCCAGCTACAACGCCCGGTTGCGCACGGCCATTGCAGCGGCCAAGGCCGTGAACCTGCCCAAGGACAGAATCGATTCCGCCATCCGCAAGGGCACTGGCGAGGAAGCGGGCGGCGATCTGTTCGAAATCATGTACGAAGGCTACGGGCCAAACGGTATCGCTGTACTGGTGGAAACCGCCACGGACAACAGAAACCGCACGGTTGCCGAAATCCGGCATATTTTCATGAAGGCCGGCGGGTCCATGGGCGAATCCGGCTGCGTGGCCTGGATGTTCGACAGAAAAGGCGTGATCGCGTTCGACAAGGCCAAATACACCGAGGACCAGCTGATGGAAATCGGCCTGGAAGCCGGAGCCGAGGATATCAGCGACGAGGGCGACACCTGGGAAGTGCACACGGCCTTTGAAGATTTCAACGCCGTGCAGCAGGCGTTTGAAGCCGCCGGGTTCGAGCCGTCGGAAGTCACCGTGTCCATGATCCCCAAAACCTCCATTGAAGTGGATGCCACTGTCGGCCGCAAGATCATGAACCTTGTGGAAAACCTTGAGGACAACGACGACGTGCAGAACGTCTACGCCAACTTCGACATGAGCGACGAGGTCCTGGCCGAGCTGGAAGGCTGATGCGGACCGGGGCCGCCGTACCCGGCGTGACGGTTCTGGGAATAGACCCCGGATCGCAATGCCTGGGCTGGGGCGTGGTGCGCGAGGAATCCGGCGTGCTGCGGCTCCTGGGTTGCGGCACGATCCGCCCCAAAAGCGAAGTGTTCGAGCAGCGGCTCGGCGAGATATTCAGCGCCCTGACCGCCGTGATCCGGCAATATGCCCCGGACGAGGCGGCCGTTGAAAACGTGTTCGTGCAAAAAAACGTGATCAGCGCGCTGAAGCTGGGCCAGGCGCGCGGCGCGGCCATTGCCGCCTGCGCGGCGGCGGAATTGCCCGTCATCGGGTACGAGCCCGCGCTGATCAAAAAAAGCTTGGTGGGCAACGGCCGGGCGGAAAAGTCCCAGGTCAGTTTCATGGTCGGGCGCATTCTTAACGTCAAGCCCACCTGGGCCGTGGATGCCGGCGACGCCCTCGGCTGCGCCGTCTGCCACTGCAACATGCGCCGCATGCAACGCTTGGCGGGTATGTAACGCCGGGGGAAGGAGAAACCTTTCTTGGAAGAAAGGTTTCTCCTTCCCCCGGACCCCCATCCTCTTCCAAAGAACTTCAATGGGGGGAATGGGGGGGATATCATTATATATGGCCTCCTCCCCCATTGAAAAGGTTTGGAAGATAGGGGAGAGGGGGTGCGGGGGAGAGGGGGAAGAAACCTTTCCTTAAAAGGTTTCTTCCCCCTCTCCCCCGCAAAGGCTAACCTCATGATCGCGTATGTTGAAGGGCGGCTTGCGGAAGTGATGGAAGACGCCTGCCTGCTGGTTACCAGCGGCGGGGTCGGGTACGAGATCGCCATGCCGGGGCATTTTTTGTCCCGCCTTCCCGGCCGGGGTGAGCAGGTTTTCTGCTACACGGTGACGGTCGTGCGCGAGGACGCGTTGGAACTGTACGGCTTTGCGACGTGGGACGAGCGGCAGACCTTCATCACGCTCACCAGCATATCGCGCATCGGGGCCAAGACGGCTTTGTCCATTCTGACGGTGTTCCGGCCGGACGACTTGCGCGAGCTGGTGGCCGGGGATGACGTGGCCTCGCTGACGCGTGTGCCGGGCATCGGCAAGAAGACCGCGCAGCAGCTGTTCCTGGAACTGAAATACAAACTGAAGATGGACACGGCCGTCATATTGCCGGCCATGGCGCTGGGAGCCGCCGGGTCCGTGGCCCGCGACGGTGTGGCGGGCCTGGTCAATTTGGGATATGCGGAAGAAGAAGCGGCCCGCGTGGTCAAGACCATCCTCAAGGACGAGCCGGATCTGGACGTGAGCGCCTTGTTGCGGGCGGCGCTCAAAGCTTTGGGTAAAGGCAGAACATGATAAGCGACGACCCCTTTGGCCCTTTCCCGCATGCCGGGGAAGAAAAAAGCGTGTTTGAGGGCAAATCCCGCGCGGATGATTCCGTGCGCCCCGCGACGCTGGACGACTTCATCGGCCACGACGATCTGCGGGCAAACCTGCGGGTCTATCTGCAGGCCGCGAGAGAACGGGGCAAGGCCCTGGACCACACGCTGTTTTTCGGCAATCCGGGCCTCGGCAAGACGACGTTGGCGCAGATCATGGCGTCCGAACTCGGGGTCAATATGGTGTCTACCTCCGGCCCGGTGCTGGAACGCAGCGGGGATTTGGCCGCCATCCTGACCAATTTGTCCCGCAACGACATCCTGTTCGTGGATGAAATCCACCGGTTGCCCATCTCGGTTGAGGAAGTGCTGTACCCGGCCATGGAGGATTTCAAACTCGATCTTGTCATCGGCCAGGGGCCGGGCGCCCGGACGGTGAAGATAGACGTGGAGCCCTTTACCCTGGTCGGCGCGACCACGCGGTACGGGCTCTTGTCCTCCCCGCTGCGCGACCGGTTCGGCATCACCCTGCGGCTGGAATTTTACTCTCCGGAAGAACTGGCCCGGATCGTCACGCGCACCTCCCGTATTTTGAACGTGCCGCTGACGGAAGAGGGCGCCTTTGAGATCGGCCGCCGCTCGCGCGGAACGCCGCGCATCGCCAACCGGCTGCTGCGGCGGGTGCGGGATTTTTGCACCGTGCACTGCAGGGAAACCGTGGGCGCGGAGGAGGCGAACCACGCGCTGTCACGGATGGACGTGGACGATGCGGGGCTGGACCAGTTGGACAGAAAGCTGCTGTCCGTCATCATCGAGCACTACGGCGGCGGCCCGGTGGGGTTGAAGACCCTGGCCGTGGCCTGCTCCGAGGACGTGCGCACGATCGAGGAAATTTACGAACCGTACCTCATCCAGTGCGGGTTCCTGAAACGGACCCCGCAAGGGCGCGTGGCCACCTCCAGGGCTTACCGCCATATGAATTTGTTAGGCTAACCAAAGAATACAGTATGAATAACACCTCTCTCCCTTATCGAAAAGGTTTGGAAATAGGGGAGGGGGAGCGCGAGGGGGAGGGGGAAAAACCTTTCCTCAAAAGGTTTTTCCCCCTCCCCCTCGCATAAGGACCAGCCATGCCTGAGACGACGATGCGGGTGGAGCTTCTTGCGCACACCCCGGACCCTTTGGCGCTGATTTACGCGGCTTTCCGGCAGTGTTACCACGCGGGATTTGTCGCCGACATGTGGCCGAAACTCCTGGCAGGGGAGATTTCCTTCGCCAAACAGGGCGAATTTGTGGAATCCGTGATGGAATCGGGCCATGTGAGCCCGATCGAGCATGTGAGCTTCACTTTCGCCGTTTCCGGCGTTTCGCGGGCGCTGACGCACCAACTCGTGCGGCACCGCATGGCGTCGTATTCCCAGCAGAGCCAGCGGTACGTGGACGGCAGCGCCTTCGAGCACATTCTGCCGCCGGCCATCGCCGGGAACGAGGCCGCGAAAATGCGTTTTCTCGCCTGCATGGATGAAATCGGCAACGCATACCGCGACATCAAAGCCATTTTGGAGGCGTCGGGCAGGACCGGGTCCACCGCGAACGAGGACGCCCGCTTCGTTCTGCCCCAGGCGGCGGCCAGCCGGATTGTGGTTTCCATGAACTGCCGGAGCCTTCTGAATTTCTTCGAACACCGCTGCTGCACGCGCGCGCAGTGGGAAATCCGGGCCATGGCGGATAGAATGCTTGCCCTGTGCCGCGAGGCGCTGCCCGTTGTGTTCCGGCATGCGGGAGCGCGGTGCGAACGGCTCGGATTTTGCCCCGAGGGGGAAAAATTCACGTGTGGAAGATACCCCTTACCGGATAAATAAGAATTTTCGCTGATTTTTAGGAAACGTGGAGCGCAGGGCCGGAAAACGGGCAGCGCTCCACGTTTTGTATGTCCGGTAGGCTTATGTCAATATAGTTAATTATAACAAGAGATAGTAGGGATGGTGCGCGGGCGTTCCGTTGAGAGGAAGGTTAACTTTTACCGGTACTTTGCGCCTTGTTGAAAAAAATGAGAGTATAGGGGTGCCGTCAAGTGAGAAATTTGGCGTAAAATTGCAAAAAAAGGCAAAAACAAAAAACAACTTTGTGAATATTTTTTTTGCGTAAAGCTGAAAAAACGCTTGCTTTTAGCAAAGGGTAGAGGCCTCAGCCTCTTACACAGTGACCGTCGTTACTTGTTATTGTGAAAAAATATGTTATTTCAAGATATTATAATACAGCACCGTTTGTGTAAACGGAACGTTCGCTCCCAGCCGGAACACCAGGAAACCCACCTTGAGCGTTCACCCCGTTCTCCATTACAACTGCCCACATGACAGAGGCGATATGGACGACAATCTCGGCGAATTTGCAACAGCGGCTTGAGCCGGGCCATTATAAGGTCTGGATCGCGCCTCTTGCAGGCTGCTTTGACGGCACGGAGCTCGTGGTTCATGCCGTCAGCGCCTTTGCCGCCGGGTTTGTGCGGGACCATTTTCTCCCGGCCATCCATGCCGCCGCGGCCGCCGTCGTCGGCAAGGACATTCCGGTCCGGATCACGGACGCCCCCGTACCCTCGGCTTGCCGGACGGTCCGCGAGGATGGCGTTGCCGGATCCGAAGCCGGTCAGCCCGAAGCCGGTCAGGCAGTCAGCCAAGGCCGCGCGCGGGACGTTTCCAAATCCGTCCCCTCCCTTCTTACCGTTCCCGGCGGACATGAGAACGCGCCCGCCGCGCCGCTTGTCGCCGCGCCGGGCCGGTCGTGGCAGCCGTCGGCCCCGCTGCGTCTTTCTCCGGCATTCATGGCTCCGGCATCCATGGCCCCGGCGCATGCGGCCCCTGCGTCCGGCAACGGGCAGTATGCCCTGCCGTTACGGTACGATGACGCGGCTTTTTGCATCAGCGCGCGGGCGTGGCGGCATTCGTTCGAGGATTTTGTCGTGGGCCCCTGCAATGAACTGGCGTTTGCCGCCTCGCGCAGCATGTGCAAGGAGAGAAAGGGGGCGGATATCCTGTTCCTGAGCTCCTCGCCGGGTCTTGGCAAGACGCACCTCGTCCAGGCGGTCGGGCAGCAACTCTATAAGGAGTGCAACTACCGCGCGCCCAAGGTGGAATACCTGACGGCCGAGGAGTTCGCTTCCCGCCTGGTGATGGCCTTCAAAGGCAACGACACGGACAGGTTCAAATCCCGCTACCGGGAAACGGATGTGTTGCTCCTTGAGGACGTGCACTTCCTGCAGGGCAAGGAAAAGATCCAGGAAGAACTGCTCGCGACCATCAAAACCCTCCAGGAGAGGGGGAGCAAAGTCATTTTTTCCAGTTCCTTCATGCCGCGTGATCTGCAGAACATGAGCGGCGAGCTTGTCTCCCGCCTGCACTCGGGGTTTCTGGCCGTCATTGATAGGCCGGACAGGGCCATGCGGAAGAAGATATTCACGGAAAAAGCCCGGCTCAGCCAGGTCACCCTTCCGGAGGACGTTTCCGATTTTCTTGCGGAAAGCCTCGACTCGGACGTGCGTCAGATCGAGAGCTGCCTGCACAACCTCGCCTTGAAAGCAAAACTGTTGCGCTGCGGCATCACGATGCAGATGGCTTGGGAGGCAGTGCAATATTACGCCCCCTGCGAAAAAAAACTTGACCTGGAAAAAATCATCGCCTATGTTTCGCGAGGCTATGGTATTTCTTCGTCCCAGATGTGTTCGAAGAGCCGTAAGAGAGATCTCGTCGTCGCCAGAAACACGGTTTTTTTCCTGGCGCGCAAGCATACGGATCTTTCGCTTGAAGAAATCGGTACTATTTTTGGCAGGAGCCATTCCACAGTGATCAAAGGCATAACCTCCCTGGAACGCGAAATGAGTCGCGAAACTTCTCTCGGTAGACAGATAGCGGGCGCTATCTCTCTTATCGAGCGGAACGGAGGCATTATTAGCCCCTCGTAATGACGGGGGAGCGGATTGCGTGTGGAACGTAAATCAAGTGTGTCTGAACACGGCTTTCCCCTGGGGAGAGCCGTGTTTTTTTTGTAACGATCAGAGGATGGGATGGGGTGTCATGGTTGAAAAAAGTCAGATGTACAAGGAAATAGCGCCGCGTCTTTTCGGCCTGCGGGAGAGCCTTGGCTTGACCCATGCCGAGCTCGCCCAAAAGGTCGGCGCCGACCCCGAGCTTGTGGCGAACTACGAGAAAGGCGACCGGGAAATACCCGTGAGCTACCTCATGGACGTGAGCCACGCCTGCGGCGTCAATTTGACGGAACTGCTGTCCGGGGACGAGGCGCATTTGCACCGCTACACGGTCGTCCGCGACGGCGAAGGGCTTTCCGTCACGCGGCGCAAGGATTACGATTACAAGAACCTGGCCTCCCGGTTCACGGACAGGCTGATGGAACCGTTCCTCGTGAAAGTTCCCTCCAAGGACCGGAGCGAGGTCACCTGCATCTCGCACAAGGGGCAGGAATTTTCCTACATACTTGAGGGCAGGCTGGAGATCCACCTCGGCGAGGAGATCCTTGTGCTCGAGCCGGGCGACTCCATCTTTTTCAGTTCCACCATCCCCCACGGGCTGCGGGGGCTTGACGGCAAGCAAGCGGTGTTTGTGAGCGTGATTATTTAGGGGATTCCCTCTTCCTCCCTGAAGAGACGGTATCCCCGGCGCAACCGGCAGGAATCACGAACGCAAACAATCAATACCGCAAGAAATATAAGGTGCTGTCATGAAAAAGTTTACCGCCGCGAGTTATGAGGAATTCTGTCAGAAGTTTACCCTGGAAGTGCCCGAGAATTACAACTTCGCCTTCGACGTGCTTGACGCCATGGCCGAAGAAACGCCGGACAAGCTCTGCATCCGCCACGTCAGCGACGATTTCTCCGTGCGCGACCAGAGCTTCCGCGAGGTGGCCGACGCTTCCAGCCAGGTTGCCGCGGCGCTTGCCGCCAAGGGCATAGGCAAGGGCGACAGGGTCATGCTCATCCTCTACCGCCGCCTGGAATGGTGGCATGTGCTGCTCGGCCTGCACAAGCTCGGGGCCGTGGCCATACCCGCTCCGGCGCAGCTGACGGTCAAGGATATCGTGTTCCGCTGCAACAAGGCCAAAACCAAGGCCGTCATCGTTGACTACACGGTGACGGACAGGGTGGAAGCCGCCCGCGCGGACTGCCCGGATCTTGACCTCTGCGTGCAGGTCGGTCCCGCGCCCATGCCCAAGGGCTGGACGGATTACGGCACCATGCTCGCCGAGGCCCCGGCCCGTTTCCCCAGGCCGGCGGAAGCGGACAAGCTGGCCTGCGGCAAGGACCCCATGCTGATCTTTTTCTCCTCCGGCACCACGGGCATGCCCAAGATGGTCCTGCACACCCATGAGTACCCGCTGGGGCACCTGTTCACGGGCATGTACTGGCACGACCTGGAAGAGACCGATATTCATCTTACCGTGGCCGACACCGGCTGGGGCAAGGCCGTCTGGGGTAAGTCTTACGGGCAGTGGATGGCGGGCGCGGCCGTGTTCATCTATGACTATCGCGGCAAGTTTACCCCGTCGGCATTGCTCAAAGTCATAGCGGACAACGGCGTGACGACCTTTTGCGCTCCCCCGACCATCTACCGGTTCCTGGTCCGGGAAGACCTCACCCAGTATGATCTCTCCAAGCTCCGCCATTGCACCACCGCCGGAGAACTGCTCAACGAGAGCGTGTTCCACGCCTGGAAGGCCGTAACCGGCTTGACGATTTATGAAGGCTTCGGCCAGACGGAAACCACGCTGCAACTCGCGACCTTGCCGTGCATGGAAGCGAAGGCCGGTTCCATCGGCAAGCCCGTGCCGGGCTGGGACGTGCGGGTCATCAACGAGCAGGACGAAGTGTGCGCCCCCGGCGACGAGGGCGAAATATGCGTCCGTCTGAGCCACGACGTGCCGTGCAGCCTTTTTGTCGAATACCTGGACGAGCCGGAACTGACGGCGAAAGCCATGCACGACGGCTGGTACCATACCGGCGACAAGGCCTGGGTGGATGAGGAAGGGTACTTCTGGTTCCTCGGCCGGGTTGACGACCTTATCAAGACCTCCGGCTACCGGGTGGGACCTTTTGAGGTGGAAAGCGCCCTCGTCTCCCATGACGCGGTTGTGGAAGCCGCCGTCACCGGCGTGCCCGACCCCGTGCGCGGCCAGGTGGTCAAGGCCACGGTCGTGCTGCGGCCCGGCCTCGCGCCGTCGGATGCCCTGACGAAGGAATTGCAGGAACACGTCAAAACCGTGACTGCCCCGTACAAGTATCCGCGTGTCGTGGAATATGTGGCCGAGTTGCCCAAAACGATCAGCGGCAAGATCAAACGGGCGGAAATCCGTTCCCGCGACGAAAGTATGCGGGATGACGGGGAAAAGTCTTCCGCGGCCGCCGGTCTTGTGGCCCAGGCTTAGTTGAGAACCCGGAACGGCAAGTGCTTGCCGTTCCGGTAAAACGCCGCTTTCCTTCCCGCAACAAAAATGTCCGCCGGAAGGCGGACATTTTTGCTATGGAAATTCCCGCGACGCGGGTCTTATTTCGCGGCTTTGGCCGCGGCGAGGGCGGCGTCAAAGTTAACGGCGGTGGTCACTTCGGGCACGATTTCGGTGTAGACGACCGTGCCGGAGGTGTCGACGACGAAGATGGCCCGGGTAAGAAGGCGCAATTCCTTAATCAGGACGCCGTAATTCATGCCGAAGGAAACATCCTTATAGTCGGAGAGGGTTTCCAGGTTGGTGGTGCCGGTCGCGCCGCACCAGCGGGCCTGGGCAAAGGGCAGGTCGCAGGAGATCGTCAGTATCCGGACATGGGCGCCAAGAGCGGCGGCTTCCGCGTTAAAGCGCTTGGTCTGCAAGTCGCAGACGCCGGTATCCAGGGAGGGGACGACGGAAATGATGCACACTTTGCCCTTGTAGTCGGCAAGTGTGCGGGGCGAGAGGTCGTTGGCCACAACCGCGAAATCCGGGGCTTTGTCGCCTTTGTTCACGGGGGTGCCGAGCAGCGTGAAAGGGTTGCCTTTGAATGTGATGATATTTTTCCGTTCCATGGAAATACTCCTCATATAAGGTTAATTCTTCAGTATTGGCGCTCGCCGCGGCTGAGCGGACGAACCACTTCTACTTTGTATACCGACTGGATTTTTTTGTATAGGATTCTTTACCATATCGTCTTTTTGTGATCTTTATGACGGCTTGCGCCGGTTTTTGTTCTTGCGGCCGGTTTTTTGCGCTCTTGCGCGCCTTGAGAACAACGATATAATCACTGCCATACGGTGGACTTTCTTTTCCGCCGTTGTATTATGGTAATGCGGCCCGCGGGCGGCGGGGATGCCCGGCGCCTCCGGACCTGGAAATCATGTAAGGAGCGAGTGATGAACAGAGAAAAAGCGGCCCGTACTATGGAGGATGTTGTCCGTTCCTACCGGCGGCAGCTGGACGCGGATGCAGGCGAGCCGTTCACGAACATGGGCAACATGATGAAGATAGGGCTTGAATCGATATGGAGCATGGTCTCCGGGACCGAATCGGACAAGCACGCCATCAGCATGTTCAAAAGCTACGCGGACAATTTTGAGGAAGCGCTGCAAGACGACGACCGGTTCCTTGCCGAAAGGGCGTTGGAAGATCTTGAACGATCGATCCAAGCGTTCCGCGTCAAGTCCGATTCTGTCAACTAGCGTGCATGCGCCTGCGCCGACAGGGCGGGCATGGCCCTGCCGGATGCAACGGGCCGCGAAAGAGCGGCCGCAACCAGTGTGAGTAAAACCGCATGATACGCAAAACAGTGTATGGTTTGGCGCCGGTCTTTTTTTTCCTTTTGTTCACGGCGAGTTCCCCGGCATACGCGGCGGACGGCGCCGGCGCCCTCTCCACGCCGGTAAGCGTCGAGGATTTGAACCCCATCTTGAGCAAGTCCGTCAAATATGAGCTCAGCCGGGTGGACGGCCTGAATACGCCTGATATCCGGGTCGCCAGCAACGAAGGAACCGTCACCCTGATGGGCAGGGTCGGGAGCAACGAGTTGCGCGCCGAGGCGGAACGCATCGCGCGCGACGTTCCCGGCGTGCGGCGTGTCATCAACAACCTCTGGGTGCATGACAGCCTGCGCGACACGGCATTGCCCTTCGGCGGCTGACGGGGCCGGGTCAACGTTCAGGAATAGAAAAGGGGATACCCGCGCCCTCCGGCCGTACCGCCGCCGAGAGGATTTATTCCACGGAACGTCAGGTAACCGTTGCGCTTTGCCGCAAAGTATGACAATCGCTCTGGCATGAATGACCGGGCGGCATATGCGTAAACAGGATGCGATGTTTCTGACCTGCACTTTCAGCGGCATGCTGCTGGGAGTGTTCGTGCCGTTTCTGGCGGAACCGCTGGCCTGGTTCCCCCGGGCCAGCATGATCGCCATGCTGTTCATGAGTTTTCTCGCCGTGGACGGGCGCGAGGCTTTGCAAAACCTGATCCATTATCCTTTGGCGGTTTTCCTGCTGGTTTTGTTGAAACTGTTCATCATGCCCGTGGTTTGCTGGGGGCTTTTCCACCTTATTTTACCGGAATACGCGCTCGGCGCGGCGTTGGTCGGGGGCGCGGCAACGGCCGTGGTCGCCCCGTTTTTCGCTTTCATGGTGCAGGCGGATTTTATCCTCGTCATGGTGGGACTCGTCACGACGAGCCTTCTGGTTCCCTTTGCCATGCCCCTGGTGTTCACCTTTATCGGGGTGCTGGCAGGGGTGCAGGGCGGCATTCAGGTGGATCTGCCCGGCAAGGCCATGATGCTGAACCTGTCGGTCATGATGCTGGCTCCTTTCGTGAGCGCGCAGATTATCCGGCGCGTGCAGCCCGCGCTTACCGGAATCATTCTGCGCCGCAGGCAGGGGTTGTTTTTTTTCGGCTCGAGCCTGACGACCATGGTTATTTTCGCGCAGTACTCGTCCGTCATTCTCAATACCCCCCACCATGTCCTCATGGCCTTCGTCTGCGCCGGGCTGGCCGGCGCGGCCGTTTTCGCCGTGGCGACGGCGGCCACGTTCTGGCTGCCGCCGCCGAAACAACTGGCGTTTGTCATCAGTTGCGTGGCCATCAACAACATCGTCGTGCTTATCATCGCCGTGGATTTCTTTTCCGCGCCGGAAGCCTTGACCACGGCCATATACGCCGCGCCGCTTTTCCTCTCGCTTCCCTTTTACAGGCTGCTGGGCAGGCTGCGGGGGCATAACCCGCAATAGCGCCCGGCCTGACGGCGCAAAAAACCGGCAAGGGATAGTGATACCCCTTGCCGGTTTCTTACGTTTTTGCGAGAGCGGCGTTACGCCCGGCCGCGCAGGGCTATTTCCGCCAGGGCGTTTACCGTGGCCGCCGCGAGCGGCGAGCCGCCGCGCCTGCCGCGGATGACGATGCTATGCAGGCCGGTTTCCTCAAGCAGCAGTTCCTTGGATTCAGCCGCGTTGACGAAGCCGACCGGCATGCCGATAACCAGCGCCGGGGCTTTGCCGCCTTCCCGAAGGTATTGGATCAGCGCGATAAGGGTGGTCGGCGCATTGCCCACCGCGAGGATGGCGTTTTCAAGCAGATCCCCGGCAAGCTCTACCGCGGCGCGGGACTGGGTGATACCGGCTTTTTGGGCGCGCTCGGCAACGCCGGGCAGGGTGAGCAGGCAGGCGGCCTTGACACCGAGGGGCGTTAAGCGGCGTTCGGGCACGCCGGCGAGGGCCATGCGCGTGTCCGTGAACACGGGGCGGCCTTCCCGCAGCGCTGTAACCCCGGCCAGCACGGCGGCGTCACTGATGATGAGATTGTCCAGGATGGAAAAATCGGCGGTGGTATGTACAAGGCGGCGCGCCACTTCCCAGCAGAGGCCGGAAAAGGGTTTGGGATCCCCCGCTTCGGCATCGATTATGGCAAATGACCGCCGTTCAATGGCAGCCGGGTCCTTTTGCGGTTGCAGCCGTTCCATACGGATCAGCAGGACTTTTCTTTGGGCGCCGGGGAAAAGCTCGCGGCGATGATGGCGGCGTCCTCGGCCCGGGCAAAGAGGCCCAACTCCGCGTCGCCGTCGGAGCAAGCAAACTCGCCGTTCCGGAACGTGACATACCCCGCGGAAAGAATGCGGGTGTAGGGGAGCTGTTCGCGCATGTCGGCGTGCGTGACCCGGTCCGGAAAGATAAAGGGCACGGGTTGCCCGGCAAAATCTTCGGCAATGAGATACTTCATGCTGTTTTTCCGTCAGGCAAGGCAGAATTCAACGGTAAATTCCCCGTCCGGCGTGGCAAAGGGAATGGCCATGACGGGCGCCTTGGTAATATGGTGTATCGTATGGTCCTTGCCGACGACAACGGAAGGCGTCGATCCTTGCAGGACAAGACCTTCCTCGGCGATGGCCGCCCTGGCCTGGCCGGAAATCATGTTGGCCACCTCGCCGACGGCATCTTGCATGTCCTGGGCCAGGTCTTCCACATCCTCGCCGAGCATGCCCATGACAAGGGCCGTTGCCCCGGCGGCGGAAAAAGACACGGAAATGGTGCCATTGCGCGGGCCTGTCACCCCGATGATGGCCGAGATGTCACCGCAGGCGACCTGGTCTTTTTTCACATACGGTTTGCCCGGCGCTGCGGTTATTCCCGCCATGGTGGCGAGAATGGTGGTAGTGGCTTTGACAAAGTGTTTCGCTATTTCGACGTCACGCATAGAGTTCCGCTCAGTTTTTTTCAGTATCGCCGTTCGCGGCAGGGGCATCCCTCGCGGCCTTGGCGGCGGCGTCAAACGTTTCAGCCAGGGCGCGGGCCAGCGCCTCCGGTAATGCGCCCGAAGCCTCGGGCGAAAGGATGCGTTCCACCAGGCGGCGGGTATCCGTTTCCGAGCCCCGCTCTCCGGGCGCGGGGACGGCTATGCCCCTTTCCGCGAGGAGGGAGTGGAGAATCTGCCGGGCCTCTTCGTCTGTCATCGTGTGTGAAGTGTATCCGTTCTCCATAAAAAATGCCACCTGTGCGATGAACGAAATATGCACAGGTGGCACAATGAACCGGTCGCGGCCGTGTCAAAAACGGCCGGGCCAATTTAATAGTAATACGCGTTGGGGGATGCGAGCTCCTCTTCCGTTACCTTGTGCGAGAAGGTTAAAAAGACCCAGGTCTGGTAGCCGATAACGATCGGGACCGTCAGCAGCGCGACCACGAGCATGATCTTGAGCGTCAGCGGGCTGGACGCGGCGTTATGGATCGTCAGGCTGAAGGCCGGGTCCAGGCTGGAGGGGATAAGGCGCGGGAACATGCCCACAACCCCGAACAGGGTGACCAGGCCGATAAACCCGGCGCTGCATCCCCAGGCGTGCACCACTTTCCGGCGCTGCATCATGACGCGGGAGGCGACGAGGCAGGCCACGGCCGCGAGCGGCAGGACGAACAGGAGCGGCATGGCGGTGTAATTGCTGAAAAGGTCGGTGTAGGTCCAGGTCATGATAAGAAAGACAACGCTGACTCCCGTCACCCACGGCCAGATGGTTTTTGCCGTGCCGATCGCCCGCTCGTGCATGACGTTCGTGGACTTGATGGAAAGCCACAGCATGCCGTGCATGCAGAACATCAGGACAAACAGGATGCCGGCCATGAGGCCGTAGGTGTTGCACAGCTTCAGGATGTTGCCGTGGTAGACGCCCGCGCCGTCAATGGGGATGCCGAGGAACAGGTTGCCGAAGGCCACGCCCAGAAGAAGGGCGGGTAGGGCGTTACCCACAAAATGGCAGGTATCCCAGGCTTTGCGCCAGCTGTCGGAATCGACCTTGTTCCGGAACTCGAAGGAAACCGCCCGGATGATAAGCCCGAACAGGAGGAGCAAGAGCGGCGCGTAGAGCGCGCTGAACATGACGGCATAGGCCGTCGGGAACGCCGCGAACGTCACGCCGCCCGCGGTGATAAGCCATACTTCGTTGCCGTCCCAGAAGGGACCGGCGGCATTGTACATAATGCGGCGCTCCGCGTCGTTTTTCGCCAGGAAGGGCATAAGCGTCCCGAGACCGAAATCAAACCCGTCCAGCATGAAATAGATGGCCCAGAGCAATCCCCAGAGGACGAACCAGATAGTTTCCAACATGATTATTCACCTCCTGCGGGTGTGGCCGTTTCTCCCGGAGCGGGCGCCGGCTGGAGTTTGGGCGGGCCGAGCCGCGCGTATTTGCGCAAGAGCCAGATGGCGATGCAGCCGAGCACGGAGTAAATGGCGATAAAGGCCAGGAGAGAGATGGCCACGGAAGACGTCGGCACGGGAGAGACGGCATCCTTCGTCTTCATGACGCCCCAGACGATCCAGGGCTGCCGCCCGACCTCCGCCAGGGTCCAGCCGGCCATGATGGCGATCCAGGGGAGGGGAATACACCAGGGCAGGATTTTGCCGAACCATTGCTTTTCCGGGATCTTGTTTTTCCAGAACCAGGCGAGAATCGCGAGCAGCGGGAAGAGGCTGCCGAGGCCCACCATCGCCCGGAAGGAGAGGAAGGTCAGCAGCACCGGCGGGTGCTCCTCGACGGGATAGTCGTTGAGCCCTTTGACCTCGGCGCAGAAGCTGCCGTAGGCCATGAAGCTGAGAACGCCGGGTATGCCGAAGAGCTCGACGGCGTTCCGTTGATTTTTCTGGTCAGGAACGACCAGGAGGTACATGGGCGCGCCCTTGACCGTCTCCCAGTGCGATTCCATGGCGGCGAGCTTGGGCGGCTGGTACTTGGCGACGGCCATGCCGTGGCTGTGGCCCTGCAGCGCGACAAGCACGGAAAAAATCAGCGCGAAGGCCGCCCCGAAGCGGAAAGAGCGGGTAAAGAGTTCGGTCTCGTTCTTGCGCACAAGGTGCCAGGCGGAAATGCCCAGAACAAAGAACCCGCCGAGCATCCAGGCGGCAAACACCGTGTGGAAGAACTGGCCCCACGCAAAGGGGTTGGTGAGGATCTGGAAGAAGCCCGAGAGCCCGTCCACTTCGGCCCGGCCGTTGCGGATGACGTAGCCCACCGGGTGCTGCATCCAGCCGTTGGCCAGGATGATCCAGATGGCGGAGACGTTGCCCGCCAGCGCCACGATCCAGATGGCCGCCAGGTGGATCTTCTTGGAGACCCGTTCCCAGCCGAAATGCCAGACGGCCAGGAAGCTGGATTCCAGGAAAAAGGCCACCGTGGCTTCTATCGCCAGCAGTGAGCCGAAAATGTCGCCCACGTATTTGGAATACCCGGCCCAGTTGGTGCCGAACTGGAATTCCAGGGTTATGCCCGTTACAACCCCCAGGGCGAAGCTTATCAGGAACAGCTTGCCCCAAAATTTTGCCATGCGTTTATAGACCTCGTCACCGGTCCGGTAATACTTGGTCTGCATGAGCGCGATGATGAGCGATAATCCCAATGTCAACGGGACGAAAATAAAATGGAAAAAGACGGCGACCGCGAATTGCAATCGGGAGAGAAAAACGACGTCCATGGCATTCCCCTTTGCAAAATGACAATAGAGCTATCAGATAGTATTACGATATTTTGATATCGTGGGCAACGTAATTATAGATCTGTCCGTATTTCTAGCAGGAACAGGAGCTGTTATCAATATATTTCAAAATATAACGCCCTGGCGGCCTACGCGTCTGCGGATTATCCGCATGCGGCATACGAAGGAGGAACTTCGGGGACGAATGGACCGGAGGGAACGGAAGGCGGCGGGCCGGAAAAATCCGCCGGTCATCTGCCTATGGAGACGACGGTCAGCCGCTTGTAGCTGCCCTTGGTATTTTTGAAACTTTCCCGGAAGCGCGCCAGCCCCTCGGGCGCGGCGAGGTTGTGGCGGATGACCTTGCCGCTGTTATGCGTCGTACTGTAGAGCCAGACGGCCTCCCCCTCGCGCACGATGATGCCGGTATGGTAGTGCAGGTACGGGGGGGAATCCGGCGTTTTGTGGCGGCTGAAGGAAACGAGATAAAACCCGTTTTCCCGGATATGGGGCAGAAATTCGACGGAAAAGGCGGCAGCGTGCGGGTCGAAGGCGGGAACGGTTTTGCCGGTCGTCTTTGAAGCGGCCACAAGGCCGCCCGGAGCAAGAAGCGCCCGCGGCCAGCCTTCGCTGATGTTCATTATAAGATCAAAGCCGAAATCCCAGTCGTGCCCGTCCGGCGCGTCCGGGCCGCTGTCGCCTTCCCGGTCGCGTATGGCTTCCGCCACGGTGATGTTTTTTTCCAGCACAATGCGCGACGCCGCGAGCACAAGCCCGCTGCAATTGAGCCCGGGCGTCGCCAGAACAACCCCGGGCGCGTTGAAGGTCGCGTAGCGTCCGTCGTCGTTGATGATGCCGTCCTGTCTGTAGGGCATGCCCAGAAATATGGGCATGATGTTTTGCGGCGTTTTGGGCTTGGCCGGTTGGGTCTGCGGCCGTTGCGGATCGTCCGGGGAGTTGCCCGGCGCAATACTGGGCGGGTATCCCAGGATAACGTCGAGCATTTTGTCGACGGGCGGGGGCAGGGCGATGGAGGAGGCCGACGCGCCATAGGCAACTTGTACCAGGCCGGGCGCGTCTGGTATTGCGACAGGCGCGGCCATTGCCATGCCTAGAACGGCAAAGAGCGCCGCCAGTATCCGGCGGCGCCGTTTGCACGGGAAAAGAGTGGAGCCGGGAACGGCTAAGGGCACGGCGGTTTTGCCCCCTATACGTCGAAAAGCATCTCAAGGTCATCCCGCGTCAGGGATTTCCAGGAGTTCTGGCCCGGAATGATGGCTTCGGCCATGCCGCGTTTGCTTTCCTGCAACTGCAGAATTTTTTCCTCAACGGTGTTCTGGCAGATAAGTTTGTAGGCGAACACCTGCCGCGTCTGGCCGATGCGGTGCGTTCTGTCCGTCGCCTGATTTTCCATGGCCGGGTTCCACCAGGGGTCGTAGTGGATGACATAGTCCGCGCCCGTCAGGTTGAGGCCGGTCCCCCCGGCTTTGAGGGAGATGAGGAAAATGGGGATTTCCGGGGAGTTGTTGAATTTGTCCACCTGCTCGAAGCGGTCCTTGCTGGTGCCGTCAAGGTAACAGAAGGGAATTTCGCTGATCTGGAGCCAGGAGCGGATGATGTGCAGCATCTGCACGAACTGGGAGAACACCAGCACCTTGTGGCCTTCCTCCACGATGTCCGTGACCATGTCCTTGAAGGCGTCGAACTTGCCGGAGGGCAGGTTGGTGTTCACGCCGGGGATGTTCAGTTTCAAAAGGCGCGGGTGGCAGCAGATCTGCCGGAGCTTCAAGAGGGCGTCCAGGATGGATATCTGGCTCTTGGCGATGCCTTTTTCGTCCACGCTGGCCATGATCTGCTCTTTCAGCCGCTTGGTCAGCATGCCGTACAGTTCGGCCTGCTCCTCGGCGAGAGCGCAGTAGTAGGTGTTTTCCACCTTGGGCGGCAGGTCTTTGGCCACTTCCGATTTCGTCCGGCGCAGGATGAACGGCTTGACCCGCGAGCGCAGAAATTCCAGCGGCTCGCTGTCCCCTTCCTTGATGGGCCGGACGACCCCGCGCTGGAAGGCGTGCTGGGCGCCGAGGAATCCGGGCATCAGGAATTCGAACAAGGACCAGAGTTCAAAGAGGTTGTTCTCGATCGGCGTGCCCGAGAGGCATATTTTCAGCCCGGCCTTGATGTTGCGGACGGATTTCGCGGTGATCGTGTTGGGGTTCTTGATGTTCTGGGCTTCATCAAGGAAAATCGCGTTGAATTCGTGCTTTTCCAGCTCCTCAAGGTCGCGGCGGAGCAGGGCGTAGGTGGTCATCACCAGGTCCGAGGAGTCGATCCTGGTGAACATGTTCTCGCGCCGCGTGCCGTAAATGACAAGGCGTTTCAGGCCGGGGACGAACTTTTCCGCCTCGCGCTCCCAGTTCGGCAGAACGGAGGTGGGCACCACGATCAGGTTCGGGCCTTCTGCCCCTCTCTCCAGCATCAACTGGATGAAGGACAGGGTCTGGATGGTTTTGCCCAGCCCCATCTCGTCCGCCAAAATGCCGCCGAACCCGTATTCGCGCAGGAAATTGAGGTAGGAAAGCCCCTGCACCTGGTACGGGCGCAACGTCGCGTTCAACCCCTTGGGCGGGGCGACAAGGTCGATCCCCTTGAAGTCGTGGATCTTGGACCGCAGGGTCTGCCAGAAGGAGTCCGTGACCGCGTTGGGCATATCGTCCAGGAGGCTGTCCAGCGCGGAAACTTCGAACTGCTCGAATTTTTGCTTGGGGGGCTTGTCGGGATCAAACCCGAGCACCTGGAGCTTGTGCCCGACCTTTTCCAGCCAGGCTTTGGGGAGCGAGGTGTAGGAGCCGTCCTTCAGCTGCACGTAGCGCTTGCCCTGCACCCAGGCTCTCCAGACTTCTTCCAGGGCCACGTTTTGCTCGTCGTACTGGACCGTCACGTCCAGGTTGAACCACTTGTCCTTTTCATTGCTGGTCAGCACAGTGTTGATGACCGGCTGGGAGAGGCGGACCTTGTAGCGCGACAAAGCCTTTTCGCCGTAGACCCGGTATTTTTCAACCAGGGAGGGGTAGGCGTCGAGCAGGAAGTTGATGGCTTCCTCGGGCTCAAGAAACCAGACGCGGGAGCTCCTGGGCAGGAATTTCATTTCGATGAGCACGCTCAAGAGGGCGTTTTCCTCTTCCTGCTCGCGGCGCAGGAGGTAGGTACCGCCTTCGTGGGTGTAGCTGCCCGTCTGGAAGTCCGGGTTGGGGCCGGGCAGTTCGAACTCGCCGTGGATCGTTTCGTAAATATTCTGGATGGTGACGGTGAGCAGGCTCCCTTCCTCGTCAAGGTACAGCTTGGGCGCGTATCTGGACGGGATGAACACCGGTTCCATGCGTTCCAGGAAGTCTTCCTGCCCGTGCAGGCTGGAAGAGGGAAGTTTGGTCCAGACCCTGTCGAGAAATTCCGGGATATCTTCCTGGGAAACCACCGGGGGCTCTTCCAGCAGCACGCGCAGAAGCGGCAGGGGAAGGTCCGTGTGCACGGGGTAGAAGGTGCGCTTCCAGCAGATCCAGAGCGGGGTCTGGCCGTGGAAGGTTATGTTCGACCCGCTGATGGGCAGCGGCGGTTTGTTTTCCTGGTGCAGGGTCAGGATGAAGTGCAACCCCCCGCCGTCTTTGAACTCGGGGTTGATCTTGAGCTGCATGGTATGCGTGGAGATCCGGCAGGGGTTGTCCGTGTCTTCCCAGAAGACGAAATATTCCTTGCGGATGCCCCAGAAAAACCAGTTCAGGAGGCCGTCGGGTATATCGATTCTGTGGCCGTAATAATCGGTGTTATGGCCGATGAGTTCGGCAATTTTCGGCAGTTCCGGCGAAAGGTCGCACCATTCGGGGTTCTGGAGGAGCTGTTCCAGGGTTATTTCCGCGTGCACGGTGGACAGGCCGGATTTATTCTGCCTGGCCCGGAAAAGGGCCACCTGCAACCTGCCCGGTTCCGGGTATATTCTGAAAATAAGGTAATGGCGGCCGGATTCCGGCTCCAGGGCGGTGGCGAAGAACGGCCGGAACGTCTGGCGCCATTCGTTGCGGGAAACGGGGGCCTGGGGGGTGTCCGTATCGGTATCGACGCTTTCCAGCGTTTCCAGTAACTTCATGGCAACGGCGGCCACGTGGCGGCAGACGCTGGAAAAGGAATCCTCGCAGTTGCACAAGGGGTTGATCGTTCCCTCGTTGATGTCGATGGAGAGCTTCGGGCTGTAGGTTTGGAAGTCCTCGCCCTGGATGGTCCCTTCCACGTCCCAGTGGGAGCCGCTTTTCTTCAGGTTGAGTTTCTGGATGCCATGCCCGAGCAGCTCGCGGGCGCCTTCCTGAATATATTCAGGAACGGCGTCCGCGAGGAATTCCCGCAATATGGTTGCCACGCGTGTTTCGTCAGACATATTTTTCTCGAGGGCCTTGGGTGCCATTCCCCGGCAGGCGCCTCCGGAAGATTGCCGTATTATGCTGCAAATAGGCGCGTAAATGCAACAGTTGTTTAATAGTTGTTCTCAGTTAGAACCCTAGACTATAATGCAGCTCAAGGGTATTAGCAAGGGGACGCCTGTTTGCAGGACACTTTTTTCTCCGCTCGCCGGAAAATGAGACGAGGGTATTTTACAATGCACCATAAAATCGTGCGGCAAAAAATGATTTTTTCTTTTGCGGCGATTATTATTACCGCGCTTTTTCCGGTATGCCCCTGCCTTGCCGCGCCGCCTGCCACGCCCTCTGCCATGGCAGACGCCGCGGCAACAGACGGCCGGGAGGACAAACGCGGCGACAGCATTATCATGGGCACCATCGGCGAGGCTTCCAACCTTCTTCCCCGCATGTCCACGGACGCCTCTTCTTCCGAAGTTTCCCAGCATCTGTTCATCAGCTTGATAAAATACGACGAAAATTTGAAAATCGTGCCCTGGGCCGCGGAATCCTATGAGGTCCTCGACGGCGGGCTGCGCCTCAGATTCACGCTCAAACCGGGCATCCTCTGGGAAGACGGCGTGGAAATGACCGCCGAGGATATCGAATTCACCTACAAGACCATGATCAACCCGGAAACCCCGACAGCCTACGCCGGGGATTTTCTGATGGTGGATACCTTCACCCTGACCGGGAAATACAGCTTTGAGGTGACGTACACCTCGCCCTACGCCCGCTCGCTGGAAACCTGGATGGGAAGCATTTTGCCCAAGCACGTTCTGGAACGTGAGGATTTTCGCGAGACGGCGTACGCGCGCGCGCCGGTCGGCAGCGGCCCGTACAAGTTCAAGGAATGGGTGGCCGGTTCGCGCATTGCCCTGGAGGCCAACCCCTTGTATTTTAAAGGCAGGCCCAACATCGACCGGATGGTGTTTACAACCATCCCGGACCTGACGACCATGTTCCTGGAGCTGAAAGCCGGGGCGCTGGACATGATGAGCCTGACGCCGCAACAGTATACCTACCAGGCGAAGGACCCGTCCGTCGCCGGTCATTACAACCAGTTCCGGTACCTTTCCTTTGCCTACACCTACCTCGGGTATAACCTGGAAAGCCCGCTGTTCAAGGATGCCCGGGTCCGCCGCGCCATAGCCCATGCCGTGGACAAAAAGGAAATCATCGCGGGCGCGCTGCTCGGCCAGGGGGAAGCGACCATCGGGCCGTATATTCCGGGGACCTGGGCCTACAACGCGGCCATACAGGACTACCCCACGGATATCGCGGCCGCCGAAAAACTCCTCGCGGAAGCGGGCTGGCGGAAGGACGAGGCGGGCGTGCTCCGGAACAGCAAGGGCCTGCCCTTTGCCTTCACCATCATGACGAACCAGGGGAACGAGCAGCGCATCAAGACGGCTGTCATCATCCAGAGCCAGTTGAAAAAGCTGGGGATGAGCGTTTCCATCCGCACCGTGGAGTGGGCGACCTTTTTTTCCCAGTTCGTGAACAAGGGTTTTTTCGACGCGGTCATCCTCGGCTGGACGACCCCGCTGGACCCGGACCTCTACGACGTCTGGCATTCCTCGCGGTTGCGGCCCTCGGGCCTGAATTTCATGAAGTATGCGAACAAGAAGGTCGACGCGCTTATCGAGCGCGGCAGAAAGACCTTTGACCGCGCCGAGCGCAAGGCTGTGTACGACGAAGTACAGGTCTATCTGCACGAGGACCAGCCGTACTGTTTCCTGTACGTCCCATACGCCCTGCCCGTC
The DNA here is from genome assembly GCA_900079685.1 of uncultured delta proteobacterium. Lineage (NCBI taxonomy): Bacteria > Deltaproteobacteria > uncultured delta proteobacterium. Next base: position 435,257 of record LT599018.1, read on the forward strand.
GTGAGCAAACGGTTCCGCGGCATCCGCCAGGCGCCCGCCGGGATCACCTACAACATGGACGACTGGTGGGTGCCCAAGGCGGAGCAGAAATACAAGGTTACCCCCTGACCGTTTTTATTGCAGCATAAAAAGCAAGGCCCCGGAGCAATCCGGGGCCTCGCGCGTAGTACGCCGGGCGTTATTCCAGCGGCCCGACGCCGTACCGCGCGGCGCAGGCGTTGATCTGCGCGAAGGTGTCCGGCGCGAGCGCCAGGCCGCAGGCGTTCGCCTGCTCGTTCTCGGCCTCGATTTCCCCGGGAAGGTATATGCGCCCGCCGTCCGCCGGGCGCTGGCCGAGGATTCTTTGGCCCACGCTTTCCACATCGTCCATGAATTTCCCCGTCCCGGAGAAAAAGGCGGGGTTAATCACGATAAAGAGGTGCCCTACCCGGGCAACGCCGGAGGTGTCCGTAACGCCCTTCACGTCGCCGGTCAGGCAGGAGCCGGAAAGGACGCCGGAAAAAAGATCGATCATCAGGGAAAGGCCGGAGCCCTTCGGGCCGCCCATGGGGCAGAGCGTGCCTTCAAGCGCCGCTTTGGCGTCGGTGGTGGGGTTGCCGTCCTTATCCACGGCCCAGCCGAGAGGAATGCTGTTCCCCGCGGCGGCGGCCCGGCGGACTTTTCCCCGCGCGACCTGGGTCGTGGCCATGTCCAGAACCATGGGGACGTCGGTGGAAGAGGGCACGGCCGCCGTGAACGGGTTCGTGCCGAGAAGGGGCTCCGTCCCGTTGAACGGCACCATGGCGGGGCCAGCGTTGGTAAAAACGATGGCTGCCATGTTCCGCCGGGTGGCGCGCACGGCGTAATAGGCGGACACGCCGAAATGGTTCGAGTTCTTAACGGCCACAATGCCGACGCCGATGGATTCGGCCTTGCAGACGGCAAGATCGACGGCCTTCACGCCCGCAACCTGGCCGAAGCCGTTCTCCGCATCCATGAGGGCGCAGGCGGGCGAATCCCGGAGAAGCGGCATTTTTGCCTCCCGGTTCAGAACACCGGCTTCGATACGCTTGAGGTACGCGTCCAGGCGGGTAAGACCGTGGGAGCTGACGCCCCGGAGGTCCGCGTAGATCATGGAATCGGCGACAACGGCCGCGTCTTCCGGGTGCGCTTTTGCTTTTTCAAGGATCGTCGCGCAGAAATCGCGCAGCCTTTCGGGTGAAAATTTTTTCCGCTCTTGTGTCATTATGGCCTCTTGGAGTGGTGCAAGACGTTGATGAACAAAGCTTCTTTCCGGAATGCCGCTCTTTTCCCGCCGGGCCGGGGGTGGGCGTTCCGGCGCCCGCTCAGGTGAACCGCAGGGACAGCAACCGTTGCAGATTCTCGGCCCACCAGGCGTCAAAGGACAAACGCGTGAACAGACAGTGGCTGAAAACCGCGCGCACATCAAGTATCCAGACAGGGGTGTCGTTGAAAATGGGGAGAAAAGGCGCCAACTTGACGGCGTCTTTCGCGGTGCACACGACGGGATACCCCTTTTGGCGGGCGCTCGTCACATCCGCTTCCGCATAGTGGTGATGGTCCTGGACGATAATGCTGTCGGCGGGTTCCCGGCCCAGCAGGCTGGACGCTGTTTTACGCACATGGTCGGGGTTGCCGGTGCCGCAGACGAGCGTGTAGGGAGAGCCGCCGAGGTCGGGCGCGGTTTCCGGCAGGCCCCGGCCGTAGGGGATGAGACGGGTCAGCCCCGTGGGGAGCAGGTCGAAGAAAAACAGGGGGCGGTCATACGCGGCGAGGCGTTTTTCCGCCACGGGGATGATGCCGGGGAGGATAGCCGCGTCAACCTTCATGCAAAAGGCGTCGGCGCGGGATAGAGCGCTTTTGTCCTCCCGCCATTTTCCCGCCGGGATAACCTTGTTCCAGCCGTCCAACAGGTCGCCGGGAGTGAGGAGGACAAGGTTCAGGTCGCGCTCGACGGCAAGATGCTGCATGCCGTCATCAAGCAGGAACAGTTGGGGCTTGGCGTTTTTTTCCGCCCAGGCCGCCGCGCGGCTGCGTTTGGGGTCCACCAGCACCAGCACGTTCGGGTGGCGGCGGGCCAGGAGCAGCGGCTCATCCCCGACGGATGCGGGATCGTCGTCGCGGTGGACGGGAAAGGGCAATTCCGGCGGCGCGGCTTTATAGCCGCGTGTGAGCACGACGGTTCTGAGGCCGGACTCCGCCGTTTTACCGAGCAGATAATCCACGACCGGGGTTTTGCCCGTGCCGCCCCAGGAAATGTTGCCGACGGACACCACCGGGCAGGCCGCCCGGTAGGGCCGGGGCAGGAGGCGCGAGCCGTAGCGCAGCGCGCGGAGCCGCATGGCCATGCCGTAGGCGGAGGCGGCGGGGCGGAGCACGGAGGAAAAGCGGCGTTGCAGGGCGGTTATGCTCATGCAGTAATTGTTACCTAACACAACGGCCCCGTCAACTGCTGGCCGCTTCCCGCCGGGCGCGTTCCGCTTCCAGAACGGCCGCGCATTCGGCGTACAGGTTTTCTTTGTAATTGTTCGGGCCGTCTCGGCAATACTTTGCGTATGTTTCTCCCTCCCTCAGGGCGGGAAGCGGAATACCCGCCCGGAGGAGGCTTTCCAGGGCCTGCGGATAAACGGCGGGCAGGGTTTCCCAGAACGATTCCCGCAATGCGTCTTCGTGCGCATCTTTCCAGTGCCCTTTCCAGCGGGGGGGCGCCATGTACCTGATGGCCTCCCCCAGTTGAGGATCAAACGCTGAATGGAAAAGCGTGTTGCCCTCCTCCAGCCTGCGCGCCGGGTCGGCTCCGGCAGCGAGCAGGCTCCTGACCGTCGCCGCTCTGGCGTTCAGGGAGGTCAGCCAGACGTCGGCGGCCGGAACTGCGATTTCCCCGTCGCTGTTCTTCACCAGAAAACCCTTGTCGCTTAACCCGAACTGCGCGTTAACGAGCCTGTCGTAACCCCAGGGGCGGGAATACCTGAAGGCCAGATCCCAGGGCGTTTTCTTCCGCTCGTTGGCTGCTCCCGCAAGCGCTTTTGTCGCTGGAGACGCGTTTTCAAGCAAGGCGGCCACAGTCGGGCCGCCGCCCATGTTGACGGCGAGTTCAAGCGGAGTCCGTCCCTCGGTATCGGCAGCATCCACCGGGGCGCCCGCCGCCAGGAGCAGCGAACAGGCCTTTTCGTTTCCGGCCAGCGCGGCCCGGTGCAGCGGCGTCATGCCCAGCCCGTCCTGGATGGAGACGTTCGCTCCCTTCTCCAGCAGCAGTTTTACAGCCTCCGTGTTGCCGCGCATGGCCGCCATATGCAGAGCCGTCTGCCCGGTGTCGTCCTTGTGGTCTATGTGGGCTCCGGCGGCCAGCAGCGCTTGCATCACCTCTGCCGTTCCCCGCGTCGTGGCGACGTGAAGCGCGCTTAACAGTTTGTTTCCTTGGTGTTCGTTACTGCCGGTTTTGTTCGGGTCCGCCCCGGCGTCCAGGAGCATTTGCGCCACGCCATGGTTTTTCGCCGTGACGGCGGCCGCCTCGACCAGCGGCGGTGTGCCGTCATACCGCAGGTTCGCGGTGTTCGGGTCATACCCGGCGTCCAGAAGAATCCGCGTGTATTCGGGGTCTTTCCAAGCCGCGTAAACCAGGGCGGGGGACCCATAGCTGCCGTAGTATTCGTCGGGAATGCCCCGGCGGACCACGTCGCGCAACAGATCGGGCCGCTCCGCCCGGACCATGGCCGAGTCGGGAAATCTGACGAAAGGATAGACGGCGTCGGCGGATTCCGTCTCTCCCTCGTCCATCAACCGGATGAAATGCTTGGGTTTCGCGGACTGTACGCGCATTTTCGCAAGCTCCCGCAGGAAGTGCAGCCGCTCGGGCGAGGCCGGGTACTCCAGGGCTGCATCGAACACACTGCCTCTGACGAATTCGAACGAGCGCAGCAACGCGAGGGAATCTTCCGTGATGCCGTGCCGGTCCATAATTTTTTTGACAGTGTCTTCATCGGCCCACGCCCCGTTGCGCTCTCTTTCTTTGGCGATAGCCTGTGGTTTGTTGTCCTGAATGGCCGTTTCGATCCGCGAGTCCGCATTCTTTTCAATATCGCGCACGTAGGTGTGCGCGGCGATAACAATACCGCCTAACAGCAGAAAAACGACCCTGGCGGGACCGGGGATGGTCATATTGTTTTTGCCGCGTTTCAGTGACACCCCGAAAGTTATTATAAAAACAACTCCGGGGATGCCGATGAGAACGGCCATGATGAAAAACGCCGCCCCCATATCGACGGACCCAAGGCTTGATACCCAGGCCACGCACAACGCGAACGCGCCCAAGGCTCCCGCGGCCGCGATGAGCGGGCCGATGCTGCCGACAAGGGCGGTGAGCAATAAAACCACGCCAAAAAGTATGACGAAAATCCCCATAGTCCCTCCAACCAGCTTTGAACGGCACTGGTATACGTCGCAAAAAACTGGGTTCAAGGCTCATCAGGAGCATTTTGTGTTGTTCGTCAAAATGGCATGAAACGCTTGAATGATCAATGTGCACGCTCCGTTTACTTCAGAAAGGTGCAACGATCAACGTACGCAAGTTTATGGACAATCAAAGGCCCGCCAAGACGGGCCTTTGATCATGTGTCACTGTTTTTAGGGGAGCGTTGATTAAGCAGTGCTTCCTCAGCGCCTGTCGCCGAAGATGCGCAGGAGCATGATGAAGATGTTGATGAAGTCGAGGTACAGCTTCAGCGCGCCGATGATGGTGCCGCGGCGGATGGCGAGAGCGTCGTCCATGGGGGCGGATTCGCCCATGTTGCGCAGGGCCTGGGTGTCAAACGCGGTCAGGCCGAGGAAGATGAAGACCCCGAGGATGGAAATGCCCAGATCCAGGGTGCTGGAACCCACGAACATGTTGACCACCATGGCGATGATGATGCCGAAGAGCCCCATCATCATGAAGCTGCCAAGGCCCGTCAGGTCGCGCTTGGTCACAAGGCCGTAAACGCTCATGGCGCCGAACATGCCGGCGGTGGTCAAAAAGGCTGTGAACACGGACTGGCTGGTGTAGACCAGCAGCAGGACGGACAGCGTCATGCCGTTGAGCACGCTGTACAGGATGAACATGCCTGTTGCCGCAAAGCTGGAAAGTTTGTGGATGGCGGCGGAAAGCGCGACGACCAGAAGAACTTCCCCGATCAGCAGACCGTAGAAGGTGTACTGGCTGGAGAAAACGAAATTCCGCAGGGCCGGAACCGCCAGTGTGCCGTAAGCGAACGCGGCGGTGACCGCAAGGCCGATGCACATCCAGAGATAAACGCCGCGCATGAACGCGTTGGTCACTTCCGCGCGCGATGAGGTTATGACTTCAGTCGGACGTTCGAACATTGTGTTCTCCTTAAAAAAATGTTGTTGCCGTGTGCGCGGCATCTGTGTCGTGCGTATGTCCCCTATAGTTACTATAGATAGCCATGGGCGATTTGGCAAGGTTTCACGCCGTAATTTCCGTGCCCAGGCCTTTGTCCGTGAACAATTCGAGCAAAATGCAGTTCTCCACCCGGCCGTCCGTAATCATGGCCTTTCTCACGCCGTTCTGCACGGCGTCCGTGCAGCATTTGATTTTCGGGATCATCCCGCCGCTGAGCGTGCCGTCCGCGAAAAGGCCGGCGGCCTGCCCGACGGTGATGGAGGGAATGAGGTTTTTTTCCTTGTCCAAAACGCCCGCCACGTCCGTGAGCAGGAGAAAGCGTTTGGCTTTCAGGGCGGAGGCCACGGCCCCGGCGGCGGAATCCGCGTTGATGTTGTAGGTGTTGCCTGACTCGTCCACGGCTATTGGTGCAATAACCGGGATAAAATCGTTCTGGATCAGGGTGTTGATGAGGGTGGTGTCCACACGCGTCACTTCCCCCACCCAGCCGAGGTCAACGGGCACGGTTTCGCCCTTCTCGTTCGTGGTGAAGGCTTCCTGCTTCTTCGCGGTAAGAAGGTGCGCGTCCTTGCCGGAAAGGCCCACGGCGCGCGCGCCGGACAGGGTCAGCAAATTGACCACGTCCTTGTTGGTCATGCCGCCGAGGATCATTTCCACGATTTCCATGGTGGCGTCGTCCGTGATGCGCAACCCTTCATGGAAGGAGGACTGGATATCCAGGCGCCCGAGCATGCGTTTGATCTGCGGGCCGCCGCCGTGCACAATGACGGGCTTGATGCCCACGTATTTCAGCAACGCGATATTGAGGGCGAAAGCCCGTTTCAGGCTTTCGTCGGTCATGGCGTGGCCGCCGTACTTGATGACCACGATCTGGTTGTTGAACCGCTTGATGTACGGCAGGCATTCAATGAGAAACTTGGCCTGATCCTGAGTGGGTATCATTGAGAGCATCCCCCGCTAGAGAATATACCGCGTCACGTCCGTGTTCACCCGAACGCCGGCAAGGCGCTCGCGGACATACTCGCGGTCGATGGTTATGCTTTCGCCCATTTTCTCCGGCGCGTCAAAGGAAAGATCGGTCAGGATCTTCTCCATGACGGTATAGAGCCGCCGCGCGCCGATGTTCTCGGTCTCGCGGTTGACTTCCTCGGCAAAGACCGCCACCTCGTCCAAAGCATCGGGTGTAAAGTGGATGGTCACGTCTTCGGTGCCGAGAAGGGCTTCGTACTGTTTTGTCAGCGCGTTATGCGGCTCCTGCAGGATACGTAAAAACTCGTCGCGGCCCAGCGGCTGCAATTCCACGCGGAGGGGAAAGCGCCCCTGCAGTTCGGGGATAAGGTCCGAGGGTTTGGCGAAATGGAAGGCGCCCGCGGCAATGAACAGGATGTGGTCCGTTTTGACCATCCCATACTTCGTGCTGACAACGCTCCCTTCCACAATGGGCAACAGGTCGCGCTGCACGCCCTCGCGGGAGATGTCCGCGCCCTGGCGGCCTTGCGTCGCCACGGCCACCTTATCGAGTTCGTCGATGAAAATGATGCCGGTCTGTTCCACGCGGTCGCGGGCGATTTCCGCGACCTTGTCCGCATCCACCAGCCGCTGGGTTTCCTGCTGGACTAAAATGGCATAGGCGTCCTTGATTTTCATGCGGCGGCGCTTTTTGCGGCCCGGGAACATCTTGCCGAACATGTCCTTGAACTGCCCGCCCACCTGTTCCATGCCGGGCATGGACAAGACTTCCAACTGCGGGCCGGATTCCTCGACCTCCATGTCCACTTCCCGCTCGTTGAGCTTTTCCTCACGGAAGAGCCCGCGCAGCTTTTCCCGCGTGCCGCCGGTCTGCGGCACGGCGGGCTGGCCGTCGGCATAGGCGGTGTAATCGACCTTCGGCGCGGCGCTGGTGGGCAGGAGAAGATCAAGCAGGCGTTCTTCCGCCTGTTCCTCGGCTTTTGCCAGGATTTTGTCGGTTTCTTCCTCACGGATCAGGGCGATGCCGATTTCCATCAGGTCGCGGACCATGGATTCCACATCCCGGCCGACGTACCCGACCTCCGTGTACTTAGTCGCCTCGACCTTGATGAAGGGGGACGCGCAGAGCTTTGCTAATCTACGGGCTATTTCGGTTTTTCCGACGCCCGTGGGGCCGATCATGATGATGTTCTTGGGAGCGACTTCGTCCCTGAGGGCGGGATCAAGCTGCTGCCGGCGCCAGCGGTTGCGCATGGCGATCGCCACCATGCGCTTGGCCTCGCTCTGGCCGATGATGTATTTGTCCAGTTCGGCCACTATTTCGCGAGGCGTCAGGGCTGTACTCATAAAACCGTCCTTTCGGTGTTGCGGACTAGCCGGATTGGGTAAAAGACGCGATGCGGGGGACTTTCGTCCCCCGCTCGGGAATGGGGCTGCTGTTTACTTGCCGGCGATTTCAACGGTTTTGAAGAGCTTCTGGCCCTGGCGGATGATGTAGAACATCACCGCGCCGCGTTTTTTGCCCTGATCGTTGATGACTTTGGACAGCGCGTCCACGTCGGACACAGGTTCGCCGTTGGCGGCGATGATGACGTCGCCGACGCGGATACCCGCTTCGGCCGCGTTTTTGCCGTTTTCCACCCTGGTGACGACCACGCCCTCGGTGTTCTCAAGGCGCATGCGCGCGGCGTCTTCCTTGCTCAGCGAGCGCACGGTCATGCCGAGGGATTCGGTGATGGCGTTTTCCGTCGCGTCGCCGCCGCTTTTGCTTTTGGCCGCTTCCGCTTCGCGTTCGGCGATCTTGACGGTCAGGTCTTTTTCCGCGCCGTTGCGCCAGACGACGATTTTCGCCTTGTCGCCGGGCTTGATGGCCGCGACTTTGCGGGAGAGGTCGCTGGAGTTTTCAACGGTTTCGCCGTTGACGGAAAGGATAACGTCGCCGGGCTTCATGCCGGCTTCCGCGGCAGGGTGGCCCGCCAGCACGTCGCCGATCAGCGCGCCCTTGCTGCTCGGCAGGCCCAGGGCTTTGGCGCCGTTTTCGTCAAGTGTCTGAATTGTCACGCCGATCCAGCCGCGCGAAATCTTTTTGTCCGTGCGCAGGGTGCCGATGATCTCTTTCGCCATGTTGCTGGGGATGGCAAAGCCGATACCCTGGCCGTTGGCGATGATGGCGGCGTTGATGCCGACAACCTCGCCCTCCATGTTCAGGAGCGGGCCGCCGCTGTTGCCGGGGTTGATGGACGCATCCGTCTGCAAAAAGCTGTCAAAGGGGTTGGCCCGGATGGAGCGGCCCTTGGCGGAAATGATACCGGCGGTGACCGTGTGGTCGAGGCCGAAGGGGTTGCCTATGGCCATGACCCATTCGCCCACTTCCAGGGCGTCCGAGTCGCCGAACTTGAGGAAGGGGAGGCCCGTTGCGTCAATCTTCAAAATGGCGAGGTCCGTGAGTTTGTCCGAGCCGATAAGCGTGGCTTTGTAGGTTTTTTCCTTGTCCCCGGCATCGCCGAAGGAGACGGCAATGCTGTCCGCGCCGTCCACCACGTGGTGGTTGGTCACCACATAGCCGTCGGAGGAGATGACAAAGCCGGACCCCAGGGATTTTTGTTTCCGCTGGCGGGGTTGCTGCGGCTGGTTGAAGAAATCGTCCGGGATGCCGGGCATGTCCTTGAAGAATTCCTCAAAGGGCGTGGGGAAGGGGAAGGCGCCGCGTCCGCGCGTTTCCACAATTTTTTCGGTGTTGATGTTCACAACGGCCGGTCCCGCGGATTTAACGAGTTTGGTAAAGTCCGGGAGACCCGCCTGGGCGGAAATGACACTGAAAAGAACGATAAAAGCGGATAAAAGAATGGACTTACGAACCATGCTTGCTCCTTGATGGCGCCGGGCATGGAGACGGTCCGGCGCAACATATTTCAATGATTTACCGGCTTTCCGGCAGCCGGGGTGGGGCACACCGCCCCTGCCGCGACAATCCGGACGCGGCAACAGGAGCGTGGACAAGGCCCATGACGGGTATATCATAAGCCCGGAGCGCGTATTGTAAAGAGGATGCGAGAGAAAAAGGAGTATTTTCCGGCGTGAACGGCGCCAACTGCCGGATACTACGGCAACCCGGTTTTTCGTCATGAAAAACCGGGTTGTTATCGTCGGGGAAAGGTGCGGTCAGATAACCTTGTTCAGCGGGTATTCGATGATGCCTTCCACGCCCGCCGCGACGAGGCGGGGAATGAGGTCGCGCACGACTTTGGTATCCACCACGATTTCGAGGGAGACCCAGCGCTTGTCCTGCTGGCTCGCGACCGTGGGGGAGTTGAGGGACGGCAGGATCGCGAGCACTTCGTCCAGGTTGGCGGACGGCGCGTTCATCTTGAGGCCCACCAGGCCCTCGGCGCGGAGCGCGCCCTGGAGCAGCATGGTGATCTGCTCGATCTTGGCCCGTTTGACGGGGTTGGCCCAGGCGTCCTTGTTGGCGATGAGCTGGGTGTTGGTGACCAGCACGTCGTCAATGATGCGCAACCCATGGGCGCGGATGGTGGTGCCGGTTTCCGTCACTTCCACGATGGCGTCGGCCAGGCCTTCCACGACCTTGGCCTCGGTGGCGCCCCAGGAATACTGTACGCGCACGGGAATGTTCCTGCTCGAGAAGTAGCGCTCGGTCAGGCCCATGATTTCCGTGGCGACGCGTTTCCCGGCCAGATCCTCGGGCTTCTGGTAGGGGGAATCCCCCGCGACGGCCAGGACCCAGCGGGCCGGGCGGTTGCTGGCCTTGGAATAGACGAGATCCGCCACAACGACCACGTCGGCCTGGTTTTCCAGGATCCAGTCCTTGCCGGTGAGGCCCGCGTCCAGAACACCTTCGGCCACGTAGGCGGGCATTTCCTGGGGGCGGCAGAGCCGGGAGGTGATGGCCGGGTCGTTGATTTCCGGGAAGTAGTTGCGGTTGCGCATGGAGATCTTCCAGCCGGACCGCGCGAACAGATTGATGGTGGCTTCTTCCAGCGATCCCTTGGGCAGGCCGAATTTGACCACGTCGTTGCAAGTGTTGCAGGCCATTATTTATAGACCTCCTTGGGGTCGAAAACGCGTTCGCAGCAGACGGAAGCAGAGCCGTCCTTGTTCAGTTCGTGGAAAAAGCAGCTTTCGTATCCTTCGTGGCATGCGGCGCCGCCGATCTGGTCGATGAGCAGCAGGATGGTGTCGTTATCGCAATCGAGGCGGATGGCCTTCACCTTTTGCACGTTGCCGCTCGTCCCGCCCTTGTGCCAGAGTTCGGACCGGCTGCGGCTCCAGTAATGGGCTTCGCCGGTTTCCAGGGTTTTATTCCAGGACTCTTCATTCATGTAGGCGAGCATGAGCACGTGGCCGGTTTTGGCGCACTGGGCAATGGCGGGCACCAGGCCGCCGCCTTTGGCGAAATCAGGGGTAAGGTTCTTCGCGCAGTCACAGGATTTGGTCATTTGGGCTGTTCCTCCAAAAAAGTTGCGCTTTATCCTACTACGTTCCGGCACGGGCTGGCAAGTGTTCCGGCGCAAAAAGCGCGGCCGTTCCTTGCGCGTTTCGCGGAAAAACCGCAGAATACTTTCGAGCTTGCGCCAAAGAGGGGACCATGCAAGACAAAACAACGTGCTCATATGACTTTCTCGATTTCATGCGGGAAGAGAAATATTACGACGCCGCCCGGTGTGCGCATGTAATGCTCGAGTGCTTCGGGGACGTGATCCGCCATAACGAGATGATGCTCACCGTCAACATCCGGCGGGAGAATATCGCGGCGGCCCTGGAAAACTGCAACGAACTTATCAGCTACAGCCGTCTTAAGGGCATGGATGGCGCGGAGTACGAAACCAACCGCGAGGCGCTGCTGCTCCGCCTCACGCGTACGCGTACCTATATGGCGGCGCGGTTCTGGGACGAGGTGGCGGAAGATATCGCATCCGCGCCCCGGCGGTTTGCCGCAGTTCCCCTGGTCCTGACGGGCGAGGCTTACTGCGGGGAGAATACGGAAACCGGCAACCGGTTCCTGACGTTTTATATCCGGAGCAGGCCGGACGCGCGCGTGGCCTGCCGCCTTGCCGCGAGCGAGCCGCCGTTCATGGACGGGCTTGCGTTTCCCCGGTGGACGGCGGTTCACGGCCGGTTTTTGAGCGCGTCATCAACGCTCATCCTGCTTGATCCCTGCCATTACATAGGCTCTTTCGACAATCCTCCCCAATGAGCCACTGCCGCTCCCTTATGGTTTGACAATGCCTTGTTGCGGGGGTACGTTTATACCATAAGGAATATCCTGCAAAGACGGATGGTTGAATTGCGCGCCTCGCGCCGGTTCCCTCCCGGTCACATCCGGCCTTCCGGCTTTGTCCGATTGGCAACAGTGCAACAAAAACGCAACCACAACAGGTAGACGGGTTGGTGGTGTATGGCGAAAAAGTTGACAGCGACGGTTGTTGGCGGCGGCGTTTCCGGCATGACGGCGGCCCTTATTCTGGCCCGGTTCGGGCACGAGGTCACCCTGGTCGAGCGTTCTCCCGTTTTGGGCCTTACCGTCCGGGGATTTTCCCGGGACGGGGTCTATTTTGACACCGGACTCCACCGCACGGGCGGCCTCGGGGAAAACGGGCCTTTCACGCAATACCTGAAATTTCTCGGGCTGGGAGATCTGCCCGTTGTCTGGTACGAAGAGGACGCGTTCGAAACGGTCCGTTTCGGCAACCAGGGGCGGGATATTGCCCTTCCCGTGGGCTATGAGGCGACAAAGCAGCGGCTCCATTCCCTTTTTCCGGATGAAAAACAGGGAATTGACGCCTACCTTGACGCGGTGCGCAGGGTCTACAACAGCGCGCCGTTTATCCACGAGGCCACGGACATCAGGGCCGCCTTCGCGGAAGAGGATGCATACGACACGTTTGAAGGATTTGTGAACAGCCGCGTGCGCGACCCCATCCTGCGGGCCGTTTTTTCGGCGTATTCCATGCTGCTCGGCTATTCTCCGAAGGAAGTGTCCTTTTTGCAGCATGCCAGGGTCATGGCGTCCGCCATTGATTCGGCGGCAACGTTCGCGGGGGGCGGAGCCGCTCTTGCGGACGGGTTCGCGCGGCGCCTGGAAGAGGCGGGCGTCCGGATAATCACGGGCAACGGCGTCTCGCGGGTCAATTTTTCCTCCGGCGGCTCCATTGAGGGCGTGACCCTTGACAGCGGCGACATGTTCGACGCCGATACCGTGATCTACACCGGGCACCCGTACTATCTGCTCAACATCGTCCACGACGGGGTGTTCGCCCCCGTGTTCACGCGCTACCTGCGCACTCCGGCTGAAACGCCTTCCGCGTACATGCTTTTCGGGGTGAGCGACAAACCCTTGTTCCCCAATAACGGCTGCAACCTTTTTTACTGCCGGGACACGGATTTTTCCTCCGTCTTCTCCCCGGCCCACAACCCGCTGGAGGGGCCTTTCCATATTACGACGCGCCCCGGCACCGGACTGCCGCGCGGCAAACGCATGATTGAGGCCGCCGGGGAAGGATACGCGGTTACCGCCATCATGGCGGGCAGTTTCGCGTCGTATCTGCGGTGGAAGGATACCCGTTCCGGCGAGCGCGGCCCCCGGTACGCCGAATTCAAGGCCGAAAAACTGGACGAATTCCGTGAGGCCTTGTATGTGGCATGCCCGGAAACCGCGTCCGTGCGGTTTTTGGACGGCGCCACTCCGTTGACGTTCCGGGATTACACGCACTCACCTTCCGGGAGTGTCTACGGGCGCAAGCATACCCTGATGCAACACAACCCCCAGCCCGCGACGCGCGTACCGGGGCTGTGGCTTGCGGGGCAGTCCATCGTCGCGCCGGGGGTGCTCGGCGCGGTGATCTCCGCGTTCCTTACCTGCGGCTTCATTGTGGGGGCGGAGGAACTGCATGCGGAACTGAACCGGTAGGATCTGTTTCTAAATTGTTTTTTCGCCCTCTGGCTGCGTCAGGCTCGCTCCGTGCGAAGCTTATGTATGCGCACAATACACTGCGCTCCGCCCGGAACTCGCCTTCCTTGCCAGAGAACGAAAATCCTAATTCAGAAACAGATCCTGGATCTGTTGCCTTACTTTTTGTTTTCGCTTTTGGGATGGGCGGCGTCGTACACGCGAGTCAGGCGGGCGAGGTCCAGGTGGGTATACCGCTGGGTTGTGGTCAGGCGGGAATGCCCCAGGAGTTCCTGGAGGCTGCGTAAGTCGGCGCCGTTCTCAAGAAGGTGCGTCGCGAAGGAATGCCGCAGCGCGTGCGGGGAAACGGCTTCCGGCAGCCCGGCTTTTTTGCACAATTCCTCGATGGCCCTCGCGGCCACGCGGCGGTTCAGGCGGCCGCCGTTTGATCCCACAAACAGGGCTTTTTCCCCGGCTTCGGCGAGCGACGGCCGTTCCTCAAGCCAGGCGGCCAGAGCGGCGACGGAAGCGCCGGAGAGCGGCACGACCCGCTCCTTCCCGCCTTTGCCCAGCACGCGGACGCAGGCGTCCGCATTGCCGCGGGCCGACGGCGTTCCCGGCACCATGATCTGCGCCGTGTTCAGCGAAAGGGCTTCGCTGATACGCAGGCCGGAACCGTACAACAGCTCGGCCAGCGCCAGGTCCCGCGCGGCCAGGGCATGCCGTTTGGCCGTTCCGGCCTCGGGAGCCGCGGCGGCGTCGAGCAGGGCGAAGGTCTGGTCCACGTTGAGCACCTTGGGGTGCCGCTTTTCCTGTTTTGGGTTGCGGATACCGTCGGTGGGCAGGGCGGCCACAAGCCGGAGCCTGGCGCAGAACCGGAAAAACGTCCGCAGGCTGGAAAGCTTGCGGCCCATGCTGGTTTTGCTGAGGCCCAGGCGGTGCATCTCCGCCATGAACGCGCGGATATGCGCGCCCGTGACGGAAGAGGGGGTATCCAGATGCAGCCCCTGCCCGGCCGCGAAGTCCGCGAACTGGCGCAGGTCCTCGCCGTAGGCGGCAACGGTCGCGGCAGAGTACCCTTTTTCCATTTCAAGATGGGCGAGGAACATGGCCACGGTTTCAGCGGCCGCGCCGGGGCCTTCCTGCTTGTGCGCCGCCGCCGGGGGCCGCAGCCGTATTCTGACGCGCGGCGCGTTCATGGCGCTTCCTTTGCAAAACACCAGAAATGGCGGGTTGTCCCGGCCGCGCCGTAGGCTTTTTGGGCAACGAGGCTCCAGGGCGCGGGAATGGCGTCCGGCGCGGGAGCGAGGGTCAAAAATACCACCCGGCCGCCGGGGGCGAGGGCCGTTGCGACAAATGCAAGCATATCCTGCCAGGGCATGAAGGCCCGGCTGAGGATCAGGTCCGCCGGGCCGGACTGGAGAAAAAAGTCCTCGGCCCTGCCCTGGAACACTCCGGTTTGACCGGCATCCACGGCAGCCAGGACGGTCCGCATGAACAGCGCCCGCTTTTCGCGGGTTTCCACCAAAGTATAGACGCCGTCCGGCCAGAGAAGGCGCAGCGGGATGCCCGGCAAGCCCGCGCCCGCGCCGAGGTCGTATGTGACCGGGGCCGGCGCAAGTCCCAGGGAAGGCAGAAATCCGGCCAGGTGAAAGCTGTCGATAACGAGCGTGTCCAGGGTTTTCTCCCAGGACGTTGTGCCCACAAGGTTCATGACCTTGTTCCATTTCATGAGCTGGGCGAGGTAGGTGCCAAGGCCGGCAAGAGCCGCGTCCGGGAGGGAAAAGCCCAGCCATTTGAGGCGGTCGGCGAGCAGGTCCGGTTGTATGGTTTCAGGCGTGCGCATGGTTTGTCTTAGCGTGTCGGGGACGCGCTGGCAAGGCGGGGTGGGGGGATTACAGCGAACCGTCGAGAACCCGGGCCGCCATGTCGAGCCAGATCCGCGCCACCGGGGCGAGCACCATCAGCGTGACGCCCAGGTACGTAATGTGGACGATAACAGCGGACGGGGCGCTGTTGCCGAGAACCGCGCCCAGTATCAGGCTGGCGAGAAAGGCGGCGAGGTAGGCCAGGGGGATCAGAAAGGATATTCTGACGAAGTACGTCGCCTGGGTTGCCGCGCTGCCGACGGGAAGAAGGCAGTCAACGGCGAGGATGATGGCCATGGCGAGGAATATGGCGACAATTCCCCCCAAAAAAGCCACGAAGTTCGGGACGAAGCGGTTGCTCTTGAAGTCCTGCCCCAGCCTGAACAGGAGTTGCAGGGCGTAGAGAACGCAGCAGACGCCCAAAAAATGGGGAAGCAGGGTAAAAATCACAAACGGTTACTCCATACGCTGATGGTGGAAGTATAACACGTTTTTGCCGTTCCGCCAAGGCCTTGTGTTTAAAGGGGAAGTATCCCCAAAAGAACGCTCGCTGCCACCATGAGGAGGGAACAGCCCCAGAGGTAAAAGAAGGAAAAACGTTGGTGATCCGCGAGGGAAAGTCGGGTCATGCCGACAAGCAGAAGGCAGGACGGCGTGAGCGGAGAAACGCCGTACCCGGTCGTGTGCACGCCGAGAATCGCCGCCCGCGCGACAACAATAGGGTCGCCGCCAAGTTCCCTGTAGGCCGCCGTGAGAACCGGCAATATGCCGAAGTAGAAGGAATCCGGGTCAAAAACAAGGCTCATCGGCATGCTGACAATGGCGACCAGAAGCGGCAGGGCATGTTCCATGCCCTGGGGGATGGCCGCCACCAGCGCCTTCGCCATTGCCGTGATGACGCCCGTCTGCTTCATGATGCCGACAAACGCGCCGGCGCTCATAAGCACGCTGCCGAGCATGAGCGCCGTTCGCGCATGGGCGTCTATGCGGGCCATCTGCCGGTCCACGCCCCGGTAGTTGAGGGTCAGGGCCAGCGCGACGCCGATCATGAACGCAACCGCCGCGTCGACCAGGCGGAACAGCATGCTGGAAAAAACGGCCAGGGTCAGCAGAAGGTTGAGCCAGAAAAGCCGCGGGCGGCGGATGGCTTTTTGTTCCTCGGTAAGTTTGTAGGGCAAGGGTTCCACCTGGCAGCCGACGGCGTTCAAGCCCAGGCGCTTTTCTTCCCGTTTGCCGAACCAGTACGCAAGGGAGAACACGCCTATAAGGCCTATCACGTGAACAGGAATAAGCGGCAGGTAAATGTCCATGGGCGTGACTTCCAGCACGATGGAGGAGCGGACCTGCGCGCCGATCCATGGCAGAAAGTTCGTGCCCGTGGCCATTGCGATGATGCAGGCCAGGATGCGCCTGTCCATGCCGAGGCGGTCATAGAGCGGCAGGAAAACCGGAACGGTCAGCATGATCGTGACGGCGCCGGACCCGTCCAGATGGATGATAAGGGCGAGTAGCGCCGTGCCCAAGGTAATGCGGGGAGGCTTGCAGCCCACGACTTTCAGGATTCCCGTGACGATCGGGTCAAGCATGCCGGCGTCGGACACGACGCCGAAATACAGGATGGCGAATACAATCATTGCCGTGACCGGGATGATGGAGCGCAGCCCGTCAAGGATGAAGTGGCTTGTCTGCGTGGGGGTGAACCCGAGGAATAGCGCGCCGATGAAGGGAATACTGATGAGGGCGGCCACGGGTGACAGCTTTTTGCTCATGATGCCCAGCAAAACGCAGGTGATGATAACAAGGCCGGTGGCGGCAAGCATGGGTCTGTCTCCGAGGGGCTTTGCTGCGACAATCTCAAAGCGAAACTGCTCAAAGGACACTAGGGCAAGCAGACGAGAAAGGCAAGAACCGGCGCGCCGGCCGGTTCTGGAGCATCCGCCGGTTCCGGCGCGAAGATGTTATTGCGAGGGAAGGAGAGGCGGCGGGCCGGGAGGGCCGAGAGTTTTTTGGAAAAACCGCACGAAGAAATCGTTGCGGATTTTCCGCCAATCTTCACCGGAGGGGTTCTGGCCGCCGCAGAGGGCGGAAAAAGACTCCTGATACATGGGCGGGCAAGGGGCTTGCACGTCGCCATGCCCGGCATTCTGCAAAACGCGCAAGGCGGGGCGCTGGGGAAGCAGCAACTGCAAACGGTCAACGGACTTTGCCGCCGGATAGACGGCATCGTTCCCGGCGGCGAGGATGCCGACCGGCACGGCGACGTTCTGCAGGACCGCATCCGGAAAAAGGTCGATGAGTCCCGGCGTCAGCAGGCCGACGGCCAGAACGTTTTGCGCCTGGCGCGTATCGGTTTTCGGCAACGGCGGCTGCGGCGGTACGGCGGGCTGCGTTTTGTTGTCCTGCGCGAGGGCGTGGGACAAGTCGTTAAGGCTTGAACCGCCTGTCAGCGGCTCGGCTTTCGCGTACAGAACCGGGGTGAATTTTTCCGGCCCGTTTGCGAGAAGCGCCGCGAACTCCGCCTGAATTTGCGGGTGAAAGAGCCGCGCCCACGAGGAACAGAGCGGGTCGGCGGACACGGCGTTCTCCGGCAGGGCGCAATGGTTGCCGAGCAGGGACGGATCCGGCCGGGCTCCGGCAAGCTGCAGGGCCGTGGCCGCGCCCGCGCCGACGCCGAGAATGCCGATACGGCTTCTGTCTATAATGTTGTGCAGAGCGGCATTTTTTTCCACCGCTTCCAGGGCCAGCAGCAGTTGCCGGGGGCGGTCGGCGAAAAGGGCGGCATGGAAGATCCCGCTCGTGTCGTCCATATTGTCTTTGGGATGGGTCGGCGCGATGACGATGAACCCGTGCCGGGCGAGAGTCGCCGCCAGATCATGCGATGCCAGGCGCGATGCGGCCGTGGTGTGGGAAATGAGGATTACCGGGTATCGTCCCGGGATGGTTATGCCGTTTTGCCCAACCCTGATGGACCAGCCGTCGAGAAGGAGGTCGCGCGGGATGCGGGGGCTGGGATACCAGACGGCGATATCCATGCGGATGGGGATATCCGGGTCCCACAGCCCGACGGAGCGGAATCCCGGCTGGGGGAGCTGCGGCCCTGACCCTTTGGCAAACGCGGCCTGCGCCGGGAGTAAAAGCGCCGCGAGCAACAGGAAAAATACCGGCAAGACCGATGCGGCGGCCGGGCGGGCCGGTTTCGGAAAGGGGAGCGGCTTCCGGCTCAAGGTTTATCCCAAAAAGCCAGGTGCGGCTTGAACTGCGCCAGATCGCCCAGGGGGATGGTGACATTGAGATAGCCTTCGCTGTAAGGGGCTATCTGGTAGGGGGGGAAAAAGATGCGAACACCGTTTTCCGCCAGGGCGAAAAGATCGAAGTTCGCCATGGTGGGGGTTGTTCCGGCATCAAGCATTGCCGGGTCGACCCTGTCCCCGAGCTGTTTGGCAAGAGACCCCCGGCAGATATCGGAAAATGTCCGGACGATTCCTTCCTGATTCAGAAACAGATCGTTGTAGGACAGTCTGCGGCCGTCCCGCCTGTCGTAGACAAAGGTCGCCAGTCCCGGTTCCGGGTGGGCGCCGCCCATGGACGTGCTGATGAAGAAAACAACGGAAATGACGCGCGAGGAAGCCCGCAGCGTTTCATAGGTGATGACAAGTTCATACGGCACGGGCGGAGGGGTCGGGAGCATCTGCACGCTTTCGGTAAAGGCCGCGGCCTGGTCCCGCGCCCAGATGGCAAGCTCCGCGTCCGCCACGGGGGTCCCCACCTGGGGGCAGGTTATGTTGATCCGGTACCCGTCGCCGCGTTGCGTAATGGTGTATGAATCAACGCCCCTGGGAAGGGCCGGGCGGCTCTGCGCGGCGGGCTGGGTTTTGGCGTCCGCCGCGTCGACGTTCCCTCCGTGGAGACACCACAGAGCGCAAAAACCGCAAAATGTGTATAAAGCGCCGCGAGACAAGCGGTATATGGCTGGTAGGGATGCTCTGGGAAAGTGCATGGGGCGGAGTATAGCACATATGGCATTGACTGCAATGGCTGCCGTCATGCGATAAAATTGTGGAAAGGCAGCCTTTATTCCTGCCTGTTCCCGCGCGTGAGCCGTGCAATGCGGCGGCAAATGCCCATGAAAAGGTCAAACTCGTGGCGGCGCAGAACGGCCCGCCGGAAAAAACGGCGCAACGGCTGCATGAACCACTCGCCGTTCGCCTCCGGCAGGAACTCGATACGGGTCAGGGTCTCTTCCAGGGTCCTGAACAGCATTTCCTGTTCTTCAATCGTTGCCGCGCGCGAGTTTTTCTTCCCCTTGGGCGTGCGGTCCGGGTGGTAGGCGTGCTCAAGGGAAGCGGTAAAGCATTCATACAACACGAGCAGAACGGCCTGGGCAAGGTTGAGCGAAGAGGCTTCCGGCGCGGTGGGAATGGTCACGAGATGCGTGCACAGGGCGGTTTCGGCGTTTTCAAGGCCACGGTCTTCGGGGCCGAAAACCAGGGCCACGGAAGCCTCCCCCCCGGCATCGCGGCAATGCTCCATGATGGCCGAGGCCGCCTTGCGGGGCGGCATCACGCCCATCCGCCAGCCGCCGGTGCGGGCGGTCGTCCCGAAAGCCGCCGTATGGTCTTTGAGAGCTGCCGCGAGCGACGGCGCGAGGCGTATGTTCGCGAGGACCGTGGTGCCCTTGCCTGTCGCGAGGGGGGCGGCCTTGTCGTATTCCCAGCGTTCCGGCTCCACAAGAACCAGGTCGCGCACGCCCATGTTGGCGCAGGCGCGGGCGGCCATGCCGATGTTCTCCGGGAATCGGGGGCGGACGAGGATGACGGTGACGGGGAGCATACGATTTTTTTACGGCAGGATGCGCGGCGCGGCGATGACGACCATGGCGCACCCGATGGCCGTTTTGACCATGGTGCCGCCGAAGCGTCCGAGCATGGAACCCCAGGCGGCGCGCAGCGCTTCCGTGTTGTGCCTGCCGCGGAAGAGCTCCACCGCGAGCGAGCCCAGAAACGCGCCAGCCAGCGCGCCGAACAGCGCCCCGATGCCGAAGAGAATCGGCGCGCACATAATGGCGCCGATCAAGGCACCGATGATGCCGCCGACGGATCCCATGGTCGAGCCGCCGTATTTTTTGCCCCAGATCTGGACCATGAGCGTTTCCAGAATTTCGCCGGCAACGGCGAGGCCCCCCATGACGGCGAGCACGGTGAGCGACATGGCGGTATCAGGGACAAGGAAGGTCCATAGCGCGGCGAATCCCAGGGCGATCCAGTTGGCCGGCAGGCCGAAGAGGTTCAGAAAAAGCGCGGCCGCCATCAGGAATATGCAGAGAATTGCAAGAACGGTGATCATCATGATTGTTGTCTGTACCTGGAAACAAGCGGCCGGGCAAGTCGCCCGGCCGCTTTCCGAAGGTATAATGGGGTTATATTTTCCCGGAGCAGCCGAGAGCGTTTTTAATTTTGTGCGCCACCATCTTTTTGACGGCTTCACGCGCGGGCTTCAGGTAGGCGCGCGGGTCGAAGTCTTCGGGATGCTCGGCAAAATGCTGGCGGATGCAGGCGGTCATGGCGAGGCGGATGTCCGTGTCGATGTTGATCTTGCAGACGGCCATGCCGGCGGCCTTGCGCAGCAGATTTTCGGGAACGCCCTTGGCGCCGCCGATTTTGCCGCCGTATTTGTTGGCCATTTCCACAAATTCCGGGGGAACGCTGGATGCGCCGTGCAGCACAAGGGGGTAGCCGGGCAGCATCTGGCCGATTTTTTCAAGCCGGGCAAAGTCCAACACGGCTTCGCCGGTAAATTTGTACGCGCCGTGGCTGGTGCCGATGGCGATGGCGAGGGAGTCGCACCCGGAGCGCTGCACGAATTCCACGGCCTGATCGGGGTCCGTGTAGATGGATTTTTCCGCGGATACATGTTCCTCGACACCGGCGAGTTGGCCCAGCTCCCCTTCCACCCAGATGCCCCGGTCGTGGGCGTAATCCACAACCTGCTTGGTTACCTTGATGTTTTCCTCAAACGGCAGGTGGGAACCGTCGATCATGACCGAGGTGAAGCCGCCGTCGATGCAGGCTTTGCAGAGTTCAAAGTCCGGCCCGTGGTCGAGGTGCAGCACGACGGGGAGGTCCGTTTCCTTGAGCGCCGCTTCGATCAGCTTGACGATATAGTTCTGCCCCGCGTATTTGCGGGCTCCGGCGGAGACCTGGAGAATCAGGGGCGCTTTTTCTTCGGCCCCGGCCATCATGATGCCCTGGATGATCTCCATGTTGTTCACGTTAAAGGCCCCAACCGAGTACCCTTCCTTATAGGCACGTTCAAACATTTCCTTGGGTCCGGTCAACGGCATGGCAGTCTCCTTTCTGTTTCGATGGGGTTAGAAGAGATTGAGAAAACATATACCACTACTGAGAGAAGGCTAGCATTTTATCTTTGCTAAGTACAGGGGGGATAAGGCCAAAAAAACGGCCGCAATCGCGGCCGTTTCAGATGACAGGAGTCAGTATCCCACAATGTTCGTCATAACTTCCGGACGGTGGAAGTAAAACTCCACCCGGCGGTTTTTGACGGCGCTTTCGGGGTCCGTTTCCGGGACCAGGGGGCGCGTGTCCGCATAGGCCACGCTCCGGACAAGGGTCGGGTCGATTTTGCCCTCTTCCACGATATACCGGATGGCCGCCGTCGCCCTGGCGGAAGACAGTTCCCATTTCGAGGGGTAGTTGGGGGCGCCGGTTTCCCCTTTGGCGGTATGGCCGCGCACGACAAGATACACCTTGTATTTGCGCATGACGCCGATGACTTCATCCAGGACCTTGTTCCCGGCATCCGTGAATTCCACGGAATCCGGCTTGAAGAGGAGGTCGCCCGTCACGTGCAGGAGCACCCCGGCGTTATCCGAGGTGACGCCGCTGGCGTTCATGGGGATGGCGTCCGCCAGCAGAAACTGCTTGATGGTCTGCGCGATGGCGCGGTCGGATTTTTCCGCCTCGTTCGCCTTGTATTCGCGGGCGTCGAGCTTATCCACCCGCTGTATCACGGTATTGTTCGCCATGGGAGATGAAGGCGCGATATTGGAGAGGAGATTCGCGTCCAGGGCGAAGTAACCCGCGAGGCCTTCCTTCGTCTCCTGCGGGGCCATGTTCAGGATCCACATCAGGAGGAAGAAGGCCATCATGGCGGTCATAAAGTCGGCATACGCCACTTTCCATGATCCACTCATACACCTTTCCTTATCAGGTAGTGGTTCAGTTTGCCCTCAGACAAGGAAGGCGAACTCCGGGCGGAGCGAAGTGTATCTGGACATACATGAGCTTCGCACGGGGTGAGCCTGACGCAGTATCAGGGCAAAATGAGCCGCTACTCCTTATCAGCCGCCCTTGCAGGCTTGCTCCATCTCCTGGAACGTGGGGCGGAACGCGCGCGGGATGGCCCGGCGGCCGTACTCGAGAGCGATGATCGGGCTGGAGCCGCGCACGGCGGCGGCCACGGCTTCCTGGATGACCCGGAAGAAAAAGGACCGTTCCTCGGCGAGCGTAATCATTTTGCCGGCGATCGGCCCGAACACGCCGTAGCAGAGAAGAATACCGACGAAGGTGCCCACGAGGGCCGCGCCGATGGAATGGCCGAGGACTTCGGCGCCCTCGTTGATTTTGGACATGGTGAGCACGACGCCGAGCACCGCGGCCACGATGCCCATGCCGGGGAGAGATTCCGCCATGCGTTCGAAGGCGTGGGCGGGGGTCATTTCTTCGTTGTGCATGGATTCGATATCCACGGACATGAGTTTTTCCAGTTCCCCGGCGCTGCCGGTCGTCAGGTAGACCCGGAGCGTATCGCCGATGAAATAGCAGGCCGCTTTGTCCTTGGCTATTTTGGGATAGCGCTGGAACAAAGAGCTTGATTCGGGCTGCTCGATGTCTTTTTCGATGCTGATGACGCCTTCCCGGTGCATTTTGGAAAAAAGCCCGAACAGGACGGAAAGCAGTTCGAGGTATTCCGCTTTCCCGGCGGAATGGCCCGCAAAGGCATGAACCACGCCTTTTATCGCCCCTTTGAGCGTAAAGCCGGTACACCCGGCGACGAACGCGCCTATGCCCGCGCCCGCGATGATGATTATCTCCGAAACGTGAACGAGCATCATGACGTTGCCGCCCGACATCATGAAGCCGCCAAGCACGGAGCCGAATACGATAATGTACCCTATGATAATCAGCATGGATTCTCCGCAGAGGACAATGTCCGTAACCACAAAGCCGCTGTGCGCCGCAATGAGTATCAGACCGCACAGCTATTGTTTATCGTTATCTTTTTTTCTCAGACTTGGAAAGTGTAACCCGCAGGGTATCCGTAATACTTGTAACGTCAAGCCCGTATTTTTGTCTCAAGAGAGCGGCGGCGCCGTGTTCGATAAAAATATCAGGCAAGCCGATACGGTGGACCGCAAGGCCCGGCAGCGCCCCGGCATCGGCCAGGCATTCAAGGACGCCGGAGCCGAAGCCGCCCATTAGGGCGCCTTCTTCCGCGAGAATCAGGGTTTTATACGAAGCGGCGAGCGCGAGCAACTCTTCCTTCGGCAACGGTTTTGCCCACCGCGCGTTGTAGACGTCAACGGGGATGCCGGTTTCCGCCGTGTAGGCGTTTGCCGCGGCAAGGGCACTGTGGACGATGGGCCCCAGGCCGATAATAGCCGCTTCGGCGCCGTTTTGGGAAAGACATTCCATGGCGTTGGGGGGAAGCGCATCCCAGGTGGCTGGCAGCGCCGCGCCGATCCCCTGGCCCCGGGGGTACCGCACGGCGATGGGCCCGTCATGGATGGATGCCGTCAAAAGGGCGCGGCGGAGTTCTTCCTCGTCTTTGGGGACGAGGATCGACATGTTGGGGATGTGCCGCAAAAAGGCGATATCAAAAACGCCCTGATGGGTCGCGCCGTCCTCGCCCACAATGCCCGCCCGGTCGATGCAGAAAACGACCGGCAGGTTTTGCAGACACACGTCGTGGACGATCTGGTCATAGGAGCGCTGCAAAAAAGTGGAATATATGGCCACAAACGGGCGGTAGCCCCTGGCCGCGAGCCCGGCGGCAAAGGTCACGGCATGTTGCTCGCAAATGCCCACATCCACGAACCGGTCCGGGAATTTTTCGCCGAACCGGCTAAGACCCGTGCCCTCCGGCATGGCGGCCGTGATGGCGACGATGCGGTCGTTTTTTTCCGCCATTTCCGTAAGGGTTGCGCCGAAAATTTCCGTATAGGAAGGCGGGTGGGAGCCGGGCTGGGTCATCACGCAGACGCCGGTTTCCGGGCTGAATTTACCGACGCCGTGAAAATGGACCGGATTTTCCTCGGCCGGGGCATACCCCTTGCCTTTGATCGTCAGCACGTGGACCAGGGTGGGCTTGTCCACCTCTTTGGCGGTTTCAAGGGCTTTGGTAAGCTCTTCAAGATTGTGGCCACTGACCGGGCCGATATAGTTGAAGCGGAGCGCTTCGAACAGCATGCCCGGCGTGACGAACCCCTTGAGGCTCTGTTGCGCTTTGACGATCAGTTCGCGCAGGTCGCCGCCGACTTTCGGGATGGCGGTGATGAATTCCTCCAGTTCGCGTTTGGCGTGCCGCACCCAGGGAACCGAAAGGCTCCGGCTGAGGAAAAAGGACAGGGCGCCGACGTTTTTGGAGATGGACATTTCGTTGTCGTTCAAGACGACGATGAGTTTTTTCCCGGTCGCCCCGGCCTGGTTCAAGCCTTCGTACGCCTGCCCGGCGGTCATGGAGCCGTCGCCGATGACGGCGATGACGTGGTTGTCGTCCAGCGCCAGATCCCTGGCGAACGCCATGCCCAGAGCCGCCGAGATGGACGTGGAGGAATGCCCAACCCCGAAGTGGTCGTATTTGCTCTCCCTCGGCGAGGGGAAACCCGCGAGGCCGCCGAACTGGCGCAGGGTGTGGAATTCCTTTGCCCGGCCGGTGAGAAGTTTGTACGCGTATGCCTGGTGGCCCACGTCCCAGATCAGGTGATCCTTTTCCGGGTTGAACATTCTGAGCAGCGCCAGGGTGAGTTCCACAACGCCGAGAGACGGCGCCAGATGCCCGCCGGTGCACGAGACGGTCTCCACGATCACCTGCCGGAGCTCGGACGCGAGGGCGGCCGTTTCCTCATAAGTCAGGGCGGCAACATCCGTGGGATGTTTGATGGCGTCGAGCAGGGGCGTTTGGCTGGGCATCCTGTAAGTCCTAGGAATTTCGTTCTACAACATAGCGCGCGAGCGCATGCAGGAACGCGGTTTGCGAACCGGCGTCCGGGAGGGCGGCAATGGCTTTTTCCGCCTCTTCCCGCGCAAGGATGCGGCTTTCTTCCAACCCCAGGAGGGAAGGATACGTCGGTTTTTCGTTGGCGGCGTCGCTGCCGATGGGCTTGCCGAGGAGCGCCGGGTCGCCGATGACGTCAAGCACGTCGTCCATGATCTGGAAGGCGGAGCCGAAGGATTTGCCGTAAACGGCCACGGCCTGTTGCTCGGCGGCGCTCGCCCCGCCGAGGATGGCGCCCGTCAGGCAGGAGGCGGTGATGAGCGCGCCGGTTTTCATGGCGTGCATGCCGCGCAACTGTTCCAGGGTGGCGGTTTTGGCCAGGGTATATTGCATGTCGAGGTATTGCCCGCCGACCATGCCCGGGCCGCCGGCGGCGGTCGCCATGCAGGCCACGGCAGCGAGCACGCGGTCCGCGGGCAGCATGGTCCCGGCGGACGCCATGAACGCGAAGGCGTCGGTCACAAGGGCGTCTCCGGCCAGGATGGCGGTCGCTTCGTCAAATTGCTTGTGGTTCGAGGGGCGCCCGCGCCGCATGTCGTCATCGTCCATGGCGGGCAGGTCGTCGTGGATCAGCGAATAGGTATGGATGCACTCGATGGCGGCAGCAAAGGGCATGACTGCATCGGTAATGGAAGGGCAGGCCTGCCCGTTTTTCTCGCCGAAGGCTTTGGCGAAGGTCAGGCAGAGCACGGGGCGAAGGCGCTTGCCCCCGGCCAGGAGGCTGTAGTCCATGGCGGCGCGCAGACCTTCCGGCAGGCCGGGCAGGAGTCCGAGGCAGCCGGAAAGAAACGCCTCAACGCGCGCGGCTTCGGTTTTGAGGTGTTTTTTCAGCGCATCAGGCGTCATCGTCATTCTCCTCGTCATGTATCATATCAGATCCGGACGCTTCCGGGAAAGCCGAAAGGCCCGAATCGTCCCGGACCGCCACGGCGAGGCGTGCCTTTTCAAGCTGCTCGCGGCAGGCGGCGGCCAGGATTTGCCCTTCCTTGTATAGCAGAACGCTTTTTTCAAGGGCAAGGTCGCCCTTTTCCAATTCGTCAACGATCCATTGCAGCCGTTCCATCTGCTTTTCGAATTTCGGCTTCTGGCTCATTGCGTTCCCTGTTTTGGGCCGGTGCTGCCCGTTCCGGTTTGCGTGGAGCGGGCGGCGGGTTTTCCGGCGGTCTTTTGATCGGCTTTCTTGCCGCTTTTCTTAATGGGCGCGGGGGCGCTTTTTTTCTTCGCGCTCCCGCCCGTCTTTTTCACGGTTTTTTGGGGCGGCGCCTCGGAGGCGCTTTGCATCATCGCCGCGTAAACGGCTTTGTCTTCTTCCGTCAAGCGCAGCAGCGTCAACGCGTCGATGCTCTGGCCGAGGACGGAAACGCCGAGATGCAGGTGCGGCCCGGTCGAGCGGCCGGTACTGCCCACAAGGCCGATGGTCTCGCCGGTTTTGACCGCCTGCCCCTGCCGGGCAATGACCTCGGACATGTGCATGGAAATGCTGACGACGCCGAGACCGTGGTCAAGCACAACGAACTTCCCAGCATAGTAGAAATCGCCGGCAAGCACAACAGTACCGTCGGCGATGGCGGTGATGGGAGAGCCTTCGGCGCCGCGGAAATCCAACCCTTTGTGGGCGCTGCGGGGCTGGCCGTTGAGGACCCGGCGCAGGCCGTACAAACTGGTTATTCTGCCGGGCACGGGCCGGGCCATGGGCAGGCTCCAGTGGCGCGTGCCGCTGCGGGTGTTCAGGGCGGCGCCCATGAGTTTGCGTTCCTGTTCGATGCGTTCCTGCAACTCCGGATCCGGGGTTACGTATTTCGGCGCCACGGTAAGCTTCTGCACGGGGTAGGACCGTTCCCGGATTTTTACCGTGGCCGTCCCGGAAGCGGGCATGGCGTACGCGCCGAGCGCGGCGGTGAAGGAAGCCTTCCAGGTCAGCGGGGCGTCGGTGTCCGGCTGATCCAGAGGTACCGGGAGCAGAACGACCGCTTCGCCGTTTTTGTCAGCAGGGGCCGTGATGGAAGATTTCAAAAAGGTAACGGTCACGGAGGCGAGGCCGGACGCCTTGAAAGAGCAAGGAAAGGCCGTTCCGTCGCCGACCGTTTCCGGGACGGAGACCGTGACGGGCGAGGGGTATACTTCCACCCTCCGGGATTGCGGTTCGGCAGCTGCGGCCATAAGAGGTAAGACCAGGATGCAGCATACGAGGACAAGGGAAAAAATGTTTATGGGATGGCGCATGTCACTTTCCGGATGAAGGGTTGCTGGTTTCGACGCGCACGGGCACGGAACCGTCGCGCAGGATGAGGTCAAGGCCGTCGCCCGGCGCCACGTCGGTAACGGAGCGGACAAAAGCGCCTTTGGCCGAACGGGCTAGAGCGTAGCCGCGTTCGAGCGGCCGCAGGGGATCGAGCCCTTCCAGGCGCAGGGAAAGCCGCTCCACGCCATGTTCCCGCGCGGCAAGAGCGGCGGTAAAGGCTTGGGGGAGGCGGCGTTCAAGGAGTTGCAGGGTGTGGACGGCGCGCTCCCGGTTCGACGCGGCGGCGCGGCCAAGGCGCGCGGTGAGGTTTGCAAGCCGTTCGTCCCAGCGGGCGAGGGTCCTCTCCGGGGAAAGCCAGGTGAGGGCCTTTGCCAGGGCGGCGAGCCTTCCTTCCCGCCAGGCCATGCCGGTCTGCCAGACGCGTTGCAGGTGGAGTTCCACCTCGTCGACCCGCTGGGCCAGTTCGCGCCGTTCGGTCCACAACAGCTGCGCCGCATGGGTGGGGGTGGCGGCGCGCACGTCCGCCACCATGTCGGCGATGGAGACGTCGACCTCATGGCCGATGCCCGCGAGCACCGGGACAGGGGAGGCGAAAACGGCATCCGCCACTATCTCGGTGTTGAAGGCCCACAGATCTTCCAGCGACCCGCCGCCCCGGATAAGGACGATGACTTCGGCCCAACCGTCCGCCGCGGCGCAGCCGAGGGCGGAGGCGATCTGCGCCGGGGCCTCATTCCCCTGCACCAGCGCGGGATAGACCCGGACTTCCCCGCCGAGCCCGCGCTCCGCGCCGACACGCAGGAAATCACGGATTGCCGCGCCGGTCACGGCGGTAACCACGGCCACGCGGACAGGGTTATGCGGCAGGAGGCGTTTGCGGGCAGTGTCAAAGTATCCTTTCTGCAACAACGCGGCCTTGATGCGCTCGAACTCAAGCTGCAACCTGCCCACCCCGGCGTCCTGCGCGATTTCCACCACGAGCTGGTAACTGCCGCGCGGCGGGTACACCGTGAGTTTGCCCGCGCAGATGATTTCCTGGCCGTTTTCCAGGCTCGCGGCAAGGCCGGGCCTGGGGCCGTCCTCGAACACTTCGCCCGTCAGGGGGTCGAAAGCCTCGGTACTTTTCTGGCTGCCTTTGAACCACACGGCGTTGAGGATGGCCTCGTCATCTTTGAGGCTGAAATACAGATGCCCCGAGCCGGGCCGCGAGCAGTTGGAAACCTGGCCGCGCACCCAGACAAAGGGAAAATTTCCCTCAAGCTGGCCTTTGACGGCACGGGTCAACTGCCCCACGGTGAGGATGGCATCGGACATGGGCGCTTATTGCGGCTCCTTGGCGGGCGGCGCGGGCGGGCCTTTTTTGAGCCAGACGTCGATCTCGTCGTCCGCCTTTTTCTTTTGCTCCGGCGAGAGGACGCGGGCGGCGTTCTCGAACCAGTAGGGCATTTCCGTGTGCGGGCCGGAAAGTTCGAAGGTCAGCCCCAGCCAGAGGTAGGCCTGGTACGCGTCCGGCGCCACGGTGCCCACGCCGTCGCGGTAGAGGAGGCCGAGCGCGTACACCGCCGGAACATACCCGCCGGCCACGGCCCGGTGCGTCCAGTAGAGCGCTTTGGGGCCGTTCAGCAGGCCGAGGTCTTTTTTCGCGTACAGGTTGCCCAGGCCGAGCATGGCCGGGGCGTGGCCGTCCTTCACGGCGCGGGTGAACCAGGCGAGGGCCAGCTTGCCGTCTTTATGCACGCCGTCGCCGTCCATGTACATGGTGGCGAGGGCCGTGCGGGCGTTGTTGTTCCCTTTTTCGGCGGCCTTGGCGTAAAGGTTGCGGGCTTTCACCTTGTCCTTCATGACCCCGTCGCCGACCTTGTAGGTCGCGGCCAGGGTTATCATGGCGGACTCGTTGCCTGCGTCCGCCGCCTTGGTCAGCCATGCCACGGATTTGCCCACGTCTTTCGCCACGCCCGTGCCGTACTGGTAGATGTAGCCGAGCAGAAAGGCGGCGTCCATGTTGCCCTGGCCCGCGCTTTTTTCCAGCCAGATAACGGCTTCCGCGCCTTCTTTCACCGGCCCGAAATGCGGCGGAATGGGTTTGACGAGCGCCAGGCCGAGCTCGTATTGCGCGGCGGGGTCCCCTTTCTCGGCGGCGGCGCGTACCGCGGCTTCCGTGAGCGAAGGGGCGGGTGCCGGGGAAACCGGCTTTTCCGCGCCCGGCCCAATCGCGGGAAACCCGCAGATGAGGCCGAACACCAGCGCCAGGGTAATGGTGAACTTTTTCATGGCGGTCTCTACATGTTCCAACCGGCGTACACGGTGGTTTTCCAGGCCGCGAAGGCCTCGGCGAACCCGTCGACCGGCAGTTCCGTCTTTTCGTTGGTGCGGCGGTCTTTCGCTTCGATCACGCCGCGCGCCAACCCCTTGCCGCCGATGACCAGCTGCAGGGGGATGCCGATGAGGTCCGCGTCCTTGAACTTGATGCCCGGCCGTTCGTCGCGGTCGTCCAGCAGGACTTCCAGGCCCTGTTTTTCCAGACAGGCGACGATTTCGTCCGCCTTGGCGTTGGCGTCCGCGCTTTTGGGGTCCAGGTTGAGCACGTTCGCGTGGAACGGCGCCACCGGCGGGGGGAACACAATGCCGCCCTCGTCGTTGTTCTGCTCGATGCAGGCCGCGAGCACGCGGGTGATGCCGATGCCGTAGCAGCCCATGATGGTGGTCTGTTCCTTGCCGTTTTCGTCAAGATACACGGCGCGCAGGGCTTCGGAATATTTCGTGCCGAGTTTGAACACGTGCCCGACCTCGATGCCGCGCGGGAATTCCAGCTTCCCGCCGCAGGCCGGGCAGGGGTCGCCCTCGGCGATCATGCGGATGTCCGCGTATTCCGCAATCGTGGCGTCCCGCGCGAGGCTGACGTTGACGAGGTGCGTGTTTCCCTTGTTGGCGCCCGTGACCCAGCCTTCGCGCAAGCCCAGTTCATTATCCGCGATAACGCGCGTGACGGCGAGGTTCACCGGACCCGCGTACCCGACCGGCGCGCCGGTCCAGGCGGTGACTTCCTCGGGGGTCGCGAAAGCGATCGCATCGGCGTGCAGCAGGTTTTTGATTTTGGGAATATTCAGCTCGCGGTCGCCGCGCACCAGAGCGGCGACGGACTTGCCGTCCGCGTTGAGCAGGATGGTTTTGACCACGGCCGCCGGCGCAACCTTCAGGAAGGCCGCTACTTCTTCGACGGAATGCTTGTCCAGCGTATCCACCACAGTACAAGCAGGCGGTTCCGTATTGTCCTTTTGACCGTTTGCAAGAACCACGGCGCGTTCCACGTTGGCGGCGTAGGCGCAGGCGGAACACGACGCGATCACGTCTTCGCCGGTTTCCGCCAGGACCATGAATTCGTGGGAAAAGCTGCCGCCGATGGAGCCGGAATCCGCTTCCACCGGTTTGAACTTGAGCGCCAGCCGTTCGAATATACGGATATAGGCGTCGTACATCGCCTTGTAGCTCTTGTCCGCACCGGCGTCGTCGCGGTCAAAGGAGTAAGCGTCCTTCATGATGAATTCGCGGCCGCGCATCAGGCCGAACCGGGGACGGATCTCGTCCCGGAACTTGCCCTGGATCTGGTAGAAGTTCACGGGCATCTGGCGGTAGGATTTGATTTCCTTGCGCACCATGTCCGTAATGACTTCCTCGTGCGTGGGCCCGAGGCAGTAATCCCGGTCGTGCCGGTCCCGGAAGCGCAGGAGTTCCTTGCCGTAGTGGTCCCAGCGGCCCGATTCCTGCCAGAGGTCCGCGGGCTGCACCGTGGGCATGAGCATTTCCAGCGCGCCCGCGCGGTTCATCTCTTCCCGCACGACGGTTTCTATCTTGCGGATGGACTTGAGGCCCAGCGGCAGGTAGTCGTAAATCCCGCTGGTCAGGCGGCGGATCATGCCCGCCCGGATGAGCAATTTATGGCTGACAACCTCGGCGTCCGCCGGGGCTTCTTTAAGTGTCGGAATAAAATACTGTGAAAACCGCATGGTATCCTCTTTCATAAGGTGTTAACGATCAAAGGGCGTTGTGCTCTTCTTTCAAAAAAATCGCAATCTCTTCCATGAGCGCGGCCAGGAGGGCGCCGGTATCTCCGGTAACGGTGCGGATGGCAATGCCTTTGCGGAATATGGTGCCCTTGCCCGCGCCGCCCGCGATGCCGATATCCGCTTCGGCGGCTTCACCCGGGCCGTTGACTTCGCAGCCCATGACGGCGACGCTGAAAACCTGGGGAAAGGCGGCGATGCGCTCTTCCACGGCTTCGGCCAGGCCGGTGAGATCAATGCGCGTTCTGCCGCAGGTGGGGCAGGAGATAAGCTCCGGGCCGCGTTTGCGTAAGCCGAGGCCGCGCAGGATCATGTAGGCCACGTCCACTTCCCGGACCGGGTCGTGGGTCAGGGAGACGCGTAAGGTATCACCGATGCCCCGGGCGAGCAGAATGCCCAGGCCCACGGACGATTTGACCGCGCCGGAGAGAAGCGTCCCTGCCTCGGTGATGCCGATGTGCAGGGGGTAGTCGCACCGTTCGCTCAAGAGGCGGTAGGCCTCAAGGGTATGCGGCACGGACGAGGATTTCAGGGAAATTTTCGTGTTGAAAAAATCGCGTTCCTCCAGCAGGCGCACATGGGAGAGGGCGCTTTCCACCATGGCCGCCGGGGTCGGGCCGCCGTATTTTTCCAGAAGCTCTTTTTCCACGGACCCGGAATTCACGCCGACCCGGATGCAGATGCCCGCGGCTTTGGCCGCTTCCACAACGGCCGCGACAGGTTCTTCGCCGCCGATGTTGCCGGGGTTGATGCGCAGGCCCTCGAACCCGGCGTCCGCGGCGGCAAGGGCCAGCTTGTAGTTGAAATGGATGTCCGCGATCAGCGGCACGGGCGAGGCTTTGCGGATGGCGGGCAACGCTTTGGCCGCCGCGTTATCCGGCACGGCGAGGCGCACGGTATCCGCCCCGGCTTCCGCCAGCCGGTCGATCTGCCGGATGGTCGCGTCCGCATCGGAGGTGCGGGTGTTTGTCATGCTTTGGACGATGACGGGATGGCCGCTGCCGATGGACAGGGGGCCAAGCCGGGCGGTCCTGGTCTGTCTGCGAGAAAGTATCATGGGCGAAACGTTCATGGGAGAAATTATCATGGTGCCTCTGGCGGGATGTTTTGCACAATCACATAGGGCGGTGTAGCGCATTTTCACGATCGCGCCAAGCCCGGCTGTATTGGCCTGCGATATTCACGGTGCGCGTAACACCGCGCGGCAAGGGTCAGGAAATTGTGTTTACGTGACGGGCGCTATCCGCTAAAAGCCAATATAAGCAGCGGGGGTTGCCGACGTCACTTCTCAAGGGGATCACATGTACTTTACGGAACTGGCGATCGTAGCGGTCATTTTTTATTTTATCAACAGCAGCGCCAGGAAAAAAGAGTTCCGCGCCCTGGCGGCGCAGATTCGCACCCTGGAAAAGACCATCCGCGACATGACGGTCCGCCTTGCCGAGCGGCAGCCTGACCGCACGCCCGATGGCGTTGATGCCGCCGTCCGTGCGGATGACAAGTCCGGCGCTTACACCTGGGGTGGCGATACGGCAAGTGCCGATTCGGCCGAGGGGGCGGGTGCCGTATATAATGATGCGGCGGCCGCCATGGATGCCGCCGAAAACCGATTGTACACGGAACCGTTCGCGGCCGGGGAAACGGAAGCGCCTGTTCCCGAGGCTGAGCAGGCTGTTTTCACGGCGCAATTCGAAGCAGCGGCCGAACCGGAATCCGCCGAGGATGTCGGATTCTCGTTTTCCGATTTTTCACCGCAAGAAGACCGCGCGCGGCAGGAAGCCGGGGAAGAGACGGCAAGAGCCTT
Source organism: uncultured delta proteobacterium (assembly GCA_900079685.1). NCBI lineage: Bacteria > Deltaproteobacteria > uncultured delta proteobacterium. Next base: position 468,799 of record LT599018.1, read on the forward strand.
TGCCGCGGAGCCGCATACGGCGCGCGACGACGTTCCGGCGCGGGAGTCGAAGGAATATTTCAGCACCATCATGGGCTTTATCCGGGGCGGCAACCTGTGGGTGGCGGGCGGCGTCATCATGCTGCTCATCGGGTTCGCCTTCCTGGCTCAGCTCGGCATTTTCTCCGTGGAGCTGCGCATCGCCATGGCGGCCCTCACGGGCATGGCCATGGTGGGGCTCGGCCTGTACCTGCGCACGCGCCGGCGCATGTACGCGCTCATCATGCAGGGCGGCGGCATCGGCGTCTTGTATCTCTCGGCCTTCGCCTCGGCCAAGCTGACGACCCTGCTGCCGCCTGCGGCGGCGCTGGCCGTCATGACGGCCCTCATCATACCGGCGGTGGCCCTGGCCGTTCTGCAAAACGCCGAGGTGCTGGCCCTGTTCGGGTTTGTCGGCGGGTTCGCCGCGCCGATTCTGCTCTCCGACAATTCCGGCAATTATATCGCCCTGTTTTCCTGCTACACGCTCCTGAACCTGGGCATTCTCGCCATCTGCCGGTACCGGCTCTGGCGGTGGCTGAATTTCGCCGGCGCGCTCTGCACCTTTGTCGTCATGGGGTACTGGGGCGTAACGGACTACGAAGCGGCCATGTTCCCGACCACGGAACCGTTCCTCATCGGGTTCGTCCTTATCTATATAATAATAACCCTGGGGTCGGTGCGGCGGGAGATGTTTTCCTTTGCCGAGCCCCTGGACGCGATTTTGGCCTGCGGCATCCCCTTTGTGGCCGCGCTGTTCCAGTGGCGGATCGCCGCGGATATCCCGCACGGCCTCAGCATTTCCTCGGTGGCCTTCGGCGCGTTTTTCATCGCCCTGGCCTATGGCGTCTGGCGGCTGTGGGGCGAAAGAACCCGGCGCCTGGCGGAATTTTACCTCGCCAACGGCGTGGTTCTGGCGAACCTCGCCGTGCCGCTGGAACTTTCCGGCAACGTAACCTCCACGGTCTGGGCCGTGGAAGGGGCCATGCTCTTTTTCTTCGCCTGCCGTATCAAGTCGACGCGCATCAAGATCGTGGCGCTGCTGTTGCAGGTTGTGGGCATGGTGGCGTTTTTCTGGGACGTGGCGAGCGTCGCGGACCACACCTTGCTCTCCACCAGCCTTATCAGCCTTGCCATGCTGGCCTCCGCCTGCTTCCAGAAGCTGGACGCGGACGCCCCGGACAGGCAGGGCATGGAAGCCTTCAACAGGTGGCTCGGCGACGTGCGGCTGGAGACCATCCTCGCCGTTTGGGGGCTTCTCTGGTGGTATGGCGGCGTGGCCCTCGAAGCCGCGCGCTTCGCCGACCGTCCGCTGGTGATGTTCTTCCTCGTGGCGAGCGTGTCCTCCGTTGTGCTGTTCTTCGCGGAAAAAAAGACGGGCTTGCGGGAATTGATCCTCGCGGCCGTCATCGTGCCGCTGATCACGGCGGCGACCTGCCTGCTGCTCGCAACGGGCGGGGACTTTTTCGCCCGATCGTCGGTCGCGTGGCAGGGACTGTATCATCTTGACGCCTGGGAGACGGTGAAACTGGAAGCGCGGCTGTTCCTGCGCCACAACTTCCTGACCGGTTGGAGCGCTCTTGCCTGGGCGGCCTTTGCCGTGACGCAACTGGGCATGCTGCGGCTCTGCACCGAAAGGATAAAACCCTCGCGTCACGCCTGGTGGGCCGGGGGCGTCGCGCTGGAACTCCTGTTCATGCTGACGAGCAGCGGCAGGGGCGCGGCCCTTGATTTCGGCCTCAGCCGCGCCTGGGGGCACCTGGCGAGCATCGTACCGGCCCTCGCCTACACGGTGGCGCTTACCTGGATGCTCAAGCGCTACACGGAAGGCCGCGCCGGTCTGTTCGGCGCTGATCATGCCCGCGTTCTCGGCGGCACGGTCCCGGCCATTCTGTTCGCGCCTCTCGGCGTGTGGCTGTTCTTCAGCTTTTTCAGCCTGGGCAAACCCGCGCCGCTGCCGTTCTACGTGCCGGTCCTCAATCCGCTGGAATTGAAACAGGCATTGTGCATAGCGACTTTCGCGTTGTGGCAGAGGGCGATCAGCCGTGTTGACGGCATCCGGTTCGTCCTGCCCCTGCCGCGCCTGCTGCTGGTATTGGACGCGCTGCTGTTCATCTGGCTGCACAGCATGCTGTTCCGGGCCATCGCCCTTTTCACGGGCACACCTATGGGCCGCGCCTGGGAACACGAGTCCTTCCAGGTCCTGTTGACGGTTCTCTGGGGCGTGTGGGGCATGAGCCATCTTATCTTGGGCAACCGCAAGCGCATCCGCCTGATCTGGGTCATCGGCGCGAGCCTTATGCTTATGGATACCGCCAAGCTCTTCCTGGTGGACCTTGCGGACAAGGGCACGCTGTTCCGCGTGCTGTCCTTCTTCGTCATGGGCGGCATCTTCCTGCTGATCGGCTGGCTCGCGCCCTTGCCGCCGTCCCAAAAGACCGGAGAACAGGCGCCGGATGCGCCGGAACCCGGCCCTTCCTCCGATGGTGCGAACGATACAACCCTCAAGGATGACAGCAATGCCGCAGCGCACTAACAACGGTTTCGGTCTTGTCCGCCGGGGGCTGGCTCCGGCTCTCGCTCTGGCGTTCACGTTGGCGCTCGCGCTGATGTTCATGGCGGAGAGCGCGCAGGCGGCATCCCTTTCCAGCAGCCGCGCCGACCGCCGCGCGGCTCGCAACGAGGCGAAAACGCAAGCCGAGGAAGTGCCGCTGACGCCGGAGACCTTCAGCCACAAGCTGGTCCTGGACGGCCAGGCCGGGTCGGTGCTCTCCTTCACGCTGCCCGAGGCCGTGCACAAGGGGCTGGAGCTTACGACGTTCCAGGACCTCTGCGTTTTTGACGCGGACGGCACGCCGGTCCCTTTCCAGCTCCGCGCGCCGCAAGGCACGAACCAGCGGCTGGAAGTGGAGAAAGAACTGCCGTATTTCATGTGGCAGCCGGAAAAGCCCGGCGCCGGGACGCCGGGAACCATGGATATCGAGATCAACGCCAAGGGCGGCATTGTCCGTATCAAAGGGCAGACGGATGATCTGGCGAAGCCGGGCCCGGTTTCCTATTTATTGGATATGCAGGCGTTTTTTGATGCCGCGTCCTCGCCGGTTTCACGCGGGGGGCTGGCCTTTGCCGATGATGACCTGCGGGAGCGCGCCATCAAGGTGCTTTTGGCCGGCGACGAACCGTTCATGGTGTCCGTGACCATGAAAACCAGCGCGGATCTCGACTCCTGGACGAGTATCGGCAGGCCGCAGATGCTTGTCCGCACGCGGCAGGGGGACGTTACCCTGGAACGGGATACTCTCGTTCTGCCGGGAACGGCCAAGCGCTACCTCCTGCTGCAGTTCGCGGACAGCGACGTCCCCATCTTCTCGTTCGCGGCCAGGGCCGTTTTCGACAAGACCACCCATGAGGTCCGGGAAACCATCGTTCCCGGCACGCTTTCGGAAAACAAGCGCCAGATCGGGTACACCCTGCCGGGGCGCTTCCCGGTGACGGCCATAGGCTTTGATCTGGCCCAGGCCGAGATGATGGCCGTGCGCCTCTCCGGCGCGGATGACCCTGAAAAGCCTTATGCCCAAAGGGCGAGCGGCTTTATCTATCGGCTGGAAAGGGACGGGGTCACGGTCACGGGCGAACCCTTCCCGGTGACGCAGTCCAACCGCTACTGGCGCTTGAGCGCGGCCGGGGATATTCCCTTTGCCGCGGCGCCGGGGATGCGTGTATACTGGCAGCCCAGGGAACTCTTGTTCCTCGCCCGGGGCAAGGGGCCGTGGACCCTGGCCTTCGGCAGGCAGACGGCCGTGCAGGCCTCCGCCTTGCCCATGCTCGGCCAGAGCGATGTGCAGACAGCCAGGGAAATCGCTTCGCCCCCAACGGATACCGGGGCGACAACCCCGGCGGTCGCAAAGAAGGAAGAGAGCAGGGAATGGGTCCTGTGGGCCGTGCTCATTCTGGCGGTGGTCTTCCTTTCGGGCGTGACGGTCTGGCTCGTGCGGTCCATGAAGAAGTAAGGCGGCTGTGTAACGCCTTGAGCTGCAATGATTTTAAGCAAAAGTATAAAACCTTGCCGTTATGAGTTGACATCGCGGCGTTATCATCCTAAATAGTTCCTCCCACGTGCGACGGGGCCGTGACGGAAGTGTGACACACAGACGACGAGGCCCGGCAGAAAAAAGAAAAATTCTGCAAAAAGGTGTTGACGAGGGGAACGAGATAATGCATAACGCGTCTCGCCGGTTCGGACAGGAGCTTCCTGGAAGGCCGGAGTGGTTCTTTGACAAGCAAATAGTGAGTTGGGAAGAATAGAGATTCAGTCAGGTTTGACCGAGCAATTGGTTGATCTTGAAGGTTGATAGAGAGCTTTTTCGGAAGCTTTATATTTTAACTGGAGAGTTTGATTCTGGCTCAGATTGAACGCTGGCGGCGTGCCTAACACATGCAAGTCGAACGAGAGGAGGGAGCTTGCTCCCGAATCTAGTGGCGCACGGGTGAGTAACGCGTGGATGATCTACCCTGGAGTTCGGGACAACAGTTGGAAACGACTGCTAATACCGGATACGGCACCATTTCATCTTGGTGTTAAAGGAGGCCTCTGTATATGCTTTCGCTTTGGGATGAGTCCGCGTTTCATTAGGTAGTTGGTGAGGTAACGGCTCACCAAGCCAACGATGAATAGCTGGTCTGAGAGGATGATCAGCCACACTGGGACTGGAACACGGCCCAGACTCCTACGGGAGGCAGCAGTGGGGAATATTGCGCAATGGGCGAAAGCCTGACGCAGCGACGCCGCGTGAGGGATGAAGGGCTTCGGTTCGTAAACCTCTGTCAGAAGGGAAGAAGTGGGCTCGTGCTAATCAGCGGGTCTTTGACGGTACCTTCAAAGGAAGCACCGGCTAACTCCGTGCCAGCAGCCGCGGTAATACGGAGGGTGCAAGCGTTAATCGGAATCACTGGGCGTAAAGCGCATGTAGGCCGCTTTATAAGTCAGAGGTGAAATCCCACGGCTTACCCGTGGAATTGCCTTTGATACTGTAGAGCTTGAGTCTGTGAGAGGATAGCAGAATTCCAGGTGTAGGGGTGAAATCCGTAGAGATCTGGAGGAATATCAGTGGCGAAGGCGGCTATCTGGTGCAGTACTGACGCTGAGATGCGAAAGCGTGGGGATCAAACAGGATTAGATACCCTGGTAGTCCACGCTGTAAACGATGGATACTAGGTGTCGGGAGCATGTCTTTCGGTGCCGCAGCTAACGCATTAAGTATCCCGCCTGGGGAGTACGGTCGCAAGGCTGAAACTCAAAGAAATTGACGGGGGCCCGCACAAGCGGTGGAGTATGTGGTTTAATTCGATGCAACGCGAAGAACCTTACCTAGGCTTGACATCCAGGGAACCTCTCCGAAAAGAGAGGGTGTCCTTCGGGAAACCCTGAGACAGGTGCTGCATGGCTGTCGTCAGCTCGTGCCGTGAGGTGTTTGGTTAAGTCCAGCAACGAGCGCAACCCCTGTCATTAGTTGCCATCAGGTAAAGCTGGGCACTCTAATGATACTGCTGTGGTCAACACAGAGGAAGGTGGGGACGACGTCAAGTCATCATGGCCCTTACGCCTAGGGCTACACACGTACTACAATGGTGCACACAAAGGGCAGCGATACCGCGAGGTGGAGCCAATCCCAAAAAATGCATCCCAGTCCGGACTGCAGTCTGCAACTCGACTGCACGAAGTCGGAATCGCTAGTAATCCTGGATCAGCATGCCAGGGTGAATGCGTTCCCGGGCCTTGTACACACCGCCCGTCACACCACGAAAGTTGGTTTTACCCGACACCGGTAGGCTAACCCGCAAGGGAGGCAGCCGTCTACGGTAGGGCCGATGATTGGGGTGAAGTCGTAACAAGGTAGCCGTAGGGGAACCTGCGGCTGGATCACCTCCTTTATAGAAAAAATTCCCAACTCACTGTTTGCTTGCAAGGAGCCACAAGTGTTCTTTGAAAAATGAAAAGCAGAGGGCCTGTAGCTCAGGTGGTTAGAGCGCACGCCTGATAAGCGTGAGGTCGATAGTTCAAGTCTATCCAGGCCCACCATTTATCAGGGGGTGTAGCTCAGTTGGGAGAGCGCCAGCTTTGCAAGCTGGATGTCGTGGGTTCGATCCCCTCCACCTCCACCATGGGTACAGGTACGGAGAAACGGCGTTAGCCGTTCGCGGAGCGGAGCGAGGAGAGCTTTGCTTGACGAGCGATCCCGTAAGGCCGCGAGCTTTGCAAGCTTGAGGCCGTGGGTTCGATCCCCTCCACCTCCACCAGGACTGCTTTTCATGGATGTTAACCGGTAGTTGGCGCGATTATTCGCGATAGCCATCCGGATAACATCCGGCTGTCTCGCAAGAGACTGCTCTTTGACAATTGAATAGGGTTGGAAAGGAAAGTAGAAGAGAAGTTATTAAGGGCAATAGGTGGATGCCTTGACGCCGAGAAGCGAAGAAAGACGTGGTGGGCTGCGATAAGCCTCGGGGAGGAGCCAAACATCCTTTGATCCGGGGATTTCTGAATGGGGAAACCCGGCGGGAGTCATGTCCCGTCGCCGTTAACTGAATTCATAGGTTGACGAGCGCTAACGCAGGGAAGTGAAACATCTCAGTACCTGCAGGAAAGGAAATCAAACGAGACTCCCAAAGTAGCGGCGAGCGAAATGGGAAGAGCCTAAACCGGATGGATTCGTCCATCCGGGGTTGTAGGGCCGGTATAATTGATCCATGATTAGGCAGGAGAACCTTCTGGAAAGTAGGGCCAAAGCGGGTGACAGCCCCGTATCTGAAACCGAAAGTGGCAAGACCGGTACCTGAGTACCGCGGGGCACGTGAAACCCCGTGGGAATCCGGGAGGACCATCTTCCAAGGCTAAGTATTCCTCGGCGATCGATAGCGAACCAGTACCGTAAGGGAAAGGTGAAAAGAACCCCTGTCAGGGGAGTGAAAAGAACCTGAAACCTGTTGCCTACAAGCTGTGGGAGCGGCTTTAACTGCCGTGACCATGTGCCTTTTGCATAATGAGTCAGCGAGTTACTTTGTACAGCAAGGTTAAGCGAAAGTGTAGCCGAAGCGAAAGCGAGTCTGAATAGGGCGTTAAGTTGTGCGGAGTAGACCCGAAACCGAGTGAGCTATCCATGAGCAGGTTGAAGCACGGGTAAAACCTTGTGGAGGACCGAACCGTCAACGGCTGAAAACGTTCCGGATGACTTGTGGATAGGGGTGAAAGGCCAATCAAACTCGGTGATAGCTGGTTCTCCCCGAAATATATTGAGGTATAGCCTCACGGATTGTCTGACGCAGGTAAAGCACTGAAAAGGCTAGGGGTCCCACCAGATTACCAAACCTTATCAAACTCTGAATGGCGTTTAGATGTACCGTGGGAGTCAGACTGCGGGTGCGAAGATTCGTAGTCGAGAGGGAAACAGCCCAGATCGACAGCTAAGGCCTCCAAATCCATACTCAGTGGCTAAGGTGGTGGAGTTGTTTAGACAGCCAGGAAGTTGGCTTAGAAGCAGCCATCTTTTAAAGAAAGCGTAATAGCTCACTGGTCTAATGACTCTGCGCCGAAAATGTTCGGGGCTAAGTATGGTGCCGAAGCTTCGGGATCCGCGTATGCGGATCGGTAGGGGAGCGTTCTCTATGGGCAGAAGCTGCCGTGTAAACGTGTGGTGGACTGTAGAGAAGTGATTATGCTGACATGAGTAACGTTAAAACAGGTGAAAAACCTGTTCGCCGCAAACCCAAGGTTTCCTGGGTAAAGGTAATCTTCCCAGGGTTAGTCGGCCCCTAAGGCGAGGCTGAAAAGCGTAGTCGATGGGAAACGGGTTAATATTCCCGTACTTGTATGAGTGTGCGATGGAGGGACGCAGAAAGATAGGCCAGCCTCCTGTTGGATGGAGGTGTAAGTACGTAGGCTTGAGGGACAGGCAAATCCGCCCTCTTTACGGCTGAAATACGAGCCCGTGACCGTATGGTCTGAAGTGGTTGAATCTATGCTGCCTAGAAAAGCTTCTAAGTTTAGCTCATGCAAACCGTACCGCAAACCAACACAGGTGGGTGGGTGTAAATGCACCAAGGCGCTCGAGAGAACTCTGGTTAAGGAACTCGGCAAAATAACCCCGTAACTTCGGGAGAAGGGGTGCTCATTAGACGTCAGATTATATCAAAGCGTCGAAGAGCCGCAGAGAAATGGCGGTGGCGACTGTTTACTAAAAACATAGGTCTGTGCGAAGTCGCAAGACGACGTATACGGACTGACGCCTGCCCGGTGCTGGAAGGTTAAGAGGAGAGGTCAGCGCAAGCGAAGCTTTGAATTGAAGCCCCAGTAAACGGCGGCCGTAACTATAACGGTCCTAAGGTAGCGAAATTCCTTGTCGGGTAAGTTCCGACCTGCACGAATGGCGTAACGATCTCCGCACTGTCTCAACCAGAGACTCGGTGAAATTGAAGTCGCGGTGAAAATGCCGTGTACTCGCAGTGTGACGGAAAGACCCTGTGCACCTTTACTATAGCTTGACATTGAGTTTTGGGCATGCATGTGTAGGATAGGTGGGAGACTGTGAAGCGGGCACGCCAGTGTTCGTGGAGTCACCCTTGAAATACCACCCTTGCCTGTCTAAGGCTCTAACTCTCTCCCGTGATCCGGGTAGAGGACATTGTCTGGTGGGTAGTTTGACTGGGGCGGTCGCCTCCCAAACAATAACGGAGGCATACAAAGGTTCCCTCAGCCTGATTGGAAACCAGGCGTTGAGTGCAAACGCATAAGGGAGCTTGACTGCAAGAGTGACAGCTCGAGCAGGTACGAAAGTAGGTGTTAGTGATCCGGTGGTCCCGAATGGAAGGGCCATCGCTCATTGGATAAAAGGTACGCCGGGGATAACAGGCTGATCGCATCCAAGAGTCCATATCGACGATGCGGTTTGGCACCTCGATGTCGGCTCATCACATCCTGGGGCTGAAGCAGGTCCCAAGGGTACGGCTGTTCGCCGTTTAAAGTGGTACGCGAGCTGGGTTTAAAACGTCGTGAGACAGTTTGGTCCCTATCTACTGTGAGCGTAGGAGATTTGAGAGGGCCTGTCCCTAGTACGAGAGGACCGGGATGGACGAACCACTGGTGCCCCTGTTGTCGTGCCAACGGCATAGCAGGGTAGCTACGTTCGGAAGGGATAACCGCTGAAAGCATCTAAGCGGGAAGCCTGCCTCAAGATAAGATCTCCCTTAAGACCCCTGGAAGACTACCAGGTTGATAGGCTGGGTGTGTACGCGCAGTGATGCGTTTAGCTTACCAGTACTAATAGGTCGATCGACTTAATTCTACATCAAATTCCTTTCCAACCCTTCAATTGGATCTTTCGATCCGACCTGACAGGAACTTCCTGTTAGGAACCGTTCGAAAGAACAGCAATTTGCTGGTGTCCATAGAGAGGAGGGTACACCCGGTCCCATTCCGAACCCGGCAGTTAAGCTCCTCATCGCCGATGATACTGCATATTTATGTGTGGGAAAGTAGGCCGATGCCAGCATTATTCTTACCCTAGAGGCCTTTACATGCTCAGCGCTGTAGAGGCCTCGTTTTTTATACCCACAAGCGGCCAGGCGGCGATAGCCGCCCGCGAAGCGGAGCAAGCCGGGCTCTGCCCGGCGTAGCGATTTGTTATAAGGCGGCCGATGCCAGCATTATTCTTACCCTTGAGGGCCTCGCATGCTCAGCGCTGCGGGGCCCTCGCTTTTTTATCCCCTGCATCGGCCAGGCGGCGATAGCCGCCCGCGAAGCGGAGCAAGCCGGGCTCTGCCCGGCGTAGCGATTTGTTATAAGGCGGCCGATGCCAGCATTATTCTTACCCTAGAGGGCCTCGCATGCTCAGCGCTGCGGGGCCCTCGCTTTTTTCGCGCGAGGAACGGCACGGCGCTGCGTTAGGGCCGCCCGCGCGCTCCGGTCATGTATTACTCCATACACTCCCTTCGCGCGCGGACAACCCTGCCTTGCGGCGCGCCGCTCCTCGCGCGAAAAAAGTGGGGCCGCACCGTCACGGGAAAGAAAAGCGGTTCGGTCAAAGAGAACACACTATCCTTGTAGCGGCATTTTGTGGTATTCTGCTTGTCCTTTGTAACCTGTAAATAACATGCAGCTAGAAAGGAGGACGCCGTTGTGTTTGCAATGCACTCCCTCTCCGTGATGACTTCCCCGGTTCGGATTTTTTTTCTTGTTTGCATTGTAGGCTCTCTCCTGGCTTCCGCCGGCGTTTCCCGCGCGGAGAAGAGTGGTGAAAAATCGGACATTCCTGGTCCGACCGTCCGGATCTATTTCGAAAACGACCTTTTTTATAATGAAGACCGGGACTATACCAACGCGGTCCAACTCAGGGTCATAAGCCCGGATTTGCGGACGTTGGCGGAAAACGGCTTTCTGCCCGAAGGGATCAGCAATCTATTGGGAGAAGTGCCTTTTCCCGGGTATCGCGGGGCGACCCAGTACAATATTTCCGCCGGGTTCGGGCAGCAGATTTATACGCCGAAGGATACCGGCAGCCGCTCGCTGCAAAAGGACGACAGACCCTACGCGGGCTACCTGTACGGCACGCTCGGCTTGCACGCCAAACGCTATAACCGGTTGGACACCATAGAGTTGGCCGCTGGGATTATCGGCCCCAGTGCGCTGGCGGAACAGGCGCAGAACGAGGTGCACCGGATACGCTCGATAGATACCGCCAAGGGCTGGGATCACCAACTGCGCGACGAACCGGCCCTCATGCTGACCTGGTCCCGCATCTGGCGTTTGAACGCGGAAGCCGAACCCGGCGGCTGGGGCTGGGACATTCTGCCCCAGGTCAACGTCAGCGCGGGTACGCCGTTTACCAGGGCCGGGATTGGTGCCGAAGTCCGCTTCGGTTGGAACCTGCCGCCCGATTACGGCACTTCGACCATACGCCCCGGTTCGGGGATAACCCGCCCCCTGGAAGAAGGGGTTCCCGGCTCCAGCTCACACTATGCCAGTGATAAATTTTTGGACAATTTCAGCCTGTATGTTTTCCTCGGGGCGGACGGGCATGCCGTCGCCTGGGATTCGTTCCTGGACGGCAATATCTGGAAAGACAACCACAGCGTTGACAAGTTTCCCCTTGCCGGTCAGGTGAGCGGAGGCGTGGCTGTTCTTCTGTACGATTTTCAGGTGACGTACACCCACGTTTACAGCGCGAAGGAATTTCATGGGCAGGAAAAAGGGCACAATTTCGGGTCGATAACAGTCGGCTACAGATTCTGACAGAATGGCCCGTCTCATGCCATGCGCCTTGCGTTACCGGGATGTGTGCCGTTTTACGGCGCCGTACGGTCGTGCCGCTTTCTTCGCCGGGTGTCTGTCCGTTACGCCACCTGCACCGGCTGGCGGCCAATAACGTTGCGGCGTTATTGCAGGACAGCATTTTCTTACAATAATTATCTGCTGTTTCCCGATACATGCTCCGTGGCGCGCCATGGAGTTTTTTTTATGCCATAACGCCGCGCGGACAGGGGGAAATCCGCCGCCACCCGGTTTTTTTCTGATAGTATGCCCTGGAGTTCCGCAGTCTTGCGGGTATGGCATACCATCAGAAAAGGATAACCGTCATGCATACAGCACGTTTTATCCGGACAGGTACTCCTTGGACCTGGAAAATATTTTTTCTCCTCGCGGCCGTTGTTTTTTTCTTCTTTTCCGGAAGTGTCCAGGCGCAGGAAGAGGGGAAAAAGTCCGATGTCCCCGGCCCGACCGTCCGCCTCTATTTTGAAAACGACTATTTCGGCAATGAGGACCAGGACTACACCAACGCTGTCCAGATCAGAGTAATCAGCCCGGATTTGCGGTCATTGGCCGAAAACGGATTTTTGCCTGAATGGATGGGCAACCTGCTTGGCCACGTTCCTTTCCCCGGATATCGCGGGGCGCCCCAGTACAATATTTCCGCCGGATTCGGGCAGCAGATTTATACGCCGGAACATACCGACCGCAGTTCGCTGCAAAAGGACGACAGGCCGTACGCCGGGTATTTGTACGGTTTAGTGGCCCTGCACGCCAAACGCTATAACCGGCTGGACACGATAGAACTGGCCGGTGGGGTCATAGGCCCCAGCGCGTTGGGGAAGCAGGCGCAAAATGAAGCGCACCGGCTGTTCTCGGTCGATACCGCCAAGGGCTGGCAGCACCAGTTACGGGACGAACCCGCCCTCATGCTGACCTGGTCGCGCATCTGGCGCCTGAACGCGGAAGCGGAACCCGGCGGCTGGGGCTGGGATATCCTGCCCCAGGTCAACGTCAGCGTGGGCACGCCCTATACCCGGGCGGGGCTTGGGTCCGAAGTGCGGTTCGGCTGGAATTTGCCGCCCGATTACGGCTCCTCGATTATCCGGCCCGGCGCGGGAATAACGCGCCCGCAGGAAGAAGGGGTTCCCGGTTCCCATGCGCACAGTTCAAGCGACAGTTTTTGGGACAATTTCAGTCTGTATGGTTTTCTCGGGGCGGAGGGATACGCGGTCGCCTGGGATTCGTTTTTGGACGGTAACCTTTGGAAAGACAGTCACAGCGTTGACAAATTCCCCCTTGCCGGACAATTGAGCGGAGGCGTGGCTGTTCTTCTGTATGATTTTCAGATAACATACACCCATGTTTACAGCGCGAAAGAGTTTCACGGGCAGGGAAAAGGGCATAATTACGGGTCGATAGCCGTGAGTTACCGGTTCTGACGGAACGGCTCGCCGCAGGAGATGCCGCATCGCGTCCCGTGATCTGTGATTGCGCGCTTCACAGCAACGATATAAAACGGTGACGCTATGGGAAAAATCGGCATTTGGCAGTTAGTGGTAATTTTCGGGGTGTTTGTTGTGCTGTTCGGGTACAAAAAACTGCCGGAAATCGGTAAGACGCTGGGTCAGGGGCTCAGAAATTTTCGCCGGTCGATGAATGAAGCGGACGAAATAGACATAACGCCGCCCGCGGAAACAAAGGCTGAAGAAAAAGAAAAGAACGAAAAATAGCCGGTCCGGCGTTTCACTCTGTTCGGGCCCCCGGTTGTATTGCCGGGGGCCTGTTTTTTTGTGGGAATTATCCGGATGGCTATTTCAGACGCTCCGGGCCGCGCAGAACCGGGCCGCCGATGCGCTCGGCAATGGCTTTGAGCATGGCCATGAACACGAAGCGGTGAAACGGCGAAACCGTATACCAGTAAAGTATTCCCAGCAGGCCGTGGGAGCGGAATTGCAGGGTCAGGACCAGGTCCGTCCCGGTTTCCGGCCTGCCGTCCTTGCCTGCTTCCGGATTGATCTGAAGATCCAGCAGCCCTTCGCCGGGCAGGCGCATTTCCGTGAACAGCAGGAGGCGTTTTTCCGGCTGGATATCCAGCACCCGCCAAAAATCCAGCCCGTCGCCCACAAAGAGGTTTTCCGTGCTGCGACGCCCTCTGCGGGTGCCCGGGCCGCCCATGAGCGTATCCATGAACCCGCGCAGCTTCCAGAGAATATTCTTGCTGTACCAGCCGGTGGTTCCGCCGATATGCACGATGGGCTGCCACACTTCCGCCGGGGATGCCTCAAGGCGGATGGCGTAGGCGTCGGTGTACACGGAGCCCCTGGCGTGGCTCGCGTCGCCGTCCATCACCCACTCGGGTACCGAGGGCAGCCCCGCGTCAAACCAGCTGCTTTTTACCGTCTGCTGGCGCAGGTGCCCCAGCGCCCGCTCGATGGCCGTGCGGATGGGCGTGAGTTCCTGGGGGATGATATTGCGGATGCGGTTCTCCCTGCAGACGACCTCGTTGCGCATCCCCTCAAGCAGCGGGCGCGCGAGGGCGTATGGGATGGGCGTCACCAGATTGATCCAGCGGGCGGAAAGGTCGAGGCTCAGCAAGGGAAAGGGGATGAGCAGCCGCCTGGGGAGCCCCGCGACCTGCGCGTACAGGGTTATCAGGTCCTTGTAGCTGAGGATGTCGGGGCCGCCTATGTCGTACGTCTCCCCGACCGTTTCCGGGTGGTCCAGCACACCGGTAAGGTAGCCGAGCGTGTCGGTTATGGAGATGGGCTGCGTTTTGACATAGGTCCATTTAGGCGTGAGCATGACCGAAAGGCGGTCCGTGAGCCAGCGGAGCATTTCAAAGGAGGCGGACCCCGCGCCGATGATTTGGGCGGCGCGCAGCGTCGTCACGGGCGCGTCGGAAAGGGAGAGGATTTCCGAAACCTCGGCCCGTGAACGCAGATGCGTGCTGAGGTTGGGATCGTCCGGAAAGAGGCCCGAGAGATAGATAAGGCGGCAGTCGGCCCTGCCCTTGAGCGCGCGGACCATGTTGTAGGCCGCGTGGCGGTCCGCCTCGCAAAAGTCCGTATACTGCGCCTCCATCGAGTGGATGAGGTAATACACGGTGCCGCAGCCCTCCACGGCCCGGCGCACGCTGGCAACGTCATGCATGTCGCCTTGCACGGCTTCCAGATCCGCATGGCGCCCCCAGGGGCGGGAGCGCACTTTTTCCAGGTTGCGGGTGAGCGCGCGCACGCGGCAGCCCTTTTTCAGCAGCAAGGGGACGAGACGCCCGCCAACATAGCCCGTGGCCCCGGCGACAAGCACAGGTCGTTGCATAGATGCCTCCACGGGACAACCGTAGCATACAACAGGGGCGCGAGAAAAGACGTACCGGGAGGGTCGCTTAAAAAAGGGCCGCATGGTGACCATGCAGCCCTTTATCGTTCGGGGGGAGACGGATATCCGGGAGAGACCGGCTCAGGAAGCTCCATTATGCCGCTATCCTCAGGTTTTCCGCGCCGCTTGCCTTTTGGAAGCGGAGCGTGCGCGCCACGTCTTCTTCCGTCATGCAGGCGCGTGCCACGATGCAAAAGCCCCAGGCCAGGAGCAGGCTGCCGCAGACCGTCGTCAGGCTCAGGGAGGCGGTAACGGCGGCAAAGGACGCGAGCAGGGCAGGGGTAGGGTTCAGCAGGTACGCGCGGGCGGGCGCATCCCGTCCGAGCAGCCGTGTCCACAGCCACATGCCGAGGATAGCGGCGGCCAGCACCCCGCCTGCAGCCGCCACACCGTGTCCGACGGCCAAGGGATTTTCCGGAGACAGAACAAACAGACTGAACGCGGCGGCCAGACTCAGCGGCTGCGCCACGGCGCGCAGGCCGCGCAGCAGGGGCATGCAGAGGAACAGGGCCAGAGCCCCCGCCGCCGCCATGGTCAGGGCAGGTACACCGGCGCCGTTTTCAGCCAGAATGAAAACACCGGCCACAACCGCGAGAAAGCCGTAGGCCCTGGGTATTTCGCCGACCTTGAGGCTCAGGGCGTTTCCCGCAAACATCGTAAGGGCGACGCCGTTGATCCAGACCGCATAGACGAGCATGGCCATAAGTGCCGCCGCCGGCAGATCGCAGCCCGGCGTAATGGCCGTTCCGGCCAACAGAATGCCGGCCCAAGTCAGGCTGAATACAGCCGCGGCTCCATATCGTTGTAACGTACGCATAACCGCCTCCTTGTGTTGCGGAACGGGAACTATTCCCTTTCCTTTTGATTTCACGGTATGCGGGATTAAAATGTTTGTGAAATTCATTTTTTTACACTATAAATAAGCTTAATTAATATTAACGCGAGCAGTATGGATACCATGGCGCAGGAACGTATGGGGGACAGGCGGGTCACGCTCGAGCATTTGCGCTCCTTTGTCGCGGTTGCCGAGACAGGCGGTTTCCTTGAGGCCGGGCGCCTGTTGCACCGGACGCAGTCCGCGGTGACGCAAAGCGTGAAGCGGCTGGAGGAATACCTGCGCTGCCGCCTGCTGGAGCGCGGGCAAGGGCAGAACACCGCGTTGACCGGCGACGGGGCGAGGCTCCTGCCGGAAGCAAAGGATATCCTCCTGCGCCTCGATCAGGCCGTGAGGCTTATGCAACAGCCGGAACTGAAGGGGCATATCACCCTGGGAATACAGCCCGGTGAAAACACGGAGGCGCTGCAGCCCGTCATCGCGTCATGCATGGCGCTGAACAAGGGCTTGCGGGTGCAAGTGCTGTCGGAAATATCGTCCCGTCTGATCGAGATGCTGGAACACGGCCTGCTGGATGTGGTCATCGTCTGCCGCAACAAGGAAGAAGCCGTGCCGGAGGATACCTGCCGGCACCTGCTGCGTCTTGAGTCCATGGTCTGGGCCGGGAGCAGGGTGGAAACGTTCAGCGCGGCGGATGAAATTCCCCTGGTCGTTTCCGTCGAGACCTGCTCAAACAGGGAGGCGGCGGAAAATGCCCTGAAGACGGCGGGGATGCGGTATTATCTTTCGTTCGTCAGCCCTTCCTGGGGAGGCGTGTGCAGCGCCGTGGCCGCCGGATTCGGCATTACCGTGCTCGGGCAGAGCGAGTTGGGCGACAGACACGTTGTTCTGACGGAAGAGCATGGCCTTCCCTCTTTGCCTTCCATGCGGACGGAACTGCGGACAAAGTCGCAAAGCCCCGTGATCCGGCAGTTTTGTGAACTCATCAAGGGATTGCCCGCGTTCCAGGGGCAGGCGTAAGGCCCGCGGCGTTCCCGTGCCCGGTATGATCGCCGCGACAAGATCTTTTGTCCGGTGCGGCCGGCAGTCGAAAGAGGAGGCACCTCGCGCGCCAGGCGATGCGGCAGCATACTTTTCTGCGAATTTTATCTATAAATATAACGTTTTAATGTCATGCTATCCGATAAAATTTTATCGGTAAAGTGCAATTAAAATATCCGATGATATTTTATCGGCATGAGAAATATTCCTGAATTTCGGCGGGCGTTTGGTTATGTGCTGCGGCAACGGCGGGAACTGGCAGGGTTGACCCAGCCGGAGCTTGCCGTCCGTATAGGTGGATCCGAAATCAATATCCGCACGTTGGAGCGCTCGGCCTCCGCGCCGTCAATGGTGACGTTTCTTTTGCTGGCAGATGCGTTGGATGTGGACCCGCACGATATGCTGGGAGACGTTTTGGCGCGGATAGCTTTTTTGCGCGGGAGCGGGGAGGCTTCGTGACTTGCCGGCGCGTGTTGGGAATGGTGTTGGGAAGCAAAAGAGGGTTATAACTTGTGAAGTTATAACCCTCTGATTTTTCTGGTCGGGATGAGAGGATTTGAACCTCCGGCCCCTGCGTCCCGAACGCAGTGCTCTACCAGACTGAGCCACATCCCGGTGATGGAAGGCCTCGGGCTGACGCCCTTTGCCGTACCGAGGGATTCACTTACGCGAACTCCGGGATCTTGGCAAGAGACAAGTTGGGTGGAATGAGGGAAAAAAGGCTATTCCTTTGTATTTTCTTTTGCTATGCTCCTGCGGTGTTAAGCTTGATTTTCTTATTGCGCTTCAGGGGGAGAGCAGCAGAAAGTTTCTCTTGTTCCGTTACCTCCCCATTGCGGTCTTGTCTTTTTCGGCGGAAATTGTATAGCCCTCTCCATATAAAGGGCTGTAACAGAATTTAAGTTGTAACGGTCCCGATTTTTGCATGGTAAGAGAGTGCCAAAGCGGGCAAAACGGAGCGCGGTCGTGATACGTGTCCTCATTGTCGACGATTCTGCATTCATGCGTAAAGCGATTGAGATTATTCTGACGAAAGACCCGGAGATAACCGTTGTGGGGCAAGCCGGCGACGGGAAGGAAGCTCTTGAGGCCATTGATAAATTTGACCCAGACGTCGTGACCATGGACGTGGAGATGCCCCGTATGGACGGCATTACCGCTGTTCGTGAAATAATGGCGCGTAAGCCCAAGCCCGTTCTCATGATTAGCTCGGTAACCACGGAAGGGGCGGAAACCACCCTGCGCGCCCTGGATGCCGGGGCCATGGATTTTATTTCCAAACCCGCTTCGCGTGTTTCATTGGATATGGTGCTTCTGGAGCGGGAAATACAGGAAAAGGTAAAAGCCGTTTCCAAGCGGCGCCCCCCATACCGCCCCAAACCGCGTGCCGCCGCGCCCTCGGCGTCCGCCGCACCCGCGCGGCCGGCTGTGGACCCCGGCGCCCGGTACGGGCTTCTGACCCGGCCTTCCGCCGCGGCGCCCTCTCCGGGGCAGGTGGTCGCGGCCCAGGTCGTGCAAAAACCCGTCGGCCGTCCGGTGCGCGATCTCGTGAGCATCGGCGTTTCCACCGGCGGCCCCCCGGCCGTGCAAAAAGTGCTTTCCGCCTTGCCGGCCGATTTTCCCGTACCGATCCTTATCGCGCAGCATATGCCCGCCGCGTTCACACCGCCGTTCGCGAACAGGCTCAACAACGCCTGCGAAATTACGGTCAAGGAGGCGGTCTCCGGCGAAAAACTGCTGCCCGGCGTCGCCTACGTGGCGCCCGGCGGCCGCCATATCTACATGGAAGCGAAGCTCAGCAATATGACCGTGATAGTAACGGACAACCCCAAGGAAGCGTTGTACAAACCTTCCGCCAACGTCCTGCACGAATCCGTCGGCAAGGCGCTCGGCAGGCGCGCGCTGGGCGTGCAGCTTACCGGAATGGGAAGCGACGGCCTTGAAGGCATCCGTGTTCTGAAAGAGAAAGGCGGGCGCGCCCTTGCCCAAAGCGACGCCACCTGCGTTGTGTACGGCATGCCCAAAGCCATCGTCGATGCCGGCCTTGCCGACGAGGTTGTCGACATAGACGATATGGCTCTGGCCATCATGAACAGTCTGTATAAGTACTGATAAACACAGGTAAGGACGATACAATGCCCGAACAAAGCATCATCGATTTGTTGCAGAGCAGTGAAAGTGAAGATATCCGGGAAGGCGCGTATCTCGCCGGTAAGGGAGGCGTGAAAGAGGCCATCCCGTTTCTCGTGCCCCATATCCAGAACGCGGATATCGGCGTCCAGGAAGCGGTGGACAGGGCCTTACGCAAAATAGGCGGGCCGGACGTCGTGAGCGCCGTCATCCCGCTTCTCCGGTCGGAGGACGCTCCTGTCCGCAACATCGCGATGGATATCCTGCGCGTGGTTGGGGTGGAAAATATCGAGCCCCTTTTCCAACTTTTGCACGATGCCGATCCGGATATGCGCATTTTCGCCTCGGATATTCTCGGCTCTTCCAACAGCGTCCTGGCTGTTCCGCCTCTTTGCGGCGCGTTGTTGCGCGACCCGGAGGTCAACGTGCGGTACCAGGCGGCGGTGAGCCTCGGCAGCCTGGGCTTCCAGGAAGCTGCCCCCAGCTTGAACAAAGCGCTGGAGGACGAAGAGTGGGTCCAGTTTTCCGTGGTCGAGGCTCTTATCAAACTCCGGGCGGAGTCGTCCATCGGCGCGCTGGTCAAGGCGCTGGACTCAAGCTCGGAACTGGTGGCCTCCATCATTATCGACGCCCTCGGCGAGATGGGCAACATCAAGGCCGTGCCGCTGCTCCTCCGCCGTCTGGATACGACCACGGGGCCGCTGCGCAACAAGATAGTCACCTCCATTATCAAGATCCTGGGTGAAAAATCCCTGGGGCTGCTGGGTTCCAAGGAAAAAGAAAAACTGTACGCCTATATGCTCGTAGCCATCAAGGATGACGACGAGGAAGTGCAGGACATGATGGTTCGCGGCCTCGCGGGCGTGGGCGGGGTGCAGGCATCCACCGCCATCGCCGCCTTGGCGGAGCAGCTCGATCCGGACAGGGACCACGAGCGCATGGTGATGATGGTGGATGCGCTGGCCAAGATCGGGTTCAACGAAACCATCGCCGCCCTGATCCGGGACGGAGAGGAACTCGCCCAGCATATCGGCGTGGAAGTGGCGTCGCGCGCGCCCTCCCGCGAAGCCATCGTGCTGCTGAAATCCGTCCTGTGGGACAAACCCCGCGATTTGCAGCGTTCCATTATCATCGAGCTCGCCAAACACTGCGGGCCGGAGGATCAGGACTTTTTCCTGGACGTGCTGGACAGGATAACCGACGGCAACGTGATTAAAGCGGCCTTGCTTTTCCTGGGCCGCAAGGGCGAAGCTTCGGAAGTCAGCCCGGTGGTCACCCATTTTCTCGAGCATGATTACGACGACGTGAAAGAGGCCGCTCTTGACGCCTGCATCGCGCTGCACGATCCCCTGACCGTCGGCTACCTGCTCGGCATGGCGGAGGAAGAAGAGCCGATCCGCCGCATGATGGCCGTGTACGCCCTTGGCGCTATTGACGTTACGGCCTACGAACACATCGTTTTCAAGGCGCTGGACGACGGTGTCATGGATGTGCGGCGGGTCGCCCTGGAGGCCCTGGGCCGCAAAACGCCTTTGCCCCAGGCCTATCAGGATGCGCTTGTCGCCAAGTTCGACGACCCGGAAAGCGAGGTCCGTCTGGCCGTCATTTCCGTTCTGAGCGCCGGCAAGGCTCCGGCTCTCAGGGATTGCCTCCTGCGGGGGCTGGAGGATTCCGACCCCTGGGTGCGGGTGCGCTGCATTGAGAACATCGGCCGCCTCGGCCTGGAGGACGCCGTCCCCAGGCTTGTTGAGCAGCTGCATGATACGAATGAACTGATAGTCATCAAAACCATAGAGGTTTTGGGTTCCATGGGCGGCGAGCTTGCTTTCCGTTCCCTGTTCGACCTGATCGACCATGAAAACCCGGAAATCCAACACGCGGCGGAAGAGGCTGTGGAAAGAATCCGGTCCGACGAGGGGGCCTAACGCATGTCGAGTTTGTTCAACAAGTCCCTGTCTCTCTCCAAGGAGCTGAAGATCACGGACAGCGAATTCATTCAGCTGCGTGACTTCATCTACCAGCAGAGCGGCATATACATTGCGGAGAACCGAAAATACCTGGTGGAGAACCGGCTCAGCAACCGGATCAAGGACCTGAACCTCAAAACGTTTGGCGAATATTATTACTTTTTGCGGTTCGACGCGACCCGCAAGGAAGAGATGACCAAACTCTTTGAAGTCATTACCACCAACGAAACGAGTTTCTACCGCAACCCGCCGCAGCTCAAGGTGTTCCAGGATAAAATCCTGCCCGCGACGTTGGAGGAGATACGGAAGAAAGGGTTGAAGAAGCTGCGCATATGGTCCGCCGGCTGCTCCACGGGGGAAGAGCCGTATACGCTTTCGATGATCCTGCACGAGGTGCTGAAAACGGAAATATCCTCCTGGGACATCAAAATTACGGCCAACGACCTTTCCGAAGCCGTTCTGAAAGCGGCCCGCCAGGGACGGTATAACGAATACGCCCTCCGGACCACGCCCAAGGAAATAATCGACAAGTATTTCATTAAAAGAGACGCCGTGTACGACGTGCAGCCGAAGTTGAAGACCATCATCAACTTCGCTCCCATCAACCTTTCGGACAGGTTGATGTTGAAACGGAACGAAAAATCGCACATCATATTCTGCCGGAACGTTATTATTTACTTTGACGATGAAATGAAACGGCAGGTCATAGAATCGTTTTATGACAACCTGTTGCCGGGCGGCTGCATGCTTATCGGGCATTCGGAATCGCTGCACAACATTTCGCGCACGTTCAAGCCCGAGCACCACGTCGGAACCATTGTTTACCGCAAACAGGCCTGATTATGGACGGTACGCAGAAAAGCAGGAATGCAAGGGTCCTGGCCGTCGCCAACCAGAAGGGCGGCGTCGGCAAGACCACGACGGCGGTGACGTTGTCCGCCGCCCTGGCGCGCGCCGGGTACACGGTGCTTATCATCGACCTTGACCCCCATGCCTGCGCTTCCGTGCATTTGCGGTTTTATCCCGACGACGTGCACGGCACCGTGAATGAAATTTTTACTTCCGAGGAGAAAGACTGGGCGGCAATCTGGCCGAAGATCCGCTACCGGCACGAAGGGCAGTCTTTTGACGTCACTCCCGGCAGTATCAGGCTTTCGGAGCTGGAAACGGACCTTCGGGGCAGGAAGGGCAAGGGCGCCATTTTGCAGCAGGCCCTTACCCATATCCGGAACGAGTATGACTACATCGTCATCGACTGTCCGCCCCATGTCGGGATTTTGCTGGTGAACGCGCTGGTCGCCTGCGACCTTCTGGTTATCCCGATCCAGACGGATTTTCTCGCGTTGCACGGGCTTAAACTGTTGTTCGACTCCATCCGGATTTTGAACCGGGTTTTGCCGAACCCCATTGCCTACAGGGCGCTCGCGACCATGTATGACCGCCGGGCGCGCGCCTGCAACAGGGTGCTCGAGCTTTTGGATTTGAAAATGGACAACCGCATGTTCCGCACGGTCATCGGTGTGGACACCCGTTTCCGGGACGCCAGCGCCCTTGGCAAGGTTATTTATGAAATTGACCCCGAAAGCCGGGGGGCGAAGGAGTATGAGGAATTAGCCAGGGAGATCGTGGCCTTATGAACAAGTCACCAGAGGAATATTTCCAGGAACAGAATTTTTCCACGGACGTGCCGCCGGATGCCAAACCCGGGGAATTCACCGACGCGGAACGGGCGTTCATGGAAAAATACATGGGCGTGGAGGCCGCATCCACCTTGCGGTCCATCGGGCTTACGGGGCCCGCCGCGGGCACCGCGGGAGACGCCGCCGGAGTCACGGAACAGGCTGCGCCTCAGGAAGAGGCGCTGGATTCGATCCTCCGCCGGAAGCCGGAACTGTTGATGGTCGGCTTTTTCCTCGGGAACCAGGAATTTGTCGTGCCGACACTTGCCGTGCAAGAGGTCATCAAGTTTGCGCCTCCAGCCCGGCTCCCGGCGGCGCCTTCCTTTGTGGCCGGCGTCATCAACCTGCGCGGCAAAGTTACGCCGCTCATACGGCTGCGCGATATCCTCGGCGTTCCGGTGGACAAGGAGAACGAGAACAAGTTCATCATCGTATGCCGCCGCCAGGGGTTGCAGATGGGCTTGATGATAGACAGGGTGCGCACCATGTACCGGGTGTCCCAGGACGATATCGAATGGGGCATTGAAACGCACCTTGGCGCCAATGTTGATTTTATTTCCGGGCTGCTGAAACTGCGCGAAGAACTCGTGGGCATCGTTTCCGTGGACCGGATCGTGGAGATAGTCATTAAGCGCTGATCGCAGAGCTTTTTTTGACGATGGTACGTCAGCAAATATGGAGAGTACAGTGAGCAAGCATATCCTGATAGTCGACGACTCAAAGACGGTCCGAAATCTTGTGGCCTTCATCATGAAGAAGGAAGGGTTTTCGATCACGACCGCCGAAGACGGCCTTGACGGGTTGGAAAAATTATATGCCGCGGAACATGTTGACCTTATCATTTCGGACGTCAACATGCCCAGGATGGACGGGTTTACGTTCATCAAGACCGTGCGCGAGCAGGAAGCGTACCGTGATTTGCCCATCGTGGTGCTTTCCACCGAGGGGCAGGAGCGGGACATCCAGCAGGGGCTGAGCCTCGGCGCGAACTTGTACATGGTAAAACCGGCGCAACCCGATAAAATGGTCAAAAACGTCAGGATGCTGCTCGGCTGAAAACAGCGGTTTTTTCCGCGTCGGCGTAAAGCTATTTTTCGTATGTGCGATAAGAGCATGTGCGGAGATGCCCGTCTTGTTCATGGGGCATCAGCGGTATATTCTTCATTCGACGGACCGCAATACAGGAACGGGGTGTGGGTATGAGCCAGGATTTCATGGATCCGGAAATTTTTGCGGATTTTATTATTGAAGCGCGCGAGCATTTGGAAACGATCGAGCCCAACCTGCTCGAGCTGGAAAAAACCCCGGACAACCTGGGGCTGCTGAATGAAATTTTCCGGCCCATGCATTCGCTCAAGGGGGCTTCGGGCTTTTTGGGGCTCAACAAGATGAACCGCCTGGCCCACAAGGCGGAGAACATCCTTGACGAACTGCGCAAAGGAACCATGAGCGTCACCTCCGAGATCATGGACGTCATTTTGACCTCCACCGATGCTCTGCGCCAGATGATAGAAAGCCTTGAAAGCTCCAATACGGAAGGCGACGTGGACACCGCGCCCATCATCGAGACGCTGGACGCCATCATGGCCGGGGAAATGCCTGCCTCGCCCGTGAAGGCCGCCGCCCCTGCCGCTCCCGTGGAAGCGCCTGTTGCCGAGGAACCGGCGGAACTCGCCGAACCCGAGCCCGAAGCCGCCCCCGCGCCCGCGCCGGCGGCAATGGCCGCCCCGGACAAGGGGGCGAAGCAGGAGAAGGAAGTCGCGTCTTCGGCCGAATGGATCGCTTCCCGCGCAAAGGGCGAGCCGTATGCGCTTACCGCCTTCGGCGAAGCCCACTTGAAGGATTTTATCGAGGAGGCGCGCGAAAACACGTCCAACCTCGGGTCCGGCCTTCTCGAGCTGGAAAAGCACCCGGACCAGGACGGCATGGTCAACGATCTGTTCCGGTTTTTCCATAACCTCAAAGGCAACTCCGGGATCATCGGGTACCAGGAAATGAACCGGGTGACCCATGAGGCGGAAACGCTGCTCAATTCCGTGCGCCATGGCGACAAGGCAGTCAGCCGGGAGCTTGTCGACCTGCTCCTTCTGGCCGTTGACGTGCTCGACGCGCTGATCGCCGCCATCAACCCGGCGGACGGGAAGGTCACGCCCTTTGAAATCGAGGAGCTCATCGACAAACTCAGCCAGGCCGTCGCCGGGGGCGTCATCGAACTTCCCGACAGCCTGCGCCGGGAGGGCGCGGCTGACGCGGCTCCCGCAACGTCCGCTGATGTTGCGAGTGCCGCCGCCGACCTTGACGAAGACCTGGCGATATTCAAGGACACCATCGCCCAGCAGCAGAGCAATATCGACATGGCCCTGAAGGAACTGCGCCAGGACGGCACCAGCAAGGACTACATCGACGGGCTGTACCGCAGTCTTATCAGCGTCCAGAACAGCGCCGGGTTCATGGGGTTTGAGGAAATCAAAGTCTATGCCCAGCGCACGGCCGGAATCGTTGACCAGGGCCGCATAAGCGGGCTTGATTTTTCGCTCATGGTCGATCTGTTGGACCAGGAATGCGCGATCCTCAAGGATATGGTAACCGCCGCCGTCGCGGAGAAGGAAAGCGGCGCCGGCGCGGCGCCTGAAGCGCCGGAAGCCGCCACCAAACCGGCGGAAGAACCGGCGAAACCGCAGGAAAAGCCCGCGCCCGCCCCGAAAGCGGAAGCCGCGAAACCGGAAGCCGCGAAACCGGCTCCGGAAAAAGCGGCCGCCGCTCCGGCGGCGAAAGCTCCCGCAGCCCCGGCGGAACCGGCCGCCAAGCCCGCCGCCCCCGCCGCGGCGCCTGCCGCTCCCGCCGCCGCCAAACCCGCCGCCGCGCCTGCCGCCGGTGGCGACAGCCATTCCAAAACTTCGTCCACCATCCGCGTGGACCACGAAAAACTCGACCGCCTCATGGAACTCATCGGCGAGCTGATAATCAACCGCAACCGGTACACCATGATCGCCCGCCAGCTGGAAGACAGCGACGGCAAGGACGTGGCGCACATCGCCCAGGATATTTCCGAAACCACCTACGCCATGGCCCGTATTTCCGACGACCTTCAGGACACGATCATGAAGGTGCGGATGGTTCCGGTGGCCTCCGTGTTCTCCCGGTTCCCCCGCCTTGTGCGCGACCTTTCGCGCAAGAGCGGCAAGGAAGTGGACCTCATCATGGAAGGCGAGGAAACGGAACTGGACAAGAGCGTCGTGGAAGTTATCGGCGACCCGCTCGTGCACCTTATCCGTAACTCGGTGGACCACGGGGTGGAAGAGGAGTCCGTCCGCCGCGCGGCGGGCAAGGACCCCAAGGGAAGAGTCTGGCTGCGGGCCTATCACAAGGGCAACTCCGTGGCCATTGAAATCGAGGACGACGGCAAGGGCATTGATCCGGAAAAGATGCGCGAAGTGGCCATCCGCAAGGGCATCATCACGCCCGAAGAAGCCAAGGCCCTTGACGACCGCGAAGCCCGCGAGCTGATTTTCGCCCCGGGGTTCTCCTCGGCCGAGGTCATTACGGATATCTCGGGCCGGGGCGTGGGCATGGACGTTGTCAGAACCAACATCAAGAGCCTTAAAGGGACCGTGAGCATCACCTCGGAAGTGGGCAAGGGCACCAAGTTCACGCTGTCGCTGCCGCTGACCCTCGCCATCATCGACGCGCTCATGATTACGGTGGATGACGCCATGTTCGCCATCCCGCTGGACGCGGTTTCCGAAACGACGAAAATAGAGGCGCACCGGCTTACGGACGTCAAGGGCAGAAAAGCCGTCACCCTTCGCGGTGAAGTTCTCGGCATCATCAGCCTTGCCGAACTCCTCGGCCTGCCGAGCCATATGAAAGAACAGGACGTGCTTTCCGTGGTGGTCATCCATGACAACGACAGACGCCTGGGCCTGGTCGTGGACCGCCTTCTCGAGCGCCAGGAAATCGTGATAAAACCCTTAAGCGCGTATCTTGGCGACCTCAAGGGCATCTCCGGCGCCACCATCATGGGCGACGGCAGCGTCATCCTGATTCTCGACCCGCACGAAATCTACATGATGGCGACGTCCAAAGCGTTGTAGCTTTCTCCATATGAACGAAAAGGGCGCTCCCACATGCGGGGCGCCCTTTTCATTGGTGGAATTATCTGGAATCAGTCCCCGTCCGCCGCTGAAAACGACCGGCGGGACGCGGGGATCGCGGTTGCCGTCAGGCCCGCGCCCCAACCTGCAAGGGAAAAGAATACGCCGATGAAAAAGGGCGGCACCTGGCCGGGGAATGCGCCGCTGAAAGAGGGGAAGGGCGCGGCCACCGCCGTTGGCGCGTAAACGCACAGGTACCAGAAAAGACAGGCGGACAACCCGCCGAGCATGGCGCACCATGCGGCGGAAGCGTGGCGCTTGTTGAAAACGACGAGCCCCAGATAGGGAACAAGCGCGGCGGACCCGACGACGCTCCAGCTGGTGGTGCAGAGAATGGCGATCAGGCTTCCGTCCGTCTGGGCGCACAGGGCGCTTATCAGGATGCAGAGGGCCACCCCGATCCGCCAGGAGCGGGGCGTGCTCTTGCGGGCGGGCAGGTCTTCGGTCATCGCGAGCGAGGCGATGTGAAAAAGGGCCGTGGCGGTGGAGAGCGATGCGGACACGATGGCGAGCACGAAAAGATGCACCCCGGCCGACGGCAGAAGCTGGCGCATCAGGAGCGGTATGACGGCATCCGGGTTGGACACCTCCGGCAGAATCAGCCGGGACAAGGCGGCCACAAAGTAGGTGCCGCCGACAAGAACCGTGAGCACCAGCATGGCGAGCGGGGCGACTCTCGCCGTCTGCGCCCTGGAGGAAAGGGCGAAGTGGCGCTGTATCATTTGCGGCTGCGCCCAGACCGCCACGGAAGTGACGACGACCAGGGAGAGGATGAAAAGCCCGGCCCCGCCGGAGGAAAGGGACGTAAACCCGTTGTTGGCGAGTTTTGTCGGCTCCAGTTGGGCAAGGTCCGCAAGGCCCTGTATGGGGCCGCCCGTTCTGACGAGGACGGCGCCGACGATCATGAGGATGCCCACCAGCATGATGGCCCCCTGCATGGCCTCGGTGTAAATCACGCCCCGCAGGCCCCCGACGCAGACGCAGACGCCCACGGCGACGGCGGTGATCCAGATGAGGCTCCACAGCGGCAAGGGGATGATCTGCCCCAGCAGCAGCGCCGCCCCTTTAATGACGGCGGACGCATACACGCTGAGGAACAGTGCGAAAAGCAGCGCCAAAAACCGGCCCAGCATCGGGGAATGGTGGCCCGTGCCGATCAGCGTGGCCGGGCTGCGCGCACCCAGGTGTTCCTGCCAGACCCGCGTGGGCCAGGCCAGGAAACGGTACACGGCCCAGGTGCCGAGCCAGACGTTGCCCGCGGCCACCAGCAGCATCTGCATGCCGTAGGCGTGGGCCAGGCCGCCGAAGCCCACCAGGGCCACGGCGGAAATGTAGGTGGCGACATAGGCGAAAGCCTGCACGGAAAAGCCCACGCGCCCGGCAAGGGCGGCATCGTGCCCGCGGCCCTTGCGGGCCAGAAAGACAAAGGCGCCGATGTACAAAAGCCAGATAAGGGCGTTGCCCGCTGTTTCCAGTACGGCTCCCATGTCATGCCCCGTGCTTCGCCAACCCGTGGCAAAGGCGGGCAAGAGAGAAGAAAAAGGCCGCGCAGAGGGAACAGATGCCCAGCAGGGTTATCCCGCCGCATTGGGAAAGTGTTTGTACCAGCATGAGAACTCCTTGTTTTCGCGCAAAAAAAGACCGCCGGCCCTTGGGGCGGCGGTCTGATATGCAACGGGGTGCAGTGGTTTCAGATCAGGCGCAACGCGTAAGGCCCGGGGTCGCTATGCTGTCCGGGTAATAATACGTGTATGTGAAAGCCTGAAGCATGGTAAATCCTTATAGGTTTCTTTTTTTCTATAGAGCATCGCGCGAGTTGTCAATTCTTTCGTGCAAAACGGGCCGCGCGCCCCGGCCGGGAAAAAGACGCCCATGAGTCTGTTCGTTTCAGAAGTCCTGTGATATTCTTCATTGTATCGCACGATGGCGCGGATAATCAACAGGGACTATGGGGAAACGTCTATGGAAACAGAGAGCGAACTAACCGCGAGCGCCCAAAAACTCAACGACGCGTTGGCAAGGATAACCAAAACGCCCGCCCTGACGGCCGGCATTCTCAAGGATGCAACCGAAGTCATCGCCAGAGAGGGGTGCCTGGCCCTGGGCACGACGCGGGTCGGCATCTGGCGGGTCAACCACGAAAAAAAGCAGCTGGAAAGCATCACCAGCTACAGCGCCCTGGACCACCGGCACACGGTACAGGAAAATTTTCCTTTTCTTGACAGGATGTACTATATTGAACTCTTGAGCACGGAACGCCTTATCATTATTAATGATTCCTCGACGGACACCGTTTTGCCGAACCTGCAGGAAACATACGGCCCCGAGCTCAGTTCCCTGCTGGACGCGCCGATCCGCGTCGGTGGGGAACTGGTGGGCGTCGTGTGCATCGAGCAGTTTCACACCGTGCGCCATTGGACCATGGCCGAGCAGAACTTCGCCAGTTCCCTGGCGGATTTCACCGCGCTCGCCATGGAATCCGCCGAACGCCACCAGGCCATGCAGGAGCTCGCCGTCAGCAAGCGGCGCACCGAAACGCTGATGTCCAACCTGCCGGGCATGGTCTATCAATGCCTCAACGACCCGCCGAATTTCACCTTCACCTTTGTCAGCGAAGGGTGCCTCCCGCTGACGGGATATGCGCCGGAAGAGCTGCTGCACAACAATGCGCTGAAATTTTTCGATATGATCCACCCCGACGACGTCGGGCCGCTGGAAGAGGCGAACAAGACGACGCTCTCCGCCGGGCTGCCTCTGGAAACGACCTTTCGCATGGTCATGAAGGACGGCAGCGTCAAATGGATATGGGAACGCAGCCGGGTCGTGGAATTTAACGCCAACGGCACGCCGCGTCTTCTGGAAGGGTTTTATACGGACATCACCGAGCAGCGGCGTCTGGAGGCGGCGGAACTCGCCAACCGGGCCAAGAGCGAGTTTCTGGCCAATATGAGCCACGAAATCCGCACGCCCATGAACGCGATTCTCGGCATGGCGGACCTGGCCATCCGGCAGAACCCGCCGGAAAATACGCTGGAATATCTGCGGAACATCAATGCGGCGGCCAATTCGCTCCTGACCATCATCAACGACATTCTGGATTTTTCCAAAATAGAGGCCAGAGCCGTTGAAATCGTTCCCGAACCGTATCACGTCGTTTCCTTTATCAATGACGTCGTGACGCTGATCAACGTCAGAATCGGGGACAAACCCATCGAATTCATCATCGAGGACAGCCCGGATCTTCCCTGCGTGCTTGTCGGCGACTGCGCCAGGCTCAAGCAGATCATGATAAACCTGCTGACCAACGCGGTAAAATTCACCCGTTCCGGCAGCATAACGCTGGCGCTGGAAGCCGTGCCCGTGGGCGACGGCGGCACCGTTCTGCTCAAAGGGAGCGTCACGGACACCGGCATAGGGATCAAGCGGGAAGACCTGCCCCTGCTTTTTGAAAACTTTTCCCAGCTTGATACAAAGAAAAACAGGAACGTGGAAGGCACGGGACTGGGGCTGGCCATCACGAAAAATCTGCTGGAGCTTATGGGCGGCAGCATTTCCGTCACAAGCGAGTACGGCAAGGGGTCGTGTTTTTCCTTTGAGCTCGTGCAAACCGTCGCCGACCCCGCGCCGGCCGTCCGGGTCGGCAAAAACGACCGCCGCGTCGGGGTCTGGCTGGACAACGCGCGCAAATCGGACAGCCTTGTGCGGAAATTGACCGCGCTGGGCGTGGAAGCCCGCGCCGTGGACGGGCCGGGCGATTTCGGCGGCTTTACGGATATCTTTTTCGATTACGGGAACATGGAAAAAATCCCGGTCGAAACGCTTAAGGACGTCCGCCTGATCGGCCTGTCGCGCAACTATCTGGATAACCAGGGGACGCCCGCGAACGTGTACGCGGTCTTCGTGCCCCTGACCTCCGCCGCGACAGCCAGACTTTTCGAGGGCGATTGCGCCGGATCCTGCTGCCTTGCGCCGGCTGCCCGGTGCGGGCTGCGTGTCCGCAACGCCAGAGTGCTGGTCGTTGACGACAACGAGATGAACCTGATCATCGCCCAGGGCATTCTGGAGGAATACGGCGTGCAGGTGGAGACGGCCGTATCCGGCCAGGATGCGCTGCGGCTCGTGGCGGAAAACGAGTATGACATCGTGTTCATGGACCACATGATGCCGGAAATGGACGGCGTGGAAGCCGCGGCCTTCATCCGGAAGATGCCGGGCGAGCGTTTCAGGGCCTTGCCGATCGTGGCGCTGACGGCAAACGCCGTCGGCGACGTCCGCGCGATGTTTCTGAACAGCGGCATGAACGATTTTCTCTCCAAGCCCCTGGACGTCCGCGAGCTTGAGCGGTCGCTCCGCGAGTGGCTCCCGGGGGAAAAGTGGGAGTACTCCGCGTAGGCGATTCCCGCGCGGCAAAATTCGTCATTTGAAGACAGCCCCCAGCAGGAGAGGCGATGCAGTACCGGCAGATCGGCGCCACGGGCATGACGGCCAGCATCATCGGCCTGGGCCTTGAGCACCTTGACCGCAAACCTTACGCGGTTGTGGAAAATACCATCCACGCGGCTCTGGACCACGGCATCACCATCATGGACGCGTTCATGCCGGGGGAGGAGGTCCGCCGCAACATCGGCAGGGCGCTGCAAGGCCGGCGGGACAAAGTGCTGCTCCAGGGGCACGTCTGCTCGGTGGACATCAACGAGCAGTATGACATCAGCCGCGATCTGCCCACCTGCAAGCGGTATTTTGAAGACCTGCTGCGGTTCCTGGGAACCGATTACATTGATTTCGGCATGCTGTTTTTCCTGGATAACGAGGAGGCATTCACGCAGGTTTGGGAGAACGGCATTCTTGAATACGTCCAGGATCTGAAACAAAAAGGCGTCGTCCGGGCCATCGGGGCCAGTTCCCATAACCCGGCGATCGCCCGCAAGGTCGTGGAGACCGGCGTCGTCGACCTGCTCATGTTCAGCATCAACGCGGCGTTCGAT
Source organism: uncultured delta proteobacterium (assembly GCA_900079685.1). NCBI lineage: Bacteria > Deltaproteobacteria > uncultured delta proteobacterium. Next base: position 500,288 of record LT599018.1, read on the forward strand.
ATGACGAGCGCCGGCACCGATGTCCTGGATACGCTGCAGGACGGTTTTGCCGGGCAACAGTACGAGGAGGGCATAGACCCGGCGCGGATGGCCCTGTACCGCCTTTGCGAGCGCAACGGCGTGAGCATTACCGCCATGAAGCCCCTTGGGGCCGGAAAGCTGCTGTCCGCCGAGCACACGCCGTTCGTCCGGCCCATGAGTGTCGGGCAGTGCCTGCACTATGCCCTGACCCGCCCGGGCGTGGTCAGCGCGCTTGCCGGGTGCCAGTCCCCCGAGCAGGTCGCGACGGCAGTCGCGTATCTGGATATGCCCGACGAAGACAGGGATTATACCCATATCCTGCGTGAAAGCCGGGGAAACATGCGGGGGAGCTGCGTCTATTGCAGCCATTGCCAGCCCTGTCCCGCGAACATTGATATCGCCGCCGTGAACCGGTACCTGGATATTGCCCTGCTGGACACGGAAAACATCCCGCCCAGCGTGCGGCAACACTACGGTGCGCTCGCGCAGCGCGGCGCGGACTGCATCGCCTGCGGCAACTGCGAGGAGCGCTGCCCCTTCGCCGTGCCCATCATCGAAAACATGGAGCAAGCGGCCGCAATCTTCGGATCATAACCGCCGGAACGGAGAATGCGAAGGAGAAGCCGCGGCTTCTCCTTTTCGCGTCCGGCATTGACAAGCCGTATGAAAACTTCCTATGACGGGCGATCGTTAACTTGTAACACCTGGATAGACATCGTGAGCACGAATACGTTTGCCGGCAAACCCTCTTTCCGGGGCAGCGCGGACTATGTGGCTTCGCCGGAACTGATAAACTCCGTCAACATTGCCATGGCGCTGCAAAAGCCGTTGCTGATAAAGGGCGAGCCCGGAACCGGGAAAACAATGCTGGCCCAGTCCATTGCGTCAGCCCTGGGCAAGGAATTGATTATCTGGAGCATCAAATCCACCACCAAAGCGCAGGACGGCCTGTACGTCTACGACGTCGTGCAGCGGCTGTACGACAGCCAGTTCGGCGGGCAGGGCGTGGACGATATCGGCAAATACATCAAGCTCGGCAAAATCGGCGAAGCGTTCAGCCGGGACGGCCAGGCCATTCTGCTGATTGACGAGATCGACAAGGCGGACCTGGAATTTCCCAACGATCTTCTGTGGGAACTGGACCAGATGGAATTCTACATTCCGGAAACCAAGGAAACGGTCAAGGCCAAAAACCGGCCCGTGGTCATCATTACCTCCAACGCCGAAAAGGAACTGCCGGACGCGTTTTTACGGCGCTGCATCTTCCATTACATCGAATTCCCGGACCAGGCCCTGATGGAAGAGATCGTGCGCGTGCATTTTCCGGATGTGGAAAACAACCTTCTCGCCCAGGCGATTGAAGCGTTTTACCGCCTGCGGGAAATGTACTCCATCCAGAAGAAGCCGAGCACATCGGAACTCCTGGATTGGGTCCAGGCCCTGACCTTGAGCGGGATTGATGTTGCGAAAATTACGAGCGAGCTGCCGTTCGTCGGCGTCCTTTTGAAAAAAGATGAAGACCTCGCGGTCGTGCACGCGCAGCGGTAACCATGTTCGGGTCCTTTTTTTACTTGCTCCGCGCGCGGGGGCTGGATGTTTCCCTCAGCGAATGGCTGACCTTGGTCGAAGCCATGGACAAGGGGCTTTCCAACGCGGGATTCACCCAGTTTTATTACCTTGCCCGGTCCGTTCTTGTGAAAAGCGAAGTGGATTACGACAAGTTCGACCGGGTGTTCCTGGAGTTTTTCAAGGATATCGCGTTCGAGGACGGCGCGATGCCCCAGGAACTCCTGGACTGGCTGAACAAGCCCGATTACGAAAAACGCGGTGACCTGGGACGCGGCGAGAGGGTCCTTTCCTTGAGCAACGAGACCATCACCCGCATGTTCAAGGAACGGCTCCTCGAGCAGAAAGAAGAGCACAACGGTGGAACCTACTGGATAGGCACGGACGGCGCGTCGCCTTTCGGTAACGCCGGGGAAAGCCAGAAGGGCATCCGGGTGGGCGGCGCATCCGAGAAGCGCATGGCCATGGCGGTCGCGGGCGAACGGCGGTTCCGCGATTTCCGCGACGACGCGACGCTCAACACCCGGAGTTTCCAGCTGGCGTTTCGCCGGTTGCGCCAGTTTTCCAACAGGGTGGACGCGCCCAGGACCGAGCTGAATATCAACGATACCATCCGGGCGACCTGCGACAACTTCGGGCACCTCAAGTTGGTTTTTGACAAGCCGCGTAAAAATACGGTCAAGCTGATGCTCCTGATGGACTCGGGCGGTTCCATGGACTCCTACAGCAGCTTGTGCGCCTCGCTCTTCCAGGCTGTCAGCAAGTCGAACCACTTCAGGGACCTGAAGGTTTATTACTTCCACAACTGCATCAAAACCCACCTGTATACGACCCCCCGGATTTCTTACAGGGAGTCCCTCAAGACCGATTGGGTCCTGAACAACCTTGACGGCGAATACAGGGTCATCATCGTGGGCGACGCGCTGATGGATTCCTCCGAGTTGATGGGCAGCGGGTATTTCGCCTACAAGCGGGACGTGCCGAGCGGCCTGCAATGGCTGCGGCGGTTCAAGGAGCGGTACCGCCATCTGGTCTGGTTGACCCCGGAGGACAACGACTCGCTGGCGAATACATTCTGGGGGGAGTCGTACCTTATCCTTAAACGCGAAGTGGACATGCATACGCTGACGGTCGAGAATCTGACCTCCGTGATAAAAAAACTTATGGTGGCGCGGTAACCGCCCGCCGCGGTCTTGTGAACGCCCCCTGGCCATCCCGGCTCAGGGGGCGTTCGTCTTGCCGCCATGCTAACCGCGTTGCGCATCCGGGCCGCTTTTGGTAATCCGGTATATGGCCGTAGTGCCGTGCACGCATGCAACAAGGAGAGACCCATGAACCTTTCTTCCGCGAAACGATTGAATAACGGGGTGGCGATGCCCTTTGTCGGCCTCGGCGTCTGGCTGGCGAAACATGACGAAACCGTCCAGGCCGTCAAATGGGCGTTGGAGGCCGGGTACCGGCATATCGATACCGCGAAGATCTATCAAAACGAGGCGGCCGTAGGCCAGGGCGTCAGAGAGAGCGGCCTGCCCCGCGATCAGGTTTTTATCACGACCAAGTTGTGGAATGACGATATGCGCACCGGCAGGCAGATGGAAGCCTTTGAGGAAAGCCTGAAGGCCCTGGGCACGGAGTATGTGGACCTCTACCTGCTGCACTGGGCGGTGGACGACGTGTATATCCCGTCGTGGAACGTGCTGGAGAAGAGGTTCTTCCGGGTTTTCCGTGGGTAACCCCTGTCAGGAACTGGCCGGGTAGAGGTCCAGACCACCACAGAAGAAGTAGATGGCTGTCTTGAAATGCTCCCGGTTCCTATAACCGCAAGCCTTCCTCTTGATGGCCATGATCTTGCTGTTGAGGCCCTCGGCCACGCCGTTGGTGATCCTGTGGCGGCAGAAGGTCAGGATGTTCTCAAGATGTCTCTGAATCAGTCCGCCCACTTTGCGCATTGGGGCAAGATCTGACCTGTTCACCCAGACCAGCCATCGCTTCACAAAACGTCTGGCCCATCCCGTGCTCAGGTACTTCCAGACGTCGTTCAGGCTTTCCTTCATGGCCCAGGCCTTGGCCACCTTGAGGTTCGCTGTCTTCAAGGCCTCCAGGGCTGGCCGGTGTTTGTCCGGCAGATTCTCCTCCCGGTATAGCCAGAGGAATTTCGTGCCCTTGAGTCGATGGTCATCCTGACTTGTGAGTTCGCGGTGCTCTTGCTTGCGTACCCGGTCCACAGCCTCGCCTACGTGTTTCATGACGTGGAACCGATCGTGAACTATTTTCCCCGCCGCGTCCGGCACATGTTTGAGCGTAGCTTTAAAATAGGGCTCCCACATGTCCATGGCCACGGCCTTGATCCGCTCCAACTGAGCCTTGGTGAACTGAAGGTAGTACCCCTCAAGGCTTTCGGCCTTACGCTCGTCGGCCACATACTCCACCGTGCTGCCGATCAGATCACAAACCACGGTCACATAGTCGTGCCCCTTGCGGAATGCCTTCTCGTCAACGCCAAGATACCGCGAGGGATTCGATTGCTTGCGCTCCCGGCCCCGGCGCACCGCCCTTTCCATGACACCCCATGCTTCGTCCCAGGTGATGCGCAGGATGCGCCGCGCTCCTGTTACGGTGGCGCACTCGGTCAGCACGTCGATGATCAATCGCTCCATCAATATGGTGAAACGTGCCTTGGACTCGGCCCAAGGCACGTTGACCTGAAGGACGCCATGCTCGGGGCAGTCCACTCGGGGAATCCGAGCATGCAGGAACGTCTTGAACTGGCACGTGTCCAGATGGCGCCAGACACGAGGCTCGACATGGTCGCGGCAAGCCAGCTCTCGACCACAAGTAGGGCAAAACCAGCGAACACCAGGACCATGCTCCACGCGGATGTCTACCCGACCTTCCGCCGTGTCCAGTTCAACAGCCTCAACAAACCAGGGCTCGGTCAGCCCCAGAATCCGAAAATATAGGTCCGTATCCTTCATTGGTGCCCTCCGGGAAGGACATTAGCAGATCAGCTACCCACGGAAAACCCGGAAGAGCCGGAGAAGATTTATGCACAAGGCAGGGCAAAGGCCATCGGGGTGTGCAATTTCCAGCAGCATCACCTGGAGCGGCTCATGGACGGTGCCGCGGTCAAACCCGCCATAAACCAGTTTGAGTGCCACCCGTATCTCACCCAGGAACCGCTTATCGCGTTTTGCGAGAAGGAAGGCATTGCCTGTGAAGCCTGGGGACCTTTGGGCGGCAAGGGAAGCCCGCTGGTGGACGACCCCGGTCTGGCGTCCATCGGCGAAAAATACGGCAAGAGCGCGGCGCAGGTGGTCTTGCGCTGGAATTTGCAACGGGGCGTGATTGTCCTGCCCAAATCCGTGCACAAGGAGCGCATCCTCGCCAACAGCCAGCTTTTTGATTTTACCTTGAGCGATGCGGACATGAAAGCCGTGAGCGCCATGAACAAGAACAAGCGTCTCAATATGGCCCTGGATCCGGACAAGGTGACCTGGTAGACGACACTGTCTAGGATAAAAAGCTTGAAAACGGATTCCGGCATACTGTGCGAACAGTATGCCGGAATCCGTTTTCAAGCGCGCTGGTTGCTTTTATCCCCGGCAAACCGTATGCCGGTTTTTTTGCGTCTGACCAGTTCGCTTTGCAGATCCCTGGCGCGGAAGCATCCCAGAATCCTGCTCATAATCAAGCCATCCAGCGCCCGTACGGGCGGCGCTTCCTGCGGCGGGTTTGGGGTTTCCCGCGTTTCGCTGGGTAAAAGAAATTTCGCCCCGGAGCCGAAGATAATCCAGTCGGGGTTGATATTGCGCAACCGCAAAATTTTGAGCAACCAATCGGAAGGCAGCCTGTTGCGGCGCTTTGCCACCGCAATGGAAGACTGGCGGATGCCGAGAAGGTCGGCAAGTTCCGCTTGCGTCCGGCAACCCGCGGCGTCAAACAAGCGATCGAATTGATTGTCCGCACCCTTTGCTTCTTCCGGTGCAGTAGGAGTTTCAGCCACAAGTTCTCCGGCAACGTCTCGCCACGTTCTTGGCCGGTCGCCGGCAATGCAATTTTCCACTCGTGGAAACACCCGTGGAAAGGATCGGGTTTTTCGAGCGGCAAGACGGCGACCACTGTTTGGATATATGTATCGTCTTATAAAAGTATGCCGTAACTCGACGGGAGCCGTCAATGTTTCTACGCAGGATATGATGTAATTTGAGCATATGCACGGAAAAACTTATGTTTTTGTATATGGTATGAATCATGGCGGAAAAATGTAGTGTTGATTTGTAAAATCAAATACTTGATACATATTTTATGCGTTTAAGGATGGTGCTTAAAAAAATATTACCACAGTATTATATTGCCATGCAATGTTATCTCTTCTGTCTGCTGATAGTGATGTAGCGATGGTAATTTTATGGATGTTTTAAAATTTTTAATTTCGCAATTCGTTCCTCTCGAAGTGTATTTCAGCTTTTTGTTCCGGCGTCGTTTACATGATACAGGAGTGTAGCACGGCACGGTCAAAAGTTGAATAAAAATATTTATTTCAGTAGTTCCATGAAAAAAAACGGCAAAAATCCCTTGGGGGAATCATAAAATGATTCCCCCAAGGGATTTTTACTATGATGACCGCAACGGTTATGGAACTCTAGCGAATGACACCGCAGGCCAGCCGCGCGCCGCCGCCGCCGAGCTCAACGGGCATATCGGAATAATTGTCGCCACCGGCATGAACCATTATGGCCCGCCCTTTAATATCCGTTGTGGTAAGACCGCCGATATCCATGGTTTCCTTGGCTGTGCCGTCGGGGGCTACTATCAGGGCAGGCAAGTCGCCTGCATGGCCGCCGCCTCCGGGTCCGAGATGTTTGCCCGTTTTTTGAGGATCGTAGTGGCCTCCGGCAGCACCGGCGGGAGTCATTTTGCCGTCTTTTTCCGCAGGCTCACAGGAGCCTTTTTCGTGAATGTGAAAGCCGTGTGCGCCGGGAGGCAGCCCGTTCAGGTCGGTTTTTATTGCCAATCCGGAGTTGGTGTCGGTGAAAACGACGGTGCCTATGCGCAGCGTCTCGCCCTTGCCATCCACGAGAAACATGTCGGCGGTGAGGGAATCGGCCGCGGTGGCGCTCGCTGCCCAGAAGCCCAGGGTGAGGCTGAGCGCGGCGCAAGCCAGGACGGTCAAATATTTCATGGGGATCCTCCAGGGTGAATTTTCCTGAAGGATAGGATTGGGAGGATTAGGCAACAATGATGTAGCCGTGCTGCGGCTACGGCTGGGCGAGGTAGGATACGGACCGGAAGTGGGGAGTAGAAAAAAGGGGGCATGTTAGGTGGTGCAAAGCTCTTTTTTCAAATCACTCCTTGTGAAAAACTATGTGACAATTTTTATAAAAAACCGGGTTACATTTTTACATGTAACCCGGTGAAAAATGGCGGAGAGGGAGGCATTCTAACATTAATCATAATATAGTGAAATTATTCAACAAAATTGCTGTGAAATTTACCAGTACCCCCTAAAATCCCCCCTTTTTTTGAAAATGTAGTTGGCTGCGGTTGGACGGCTATAGCAGGGGGCGGTATTCGAGTCTTCCAAGTCAAGTTGGATGTGCGTTCGAAGGAGACTTTGGGACTTGGGTTCGGAGGACATATTTGTATGTGCGTTCGAAGGAAAAAATGGAACTCGATTATTAGTCGAGTGCGCTACAACCACATAGCAAAGGGACTACTCGGGAAATTCCCAAGTAGTCCCTTTGCTATGTGCGGTTACTTCCTTTGGTCAGGCTGTCCGCATAAATTCGGCTACGGTAAGCATTGCGGGTTGTATAATGCCCGATTCAAGAAAATCCTTATCGCCGGTGAGTATGGCGTCTACCTTGGCGGCGACTGCTGCGCGATAGATCGGGCGGTCCTTCATATCGCGGATTTTTGCTTCATCCCCTTGCGCCTCTTCTTCGCCTTCCGGGGGCGTGGCGACAATATCTACGGAAAGGGCCATTGTTGAGACGAAACGCTCAAAGTCCGGTATTCTGTTTGGGAATTTCCGGTTAAAAACTCGGCGCATTTCATCAAAGGAATAATCACATACAACGGCATCATGCGGCGGCGTCACCGCCTTGAAAAATGCCTGTGCCGGGACGCTGGCGGGGAACAATGCGGCGGAAATCAGAATATTGGTATCAATCAAACACCGCATCAGTCATTGTCCTCGGCCCGCATATCCATGAGCAGTTGCGTAACATCTTCATCCGAGCGCAACCCGGCCTTTTCCGCTTCGCCTTCCATGGCCGTCTGCAACATCTTCATGGCATAAACAGCGGAATTCATCATTATAACCTGGTTGTCCTGCCTGATCAGCGTGACGCGGTCGCCTGTCTTGACGCCCAGGGCTTCCCGAATGTCTTTCGGCAAGGTTATCTGTCCTTTCGACATGACCTTGGCGTTATCGACAAGAATGTTTTGCATATGCCTCGCCTCCTAATGAGTGCTAAAAAGAAAAACCCTACTTATCCTAAAAGTAGGGTAATTCCTTTCGAACGAATAGGCAAGGGCTACCGGAAAAACAATCGGTATCGACTTTCACTGCAAGTATATAAAATTATTAATGTAACTATTATGGAGCGTTTCCCAGAGAGCGATACTTTTTCCCGCGCAACGCGAATGCAGCTAATCCACCTTCTAATATGTCACAAATATGCCCTTGTATGCCCTGCCTATCAAGAACGCCTTGAGTTTGATCACCTGCTCTCAAGGGAAGGGGGTAATTATTTTCGATTGAGCCTGCATGGTATTCAAATCTATAGTTCGCGTTGGGTGAGTTTTTTCCATGTTGGTTTGCCACAACGACTAACTCTGCATCACTCCCGACAACTATATTAGCGTTATGAGTCACTATGATAATTTGCCTATCAATTTTACGTTTTTTTATAAATTCAATAAGCTCTCCAAAGATTGACCTATTATCTAGGTCGTCTTCGGGTTGGTCAATTAAAATTGGGCATTTACTTTCTGCCAGACTTATAAGAAGGCGTAACAATACTAAAGCCTTTTTTCCCGGCGACATATCATGTATGTCGTCATTATCCAATTTAACGATGTAGTTTATGTTATACCAGTTGATAAATATTTCCCTCAGTCCAGATTCATTGTCATATTCACTTTTCAAGCTGAGGCTCTGCTGCGCTGTTGACAAAATTGAGCGTACTAATTCTTTCAAAAACTCGATGGTTATATTTGTTTCGGAAGGATCTTTAAGAGTTTCTTTGAGAGAGGAACGTGCGTATGAGTGATTATTTAATATCCTCGCAAGAGATTGCTTTAAGTGTCCAGAACGGAAAACGACCTCAACACGAAATTCCAAATCATCAGATGGTAGTTCGTTCAGTCGTGTATTAATTTTTTGCGCATAATCCTCTTGTGATTTTCGAAATTCAAAAAAATTGTCGCACAAGTTTTGTAGTGTATCTTCGAAATTTTTATTCTGTGTTTCAATTTTTGCATTTAACTCTGTTATTGAAGCCAATTTTTGTTTTTCTGCTGTAATTAGAGTGGACAGTTGAGTAATCTGCCCGTGTCCAGATATTTTAGGCTGAAGCTCACTTACCTTTGTTTCTGCTACTTTTAGTTTTTCTTTTGTTTCGGTGATCGTTTTATCTATTGAAATTAGAATGCTCTCTCTCCGCTGGCTCCATATTTTATTTGCCTCTTGAATTGTAAACTCAATAGCTTCCGATATTTGCTCTTTGAAGGCAGAAAAATCTTCGGGATCAATCGAAGCTTCTTCAATTATGGAGGTTGTGCTTTTGAGTTTTTCTTTGGTGCCGTCAAACGCTTTAAGAATGCGGGTATATCTTTGAACAAATTCTACTGATTTTTGGTAGGTGGATATATCCTGTTCAGATAATTCATATGATTTTGAAAGGTCCGCTAATTGGCCTTCAAGTTTGGCAATTTCAGTTCCAACACCTTTTTCATCACCTTTTTCCAGCCGTTCAGCATGCAATTTTGCTATTTCTTGGTGTGTACTGATTAGCGTAAGAATTAATTGCGTAGCTTCTTCGGTATGTTCCCATAATGAAGATTCCATGGTCTTATGGTCTTCATGCGAGTCTTCATTTTGCAATATGACATCTTGGATTATGGTGTCGATCTCTGTGGTTTCTTCTTGTTCATCGCTGAGCTTGTTCAGGTATGTTTGTGGAATATATATAATCTTTCTGTTCTCAGTGCCCGCTGATCCTTTTGAGGCAATAGAGGATTCAGTGCCATCACGCCAAAACACTTTTAGCTCGGGGATATTTTGAATCTTTGTTCCAGACTTATTGCTTTTTTCAATGGCTTGTTCACTATCGAGAGCCAGGGCCATATTATGGAGCAACAAAGATTTTCCTGTTGATTTGCCGCCAATGATGCAGGTCAAGTTTTCATTGAAATATATCGGCTCGTTGGAAAAAAACTCGTTCCCTGAAATTTCGATCCTATCAATCGTGTTGTAGTCAGGCTTTAAAGATGGGTAAGTGCTTCCAGTAAATACTCTATCTGCTGGTTCATATAGCACCTGTTTTAACCCTTCAAAAGTGGGGTCAGACTTAATCCAGCAATAGCGTTCTCCATCAGGTGCAAAAATCTTCTTGTTCTCGTGGGCATCGCAACCATGAACGCAGGGGAGTAACGACCCGTACCTTTTTAAAATTACGTCTGCAGTTTCTTTGGTAAGCCCAAGAAAATAGCCTTTGTCGCTGGGGTTCGAGGAAAATACGCAATCCGCAAGCTGATAAACGGCGTCGATTGTTTCGCCTAACTGTGAACCTCCGCTTTCAGTTAAATAGTCACTGTGGGAGCGTGCCCCCGAAGCTCCGTCTCCAGAGTTGTTGCTCACAATGATAATCACCTTGTCTCTTAGTTCCTTTTTGTCTTTGAAGACTTCTCGAATGCTTTCAGGTTCCAGAACAAATTGGTCAATACCTTCTTTATAAGCTTCCGATTCAGGTAAACTTGGACTGTTTCTGTGCATTCTTCCCAGGCGGACTAATTCAGGCTTTGTTGCATAGAATTTGTCGTTTGGGGTTTTGAAGTACAGATTTGCGAGGAATTGGCTTTCAATTTGGCTGTCAAAGATTGGGTCAAAAAGAAAATGTATATTAATAGGAGCGTCTTTGGCTATCGGGGTCATTCTAGCTTCAATATTTGGAATAAGAAGCTTAACGCACCCAGGGAGCTTCTTCTCATTCTTGATTTTGAAATAATTATCTATTGAAAGGTAGTCAGTTACGCCAATAGCAGCAATAGCCTTTAATGGATCAGAGCCGTCACCTACATACTCATGGATTGTTTTATAAAAATTATCCCATTGTTCTTCTATAGACGAACCATCAAAGTTGGAATTCTTTTTTGTTTCAGGAGTGTGTAAGTGCAAATCCCATCTGCGCCAGATGGAACCGCGTGGGTATGTATGGTTCATAATATAACCTCGCAAGCCATAGCCATGCTTGAGTGTTGCCGCATACAATTTCTTTTCAGTTATACTACAATAACTTTTCTGACAGCTACCGCCATGTGTGTCGACAAAAAGAAACCCTGCTTATCCTGTAAGCAGGGTAATTGTTTACGGATAGCAAGGCAAGGGCTACCGGACATAATCAATCCTTCATGGGGTGATGGACTGTCATACGCTGCAAGAGATTAATGCCGTATTTACGGGCCATCCAGGCAAAAAGCGCCTCGGTGGGATAGACCACCATTGTTCCTACCTTATACGATTCTTCCGGGCCTTGTCCTGCCGAGTCGGCATTGGATAGCGTCTGTCGCCGGAGCACTCCCCCCGTAAGCCATCTGACTTCACGCCGCGCTATAAAAGGCGGTAATCGTTCAATCATTTTGCAGATAAATTCCTGCTCGATTTCGGTAAGCGGTCGCAATTCGCTTTTGATTTCCTGGTCTGCCATCCCGAGGCTTCCCCCTAATAGTAATGAGAAGTATTCTCTATTCGCGTGTTGGTGTATCGAATAGCTGAAATTCAGCAGATATACAAGAAAATATCAACGCAAAAATACGTATACCTCCGCGTCCCTATGCGTTATAACTACTGAAATAATTGAATAAAAAAACTTCAATAAGAGGCTGGCATGAAATGGATTTTAAGTTGTTTTTAATGACTTGTGCCATGTTAATGCATCGGGAGATAAAGAAAATTTTCCTTGGAGCCACCGCGCACGACCGAAACGCGGAGCAGCCCGGAAAGTCAAGGCAGGAGCGAAGCGGGCCTTTACTTCCCGGGCTGTGGAGTGAGAAGGGAGGAAGTGGGGGCGGAAAGGTAAATTTTCCTTGGTGAACCCGCCTCTGTCTCATAAATGCTCCGGCCAAAGCCGGAACCACCTATTTTGAAGCGTTGAGATAGCATTTTGCGAGAAGAGCGAAGGTGTCTGTCGCGGACCTTATGACGAAGGAGGATTGCTCCATGGCCAGGGTGATGGGTTCCACTTCGGGAGCATGGGACTGTTGGCGTTCACAAAACGTCAGAATCCGCGCCACAAAGTCTTTTCCTTCACGCTGAATAAGGTCCAACTCTGCCCGAGCGTCGTATCCGTTCTCGTTAAGCTTCGACATGGCCGATACTCCTTGTGCGACCGAGCGTAGCCGGATGCCGCTGTATGGGCCGTCTTACACCTGTTGCAAGGCTAAAAACCCCTCATGTACGCACGAGTCGCGGTTAAAGTCTCGTCCCTATTATATTCTGTTTTAGACCTGAAAAGTCAATGAACTGATGGTTACGTAACCTGGTCACCAGAATGGTCAGTCTCTGGCAGATCGGTCAGGTTATGGTTCAGCGCATACTCTTGTGCGAGAACGATAAGATAGCAAATATCCTCGTTAAAAAAAGCCGCCATCCTGAAGGCGCTCTCCAGACTGACTGTCATTCGTTTATTGGTGTTGTAAGCATTTTTCCGCATATCCCGCCATCTCCCAAGAGCGGTAGCAACCGGCACATCCGGCCATACGGCCTGAACAAACTTTTTGTGCTGCACCCGTCTCGCCGTCACCCTTTCCTCGATGACCCGGATGAAGGCTTCCTCGATTACCGGGGCTAAAGCCATAAATCTTTTTTGCATACCTGCGCGTCCTCCGGCGTTGGCTTCGGTTTTGTCGGAAATGATTTCCGACATTCGCCAGAATGTTTTGCTATCTGTAGCGGAAATTCAGTTGGTGAACAAGCGAGGTTTTTAATGCTGGAAATTGTCAACTACCTCCAAAGCCTTTTCCCAAGCCACAAAGATGCCGCTGCCGCTCTGGAATATAGTGAGCGCCAATGGCTGAATATTCGTCGCACGGTGGAAAAGGGGGAAACCCTCTCTCCGAGGACCGAACTCTGGCTTTACAGCAAGTACCAGACGCTTCGGAAGAAGAAGTAGGCAGCGGAACGATCTATGGAAAACGCAAAGAAGCAAAGAATCGCCAAACATGACGGCAGGGTTCAGTTTTTGGCGCACAGGGAAGTTATCAGCGAAAAGCTGGCACTCGGCTACAACAATCGCAAAATCCACGAATGCCTTGTGCAAGAATACGATGCGACCATGTCCTACCACACGTTCTGCTTCTGGATGCGTCACTTTAATCAACAGCAGCAGCCGGAAAAGGCCGCTATCAAAAATACAACAGTTCTTCCCGTGATTACGACCGGAGCCCCGCAAGGAAAATTCATGAGGCCGGAAAACGTGGACCCCAAGAACTTGTTTTAACATATACGGAGTAACTATCATGGCAGTAGTGCACATGATTCTTCAAGGCAAAGGCGGGGTTGGCAAGAGCATGGTTTCCGTCCTGCTCTACCAATCCCTCCTTCGCCTCGGCCACAAGGTTCACGGCATTGATACGGACCCGGTCAATGCCACCCTCGCCGGTTTCAAAGAACTGGCCGTAACCCGTCTTGAGATTATGCGGGACGACAACATTGATGTGCGAATGTTCGACGCGCTTATCGAAAAGATTTGCGAGATGCCGGAGGATTCGCACGTCATTATCGACAACGGGGCCAGCGCTTTCGTCGCTTTCGGGGGCTATCTCAGAGAGAACGAGGCAATTTCGCTGCTCCACGACAACGGCCACAAGGTTTATCTGCATACTGTGGTCACGGGCGGGCAAGCCATTGTCGATACGACACAGGGCTTGAAAGTTCTTGCAACGAGTTTTCCGTCCGCGCCGCTGGTCGTCTGGCTCAACTCCTACTTCGGGGACATCCTCATGGACGGGAAAGGATTTACGTCCTTCAAAATCTATGAGGAACACGAGAAGCAGATTCATTCCATCATCACAATTCCCACAGGCAATTCAAACACTCTCGGGCAAGACCTCCAAGAGCTGTATGCCAAGCGCCAGACTTTTCAGGCGGCAATAGACAGTTCGCAGTCAATAGCCGTGCGTTCCCGGCTGCATCGGTATTTCAGCCAGGTCGTAACAGCGGTCCAGGTCGCGCAACTGACGGCATAGGGGGAACTATGTCAGAAGCCACGCCCGCGCCCGCCTCTGGCGGCGAATCTACAGTTGCGCCCGAAAAACGGATTGAAGGCCCGCCACTCCTGCCGGACGGCAAGGGGATGGACCTGAAAAAAGTCCGCGATCTTATCCATAACCATCATAACCAATCGGTTCCGCAGGACGACCCGATTCTGGTTGTGGTCACAATCTGCAACGCCTTTTTGGGGGAAATTGAGGCGTTGCACGAACGTCATGAGGCGGGTCTGTCCCGCCTTATGGCCGACAAGTCCGGTGCATACGTTGCCGACATTATAAAGGCCGTGGACAAACTGTCTGCGGGCCTGTCTTCGGCTTCAGCCGAAAGCCTGAAGGCAACAACCGGAGAACTCGAAAAACGGCTTGCCGTCTTTCGCGGTTCATTACTGTGGCTGGCGGCTGTCGTTTCCGTCTCCGCTCTGGTCAATGTAATCGCGTTCGCGCTTCTGGCGGTGCGGTGATGGCCATGCAGGACGACAGCCGTCTTCTGGACAATCTCCGGTATGTATGCGGCCCGGTCATTACGACCGCGCTGGAAGCCCCGGACGTTGTGGAAATCATCCTGAATCCCGACGCCAATCTCTGGATTGAGCGGTACGGGCGGGAACCAAAAAACGAGGGGGTAATAGAGAGAGAACAGGCAAAATCCATAATGTACCTTGTCGCGTCCGGCCTCGGTATCGAGGTCAACGCGCTTAATCCCGTCATAGAGGGGATTTTTCCGCTGGATGGAACGTCGCGGTTCGAGGGGGTGTTCCCGCCCCTCTCGACCGCTCCGGCGTTCGCCCTGCGAAAACGCGCCACCAGGCGCATGTCGCTACAGGAATATTGCGACAACAAGGCCATCAGGCCCGAAGGCGTCTCCATCATTGAAGACGCGATTGCCCATCACAAAAACCTCATTGTCGTGGGCGGGACCAGCTCGGGCAAAACGACTTTCGTCAATGCCTGTATTGAGGCCATTTCCCGCCTGACGCCCAACGACCGACTGCTGATTCTGGAAGATACGCCGGAGCTTCAGTCGTCGTCTCCCAACTCCATATCCCTTCAGACCTCGCTTATCGCCAACATTGATATGCGCCGCCTCGCGCAGATTTCCATGCGTATGGCTCCGCGCCGTATCCTCGTTGGCGAAGTCCGCGACTTCGCGGCTCTGGAAATGCTGAAAGTCTGGTCCACCGGCCATCCCGGCGGCATCAGCACCTTTCATGCGGATTCCGCCGCTGACGCAATGCAGCGGCTTGAGTCGCTTGTCGAAGAAGCGGGCCTTGGTCCGAAGCGTGACCTCATAGGCCGCGCCGTGGATGTGGTCGTTTTCATGTCCAAGACCCCACAGCATACGCGGGTTGTGGACTCCATCATCAAAATCAACGGGTTCAACCCCGATAACCATATATATGAGAAGGAAACCGTTTATGCGTATTCAGCATAGCATCCTGGCCCTGGCCCTTGTCACCGTCCTTGCCATTCCCGAAGCGGCTTTTGCCAGCAACGGCATTACCGAGTTTTCCGGCCCCCTGGAAAGGGTCATGAGCACTCTGACCGGCGACGCGGGCAAATGGATTTCGATTATCGCCATGGCGCTCTGCGGCGTGGTGTTCATCATACAGAAAGACGACATTTCGGGCGGCTTCAAAATGCTGCTCTCCGTGGTCTTTGCCATCAGCTTCATTGCCTTTGCGGCGAGTATCGTCAATTCCATCTTCACCTTCAGCGGGGCGTTGGTGGCGTAATGCGGACGGTACACATTCACCAATCCCTGCATCGCCATGCCCATGTCCTGGGCGCGGAACGAACGCTGGTTCTGTCCAGCGGGCTTCTTGCCTTCCTCGTGGGCCTCGGCGGCATGACGTTTCTTTCGGCAGTATGCGCCGCCGCCTTTTGGGTGGCGTCCATTTTCGTTCTTCGCAACATGGCGAAAGCGGACCCGCAAATGTCCACGGTCTGGCTTCGCCATGTCAAACAGCAGATTTTCTACCCGGCGCGTGCCAGCCGGTGGGCGTTGCCCGGTCGGGTGTGGAAATGATCCGGCTGCGCGACTTCAGATCAAAGGCGCGGGGCTTGCCCGACCTCCTTCCGTATGCGGGGGTTATCGGTCCCGGCCTTGTACTCAATAAAGACGGCTCCCTGCTGTGCGCCTTCGAGGTGCGCGGGCAGGATTCGGACAGTTCGACACCGGAAGAACTCGCGTTCATCTCGTCGCAGCTCAATATGGCGATAAAGCTCCTGGGAACGGGGTGGATGCTCCACCTTGACGCCATTCGCGGAGCGGAACGCGCCTATCCCGCCGACAATCTTTCGCACTTTCCCGACAGGGTCAGCCGGATGATTGACGACGAGCGGCGTGTCTGGTTCTCCGGCGACAAATGCTACAGCACCAACCTTGTACTGACGCTGACCTATAAGCCGAGTTTTGCGGAAAACCGCATTTCCACGGGCCTGCATTCGGGGAGCGCTCTGGACAAGGCTATACAGCGTTTCAATACGACAATCGCGGAGTTTGAGGACGCCTTGAGCGTGGCGCTCAAAATGCGGCGGCTGACGGATTATGAATACGAACTGCGGGAGCGGAGTACGTCATTCATCCAATCCGATCTCCTGTCGCACCTGAACCAGTGCATCACGGGAGAATTGCAGCCGTACCGGGTGCCCGCCGTGCCGATGTTTCTTGACGCCATGCTCGGCAATCAGGACATGATCGGCGGGGTGGTCCCGAAAATCGGCAACAAGCATGTGATGGTTGTCGCCATTGACGGCCTCCCGCAAGAGAGCTGGCCAGCCATCCTTTCGGACCTCGACACGCTCCCGGTGGAATATCGGTTCTCCACCCGGTTTATCTGCCTCGACAACTACGATGCGCAAAAGGAAGTCAAAACCTACTGCAAGACGTGGCGGCAACAGGTTTACCGGATAATCGACCAGTTCATAACCAACCCCAATGCCCGGATTAACCGGGACGCGGCCCTTATGGCCGAAGACGCCGAAGAGGCGTTGACGGCCATCAAGGGCGGCTATGTCGGGGCGGGCTACCTGACTTCCTGCATCGTGCTCATGCACGAAGACCTTGACGTTCTTCAGGACAAATCAAGGGAACTGCGGCGCTGCGTCCAGACGTTGGGCTTCGGATGCCGCGTGGAAGCGGTGAACAGCGTTGACGCCTGGCTCGGCACCTTGCCGGGTAACTCCTGGGCCAATGTGCGCCGCCCCCTTATCACAACCCTTGTGCTGGCTGACCTTTTGCCGGTGCAATCCGTCTGGACCGGAAGCCCGGTTGCGCCGTGCCCGTTTTATCCTCCCAATTCGCCGCCGCTCTGCGTGGTGCAGACCGATGGGCGGACGCCGGTCTGGCTCAATCTCCATAGCGGTGACCTCGGCCATACCTTGGTGTTCGGCCCCACCGGCAGCGGCAAAAGTACCTTGCTTGGCCTCCTGATCGCGCAGTTCCGGCGCTATCCACATTCGACGGTCTACGTCATGGACAAAGGCCGCTCCGCGTATGCCCTGTGCCGGGGTGTGCGGGGCCGACACTACAATATCGGGGAAGCCGGTGGGCTTGCCTTTGCGCCGCTCTGGCGCATCGGCGAGTCACAGGAAGAGTTCGCCTGGGCCTTGGAATGGGTCGAGTCGCTTCTTGTCCTTCAGGGCGTGACGGTCACGCCCGCCGACAGGAACGCGCTGTATTCGGCCATGGACTCTCTTCGTTCCGCTCCGCAGACCATGCGGAGTCTGACGGATTTTGTTCACCGCCTCCAGGACCTCAACCTGAAGGAAGCGCTCAAGCACTATACGGAGGCCGGGGCCATGGGCCGCATACTGGATGCCCGGCAGGATGGTCTTGCTGCCTCGGCGTTCACTGTTTTCGAGATGGAAAGCATCATGGAAATGGGAACGAAAAACCTTGTGCCGGTGCTTCTCTACCTTTTCCATCAAATCGAGCGTTCCCTGACCGGCCAGCCCGCAATGATTGTGCTGGACGAAGCGTGGATAATGCTCGGCCATCCGGTTTTCAGGGAGAAAATCAGGGAATGGCTGAAGGTGCTCCGTAAGCTGAACTGCATTGTTCTGCTTGCGACGCAATCTCTCAGCGACGCCCGCAACTCCGGTATTCTCGACGTTCTCGCGGAGAGCTGCCCGACAAAAATCTTCCTCGCCAACATTGCCGCGACTTCGGACGTGCAAAGCGATCTGTACTCGGACCTTGACCTGAATACGCGGCAAATCCAAATAATCAGCACCATGCAGCCCAAGCGGGAATACTACCTCGTCCAGCCGGAAGGACGCCGGAAGATTCAACTCGCGCTTGGACCCAAAACCCTTTCGTTCATCGGGGCCAGCGACAAGGAGAGCATTGCCCGCATTGATGAACTGATAGCGGCTTACGGGGAAGACGCATGGCAAGAAAACTGGCTTGCAGAGCGCCAGGCAGCATAGGGGGTACTCAATGCGAAAACTGCTTTTGGCAACACTGCTGCTCGTGATGTGCGCGGCTCCGGCGAAGGCCCTTACCTTCGTTTGCGCGAATTGCAGCACCAATCTGGTGCAAATGCTCGACCGGATCACCAGCATGGAACAGTTGCAGAACATCATAGCCCAATACAAGGAAGACATTCAGCAAACCGCCGCGCAACTGCGGATGGTGCAACAGAATATCGAGCAGTATGCGAACATGGTCCAGAACACCATTTCGCTGCCGCAAAATGTTCTCAAGGAAATCCAAAACAACCTTACCCAACTGGCGACATTGTCCAGCCGCTTACGAACCGTCCGGGGCGACGCGGTCGCCATGGCGAACATTTTCGCCAACCTCTTCCCTGACCAGAGTTTTCTTGCGGACCTGGCCGGAAAGGGACCCGAGGCCATTGAAAAGGCAACGCAGGAATATGAGGCCGCGTGGAACGGATGGTCGAAACAGGTGGACCAGGCCACGGAAGCGACATTTCAGCTTTCCGGCATGCAGCTTGACGATTTGCAGAAGAGCCCGGCCAAGATGCAGTCCTATCTCAACGAACTGCTTTCGACGCCCGAGGGCCAGATGCAAGCCCTCCAGGCCGGGAACCAGTTGACCGCGCTTCAGATTCAGGAAGCGCGCCAGCTTCGGGAACTGCTTGCAACGCAAGCGCAGTCCGACATTGCGGCCAGTATGAAGTCCGAAAAGGAAAGCCAGGTCAGACAGGAAGTCTGGCGCAACATGACCAAGACGGACAAGCTCGACAACCTTCAACCAAAACGTGACCCGTTTTAGGGAGGAGAGCAATGCCTATCTCTCCGACCTATAGCCGGAAGATGGCAGTATGGGGCGGGGCCGTAATGGCCCTCGCCCTCCTGCTCTTTCTTCCTTCCGTGTCCCATGCCGCGCCGGACGGCGGGGATTTCGTGAACACCCTCGTCCGGTCGTTCTACGACAAGACGCAGATGTGGGAACCCGTCTTGCGGCGTTACGCTCTTGTTGTCTTGAAATGGCTCGTGATTCTGGAAGTGTGCTGGCTCGGCATCCGGGCGGCCCTGGGCCGGGAGCAGTTGCCGGACACCATCAAACACTTTGTCGTCATTATACTGGCCGCGTCGCTTTTTGCCGCTGTCATCAACCACTATTCCGAATGGGCGTGGCAGTTGATTAACGGTTTGAAACAGATTGGCCTTGAACTGACAACCGGGGAATTTTCGAGCGACAGCCCCTTTATTACCGGCTTGCAGCTCGTCAAACTGATTCTCGGGAAAATGAGTTTCACGTCTCCTGCGGATTCCCTCGGCCTTCTGATTGCCGCGCTTGTGATTCTGGTCTGCTTCGCGCTGATAAGCGCACAGGTGGTCCTTGTGAAATGTGAGGCCATGCTGTCCATGATGGCCGCAATGGTACTGCTCGGGTTCGGCGGTTCCGCCTTTACCCGCGATTATGCCGTCAACGCCATTCGCTACGTTATCTCTGTTGCCTTCAAACTCTTTGTCCTGCAACTGGTTCTCGCCATTGGCGTCAGTTTTATCCGCGACTTCAATTCGGACAGCGCGGAGCTTCAGGACATTTTCGTCATTATCGGGGCCGCGATTATCCTGCTGGCCCTCGTCAAATCCCTGCCTGACGTGGTGTCGGGCATTATCAGCGGTTCGCATGTCGGCGGCGGGAACCTTCTCGGAACCAGTGCTGCGGTCGCGGGCGGAGCCATTGCCGGTACTGGCCTTGTCGTGGCCGCTTCGCAAAACCTCCAAAACATCAAGGACGCGGCAAAGGTCGCCGGAGCCGAAGGCAAAACCGGAGTCGGCAAGCTGGCCGGGACCGCCGCCAACCTGTGGGGCGCTCGTCAGAGTGCCAAAGATTCAACCGAACGCTCCCTGTCTTCGCGTTCCCGCTCTGAAATGCAGGAGCGCCTTCATAAAGCAACAACTCTCAAGGGATAGATACAGTGAAATTCTTTAAGAAAACCGGCAAGGGCGCACAGCCCGATCCTTCGGATAATCCGTATATCACAGCCCGCCAGGAATGGATGGAGCGGTACGGCTCCTATATTGCCCGCGCTTCGCAATGGCGCATGGCCGCGCTGCTGCAATCGGTCAGCCTCATTATTTGTCTGGCCGCTCTCGTCGTGCTGCTCAACCAGTCACAGGTGATTGCCTACTTCGTTTCCGTGGACAAGGTCGGCAAGACCGCCGTGGTCAAGGCTGACAGCGTTCCGAGCACTCCCCCGGAGATAATTCAGAACGCTATCGCGGAAAGCATCACGGCCTGGCGCACGGTGACGCCGGACTACCACCTTCAGGGGGAGATGGTCAAAAAGCTCTCCGCGTATGTGGCCGGGTCCGCCAAGGGCGTTATCAAGTCGTGGTACGAACAGAACAATCCCGCTGTGACCGCTGAAAACGGGCGCATGATTCACGTTGAAATAACGCAAGCGCCGCTTCCGGTCAGCAAAACCTCATACCGCGTGGAATGGCGGGAAACCATCCGTAACCATGCGGGCGTCGTCATCGAGTCCGGCAACTACGTTGCGACCGTAACCATCCAAATCCAGAAACCGATCTCGGAAAAGATGCTTCTCGCCAATCCCGGCGGCGTCTTCATTACCGGCCTTGCGTTCTCCAAGACGTTCGCGGCCAACACTCCCAACGCTGAATAAGGATACAGCCCATGAAATTCATATATAGTGTTTTCACCTTTTGTTTACTGCTGTGCGCCGCTCCGGCCATGGCTGCGGTTCCTGCCGGGTATCCCCCGGCGCATGGCGGGCTGGAAAACCCGCCCCCGCCGATTGACTATATCTCTCCGGACGCAGTCAAACTGACGCCGCAGGAAAAGAAGGCCCTGGACCTTTCCGGCCAGTGGTCCCGGCGCAACGTGGACCCGGTTCTTGCCGCTGGCGGCAAGGTTATCTACGTCCACGGCGCTTCGGAGCCGACTGTCATTGCTTCTCCGTATCAGGTCTGTGACCTTGAGCTGGAACAGGGGGAAACGGTCAATGAGTTCGTTGTCGGTGATCCCGCCCGGTGGTTCGTCGAAGCCGGTGTTTCCGGCAGCGGCGGAAGTGCGACCGTGCATCTGTTCATCAAGGCCGTTGACGCCGGTTTGCAAACCTCCCTCGTGGTCACAACCGACCGCCGCACCTATCACGTCAAACTGGTTTCCAAACGGAGCGGGCATACTCCTTACATAGCCTTTGCTTACAATGACGCCATAAAAAGGCGGGTCAATCAGGACCGGGCGGAAGCGGATAAAAACCGCCATTGGGATTCCACTGTTATTGAAGGCCAGACGCGGGAACTGGCGAATTTGAATTTCGCTTATGACGTGAAGGGGAAACGGGTTTCGTGGCGTCCTGAACGGGTCTATGACGACAAACGCAAATGCTACATCCAGCTTCCGAAGGATGCCGGGGTAACGCCGGTTCTGTTGGTCCGCAAGGGCAGCAAGGATATGATCGTCAACTACCGCATTCAAGACGGAACTATCATCGTTGACGGCGTGTTCGACAAATACACGCTGGTTCTCGGCGTCGGCGGCGACCAGGAAAAAGTCGAGATCATCCGCAAGGGGGTGAAGCAATGAAACGCTTCGCCCTTGCTCTCCTTGTTCTGACGTGCCTTGCCTCCGGTTGCGCCAACAAGGGCTTTGTCGGTTCCTTCTACGGAGAAATTCCGCAACAGGGAGTTACGGCGGCTATCGCTGAAGACGCCGCGGACTTCCTCGCCGCGAAATATCCCCCCGGCCACACGACCTTGCAGATAGTACCGGCAGACAAGTCCGCCAATGCTTTTGATAACGTCTTTGAGGCCCGCCTTCGCACTCTCGGGTTTACGGTGAGGCCGTCCGCGCCGGCAGGGCCGGCCGCATCCGATGCCCTGACCCTGTCCTACATTCTTGACCGTATAGAAGCGGACGCTTCGTACTATCTGCAAATCCGTCTTTCTGACGGCGCCGCGATTTCCCGCGCCTATACCGCGACCGGGCAACCGGAAGCGGGCCGGTCGTCCACGCCGCACGAGTTCAAATTGCCTGTGATGAAGCGGATGGAGCTGAAAGCGCGTTCCGCCGTCGATGGGCTTCAGTAGGGGGCTGTATGGAAACAGGACCGAACAGCCTCATTATGCCGGAAGACGAGAAGATTACCGCCTTCAAACTCTCCCGCTGGCCGCTCTATGTGGTTATCGCGGTTGCCGCCGTCATGATCTGCGTACTGGTTTGGAGTATCAGCTTTTCCGGCAAGAATGGTTCCGAGGAAGCGGGCCGTAAGGATTTGGACATATCCGAAAACGGGCCTCCGCTGGTGGTCGCCGAAAATCGCGGGCTTGCCGCCCCGAGCCTCCCGGTCGGCGTTGCCCGCCAGAATACGCCCACGCCTTCGGCTCCGGCCCCGAAAGAACCGCTTATTGTCGTACAGGACAAGCCCGGCGAAGCGGATAGACTCAGGCAGCAGGAGCTTGAAAATCTGCGGCGGCGCAGAGCACAGGCGCAACTTGACGGTTTGACCGCGCCTCTTGGCCTCAAACGCGCTCAATCCACACAGGGAAGCGGCCAAGCCGTTCCCGCTGATGCCACGCCGGTTCGTAACGCATCCTCCCTCCAAATGCCGGGCATGCCCGGTATGGAAAACGGGTACGACATGGCCGCGCAGAAGGACAAGGAAGGTTTTTTCTCCCGTTCTTCCCGTGACGACTCATGGATTTTGCCCCATGCCCGGACGGCTGGCCAACGCTATGAGCTGAAGACGGAGCGGGTCATTCCCGCTGCCATGATTACCGGCATCAATTCCGATCTGCCTGGGCAGATACAAGCCCAAGTCACTCAGGACGTATATGACTCCGCGACCGGCGACCACCTTCTTATTCCGAAAGGGGCCAAACTGACCGGCTCCTATGACAGCCGGGTTATCTTTGGTCAACGGCGGGTGTTGGTGGCCTGGACGCGGGTCATTTACCCGGACGGCTCCGCGCTCTCGCTCGGGGCCATGCCGGGAGCGGACATTGGCGGGTATGCCGGTTTCGCGGACAAGGTCAACAACCATTACCTGAAAATCTTCGGCAACGCGATTCTCATGTCCCTTATTACAGGCGGCATGTCTTACGCTGTGGATAGTCTGGATTCGTCGAGCGGCGATAGCAATACGCCGACGATGCAGCAGGAAATGGGTACGGCCCTTGCCAGCCAGCTCGGGCAAACCAGCCTGTCGCTTCTGCAACGGAACATGAATATCGCTCCCACGCTTGAGGTGCGCCCTGGTTATGAGTTCGTGATTGTGGTCACGAAAGATATTGTCTTTGACCGCCCCTACAGGCCGTACAGGTGATGGGGGGCGTATGACTGATACCGTACAATATGGTCTGGCCGGGGAAAACCCCGGCCAGCTCCGGTCCCGGCTCTGGTACGCGCCTTTCGTGCTTTTGCTGGCGGTGGCCTGCATGTCCTTTGCCACGCAACGGACTGCCGATTATTTCCAGCATCACGCGGCGCTTGGCTCTCCCTTTCTCGGAGACTTCTACTTTCCGTGGATGGTCTTCATCTGGAAGCAAGCCTTTCTCGCGCAAGACACATACGGTTTTATGGCGAAAGCCGTTTCCGACAGCCAACTTCTCTATCTTGCGCCGCAATATCTTATTATGGCGTCCTGGCTGTTTTTCAGCCCCCGGCTGAAAGGCAACGCGCTTTTGCACGGCTCGGCCCGGTGGGCCACGGAGGACGACATTCGGGCCATGGGCTATTTTGATGGCCGTGGCGTGTATGTCGGCGGGTGGGTCAAGCAGTTGACCGGCTTTGCCTTTCTGTGGGCCTTTCTCCTCGGTCGCCCGAAGGAGCGCCATTTCTACCTTCGGGAAGACGGTCCCGCGCATGCCATCTGCTATGCCCCGACACGCTCCGGCAAAGGCGTGGGGATTGTCATTCCCTGTCTGCTCTCCTGGCCGCATTCCCTTATCTGCCTTGATATCAAAGGCGAAAACTGGAGTCTCACAAGCGGTTACAGAAAATCGCAAGGCCAGGTCTGCCTGCGGTTCGACCCGTCCGATGCCAGCGGTACGTCCTGCCGGTTCAACCCGCTGGCCGAAGTCCGGCTTGATTCCATACAGGCCATACCGGATTGCCAAAATCTGGCGACAATGCTGGTGGACCCCAACGGTTCCGGACTTGAAGACCATTGGTCCAAGGCCGGTTTCGGGCTGCTCTCCGGCGCTCTTTTGCATTGCTGCATCAGCGTCCGGGCGGAACAGGGCCGGGACGCGACGCTGTACGACCTTTCCTGCATGCTGGCTGATGAAAGCAAAACGATAACGCAGGTCTTTGAAGGGATGGTCAAATATGACCACAAGGCCGCGCTGGAAAAACTCTATCCCACGACTCCGGGCATATCCGACTGCGGGCTGAAGGCGCATGTTTTCGTCGCCTCCGCTGCCAAGGAAATGTTGAACAAGTCCGAGAACGAAGGTTCCGGCGTGGTTTCAACGGTGCTGGTCAACCTTTCGCTTTACCGTGATCCGGTTGTCGCCGCCGCGACCTCGGCCTGTGATTTCCGTATCGCGGACCTGATGAACCTTGATTCTCCGGTATCGCTCTATCTGGTCATATCGCCCGCCGACATTGACCGGGTCAAGCCTCTGGTCCGTCTGCTGGTGGATATGATTATCAGGCGTGTGTGCGCGAAGATGGAGTTCGCGGACGGCGCGACAAAAGCCTCCTATCTTCACCGGCTCCTGATTTTCCTTGATGAGTTCACCTCCCTCGGGAAGCTGCAAATCATGGAAAAAGCCTTGGCCTACATCGCCGGTTACGGCGGCAAGGTCTTTCTCATTGTTCAGGACACAACCCAGCTCGCCAACGTGTACGGCAAGGAACATAGCATCATGGCGAACTGCCATGTTCGGATTGCCTACGCGCCGAACACGATTGAAACCGCCAACCAGTTAAGCGACATGGCCGGGAAAACCACGGCCATCGACAAAAAAACATCCCTGTCCGGTTCCGGCATGGGATTGACGAAATCCGCGTCTGTCAGCGTGAGCGAGACGGCCAGGCCGCTTCTGACCGCTGACGAGTGCATGCGTTTGCCGGGCATGATGAAGGATTCCAGCGGCAACGTGGTGAGAGCGGGCGACATGCTTGTTTTCACCGCTGGCCGCAATCCGATTTACGGTCGCCAGATTTTATATTTCCGCGACCCTGTCTTTTCCAGCCGCGCAAAGATTCTCCCTGCGGGAGCCATGCCGGAATATCCGGGCGGCGTCTCCGATTCCATCTATCACGACATGCCGTATTCGGCGGGCCCGGGGCGAAAAGCGCCAGAGCCCGCCGAAAAGGCCGAAATCATCCCAGCCGATGCGGCGGGGGAGTCTTTGAATGCGTACTTCCAATAAGTATCCCCGTTCCCTCCTGTGCTGCTGCATGGCTGTTTTCTTTCTTCTCGCTGCCGCGTGGTCTGCGGGCCTTCGGCTTCAGGTCACGCCTTCGATGCCTCGCGGCCTCTACCAGCTTCAGGAAGGGGAAGCGCTTCAGGTGGGCGACATGGTGTCGTTCTGCCTTCCCCCCGGTGAGTTCGCCGCGCTGGCGCTGGACCGGGGCTATCTTCAGGAAAGCAATATTTGTCCTTCGGGCGTTCGTCCGTTGGTCAAAAGGGTCGCGGGCCTTCCCGGCGACGTGGTTGATGCCGCGTCGCTTTCCATCCGGCCTGCCGATTCCCACAATCGTCCCTTGCCTACTGTTCTTTCAAGCGGCGTCATACCGGGCGGCTTTGCGCTTGTCCTCTCGCCGCACGGAGACAGTTTTGATTCACGATACTTCGGCCTCGTGCCTCTTTCCTCGCTGAAAAAGGTCGCGCCGATTTTTATATATACAGGAGGTTTTTCCATGGAAACTCAACAACGCCTTGCCGTATCCGCTGCGGCTGTAATGGACCAGATAACCGCAGACATTGATCTGGTGGTCCCGCTGCCGGATGAAGTTGCTGAATATATGGGCGCTTTTGAAGAAAACGCCGTCACGCCGGAAGATTTCGGCATGGAAACGCTGTTGGCCGTTGGGCCGGAGGGCAAAGTTTATGCAACCGACTGATAGCAAACTTCGCCGCGCCGCAAGCCGCAACAAAAGGAAAATCCGTAATGTGGTGCATATGAAGGAAAGAACGCACCCGGACAACTGGCCGCTGCAAGAGGTCCAAACCCTGGAAGACCTCATTGCCGACCGCGCCGTGACACAAAGCATCAGAAAGGAGATTCTTCATGCAAACTATAGATGAAAGACCAACCTATCAGGGAAATGAGCAGGAACAGAAGCCGGAGCGCTCCAAGCGGCAGCCGTTCCACAGGGAATTGCAGGAAAAGACCATTGAGGCCATCAGGAACAATGATGCTCCGTGGCAAAAGGATATTTCCGAGACGTTCCACAACCGGCCTTTCAATCCGTCCTCCGGCAAACAGTACGAGGGCGCGAACATGGTCAATCTGGCGCTCCGCAAGGAACAAGACCCCCGCTGGCTTACCATGTGGCAGGTAAACCAGCTCGACAACGGCAAAGGCCGGGTCACTCCCGGCTCCGTTCCCGCCGCCATGGTTTTCTACACGATGCAGCGTTCCGAACCGAGAATTGACGGATACGGCAATCCGGTAATCGGCAGGGACGGCAAACAGGTTGTGGACAAGGTTCGTCTTTCCAAGCCGACGCTGGAACAGCGCTATCTTTTTCCGGCAAAAGCGGTGCGGGATGCTGACAAGGTGCTCGGCCCGCTTGAACCGCGTCCCGAGCCTGACCGCGCCGAAGGTATGAACCGCATCCGCACCATGATTGCCGCCTCCGGCCTTGAGGTCGTTCATCGGGACAAGGTCACGCCGCATTATGACCAGTTCGGGGATAAAATCGTTATGAATCCGCCCGAAAGCTATCCTTCCCGCGACGATTACGACAAGCAGCTTATGTATCACGTCATTGAGAGCACCCGCCATCAGGACCGCCTCAACCGATACACCGGTCCCAATGGGACGGAGAACCGGACCCGCGAAGATTTGCGGGTCAAGGTCGCCGCGTGGATGGTCAGTCAGGAAGTGGGTGTACAGATTGGTACGCCGGGGAGCGACCATGCTTTGACCAATGATTATGTCGCGCTGCTTGAAAAAGGCGAATACGAAATGATGCGCATTAGCCGGGACGCCGCACAGGCGAAAGATATGGTCATGGGCCTTGAACAGAAACTTGAGCTGCAACAGGAAAATCAGGTTGAGCGCGAAGACCGCCTTGAGCGGGACGGGCCTGAACTGGTTGATGCCGCCATGCCTACCGAGTCGCTTCCGGGCATGGACGTGATGGAGCCGGAGGCCGAGCTTGCCGTTGCCCTGGAAAAAGTCGGCCTTGGTCTTGAGGGGCGCGACGTTGTCCTTGACGGCGGAACTCATGTTGTCGGCAACGGCTCGTATACCGCCCGTCTGGACGGGGCCACTGCCGAAGCCATTGTTGAGCGGGCGACCGGCGAAAAAGTGGAGGTTGCGACAACCGGCGTCATTCTGACGGACAACTCCGTTGGTACGCAGAAGGAAAAGGCGCATGCCAAACGGCAGGAACGGCAACAGGTCATGGAAAAGGGCATGGACAAGGAACAGGGCAAAGACCGGGACATGACCATGCCGCCCCCGGATGCCGGTAAAGCCCGCTCTGCGGGCCGCAGCAGGGGTATGAGCCGATGAACGTCCTTATCATTGAATCCAAGGGAAAGGTGGAGAAGATACAGGGTTTTCTCGGCGCTGGCTGGCGGGTTGTCGCCACACTCGGCCATATCCGTGACTTGCCCGTGAAACGCTTTGGCGTTTCTTCCGACATGAAGCCCGAATATGAACTGACGGAACGTGGCGTGGGCATTGCCAAACGCCTCAAGGCGGCGGTAAGCGGCAATGACGTGTATATCGCCACCGACCCCGACCGCGAGGGAGAGGCCATTGCCTGGCATGTGGCCCAAGTTCTGAAACTGTCGAAGGTCAAGCGCTGCGCCTTTACGGAAGTCACCGAGTCGGCGGTGAAGGCCGCTATCGCGTCTCCGCGTGATTTGGACATGAATCTGGTCCGGGCACAGGAAGCGCGGCGGGTTCTGGATCGGGCATGCGGGTATCTGGTTTCCAGACCGTTGCAGCGGGTCGTTGGCGAAAAACTTTCGGCTGGCCGGGTCCAGACCCCGGCAACCCGGTTGCTGGTGGAACGGGAGCGGGAGCGCACGGCGTTTTCCTCGGTCACGCATTACGGCGTCCGGCTGCACTTTGAATCCGTGGAAAATATTACGGACGGCTGGTGGGCGGACCTTGTGACTTCCTCCGTCCTTGCGGATGGGCAGGAGTATTTGCAGGACAAGGATCTGGCGAGGGTTTTGGCCGCTTGCCGGTCGCTGGAAGTCCTTGACTGCAAAACGACGACAAGTCGCCAAGGTCCGCCAGCGCCGTTCACC
The DNA here is from genome assembly GCA_900079685.1 of uncultured delta proteobacterium. NCBI lineage: Bacteria > Deltaproteobacteria > uncultured delta proteobacterium. Next base: position 529,264 of record LT599018.1, read on the forward strand.
ACGTCAACGCTCATGCAAGCGGCTGCCTCGCTGAACCTGAACGCCAATCAGGTCCGCGAGATTTCCCAACGCCTCTATGATGCGGGGTTAGTGACGTACATCAGAACGGATAGTCCGGCCATGGCCCCGGAGGCTATTGAGGCCATTCGGGCGTACTGCTCTGAACAGAATTGGCCGTGCGTGGCGAAGTCGCGCATTTTCAAGGCGAAGGACAGCGCCCAAGGGGCGCATGAGTGCATCAGACCCACGCATATCAAAGTTGAGGAAGCCGGGGAAACACCGGAGGAACGGGCGCTGTACCGGCTTATCCGGCTGCGGGCCTTGGCGACACAGCTTGAGGATGCGGAGTATTCGACGGTCGTTCTGTCGCTCGGGTCGGAGCATGAGGGGCGTCCGGTGCGGTTTGACGCTCGGGGGCGCGTGATGCGCTCCCCCGGCTGGCGTATCGTGTACGGCGCGGAGGTGCTTGACGAGAGCGTAGAGGACGCGCAAGCGGCCTCCAATCCCGTTCCGGCCATGAAGATCGGGACCAGGGCAACGGCGCTTTCCGGGGAAGTGACGACACAGAAAACGTCCCCGCCTTCGCGGTACTCGGAAGCGAAGCTCATTCGGGAGCTGGAAAAACGCGGCATTGGCCGTCCGTCTACCTATGCAATGATAATGGAGACTATCAAGCAGAGAGGTTATGCCAAGATTGAGAAAAACAACCTTGTCCCGACCGCTCTTGGCGAATGCCTGATTGCCACGATGGAAGGCAAATTCTGTTTCGCGGATTACGAATACACGGGGCAGATGGAACGACAGCTTGACGAAATTGCTGCGGGCCAGCTTACCTATAACGCGGTCGTGGCTCCGGCCTATGCGCTCATTGACTCGGAAGTTCAGAACTTCCAGAAAGCCAATGGAAAGGTCTGCCCGAAATGCGGTAAGGCCATGTCGAAACGAAAAGGGAAAAAGGGATTCTTCTTCGGCTGCGAGGGGTATCCCGATTGTAAGGAAACCTTGGACGCGGCCTGAGTAGATTAGAAAAGCGCTGGCTCTTTCTTTCGAGGGAGCCAGCGCTTTTGCTATCGGTTCTCCCGCTGGCGTTTTCGCCATTCCCACGGCGCTACCGGGTCCGGGGATGCCCAAAGGCCGATTTTCAGTTCGCGGCTGGTATGTTCAATTTCCCTGTAGCGGTCGCACACCGGCAGAAGACAATATTTGTCGTAAACCCAGGCCAAACCCTTTTCCAGCAAAAGTTCTTCAACCGCCCGTCCTCCTTTGTAGACAAAAGCGACCGTGCGTCCATACCTGTCTCTTTCGACCGTTTCAATGGCAACAGCCGCGTTAAGCAAAATATCGGCAAGGTATTCCCGTGCGTCTTTTCCCCCGGCCTGGTTGATTTCCGGGCAATCAATGCCGTACACGCGGATGCGGCTTTTTTGCTGACCTGAGTCAACGACAATGAGGCTGTCTCCGTCCGATACCCGTACAACTGTAACGAGCCATGCCGGAAAGGTATTTTCGGGCGTGGCCGCTTGCGCGGGGAACAGAAGAAGCAGCGCTACAGCGCATGCCGACAGCATTTTTCTCATTACAAGCCAGTTACGCGCTTGAGTGCAGCAAAAATAATTCGCTAGTTTTTCTGAAATCAGGATGTGGATTTATTTTTGAATAAAAAGAAATCAAAATCAATATGAAAATAACGTATTGGATTGTTTAACAAAGAAATACCCCCACCTATACTGGATGCTTATAGGAGCAACCAGCATGGAAGAATTTCAGAAACAATTCGGGCTGTATCTCAAGCAGATGCGGCGGGAAAGGAATCTGTCGCAAGAGGACTTGGCGGCTGCAACGGGATTGACGAAGCAGTATATCAGCACGGTGGAGCGCGGCTTGTCCCGCCCCGGCATTGACACGCTCTACAAGTTTGCCAACGGCTTCGGCGTAACGGTATCCGATTTGTTCCGCTTTGAGTATGAGGCGGGAAATTTGCAGGAACTAAAACAGCGAGTCGTTGAGGCTGTGAATGCTACGGAAGACAGCGCTACCCCGGAAACGCTCTACACGAAAATTCTCAATGTCTTCATACGGGGGCAAAAGTAGCGGCCCGCCGCTGGATCGGCAAGGCCGTTTCCAGCTAGGCGCGGCTTCCGATAGTGTCCAGCGTAAAATATACAGGCGGGGTGTCAGTCGCTTCGAGTTTTTCAGGATGCCGCGCCAAATCTTTTTCGCCCGCAATGCCGATTTCCATTGTGGGCGTTTCTTTTCCTTCCATGAACACTTCCAAGACCACCTTGGAAGTGGGCCTTCCGTCAACCACTTCTCCCATAATCTCAAATTGCGCTCCGTTGCACTGCGCCATGTGCAGGGCAGTTGCGGCCTCGTACAGAATTTCCGCGAGTTCCCTGTTCCCGTCAGCAGGGCTAGGCTTCCGCTCGTACAGGGGTTTCAATAACAGATTCCATACGGCTTCTGACATGGAAACCATGTGAGGGCATGCATCCATTTCAGTCAGGCAGCGGATAAAATCTGCGGGTTGCTTTTCAAGGATTCGTTCAATTTTTTCCTTCACCGCGCTTTCTCCTTGGACGAGTTTTTCTTCACTATTGATTAACCCTATCTCCAAAGAAAAAACAATCAGTTTTGTATGGCAAATAACGATATAGATTTACCTTTTAGATTCCATATCCGTAATTGAGTAAGCCAATTACCGGAAATTGTCTTGAGCGATTACCAAAATTGTCTTTGGCCGGGGCCAAATTCTGCCGCTCCGGCATTCGGGCGGACCCGGCCCCTTTGCTCTGCCGGATGCTCCGCATCCGGCGCGATGTTTTTGGACCGCCAGCACGGGAGAGCTGGCGCACCTTTTCGGCGGGCCATGTCCGGAAGGCCGGAGCCTTCCGGACATGCCTCTATCATTTATATATATGGACCATGGCCGTATTAACGCCGGTCCCGTCAAAAGTATTCGGGGGGAGCACTTCATACCCGCCGCCGCTTTCTTCGGCCATGGGGCGCAAGCGGTCCTGTTGCCGGGGGCCGTTGGCGCAGATGGCGACGAGCACCCCGCCTGGATTCAGAAGCGAGTAGGCATGCTCAATGTGTTTAATGTCTATGCCGTTTTTGAATGGGGGATTCATCAGAATACGATCAAACCCGGCTGCGGCGCTGGTGCCGTACTGGAGAAAATCGCCCTGGCTGACATAGGGGTATTTTTCCCGCAACGCGGCGGCAAGCGTATAGTTCAGTTCGACAGCTTCCACGTTGTGAAGGTCAACGCCATGTTGCGCGAGGCCGTCCAGTATAGCGCCGGTCCCGGCTGAAGGTTCAAGAATCCGGCTGTCCGGCTGTATATCAGCGTAATCAATCATCTGTTCCACGATATGCGCGGGCGTAGGAAAAAGCTGGTCGGCCACGGCGATTTGTACGCCTTCTTTTAATTGGCCTTTCAGGTTCTTTATTTCCTCGGCCATGCCGGGGGCTTCGTAGTCGTCGGCTGCGGGCGGGGTGTCAGTCTCGGACGCTGCCGGAGCCGGGACCGGGGCCGGGGATGCTGCCGCCCTGGGCATGAGTGCGGAAAGGTCGGTTTTTTCGGCACTCGGCGGGGGCAAGGGAATTTCTTTCTGGTCGGAGAGAAAAACCGGGCCGTAGCAAGTGCGCCCGTCCTCGCTCCACATGGCTTTTCTGTATCTGTATGCGCCGTGCTCGTCGTTGGCGCGTACCTTTTCAGTTCCCTTATAGTCCTTGTGAATTTTGGCCCATTGCGCTTTTGTCATGTGCTTGTAGCCTTCGCCGGGAATATTGACTATGGGCGGCTGCACGGTCGCCTTCTTGACGGCTGCGGCGCTTTCCTCGGTCGGCGGGGTGTATTCGGTCACTTCCTCAATGGCGACGGCGTAGCGGCCCCACCGGCTGACGACTGTCAGACTATTGATAATGCCGTTTTTTTTGTTCACGCGGAGGATAGAAAGCAATTCACCGCGTGAATGGGAGCGGCTAATCTGGACCGTTCCGCCCGGCTGCATGTCCATTTGCTGGAAAGGAAGAATGGCCGCGCCTTTCGCCTCCGTGCCGGTGTCCTCGCCAAGCATGGCGCGTTCATAAGCTACGCGGTTTTCATAGTGTGCAATCCATCTGTTATCCCAGGCGATACCCCTTTCAAGGCGGGGGACCATAAGCGCCACGGCTTTTTTCTCGTCAATGATGCCGCTTTCAAGGGCGCTCCATACACTCCGCGAACCTTCATAGGGGGTATGGTCGCGGGGATACCTGGCAAGGGGAAATTCAAACGAGGTATAAATACCGAACAGGCTTTCACTATCGGCGATAGCAAGCGCCTTTTCATAGGTGATATCCGGCTGGCTCCATAATTTGAGGGCTTTTTGCTGGCCGTCCCGGCTGCGCTCATGTTTGCGCTTGCTGGCTTCCAGCTTCTTTATACGACGATAGCGCACGTCCGGACGCTCTGCGTATCGAGCATGAGCGAGAGAGGCACGGGCGCGGCGCTGCCAGTATTCGGAGGTTTCCCACAGATTGACCGCTTTTCGCATGCCGTTTTCTATGCGCTCGGCGTCCTTCCGTGCGCGGCGCTCGGAGTGATGGCCTACAAGAATAGGCTGGCCGAAAGGGATATGCTCGGTAATGCTCCGCACTGCGGATACAGCCCGCTCGGCTTCCGTGCCGCGTTTCTCGCTGTAGCCTTCAAAGCGGGCGGCTCGTTCCGCTGCGCGTTCTTCGGTGGTGCTGTCCTCGTCCTCGATGCACCCGGCCAGCTTCAAAAGCCAGTCCTCACGGGCCGGGGTCCACATGGGGGCAACGAAAAAGCCCTGTTTCGGTGCATACTTGAACCCGAGGCGCTTCGCTTGCGCGTAGGTGTCAGGGTCAAGGCGGCTGGCGGAGTACAGGCGCAACTTGTTATCCTGCGGGCTGTAAGTGGCGGTATAGTTGTCCCGTTCGGCCATTTCGGGCGCGTCGTGTTCGTAGGTGGTGGCGGTGCTCATATCGTTTATTCCTTTATGGTTTGGCTGTTTTTAAGGTGCTGGAGCAGTTCGGCGTACTGGGTGGCCGTCTTCTTGTTGTTCCTGTGGCCGTCCCGGTTGAGCGTGTGTAGAAGGCTGGAACCTCTAAGGGCGTGTTTATAGGCATACTCGACAGCGGAAAGGACAAGGGCCATTTGCGGGCCGGTCAAATCAACGGCGTGTTGTGGCATTATTCCCCCCGCTGGCTGATGCGCGAAACGCTGTAACCCGTGCGGCCATATGGTCGAAGGTTTTACGGTCGTAAGGAATGGCGCAGATTGGCGCGTCACCGTCGAGCGGGTAGGAAACACGCCGGATATAGTCGAGGGTGTTTGCTTCCGCTACGCGACGGCAGGACGGAACCGGGAGCGGTTCCCGGTCTATCAGGTGGCGCAATAGAATATTGTTGAGAAGTTCCCGCGCCGCGTGGGGGCATTCTTCCAGCGTGGAAACCCTCGGTAGGGCGTGACAGAAGTCAGGGAAAATAATGAAATATTTACCCTGCGACGGGATAAAGAGCGCGTAATAAATGCTGCCGGGTTGTTTTTCCTTGGTATCTCCCATTCTCCAAACTCCTAAAGTTGAAATTCTGCTCTCAAAAACCAACATATTCCCCCGGAGGGTGGGGGGCGGTCGTCAGACCAGCCGCCCCCCCGCCCTTTGGGGGAATATGCGTAATCGTCAGGCCCGGAGGGCCATACCACTAAGTATTTTCATCCGCCTGCCGGGTATCGCGGGGCTGCTTGGAATGGAGGGGCTTGTTATGTGTGACAACCGCAGGAGCGCAGCGACGAGGATTGGCGCACATAATGCGCGTCCCGCGCACCCCGGAATGGAGAGCGGACCCGCGCCTTTTGTTTTCGGCTGTTCCGGCCTGAAAAGATTCAGGGTCCGGCAACAAAAGTTGACGGCAGATCCTCCGCGCAATTCCAAAGCGCCCGGTGGCTCTGCCGTGACCATGACTGAAAAAACGGTTTTTACCGCGACAATCCCTTGTTCCTGCGTTTTTCTTCTGGAAGTGTGGCCGGTCGGCCATCATCAGGGGAATGCCCCGAGCCCGGAAAATCCGGGCCCGGGAGCGGAGTGGATTTTTCCGGTTCCCGGCTGTCGAAGACAATCCGGCCCCGGTCGGATATGGTTCTGGTTCCCCATTTTTTGCGGGCGTATGCTTGGGCCAGCTTGACCGCTGTTTCGTCCAGGGGAGAAAAGTTGATTTCCTGACCGGCGTCGCGGACAACACCGCCGCCCGCCAACTCGAAAATGACGGTTCCTTTCTTGGTCACTCTCCGGGCCGGGTCCATCAGCTCCTTGTCCGGGATTTTCAGCCGCAGTTCCTTAATGACTTCATCCATGCGGAGATACGCTTTCAGGCGGTTGCGGTTATGGCGGGCAAGGTCGGTATCCGCGACGACCGTCATGTTTTTTCCGGCATAATCCGCCCGCAACTCCAACATTTCACGGTAGGGAATAACCGATCTGTCGTTCTCGTGGATGGGCGCGGGCGTGTTGGCGTCAGGACCAAAGTGTTCTTCTCGCGCCCGGAGAACGCCAAGCGCGGCCCGGTTTCCAAGCTCGGCCTGTTGAATCAGAAATTGCGGCCAATCAAGGTACGGATTATCCGCGTGGTACTGGTCGCGCTCGGTGTAATGGCTCAGACGGACAGCGGCGATTTCCTCTTTCTCTTTCTGGCGGGCGAACTGCGCCAGGCTGCGCCGGTTCCGCTTGTGGATGGAGAGCGCGGCGACTTGGTCCTGCTTCGCGGCCCATTTCGCCCGGATGGCCTCAATGTCTTCCTTTTGCCGTGCCTTGAGCGCTTCCAGCCCTTCAATGCGGGCTTCAATGTACCTGTCGCATTCGGCACGGAGGGCTTCACAGGCCGGGGAGCGCTGGATTGGCTTGCCGCTGTACCGGGCAAGCTCCGGGGGGGCAAGGTCCGGGTCCGGCTGCTCAAACTCTCCGAATCGTTTGACAAGATTCCCCTTGGATATGGAACGGTCAAGAGCGCTGGCTTTCAGGCCGTGGTTGGCGTGAATGTTGACCAGCGCGAAGCCGTTGGCCTTCGCCCGCAGCGCAAGGCCGTACTGTTTCAAGAGCCGGTGCGCGTCCTGCCATGTTTCGGCGGCTTTCAGGCCGCCCATGATGGCCGGTTTGTGTTCCTCGACATAGGAAGCGAAAGACTGTTTGCCCTGATGCTTTTCGACGGCGCAGGCTTTTTCGTTGGCGCGGCCAGGCCGGTCCCGGTCCTTGCCGTTGTCGATGCGAAGGCCGTATTCTTTCTCCAGAGCGCGGCACAGGGCGTCGCGTTTGTCGAAGTCGCCGAAAGGCTCATGCCGGGTGTAGCGCTCGGGATGAATGAGGTTGTAGGCGACATGCAGGTGCATGTTTTCGGTGTCGGTATGAACGGCGCAATGCCGCTGATGGTCTGCAAGGCCCAAACAGTCGGCAAAGCGCCGTTCTATTTCCCGCAGGATTTTTGGGGTCAGCAGATGTTCGTCCTCGGGCCGAAAAGAAACTATCAGGTGATAGCTCTTGCTTTTTTCTGACCGGGTGTGCATGCGCTGAACGTCTGTCGCCTCCCTGATCGTCTCCCTGTAATCGTCACTCCCCATACCGCCGACGCACCACATGATAGAAGGAGCGCGGCCCTTTTCCTCGCCCGCGATATACCGGGCGAGTCTGGCGTAGTTATCATGCTCCGGCGCTATGGAGATATGGCGGCTTATCACGTTATCCTGTCTATAAGAGCTTGAATGGAGCGCTGTCGCTCGTCGATCTGGCGCAACAGGCGCGATACTTCGGCGCGGTCCGCCGCTTCCGCAGCAATGGCTTGCTTCAGCAAACCGCCGATATTACCAAGTAATCCTTTCAGTCTGCGGAGTTCCAGACGTTCCTCAACGTGCTCAAGGCTTTTCACCGGCTGGCCGGTGCTGACCAACTTCAGGAATTTTGACCGGGATATTCGCGCCCGTCTGGCGCTGGCCGTCACTGCCTCGTATTCCTCCGGCGTCAGGTATGCCGTGATTCCTTTCAACCGTGCGGTTTGCCTTGCCATGCCTCTTTTCCCCCTCAATCCTCCTTGCTGTATTGTAGATACTCCAGGCATACCGCCGCCCGCGTTCCGGGTCCGGGCTGTGGTAATAGCCGACCGCCCGCCAGTTCGGCCCGTGCCGTCTCAATTCGTCGGCCAGCAGTTTACGGCACCAGCGCAGATTAACGTCCGGGTCCATCAGGTCTTCGGCGGCGAAACCATGCTTTCGGGGGTGCTGGATGTTGATTTGTCCAAGGCCGATGTCGATGGACAGTCCAAGGGCGTCAGCCCGTTTTACGAGTCTGCGGCCTTCCTCTTCGGTTGCCGGGTAGAGCGATTGTAGTTCCACCGTAATTTTTGAAGAGGCGGCGGCGTATTTTAGGCCGAGGGCGTCCAGCTCTCGCCGGATGCGGGCCGCGTCCTCCGGCGTTGGGGCCGGAAGCGAGATTGTATTGAAACAGATTGCCCGAGGATTGCCCGACGATTCAAAACGGACAATGGCATTGGTCAGCCATGCGGGCGGTTCCTGGACGTTGGCGCTGGCGGTCCCACTCTGGAACAGAACGAGGACCAGAGCCAGTGTGCAATATATCTTCATGGGTTTTCCCCTGTTTTAGCGTTGAGCAACGCAGTTGCGAATAAGCAGCCTCGCAGAGCCGGTCAGTTTGTGGGTGCGGAAGTACCCTACAAACTCTGTCCGGCCCTTCAGCTTTGCTGAAACATAGCATATTATCTGCAAAAAATCCGGCTAAAGCCCTGTGTTTGCAGATGATTGAATGTATTTGCAGATGTGTTTGGATGTGTGCGAATGTGTGAAGATAGCAATAATATCGTTGCATATAGCGACAGTATATTTGCGGTTCGTAGCGTATATTTGTATGAGAGCAGATTTTCCCCCTTATCGGACTGCCTTTTTGCTTTTTCGGATTTCGGCGATGCCTGGAGTGGAGCCGGTAGCCCTTCTTGAGGCTGATTGTCCGAAGGCTGCCCTTCGGCCCTGTGCTCTTTCTTAAAATTCTTGTCTCTTGGTTTATGCGCGACAGGTAGAGGGGCAACCACGCGACACATAAGTTTTTGCCGATAGGGCGCGTACAGGAACGAGCGCGGGGAAAATTTTCGGGATTTTGGGTGTGGACGGCATTGAGCGGGAATGGACGGTGGGGAAAATCCGGCTGGACAGCCGGGGGAGTGGAGAGTGCGGCAGCGGGAGCCAGAAAAAGGAAAAAGCCCGCGCGGAAGTACCGCACGGGCCGGTGCCGGTGTATCAGGCGAGTTGTCCGGGGGAGAAGTCCGGGGGGAAGCCAAGCGCCAGATTGGTAAGGCGTTGCGCTTCGGGCGGGTCAACGCCCGCCTTTATGAAGTCGCCCCATTTCATGCCCCATACGCGGCGTTGCTCGAACAGTTCTGCGTCCGGCAGTTTCCGGTGTCTGCGGGGGGAACGCATCATTTTTCCTTTCAGGCGTTCCATCAGGTTCGCCAAGCTTTTGTTGGCCGAGGCGGCTTTTCGCTGAAGCCGAGCCGTGGCTTTGCGCCGCTCCCGCGCAAGCATTTCGCCAAGGCCGAGATATTCAAAGAAAAGGACCGTCACAACGCGGATTGCCCGAAGGCCCACATACTCGCCCTGGTCGTTGATGCAACGCGGCTGCTCGACCTTCATGAAGCCCGCCGAAACAAGGTCGGCAATGGCTCTTTCACAGCGGCGCTGACTCATGCCGGAGGATTTGACGAGCGCCGCCATGCTCACGTCCACAAACCCATTATTCAGCGTGGGGGAGCCACAACACATGCTGGCTAAATCGAGGTGGAATAAAATCGCCTCAATGACGCGCTGGTAGGCTTCCCGCCTTTCGCTACGCCTGACGCGCTTCCCGGCCACACCTAACGCCGGACATTTGCGGGGGTGCCGATACCATAGTTTGGCGCGTTCCGCCGCGAGTGAGAGGATGCGCGGCAAGCCCCCCTTGCCCTTGCGGAGGGTAACAGCCGCATTCAGGCAGGGCCGACGTGGGTCATGGCCGCAACGATTCCCGGTTTTCATCGGGGCGCAAAGGGAAGGCAGTTACGGCCTTGACCGTAACTGCCTGTAGCGGGTTGAAGAAGCACTATTTCGCCGTTTTACTCTGCTGGCCTTCGGGATTACCAAGGCGCTGCACGAGGTCGACTATATCTTCGGCCTTCCATGCGGTGGAGTTGGGGCCGATTTTGACGGGTTTTGGATACCTCCCCGACTTGCATCCGTTCCACCAGGAGCTTTTGCTGACCGGGATAAGGGCGAGAACTTGCGGGAGCCTTAAAAAGCCTTGCGGCTGAATGTTAGTGTCCATGAGTACACCTCCTGAATTGTGTCTTTCGGCAAGCGTATCATGGGTTTTTGAAAATAACGGTTTCCGGGCTGCTTCGGCGTTTTGCTCCGCGTACCTCCGCGTACCTGCCCGTTGCGAAAAAAGTAAAATTTTCGCTTGACGGGGTTGGCGGATGGGACAGGATACTTTTGTATCAGGCTGGATTGACTTGAAAAAGAAAAACGAAGCGGCCCGGAAATAGTTTTGGGCCACTTCGCTGAATTATACGCCGATAAACGGCTGCAAAGGCAGTTATTCGCAGATTTTTTCCACCGCCAGAAAGGCGTCGATGGCTTTTTTCAAAGTCAGTGCGGAAGACGCCAAGGCAAGGTATTCCGTAGAGGGTTCCCCCGGATGCGCCAAAAGGCGTTTTTCGCACACTCTGAATAAAAGGGCTGTCAATTCCCTTGCTTTTTGCTCAAGCTCAATAACGTCTTGGTTTGGGATATGTTCAGCCATAGCCGCTCCTTGTGGCTGTTAAGATAAAAATGCAACTGTCCAAAAACAGCATTATGCCTTTGTAGTATTTTGTTGCCCCAATGTTGTGATCAATGAATATGTTTCCCCCAAAAACGGATCGCCTGCTCGAACCACCCTTCAGCATCCGTTCCCACGCCCAGGCCAAAGCCGTGACCGGCATTTCGGAATTTGAGATACTCCACCTCGATCCCCGCTTCACGCATGGCCTGGACACGTTTTTCAACGGTTGCAATATTCACGATGCGATCATTCGCGCTCACCGTGACAAAGGTTGGGGGGTCACTTTTGGAAAAGGCCGAATGTCCCGTGTAGGCCATAACTATGGTGGACGGGTCGGGGAGATTGCCGTCGCCGAATCCGGCAGCGCCGTGTGAACCGATATAGGCCACCATCCTTGCGCCTGCCGAACTACCCCAGAGCGAATAATTTTCCGTGCTTACGCCAAGGGCTTCGGCATTGGCGAGAATATACGACAACGAAGCCGCAAGATCGTTGGTGGCAATATTGCCGCCTTGCCCGACCCGATAGCGGAGAACAAAGGCGTTGAAGCCCTTTTTGCTCAGCTCCATCGCATAGGGGAAACCTTCGTGGACAGAACCCACATAAGAGAACCCGCCGCCGGGGCAGATCACGGCAAAAGGCGCACCAGACTCGCCACGGAAGAAAAACAGCCCGGTTGATGCCTTTGTCGGGTCGGATTGCTTTTGCTGCTCCGAATAGAAATTATAGAAGATTGTTTTTCCTGCGGAGACATCGTCAACCATATGATTGAGTCCGGCCAGAACTGTGTTTACATCCACAAAACCATGATAAGGCAATAAGGAATGAATACGGTTTATAGGCAGGCTCTGGTTGGAAGAGTCACCATCCCGCGTCAGCAGATGTTGGCCGAAACCCTTGAATGCCGGATGCTCCATGAGCATCTGGATGGTGTCACAGGCTTTTATATGGGGGTATTTATTCATGTCATCCGCTGCCCGCGCCGATTTCATTGAGAGTTGGAGCGCCAGTATGGCTGCCAACAAGAAGGCAATCCGCCAGAAAAACAGACACGATTTCAGCATTGCGCTTTCCCTTTCCTATTCGTTTGTCGCAGAGCCTTCTTTCCACCACTGCGAGAAACGGTGTTCCGTCGAATCGAGTGGAACCGGCTCTCCGATTTTGGGGGTGAGCAAGGGAACCGGTTTTTGCTCCATTGCCCGCGCAAGCCGGATAAACGGATCATCCCAGGAATGCCGGGCAATCGAGAATTTGCCCGCATGGGCGGGGAGAAGCGATCCGGCCTGAAGGTCTGCCGTGGCCTGCACAGCGTCTTCCGGCATCATGTGAACGTAACGCCACGCCTCGTTGTATTGGCCGCTGTCGAGCACGGCCAGATCGAAGCCGCTGAACGCCTCCCCGGCCTCCCTAAAGTGGGAGCCATAGCCGCTGTCACCGCTGACATAAATTTTGCGGTTCGCACTGGTCAGGGCGTAGGCAGCCCACAAGCTCTTGTTACGGGTGAGTGTTCTTCCGGAATAATGCCTGGCAGGAAGCGCATGAATTCGCAAATCGTTTTTCAGATTCAGATATTCATTCCAATCCAGTTCAAGGATTGTGGACGGCTCAAAGCCCCACCGCTCGAAGTGCGCTCCAACGCCCAGAGGGCAGACTACTTTGGCAATTTTCCCCTTGAGCTTCATCACCGTGGGATAATCAAGATGATCCCAATGATCGTGCGTGATCAAAAGGACGTCGATGCCCGGCATATCATCAGGGGTATACACATTTGTTCCCTGGAACGCTTCATTGGCAAAGGGAACCGGAGCAGCATTATCGCTGAAAACCGGATCAATCAGAATCGCATGACCGGCGAGCTGCATGTAAAAGGAAGAGTGGCCAAGCCAGATTACCAGGTCTTCATACCTGTCCAGACATGCCAGGTTCGTTTTGACCGAAGGGATGGGCTTTTCCGGGCGTGGGCGGTCTTTTTCCGCTGTAAGCGCCCGGAACAACCCTTTTATCACGCCACCCTTGTTGCTGGTGGAGGTGGGGATCGGCTCCAGGTTGCGGAATTCGCCGTCACGATAGTTTGGTGAGGCTTCAATTTTTTGAAGTCTGGCTCCCTCCGGGAAGGCTCCGAATTTTGCAGTGTGCATGTAGCCGTAGCCACCGCCGAAAAGAACAGCCGCAAGCAGTACAAGCCCGGTAAGCATTTTGAGGAGCCGCCTTTTTATCATGCTGTTTCCTTACTGGTTATTCTGAAAACGGCTCATGAGCCAGGATGCCGGATGCCGTGGAAGTTTGTCAAAATCTGTTCCTCTTTTTCAGGGAACGGCACTCCGGCGGCAATCCCGGCCTCCTTACAGCGCAGGAACCAAGCCATATTGCGCCCAAGGTTCCGCATAATCTGCAAGCCTTCCAAATCTTGTCGTACGTCTTCCGGGGTGAAGCCATGCACCATGTTCCAGTAGGAAGATGCAATTATGGGCATCTGGCAGATGGTGAAATACTTGTTCAGTTGGTCAAATGTGGCGGTAGTTCCGGCCCGACGAGCGGAAACTACTGCCGCAGCGGGTTTCAGATGGAACATGCTTCTTTCCGGACAGAAAAAAGCCCTGTCCATAAACGAGGTGATGCTTCCGGTTGCCGAAGAGAAATATACGGGGGAGCCGAACACAAAACCGTCAGTTTCCCGCGCCATCTCCACAAAGTCGTTCACAATGTCGTTGATGGCGCACCGGCCCGGCTTCTGTTGGCATTTGAAGCAGGCAATACAGCCGGAAATGGGCTTTTTCCCCAACTGGAATATGTGCGTTTCGATTCCTTCCTTGTTCAAGGTTTCCGCTACTTCGCTCAAAGCGGTAAATGTACAGCCTTGAGCGTTCGGACTGCCGTTAACCAGTAATACTTTCATCGTATTCTCCTCATTGTTGGGGGCTATCCATGTGACCGACCCGGAGTTGCCGGGCCGGTCGTGAAAAGAGCATTGAGCTATCCTGACATAACGCAAGATTATTTCAGGCTATCTCGGAAAAATTTCTCCAATTTGTCAAACGGAATCAGGTCGATCTTGTCATAGAGATCAAAGTGACCGGCATTCGCAACGGTTATGAGTTCTTTCGGTTCTGCCGCCCGGCTGTGGGCGTCTTCCGTAAACGAACGCGAATGGGCGTTTTCTCCCATAATAAAAAGCATCGGACGCGGAGAGATTGTTTCGATATCGTTGAAAGGGTAAAAGTTCATGAATTTCGCATTCGTAACCTTATCGGAACGGGTATTGATCTCAAAGGCTTCACCTTCGGGGATAAATTCACCCCTGCCATGGTAAAAAGCATGCGAGTGTTTACGGGTGGCGGGTGAATTTTCATCAACTTTGAAGGGAGCGCCGCCAACAAAGACCTGCTCGCCGCCCAGGAAGGACGAATAACGCTGTTCAGCGGCATCAGCGATGATCTTTTTACGTTGCTCAAGACTTACCGAACCGCGTATGCCGCTTCCGCGCGGATGGTGACGGCGTTCTTCACGAAGTTGTCGCGGTCCTCAAAGGAGATGGCGATGTTGGCCTGCTCCCGGTCAAAGAGCTGCGCCGCCAGCATGAACGCACCCACAAGGAACTGGCCTTGAGGCATGGACATGGAAGGCACAACCGGCAGGCTCCACAGCATTTGCGACACTGTGCTTTGCGGGTTGGCGATCAGGTAGTTGCCGTTGGCGTCCTTGGTCAGGGTAATGCCTGCCCAATCTGTGGGATGCAGCACAATGCCGGAGGGCGGGTACAGAGCAAGCTGGACCTGAAGCATGGCGACACGCAGCACATCCATCTTGTTTTTATTCTGGATAGCCAGGGCGGTTTCCAGAGCGGCGTTATAGGCCGTGGCTTGGGGCATGATGCCCAGCAGGTTCTGGCCGGTGCCGTCGCCCAGCAGGATCTGCTGTTCTTCGGCCAGCTTCAGGCCGTAAAGGAGACGGCCGTTGATGTAGCTGGCAAGCTGGGGAGCATCGTCCATGATCTGCTTGGATGCGTACATGAAGTGCGCAATGGTCTTGACCGTGGTGCTCACCATTTCAAAGGTGATGTCGGACTGAGCCTTTACGGCAAGTTCAGCCGTTTGCGGTGCGGCGCTGTTGGTGAACAGCTTTTCACGCGGGTATTCCAGCGCGTTGCTGGTTGTGGTGCCGGGCATAAGTAAACCGCGTACAAGCAGGGGCTGCTCCGGCGGAGAGATAAGGCCCAGGCGCTCAGGCTGCACCAGCGCCCCGGCGCTTGCCGTACCGCTGGTGATGTCCTTGGTTTCAAGGCTTTTCAGGTTGACAGTGGCATGAATGCTCTTGCCTTCCATCATGGCCTTGACGGCGTCGTTTTCAATGACGTGCTGACCAAGGCTCTTGAACTGATGCAGTGAGCCGCCAATGGGGCGGGCCAGCTTCTGTTCAAGGGCCAGCATCTGTGTTGCGACTTCCTGAGCCTTGGCGCCGAGTTCGTCCAGCTTGCGGGCAAACTGTTCGTAATCGGCCTTGTCGCCTTTGGTTTTTACGTCGTCGGCCATTTTAGTCAGCGTTGACTTAATCTCTTCGTCCCGCGCGTCCAGAACCTTTTTCAGTTCCACAAGCGTACCGGCAATACCGGCCTTTTCCTCAAAGGGAAGTGCAATAACTTTGAAAGGAGTCCACAATGATGTTCACCGAAGATGAAGCAAAAAGCAGAACATGTCCATTTGGCCCGCTTACTGTGCTGGCTGCCGGGGCATGTGGTGATGAGCCGCGCGACTATCCTGTGTGGTTCCGATGCCAAGCATCGGACTGCATGATGTGGCGTTTTGTACCCATAGCGCAAATACCGGGAGAGATACGGATTGAAACTCCGCATGGCTACTGCGGACTTGCCGGGGTGACACAATGATTTATCCCGTAATTTCCATACGCCAGCCATGAGCATGGGCCATTCTTCATGCAGGCAAAGACGTTGAAAACAGAACGTGGCATCTGCCCCGGCAGTACGTTAACACTCCCGTGCTTATCCATGCCGGGAAAAACGTGGACAAGGACGCGGTAGATTTCTTGGCCTGCATTGGCTTGATGATGTTTGAGCAACCCATGCCCGACACTTACCAGACAGGCGGCATTGTCGGTGCTCTGATTTTCCAGGGAGAAGGAACAAACCGCTTTTCCTCCTGGCGCGAAGAAGGCCTGAACCATTGGGCCATAGAACGAGCATGGCCGGTTCCATTCCACCCCTGCAAGGGCCAGCTTGGATTTTTCCGAGTTGATTATCCCCACGACATCAAGGCGCTTGCATGAGCCGCATCCCCGGAAACACAAACGACAAGCGGTTCCCGTGCCGGAAGGTGGAAGGCAAATGGCTCTGCCGAATGTGCGGAACGGAACTGTCAGGCCGGAAGACATCCTTCTGTGGCCGCCGCTGCCTGCGGGACTTCTTCATGCAAACGGACTGGACGCGGGTTCGCAAGGTCATCTTCGCCAGGGACGGCGGTGTTCCCCTGGCCGCAGGCGGTGACGAATGGGACTTGAACAATCTCGAACTCTCATGCCCACGATGCAACATCATCAAGGGCGCGAAACTGGACGGGTGAAAGCATGCTAATTATAGGCAAAATATCTGACAGGAAATATATCTGCGAAGTTACTCATACAGAAATAGAAAAGTTCATGAACCTTTATTATAACAATATGAAAAAGTTTGAAGTTGGCGATGAAGTCGACCTTGGGAAAGGCTATGACTTTTCGGTACAAACCCAAAACGCCATGAAGAAAACAGAAGACTTCATTGCTGGGAACAAGGAAATAATAGAAGCCATTCTTAACGGCATCAGTGTCGTTGGTTATGCCTCACAGCCGGAAGAAAAGGCTGAATAACCATGCGCCCGCCCATCTACACCCCGTCAGGCGCTGCGCTCGAATACGCTCCCTTCGGCCTGAACATCTATGACGGCTGCCCGCACGGCTGCACCTATTGCTACGCCGCCGCAATGGCAAAGCGTTTCGGTAAACCGTGGGACGGAAAAGCCGTTGTTCGTCCCGGCCTGCTCGAAGCCCTGAACAGGCAACTGCCGCAAAAAGAATGGTGGAACGCCGGAAGGCTGATTCACCTTTGTTTCACCTGTGACCCGTACCCGTCTTTTTCAGACTCCACGGCCACAAGGGATGTCATCAAGGCTATCAAAGAATCGGGCAACCACGTCCAGATTCTGACCAAGGGCGGCGCGGACGCCCGGCGCGACTTTGACCTTCTGGACAGCAACGACTGGTTTGGCGTGACGTGGAGCGGCGCGGAATACGTTGGCAACGATGAACCCGGCGCTGCCCCGCAAAAAGTCAGGCATCAGAACATCGTCATGGCAAAAGAGGTTTACGGCATCAACACATGGTTAAGCTGCGAACCAGTCCTTGAACCATACGCCATCTATGCAGCCATTGAAGTTCTGGACAGCGTAGACGTGTTCCGCATCGGCAAGATGAATCACCGGCAATCAAACATCAACTGGAAAGAGTTCGGCCACAAGGCGGAAGCCCTCTGCAAAGAGTATGGCCGGAACTACGTCATCAAGAAAGACCTGCGTAAAGCAATGGAGGCGTAACGTGCAACCCCAAACAAACCTTCTTCGCCTGGCCGATGTGAGAAAAATCGTTCCTTTGAGCCGTCCGACGATTTACCGGAGAATTCAGGAAGGCAAGTTTCCGGCCCCCATCAAAGACGGGCGCTGCTCCCTCTGGGATGAATCCAAGGTCAGGGCGTATGCTAACCAGCTTTTGCAGCAGCAGCCTTCTTGAATTCGTCAAGCATGTCGGCCCAATCCTGCATGAGTTTCCGACGCTCTTCCATGTACTGCGCCCGGTTGTATATGGCGCGTATCTTGTCGGCGCTACTGTGGGCAAGTTGGGCTTCAATCACATCTAATCTGTACCCGAATTCGTTCAGCAGGGTAGAGGCCATGGAGCGGAAGCCGTGCGCGGTCATCTGCTCCTTTCCATATCCCATGCGGCGGATTGCCACGTTCACGGCATTTTCAGACATCGGCAGGTCTTTGTTTCTGGGATTCGGGAAAATGTACCTGCCGCGCCCGGTGAAGTGCTGAACCTTCAGCAACAAGTCAACTGTCTGCCGGGCCAGCGGAACAATGTGCGGTTCCTTCCGCAGCTTCATTTCCTTGGTCAGTTTCATTTTCTCCGCTGGGATAATCCACTGACAGCCTGAAAAATCTATTTCATCCCATTCAGCATGCCTGACCGGCCCTGGCCTGCAAAATGTCAGGGCAGAAAATACCAGAGCCGCCCGAACCACGGCGGTTCCCTGGTATTCGTCAATCCTGCGCATCAGTTCACCGGCATCTTCCTTCGTGGTCAGCGCCGCAAAGTGTGACTTGATACGGGGAGCCAACGCGCCGCCAAGGTCACGGCAGGGGTCAGACTTCACCAGTTGCAGGGCCACGGCATACCTGAAGACCTGCGAACATATTCCCAGAACGCGCTTGGCTACTTCCATGGAGCCACGGCCTTCAATGTCCTTCACCAGCACAAGCACGTTTATCGGCCCCACGTCGGCAATGGGCATGCTGCCTATGGCCGGATAGACGTTGGCAACAAGGCGGTCAACAACCGTTTCGGTATGCCGCTGTGACCATATGCCGCTACGCCCGGCAACCCATTCACGCGCCACGTTCTCAAACGTCCGCCCTTGCGTATGCGCAGCAGCCTTCTTCCTGTTCTTGTTGCCGGGGTCAACGCCGCTCTTCAGAACCTTTCTGGCATCGTCACGCTTTTCCCGTGCCTGCGCTAAACTGACATCCGGGTACGAACCAAGCGCAAGACGCTTTTCTTTTCCATCAAAGCGATATTTCCACCGCCACAGCTTTCCGCCCGCCTTGCTCAATTCAAGGTATAAACCGCCGCTGTCAGAGAAGCGTTCAACCTTGCCGGAAACCTTGATTGCTCTTAGCTTTGCTTCGGTAAGTGGGGGCATAATCGGGAACCTTCCAGGGTGAATTTTGGGGGCATAAACACCCCGTCAGGGGCATGTTTTAAAATTGTGCCCCCAAAATGCCCCCAACGTGTCGTAGCTGTCAAGATTTTCGGTTGTCGATATGAGCCGGGTTTTTGCCGAAAAAGCTAAGGCTCGTAACGCTTTTGAGACGATACGAGCCTTAGTGATTTTTTCTTCTGGCGGAGAGGGTGGGATTCGAACCCACGTACCGGCTATTAACCGATAACTCGATTTCGAGTCGAGCGCGTTACGGCCAACTTCGCTACCTCTCCGCGTGCGTGGCACAATAGTCTATTCCGGCAGCGAGGGCAAGGGGAAAGCGCGGTTTTCAGCGGGGGAACGCTGGAGCAGTTTGCGCTTCAAATAGTCGATTAACGGCGGGCAAAGCCCGCCTGCGCCTATTTGGCGGCAAGGATTTGAGGACAAATCCTTGCGAGCATTTCAAGTGTGAAATGCTCTAGCGCCGGTTCATGAGCAGGATGGAAAGCACGATGCAGGCGCAGCCGATCACGTGCCGCGAGGCGATGCTCTCCCCCAGCACAGCCACGGAAAGGAGCAGGGCGGATACGGGGATAAGCCCGGAAAAGGCCGCCAGGGTGTACCCGTCGCAGGTGCGCGCGCCGTAAAACATGCAGGCGAACGCCACGATCGACACCATGCCGCCATACCAGGCGAGGGATATCCAGCCGCCGGTCGAAAGGGCGGGGAGCAGATGAAGCTGCCCTTCCCAGAACAGCAGCGGCAGGCAGGCGGCAAGCGAGATAAGGCTGACGTAACCCGAATGGACGATGGGATGCAGGCGGGCCGACGGTGTTTTTTCTTTCAGCGCCATGTTTCTGGCGATGATGACAAAGGCGGACTCGCACCCCGCCGCGCCGAGCACAAGCAGGTTGCCGAACAGGTGCGCCAGGCTGAACGCCTCCAGCGCGAACGGAAACCCCTGCAACACGGCCATGCCGATGAGGGTGGCGGCGATTCCCGCAATTTTGTTGCCGCTCAACGGCTCTTGTAACAGTACCCGCGTCGCGATTGCCGTGATCGCCGGGGACGTGCCGATCAGGATGCCGGCCTCGGCCGCGCTGGTGTGCCGCAATCCGAATGTCAGAAATATCCTGAACAGGAAAACGCCGATCAGCGATTGCCAGATCAGATTTTTCCACTGTTGCGCGGAAACGTCCTTGAGCGACGCGACCACTTTTTTGTTGCCGAGAAAGCCGGCCGTGACCACGGCGAACAGAAGGCTGACCGCCGTGATGGTAAACGGGCCGAGAACGGTGACCACGTATCCGGCCGCCACAACCGAAGACCCTGCCAGAAAAAAGGCCAGGCTGATGGAAAGTTTGCCGCGAATTTCATGCATGGGAAGATCAACCCCGCAAGGCGCGGAAGACGCGCGGCAAACCGGCAAGATCAGGTATGACCCGGCAGTCCGTCCAGGCGGGAGCGGCTTGGGCGGCATCCATGAGGGCGCCGCCTTGTGTATGCCCCATTTCCATCAGCAACAGGCCGCCGGGGACAAGGAGGCCTTCCGCCATACGGAGGATGGCCACGAGATGTTCCAGCCCGTCCGCGCCGGGAACGGGCGGGACCAGAGCGGTTCCGGGTTCAAAGCAGCGCACCTCGGGGGAGACGGCGTGATACTCCTCCTCGCTGACATAGGGCGGGTTGGCCGTTATCATGCCGTAGGGACCTCGCGGGAGGGCCGGGCCGAGGTAATCGCACAGTATGAAATCAAGATTGGCCGCGCCGAGTGCGGCGGCGTTGCGTTTGGCGACGCCGAGAGCATCCGGGGAAATGTCAACGGCAAGCCCCCGCCATGCGGGCAGTTCCAAGGCCAGGGTCACGGCAATGGCCCCGCTCCCGGTGCCGAGGTCGATGAATGTTTGTTGCTCGGGCGGCATGCCTCCTCTGGCGAAATCAAGGGCGGCGTCCACCACTGTTTCCGTGTCCGGACGGGGGATCAGTGTGGCCGGGGTGACGATAAAATCCCGCCCGTAGAATTCCCTGACGCCGGTGATATACGCCACGGGTTCGCCTTTCTCCCGCCGCGCGGCAAAGGATTCGGCCTTCAGGGCCACTGCGGGCGACAAAACCGTTTCCGGTTCCAGAATCAGGGTTTTCAGCAGGTCCGCCCGCGAAATTCCCATGGCGTGCGCGAGCAAAACCTCGGCGGACAGGCGCGGCGAATCGACTCCGGCGGTTTCGAACCGTTCCGTATACCGCGAAACAAGCGCCCGGAGCATCGCTGCCATACTTAACCCATACTGAAAAGGTTTGGAAAAAGAGGGGGAGGGGTATGGGGAGGGGAGAAAAAACCTTTTGAGGAAAGGTTTTTTCTCCCCTCCCCATATCTATACATCCGACTGGGCTTTCAGCGCTTCCGCCTGGGCGGCCGTGGTCAGGCCGGTGACCAGTTCCTGGATGTCGCCTTCCATGACCTGGTCCAGCTTGTACAGGGTAAGGTTGATCCGGTGGTCGGTAACGCGCCCCTGCGGGAAGTTGTAGGTACGGATGCGTTCGGAGCGGTCGCCGGACCCGACCTGGGCGCGGCGCGTCTCGGCTTGTTCGGCGTTCAAACGGTCCTGCTCGGCTTGATACAGACGTGATTTCAAAACAGTCAGCGCCTTGGCTCTATTTTTGTGTTGCGATTTTTCGTCTTGCATTGCCACGGTTATGCCTGTGGGAATATGCGTTACGCGCACAGCGGAGTCCGTCGTGTTTACGGACTGCCCGCCGGGACCGGAGGACCGGTAAACGTCAAAGCGCAGTTCTTCCGGGCGTAAAACCACATCGGCCTCTTCCGCTTCGGGCATAATGGCCACCGTGGCCGCCGAGGTATGGATGCGGCCCTGGGATTCCGTCACGGGGACGCGCTGCACGCGGTGGGTGCCGGCTTCGTATTTCAGCTGGCTGTAGGCCCTGTTGCCCTTGAGCAGGGCGATAATTTCCTTGTAGCCGCCGGTGCCGGTATCGGAACTGGACATGATCTCGACCTTCCAGCCCTTGGATTCGGCATAACGCGAATACATGCGGAACAGGTCGGCCGCGAACAGGGCGGCTTCATCCCCGCCAGTTCCGGCCCGGATTTCCAGGATGATGTTTTTTTCATCCATGGGATCTTTGGGAAGGAGCAGAACTTTCAGCTCCTGCTCAAGCTCGTCCATGGATTTTTCCAGCTCTTTGGCTTCCTCAAAGGCCATGTCCCGGATTTCGGAGTCCGGGTCGTTCTGCATGGCTTTGCTTTCCGCAAGCTGGGCGCGCAGTTCCTTGTATTTTTTAAAGACGTCCACGACCTCGCGCAAATCCGCGTGGGCCTTGGTCATTTTTCTATACCGCTCCTGGTCGTTCAGAATGTCCGGCGAGGAGAGCTGCTGCTCAAGATCGGCAAAGCGCCGTTCAAGATTTTCAAGTTTGGCAAACATTACACCGACTCCATCTTGCTGTAGGCCGGGACACGAATAGGCACGGCGCTCTCGTCGCCAAGGGCCTCATGCAGGGCGACCATGGCGACTTCAAGCTGTGAGGGGTCCGGCTCACGCGTGGTCAGCCTCTGCAACATCATGCCCGGCGCGCGTAAAACAAAGGCCACGAATCCCGAATTGATTTTTGCCGCGTACCGTATGGCCTCGTAGGCGATGGCGCTTATCGGGATCATCAGGAACAGCTTGAAGACAACGATGCCCGCATGTTCGAGAACGGCGTTGCCCGGCTTCCAGAATACCAGAACCAGCGGCACAAGGACCGCATGCAGAATAATGGAAATGGCCATGACGAACAGCATGAAGGTTGTGCCGCAGCGGGGGTGCAGCCTGCTTTGGCGCATGGCGGATTCCACGGTAATTTCGTCCTCGCGGCTCTCGTACGCCCAGATGACCTTGTGCTCCGCGCCGTGATACTCAAAAACGCGGCGGATGTCCGGGAGGCGCGAGATGGCCACGATATAGCCGACAAAAATGGAGGCCTTGAAAAACCCGTCCCAGAGATGGAAGGTCAGCCCCTTGAGGCCGCTTGCAAACCCGAGCAGGTTCATAACAATGGTCACCAGGTGCGGCAGAACGACAAAGAGCAAGACCGCGAACCCGACGGCGGCCGCCAGGGTCAGCGCGAGCTGCCAGGGTTTGAGTTCCTCGCCCTCGGCCTCTACCGCGACCTCGGCGGAAAAATTCAGCGCTTTGATGCCGTTGACCAGCGTCTCCAGCAGAACGGGAAACCCGCGAACGAACGCCTTGCGCATGAAGGCGAACCGCAGCAGGGTGAACCAGGGCCGCTGCCGGGCGATAATGGCGCCGTCGGGCTTGCGGACGGCGATGGACAGCGTGTCGTCGTTACGCATCATGACGCCTTCCATGACGGCCTGACCGCCGACGGCAAGGCTTTCACATTCTTCGGACGTCACGAACCAGGCAAGACTCCTGGCCGCCAAACGGCGCGTTTTCGACACGGATAACTCCACGGTGTGAAATAAGCCACATACGGGAGCCGGAACACCGTCCCCCTTCATGGCTTTGTATCAGCCTGTCTGCAAAAGACAATAAAGGCTCCCCGGAGGATGGCCGGGGAGCGACAAGTATTGGACTATACTGGAAAAACCACTATTTTTTCGCGGCGGCGTACTTTTTACGGAAACGGTCAATGCGGCCGGCCGTATCCACAAAACGCTGTTTGCCGGTATAAAACGGGTGGCAGTTGGAGCAGATTTCCACGTGCACGTTGTCGCCCTTGGTGGAAAGCGCTTCAATTTCGTACCCGCAGGCGCAGTTGATTTTCGCGGTGTACGTTTTGGGATGAATACCTTCTTTCATGATTTCCTCCGGTATCCGGCGGCTGGGCAAAAATGCTTGTACGCCGGGTAAACTATCGCATAATCCGGTTGCGGACCGGGACTAAAAAAGACACTATAGCGCTCGCGTTACATCCGGTACATGCGAGTGACCGGACTTCCTACCGTGAATTATCCGGTTTGGCAAGGGAAATTCTTGCACGACACCATACAGGTAAGCATGATGGCAAAAAAGGAAAGAGCCGACCAGCTCCTTTGTGAAAACGGCCTCGCGGACACCCGCGAAGGGGCGAAACGCTGCATTATGGCCGGCCTGGTTTTTTACGAGACAGCGGATGGCCGGACGGCGTTGGTGGAAAAACCCGGGACGAAGTATCCCCTGGACACTGTCTTTCAGGTCAAGGGACGCGAGCGGTTCGTCAGCAGGGGCGCGTACAAACTCCTGACCGCTCTGGAAGGGTTTTCCCTCCCGGTAGCGGGCGCCGTTGCGCTTGACGCCGGGGCCAGCACCGGCGGGTTTACCGACTGCCTTTTGCAGCACGGGGCCGTCAGGGTCTATGCCGTTGACGTGGGGCACAACCAGCTGCATGAAAAACTGCGCACCGATCCACGCGTCGTGAGCATGGAAAAGACCAATCTGCGCGATGCCCCCGTGGATCTTCTGCCGGAGCTGGTCGATATCGTCACGGCGGACGTCTCCTTCATATCGCTCACCCTCGTGCTGCCAGGCTGCGTGCAGTTTCTCAAACCCGGCGGGTACGCGGCCGCGTTGATTAAACCGCAGTTCGAACTCGGCCCTGACGCGGCGCCCAAGGGCGTCGTGCGGGACGAGGCCCTGCAACTGGCGGCGGTGGAAAAAGTGACGTCCTTCGCGGCACGCGAACTTGCTCTTGAGCTGGTCGGCGTGCTCCCGGCGGCGGTCAAGGGCCCCAAGGGAAACCAGGAGTATATGGCCGTCTGGCGGAAGAGCGGCTCGGTTCTCCGCTGATTATAATATGATTCTAATGGGTTCTCCGTTCGTATTTGCTATGCTCCTTGCAAACTATCACAACAGGGGGCTGTCATGCAGGGGAGCACGCTGTCTTCCAAGCCCGATGCGTTCGGGCTTGCGTCAACTTTCAACTACCAGGTCTGCCGGGAATGGGGCTGGGTCGCGTTTCGCGGCGTTCTGGCGATTGTCTTCGGCGTTCTTGCCTTTTTCTGGCCCCTGGCGACGATCATGACCCTGGCGCTGTTCTGGGGTGCCTTCATGTTTATGGACGGCGTCGGCGCGGGCATCACCGGGTGGCGGCTGTACCGGCGCGGCGTTCGCTGGTGGCCGTATCTGGCGTTCGCCGTCATCGGCGTCCTTGCCGGGCTTGTTACGCTCGTCATGCCCGGCGTGACGGCCATCGCGTTGGTGTACGTCATCGCTTTTTGGGCCATGTTGGGCGGGGTCAGCCAGATCGCGGCAGCCTTCCGGCTACGGAAGGAGATTCAAGGGGAGTGGCTGCTCGCGCTCGCGGGAGCGGTGAGCGTGCTCTTCGGCCTGCTGCTTGCGTTCAGGCCGTTGCCGGAAGGCGTTGTAGCCATATCCTGGATGATCGGGGCGTACGCGCTGATGATCGGCGTGCTGAACATCATGCTGGCGCTCAAGCTTAGGGGAAAGGGCAGGGAGTGTGCCACCGTGCACTAAATAGCGGTATACAAACGAAGTTTTTTCTTGCGGCAGTCCACATCAGATGCATTTCAGTATGGCTTTAAATAACTTTATATTATTTATAAGTTTTTGGGTGTGAGGATATTTAACTACGGTGTTTTTTTTATCGGTTTCCTGCTTGTTCTAGGATTAGGATATGGCGGAAAGGGATATCTGGACGCTCTATCGGATGCAGCTAAATTGCGTAGGCGGGCTGATGCGTTGATCGCAATGGATCGCGGCGGTTCCTCGCTCGGAGCGGAGCATTTGGCTATCTTACTCGCAGTCGAAGACCCAAACTTCGCCGAGCATTCAGGGGTAGATTTTTCAACTATGGGGGCAGGGTTGACGACAATCACGCAATCTGCCGCCAAGCGCCTTGCCTTTGATATATTTAGTCCGGGCTTTGCTAAGATTCGCCAGACTGGCTATGCGTTCGGATTAGAACGCTGTCTTTCTAAAGAACAGATACTCGCTCTGTGGCTGGACACCTTGGAAATGGGCAAGGGACCGGGTGGGTGGATGACCGGCTTCCATGCGGCGAGTTCAGCCGTCTATGGGCGACTACCAGCAGAGTTGAACAAGGCTGAATTCATTCGGTTGGTAGCGGTTCTTATCGCACCGGCATCATACGATCTTACGCGGAGCGATGCCGGACTCGATGATCGCGCTAGCAGGATCGAGCGTTTGGTTTTTGGGGAGTGCGCTCCATCCCGACTCTGGGATGTCTGGCTTGATGAGTGCCAGTAGCCAGGAGCAATCCACACAAAAGGCCCGCCGTTTAGCGGGCCTTTTATGTGGCGGCAAAGGACGCCTATTCTTCGAAAGACTTTTGATCCAGGCCGAAGGTTTCATGCAGGATGCGCACGGCCAGTTCCAGGTATTTTTCTTCGATCAGGCAGCTGATTTTGATTTCGGACGTGCTGATGAGAAGAATGTTGATGTTTTCGCGGTGCAGGGCGGCAAAGGCCTTGGCGGCCACGCCGGAGTGGTTGCGCATGCCGACCCCGATGGCGGAAACCTTGGCAATGTTGATGTCGTGCAGGACTTCAATGTTGCCGAATTTTTTCTGCACCTCTTCCATGACGGCCAGGGTTTTCTTGAGGTCCTTGCGGGCCACGGTGAAGGTCATGTCCGTCACGCCGTCGCGGCTGGGGTTCTGCACGATCATGTCAACGCCGACATTGGCGGCGGCAAGGGGCGTGAACACGGCGGAAGCCACGCCGGGCGTATCAGGCACGGCGCGCAGGGTGATGCGGGCCTGGTCTTTGTCATAGGCGATGCCGGAAACGAGTACATGTTCCATGTCGGAATCCTCCTGGGCCACGATGGTGCCCGGGGTATCGGTGAACGTTGAGCGGACGTGAACAACCACATTATATTTTTTGGCGAATTCAACGGAGCGGATTTCCAGAACCTTGGCGCCCATGCTGGCCATTTCCAGCATTTCCTCATACGTGACCCGCTCAAGCTTGCGGGCGGAGGGGCACATGTTGGGGTCCGTGGTGTAGACGCCGTCCACATCCGTAAAGATGTCGCATCGCTCCGCCTTGGTGGCCGCGGCCAGAGCGACGGCGGAGGTATCCGACCCGCCGCGCCCGAGGGTGGTGATGCGGCCTTCCGCGGTGATGCCCTGAAAACCCGCGACCACGAGCACGTCGTGCGTTTCGAAAAGTTTGTAAATGGCGTCGCTGTCAATAGATTTGATGCGCGCCTTCATGTAGGTGTCGTTGGTGAGGATGGGGATCTGAAAGCCGAGGAGAGAACGGGCCTTTACCCCATGGTCTTTAAGCAGCATGGTAAACAGCGAAATGGAGACCTGCTCGCCGGTGGAAACCAGAGAGTCGCATTCCGCCGGGTCCGGAGTTTCCGACCATTCGTCGGCAAGGGCCAGAAGCTTGTTGGTGTCTCCCGATCGCGCGGAAAGAACCACCAGCATTTTGTAGCCCTCTTTCAAGCCCCCGAGGACCTTTTCCCGCACACGCAGCATCCGGTCACGATCAGCCACCGAGCTGCCGCCGAATTTCTGGACCAAAATACGCATAGTCGTTCCTTGTGGTTTACGGGTTCCCCCGTGAAAATGCCCTATGGGAATCTAACGCCGAGCCCGCAGCCGCCAGCAGATTTTCCGCGTCACGGCCGAAGGCGGTAAGGCGCACGCGGCGCCCGTCCTTCGCGACAGTGATTTCGCAGGCAAGTCTGTCCGGGGGCAGGGCGTATTCCGGCAAGCGTTCCGCCCACTCAACCAGCACTAAATGCCGCTCTCCATCCAAAAAATCAAGCAAACTTTCATCAGCGGAACCATTTTCCTGACGGTACACATCAAAATGCGCGACCGGAGGCACGGTTGCGTATATATTGCACAAGGTGAAACTGGGGCTGGAGGTTTCCGCGTTTTCGGCCCCCGGCAGGGCGCCCACCATGGCGCTGATAAGTGTTGTTTTGCCCGCGCCCAACTCTCCGTAAAAGAAAACAGGCAAAAGACGGGACTGCTCCGCCAGAAGAGAGCCGAGCACGCGGCCGAAATGACGCGTCGCGTCAAGATCGGAAAGAACTGTTTCCATGGTGGATCCTCCACGGCGGCATGGTACCGCCCGGATTGACGCCAACCCCGCAAGCCGGGGAATGCGGGCGCACGCCCGCTTCGGCGTGCAGCGCGGCAATGTGTGCCGCCTGTTTCCGGGGAGGTATAAAAAGACGCGGGCTGATCGTCAAGAATTGCTTTGCCCGGCGCTTCCCGCGACGCGGGGAACGGCGTCGGCGATCTCCCGTGCGAGCGCGCCGCGATACGGGTATGCCGCATCAAGGAATTCCCCTGCTTTGCCATGCGTATACACGCCGAGGCAAACGGCGCGGAAGGTATCCTCAACCGGCGCGGGGCAGGTGATGCGCATTCTGGCGACAAACGCCGCGACAATGCCGGAGAGCACGTCGCCGGAGCCGCCCACGGCCAGGGAGGGTGAGGCGAAGGGCGCGACGAATATCGGGCTGTTTTTGCGCGCGATCAGCGTCCCCGCGCCTTTGAGCACGACAACGGCCTTTGTTTCGCGAACCAGGGCGCGCAGGGAGGCGACGCGCGCGGCCTGGACGTCCTCGGTCGAGGTTTCAAGAATATGGGCGGCTTCACCGGGATGCGGCGTTATGCAGTCGTCCTCGCGAAGCTCCTGGAGCAGGGAACGGCCTTTGGCGCCGCCGAGCGGGTAGAGGCCGTCCGCGTCAAGGATGAGCGACGGTCTTTTTTTCTCCCGGATAATGGTTTCAATCACGCCGCGCGTTTCCAAAGCCCGCCCCATGCCGGGGCCGGCCACCAGGGCGGCGGCGCGGGGCAACTCGGTGACGGTTTTGACGCAGTCGGGCACAAGGGCGTTGGCCCACGCGGCGCCGGTACCCATGGGCACGGTCATGATTTCCGGAAACGCGGGGCGCACCTGCGGTTCCACGCCGCCGGGGCAGGCCACGCTCACAAGCCCCGCTCCGGCCCTGAGGGCGCCGAGGGCCGCAAGAGCGGGAGCGCCCGTAAGCCCGGGGCTGCCCCCGAAAATGACGACGCGCCCCGCCCGCCCTTTGTGCATGTCGGGCGCATTGGCCGGCCAGGCGCGCGGGCAAGGCTCAAGCAAATAAAAAGAAGCGGGGTACAGCGTGTGGACGGCTGTCGGGATGCCGATCCGGCGCGTGTGCACCGTTCCGGTGAATTCTTTGGCCTGGGGAAGCGCAAGGCCGGTTTTGGGGGCTTCGAACGTCACGGTGTGTTTTGCCCGCACCGCTTCCGGGCGCGGCGCGCCGGTGAGGCCGTCCAGGCCCGAGGGGATGTCCAGGGAGACGACGGGCGTGGATTCGCCCATCCTGTTCATGAACCGGATGATGTCACGTTCGTTTTCTCTGAGGGCGCCGGTAAAGCCGGTGCCGAGCAGAGCGTCCACAATCAGGTGCGGGCTGTGGGCGATGAGGCGGTGTTCCGGCGGCGTTATCAGGCGGTTATCCGCCAGCGCCAGCGGGATAAAGGGAACGCCGTTTTTGACGGCCATGGTAATGTGCTCGCCCAGCGGGGAGGAGCCGGTATCCAGCGGTTTGGCGTGGCAGACCAGCACGCGGTGCCCCGCGTTCAGAAGGTGGCGCGCGAGCGCGGCGCCGTCGCCGCCGTTATTGCCGCCGCCCATGATGACAAGAATGCGCCGTTCGGGTTCCAGCATGGCGTTGATGACGTGAAACGCTTCTCTGCTGGCGTTTTCCATGAGCACCACGCCCGGAATACGGAAATCGTTCATGCTGGCCGCATCCCAGAACGTCATTTCTTCCGGAGTGGGCAAAGGGAGACCCAGGATCTGGTACGTCGAGGCTGGACTCATGGAGACTCCTTACTGGCGCTGGGGCGTATCAGGCTGTTCTTTCAAAAATAACCACAGCGGCAACTGTTTCCCTTCCATGGGTAAGGGAGAGGTGCGTGGTGTCGGCTCCCATCCGCTGAAAGCGTTCGCGCGCCATGCCGTGCAATTGCAGAACCGGGCGGCCTCCGGGGAGACTGGCAACCGCGATGTCGACGGGAAGAACGCCCTCACTGAACCCGGTGCCCAGAGCCTTGACGGCGGCTTCCTTGGCCGCGAAGCGGGACGCCAGAAACTGGACCTTGGAACCGCCCAATTGCTCCAGGCGCGCCATCTCGTCGGGATGGAGTATCTTTTGGGCAAACCGGATGCCGAATTTGTCCCAGACACGCGCTATGCGTGATAATTCGGTAACATCAAGCCCAAGGCCGAGTATCATGTGCATCTCCTTGCCAATACCGGCAACACGGCATGCCGTGTTGCGGACGGGGCGTTGACGCCGCTGGTATGGCAATATAGTATATGAGGATTGTACCATCTGACAACCATGCGCTATCGAGGAATGTGGATTTATGAATCTTTGCATTGTTGGAACCGGATATGTGGGGCTGGTCAGCGCGGCGTGTTTCGCGGAAATGGGTAACACGGTCACGTGCGTCGACGTCAATCCGGCGGTCGTGGAACGGTTGCGGGCCGGTTCCGTGCATATTTTCGAACCGGGACTTGAAGACCTTGTGCGGCGCAATACCGAAGGCCAGAGACTGCGCTTCACGACGTCGCTGGAAGAAGGCCTCGAGCGGGCGGAAATAGTGTTTATTTGCGTGGGAACGCCTTCGGGTGAAGACGGCTCCTGCGATCTTTCCTATGTTGACGCCGTCGCGCAATCCGTCGGCCGGGCCATGACAAAGCCGCTCATCGTGGTGGATAAATCAACGGTTCCGGTGGGAACGGCGGACAGGGTTCAGGGTATCATTGCGAAAGAACTTGAAAAACGGGGCGTTTCCATCATTTTCCATGTTGTTTCCAACCCCGAATTTTTGAAGGAAGGCGATGCGGTCAACGACTTCATGAAGCCGGACCGCGTGGTTATCGGCACGGAGAGCGCGGCCGCGGCCGGCGCCATGCGGGCCCTGTACGCCCCGTTCGCCCGCAGCCGGGAAAAGGTCATGGTCATGGGCACGCGGAGTGCGGAAATGACCAAGTACGCCGCCAACTGCATGCTGGCCACCAAGATATCCTTTATCAACGAAATCGCGGCGATCTGCGAGCATGTGGGCGCGGATGTGCGCGACGTGCGCACGGGCATCGGGGCGGACCACAGGATCGGGTACCACTTCATCTATCCCGGGCTCGGGTATGGCGGTTCGTGCTTCCCCAAGGACGTGAAAGCCCTTATCCATACGGCCAAAGAATCCGGGGTGGTTCCGGAGCTTCTCGAGTCCGTCGAGGCTGTGAACGCCCGCCAGAAAGTGGGCATGGCGCACCGCATTGCCGCGTACTTTGCCGACAAGGGCGGCGTGAAAGGGAAAAATCTCGCCATGTGGGGGCTTGCGTTCAAGGCCAACACCGACGACATGCGCGAGGCCGCTTCCCTCAGCATCATCCGCGAGCTCACCGCCCAGGGGATGCGGGTTACGGCATACGATCCGGTCGCCATGGGGAACGCAAAAAAAATTTTGGAAGGCAACGCGTTGGTGTCGTTTGCCTCTTCCCAGAACAGCGCTCTTGAAAACGCGGACGCGCTCCTTGTCGTGACGGAATGGAACCAGTTCCGCACGCCCGATTTCGCCGGGATCAAAGCGGCGCTTTCCAACCCGGTGATTTTCGACGGCCGGAACTTGTATTCACCTGCGTATCTCAAGGAAATCGGCTTAACGTATATCTGTGTGGGACGGTAGTATCCAGCGGCTCATTTTGTCCTGATACTGCGTCAGGCTCACTCCGTGCGAAGCTCGTGTATGTCTATATACACTTCGCTCCGCCCGGATTTCGCCTTCCTTGTCTAAGGCCAAACTGAGCCGCTAGTGTTTGTATCAGGGGCTTGCCCAATTTAAGAAAAGCTGTCACTAAAGAAAAATAAAATCGTGCCGATTCTTTGAACGTATACGGGAATATCCTGTAAGACGGATCACGGCCGGCGGCGTATTTGTACCGTTTTGCACGTTATTGGCCATGGCAGATGCCGCCGGTATGACATTGTTTTCCTGCTCGCAGGGGGAGAATGGATGGAACAATCACAAAGAAAAGATGATGAACTGTTGCAACTGGTGACGTTCAGCATCGGCGAAGAAGAGTTCGGGGTGGATATCCTGAAGGTACAGGAAATCATCCGCACCATGGAAATAACCAAAGTTCCCCGAGCCCAGGATTTTGTCGAGGGCGTCATCAACCTGCGGGGCAAGGTCATACCCATTATCGACCTGCGCCGCCGGTTCGGCTTTGCATCCAAGCCGCATGACAAGCACACCAGAATCATTGTTATTGAAATTAATAACATGATCGTCGGCTTTGTCGTGGACTCCGTGTCCGAGGTGCTCCGGATTCCGGCCGCCACGGTCGAGCCGCCGCCACCGGTTGTGGCGGGCGTCGAGTCCGAGTATATCAGCGGCGTCGGCAAGCTGGAAGACCGCCTGCTCATCCTGCTCGACCTGGACAAGCTGTTGTCCGGCGAAGACATGGAAGCTTTGTCACAGGTGTAATACGGGGTTTGTCATCAGTCTGAAAGGCCGTTCCTCCCGGAACGGCCTTTCCTTTTTTAGCACTGGACGCTGACGCTTCCGGAAGTATATAGATGTCACCACGATAGTGCCGTAGCGGCAATCTTTGGAGTATTTTGTGGCGTTTGACGCGATAATCGGCAGCCTTTTGGGCGGAACGAAACAGGCGGCGCACATCAGCAGGTCCGGTCCGGCGACCAGAGCCAGGTTGGCGGCGCGGCTTTTGTCGCGCGGCCGCAACGTGGTTCTTGTCACGCGGGACGCCAAGGAACTGAACACCTGCCGCGCCCTTATCCGCCTGTTCCTGGCCGAACACTCGGCAACGGAGGCGGCTCAGGGCCAGGCCGTCTGGAACGACCCCATCCTTGTTCTGCCCCCGTTCAGCCCCGGACAGAAAAGCCCCGTCTACTGGGCGGACCGTATGGCCGCCCTCTATACCCTGAGCCAAAAAAAGGGCCCGGTCCCGATTCTTGTCCCCGTCGACGGGTTGCTCCCGCTGCTCCCGCCGACCGATTTTTTCACCAACCATGAACTGCGCCTGACAAAGGGCGTTGACATGGACCCGGAACTCGTTCTGGAGCAGCTTGTCGGCTGGGGGTACACGCGGGTGCCCATGGTTTCCTCCCCCGGGGAGATCGCCATGCGCGGGGATATTCTGGATATCGCCTGTCCCGGGTACCCCAAGCCGGTGCGCCTTGAATTTTTCGGCGACACGCTGGACGATATCCGTATCTTTGACGGTGCGACGCAACGGTCCGTCACGGACATCCCCGAAGTGACCCTTATCCCGGTGTCGCCGTTCCTGCTGGACGGCAACGGCACGTCCGTGTCCGACCCGTACTGGAAGACCCTGCTTAAAGACGGCACCATTGATGACGAGGATATCCGCATCCTCCGCCGGGTTGCCGGGAGCGGCGGGAAAGATCTCCTGCCGGGCATGGCTTTCCCCGACGCGAGCCGTCTCGGCGACTGGCTGCCGAAAGACGCCATATTTTTGCTGCCGGACGCGCAAAACCTCGCGCAGGCCGTGAAGGAAATTGCCGCGACCTGGGAAATGCACCTGGACGAAGACCGGGAAAGAACGGGCCTTAACCAGCCCCGCCAGCGCGTGCTGCACAAGACGGCGGACGTCCTCGCCTCGTTCGAGAACCGCGACCGGGCGTATTGCGACGACCTCATCGTGGCGGGCGCCGCCGCAAGTGAGGACTTGCCGGAACGCGCCATCCATTCGTTCCAGGAACTTTTTCCCGCGGCCACCGACGTGGAGCGCCCCTGGCAACGGCTTGTGGCCGCCATGCGCGAGTGGGCATCCCCCCGCAAAGAGGGCGAGTATGGCAGCGTGCTGCTTGCGTTTGCCACCGAGCGGGGCAGGGCGAAATTTCTGGCCCTCGCGGAGCAGGACGGCATCCGGCCGCAGTTGCGGTACACGCCTGACGAGAAAGGCCTTTTTGCCCTTGTTTCCCCGTTTCGCGGGGGGGCGCACCTTGTCTGGGACAAAACGCTCATCCTGGGCGAGGACGTTTTGCAGCCCCGTTCCGACCGGGGAACGCACCGCAGCGGCGGCGAAGCGTTCCGGGGGCTTGAGCGGTACGACGACCTTAAGGACGGGGATCTTCTCGTCCATCGCGACTACGGCCTCGGGCGTTTTGCCGGCTTGCACCACATGGACCTCGGCGGCGTTTCCAACGACTACATGCTCCTCATCTACGCCGGGGACGACAAGTTGTATCTGCCGGTTGACCGCATGGCGCTCGTCCAGCGGTACAAGGCCCCGGATGGAACCGTTGCCGCGCCGGACAAGCTCGGCGGCTCTCAATGGTTCTCCAGCAAGGAAAAAGCCCGGAAGGCCATTGAGAAAATCGCGGGCGACCTGGTGGAGATGTACGCGTACCGCAAGGTCGCCAAAGGCTTTACGTATCACCCCGTCAGCGAGATGTACCGCGAGTTCGAGGCGTCTTTCGGGTTTGAGGAAACGCCGGATCAGGCCAGAGCCATCCAGGACGTCCTGAATGACATGGAAAAGCCCGAACCCATGGACAGGCTCGTCTGCGGCGACGTGGGGTTCGGCAAAACGGAAGTCGCCATGCGGGCGAGCTTCAGGGCCGCCCTTGAAGGCAGACAGGTTGCCCTGCTGTGCCCGACGACCATCCTTGCCGAGCAGCATTTCCAGACCTTCAAGGCCCGGCTGGCCAATTTTCCCGTGAACGTGGCGATGCTCTCCCGTTTCGTGTCCCCGGCGAAGCAGAAGGAAATCCTGGCTTCGGCGGCAAAGGGGCAGGTGGATATTCTCATCGGCACGCACAGGCTGCTTTCCAAAGATGTTGCCTTGCCGAACCTCGGGCTGCTGGTGCTGGATGAAGAGCAGCGGTTCGGCGTCCGGCATAAGGAACGGTTGAAACAGATGCGGAAAAACGTGGACGTCCTGACGCTCACGGCCACCCCCATTCCGCGCACGTTGCAGCTTTCTCTTTCCGGCATCCGGGAGCTGTCCGTCATCGAAACGCCGCCGCCGGACAGAAAGCCGGTCACCACGGCGATCATCAACCGGCAGGATGAAACACTTAAAGTGATACTTGAAAGAGAGATCGCCCGAAAAGGGCAGGTCTTCTGGGTATACAACCGGGTGCAGGGGCTTGAACGGGTCGCGGAATATGTGCAAAAGCTCGTCCCCGGCGCGCGGGTGGGCATGGCGCACGGGCAGATGTCCGAGCGCGCGCTTGAAGACGCCATGCATAAATTCTGGCACGCGGAACTGGATGTGCTGGTCTGCACGGCCATTGTGGAATCCGGGCTTGATTTCCCCCGCGCCAACACCCTTATTGTGGACCAGGCCCAGCTTTTCGGGCTGGGGCAGTTGTACCAGCTGCGGGGCCGCGTGGGGCGTTCGGACGTGCAGGCGTTCTCCGTTTTCGTGGTCAACGATGTGGACAAACTGGCCGAACTTGCCCGGCAGCGCTTGCGCATCATCCTGGATCTCGATTATCTTGGGGCCGGGTTCCAGGTCGCCATGGAGGACTTGCGGCTTAGGGGAACAGGCAATATCCTGGGCGAATCGCAATCCGGGCACATGACCCGCCTCGGGCTGGACCTGTTCCTTGAAATGCTTGAGGAAGCCGTGGCCAAACTCAAGGGCGGCCCGATAGAGGAAGAGATAACCACCGAGATAACCCTGGGCATTGCCGCGCATATTCCCGATGACTACATCGAGGACCCCAAAACGCGGCTGCAATATTATAAATCCTTGTCCTCGGCAGTGGACGGGGTAGCCCAACAGGATATAGAATTGGAAATGCGCGACCGCTTCGGCCCCTGGCCGGAACCCGTGGCCAACTTCCTCGCGGTGCTGGTCTTTAAACGCTTCCTCGGCGGCCTGGGCGCCCTGAAGGCGGATTTGCATCCGGACCGCGTGCGCTTGGTGTTCGCGGAAAAATCGTCGGCGCTCGACCCGGAAAAGCTTATCAAATGGGTCACCGCGTCGCCGAAAAAGGCGCGCTTCCTGCCCCCGGCGGGGCTCGAAGTCGTTTTGCCGGAAGGCGCGGTCAGCGAGCGGTTTTCCTTTGTCCAGACAGAACTTTCCTCCCTGCGCAAGGCGGGGTAATGAGGGCTGCGCGGTAATGAGTGTTGTGAGGCAACTGTCCCGTTTTTCTTTTTCGCCGTTTTTCGTGCTGACGGCGTGCTTGTTCGCGCTGGCTCTTGCGGGCTGCACGGACAATATCTGGCGCGGGCAGGTTGCGACGGTCAACGGCAGGCCGATTACGCTGGACCAGGTCGCGGCGCTGCGCAACAGCACGCATTTTGACTGGACCTCCCCGTCGATGGCCGAAATGGACGTGATGCGCAAGCAGTACGGGGACGCCCTGACCAACCTCGTCGCCGTGGAGCTCGTCAAGCAGCACCTTGATAAAAAGAAGCTCGCCGTCAGCCGGGAAGAGCTTCTGGCCGAAGAAAACCACATCCGCTCGGACTACCCGCCGGGAACGTTTGAAGAGGTTCTGGTCAATGAGGCCATCGACCTTGATACCTGGCGGTTTCTGCTGCACAACCATCTTTCCGTGTTGCGGTTTCTGGATAAGGTCCTCCGGCCGGATATCGTGATTACGCCGGAAGAGGTCGACGCGTATCTGAAAGCGCATCCCAAGGAATTCGTAAGACCCCCCTGGGCGTATTTTTTCCTTGTTTCCGGCATCAAGAAGGAGGATGTCACGGCATGCGCCAAAGATCTGGACGCGGACGGCGACCCGGTCGTGGTGCAGGAACGGCATCCGGATGCTACCATCCGCACGGTCCGGCTGGACACCAACAGACTTGACCCGGTGCTGGGCCAGGTCGTGGCGCGGCTGCGTCCCGGTGACCTTTCCCCGCTGTTTGCAATGGGCGGCGAGTTTCACCAGGTGCTGCTCCTTGAAACGCTGCCCGAGCGGCAGGCGGAACCGGACGAGGCGTACCTGCAAATCGAGGAAACGCTTGTGGCGCAAAAAGTGCAAGAGGCATATAACAAGTGGGTCCAGGGCCGGATGCAGAAAGCGACCATCAAGATATCCGAGCAACTCCTCCCGCGTCTGCGCGGCACCGTGGAACCCCAGGACGCGGCGGTGCCCGGTCCCGCTCCGAACGACCCTTCATGAACGCCCGCTTTGTGAATGGCGCGCTATATGCGTCCAGCAGCCTGCTCCCGGACGGGAATGCAGCCTTGCAAGATGCCTGAAAACAGAGTACAAAAGCAGCCCTATATGCCAGAGCCGGTTTCCGGCGCAGATGATGCCGTTCGACGAACGGCAAGGAGAGCCTCTTGAAAACAATCCGTTGTTGCGTTGCAGCGCTGGTCTTTCTGGCGATGCCGTGTATTGCTTTTGCCGCGTCGAATGAGCTTCCCCAGCCGGTCGTTTTGAATAAAATCGCCGCCGTCGTTAACGGCGAGATCATTACCCTGCACGATTTGCGGCGCCATGCCGCCGCCGAATTCGTCCGCGCCGGAATAAACGCGTCCGATCCCGCGAACCGCGCCCAGATTGACAGAATCATGAGCCGGGTGCTCTCCGTGATGATAGAGGACATCCTCCTCAGGCAGGAAGCGGAACGGCTGCAAATCAAGGCTTCCGACTCCGACGTCGACAACGAGGTCCGCAAGCTCGCGCAACGCAACCAGATGAACATGAAGGATTTTGAAGCGCGGGTCGTTGCCCAGGGCGGCACCATGGAAATGCTCCGGGAACGGGTGCGGAACACCATTTTGAGCCAGAGAATCGTCAATATCCAGATCGCCCGTAAAACCGTCGTGACCGCGGAAGAGGTCAAAAAGTATTTTGACGCGCACCAGAATGAATTCGCGGCGGAACGGTCCGTTGACGTTTCCCTGATCGTGTTCGCCCCTTCGGCGGACCCCCTTGACGTGTACAAAAAAATCACGGCCAAAACCCTTTCCTTTGAGGATGCCGCCAAGAAGTTTTCCGAAGGGCCGTCTCCGGAAAACGGCGGGCGCCTCGGCATGATAAAATGGGATGATCTGGCCGCGCCCTTCAAAGCGCAAGTGGTGCAGCTGAAAGACGGCGAAATCAGCGAGGTGTTCCACGCCAACACGCGCGACTGTCTGATTAAGCTCAACGGTTCCACCAGCGGGCGCACCATGACCCTGGAAGAGGCGACTCCCGAGATCGAGCGGATCTTGCGTGAACCGCGCCTCCAGGAACGGTTCACGGAATATACCGACCAGTTGCGGAGCAGGGCGGTTATTGATATCCGGTTGTAAGTACTATCAGGGGGTCGCCGATACGGAGGGATCATGACACCACAGGAGTTCGGAGAGCTCATCCGCGCGCACCGCGAGGCAAAAGGGCTGGGCATCGAGGAGTTGGCCTCGCGCTTCAAGCTTTCGGTCAGCACGGTTCGCGGGATTGAAGAAGGGTCTCTTGACCGCATGCCGCACGCCGTTTACGCGAAAGGGTTTGTCCGCGCGTATGCCCAGGCGGTCGGCGTTTCGCCGGAGGATTTGCAGAACGGCCTCAGCACGCTTTTCCCCGAAGAGATGTTCGCGGACGTGCCGACCGTTCCCGGGCCCGTCAGCGGCAAAGCGCCCAGTCCGGGGAATCGCGGCCGGGCCGCTTCCATTTTTCTTTCATTGCTCGTTCTTGTCCTGGTCGGCGCGGCCGGATGGTACGCGTTTTCGCATTTTGACGCCCTGAAAGGGTTGGTCACGCATTCTTTCTCCGCAGCCTCCCCGGAAAGCGATTCTCCCCGCCCGGGCAGCGGGAACGCCTCCGCGACCACGCAATCCGGAGCCGTGTCCCCTTCGGCGGGTTCCGTATCCGCCCATCCGGCATCCGCGGCCTCCGGTCCCGCTGTTGCCGCGCGGACCGTCCCGGCTCCGGAACCGCAGAGCCCAATGTCTCCCCCAACGTCTCCCCGGACGCAAGAGCAGCCCAGGGACACCCTTGCGCAGCAACCCGTTGCCGTGCAAGACTCCCCCAGAGACGCGCAGCCGGTTCCGCCCGCCGCGTCCCCTGCAACGGAAGCTCCCCTTGCGGGCGGGAAGCAGATAGCCCTTGACGCGACCGAAGAATGCTGGGTTCAGGCTTCGGTCGACGGCAGCCCCTCGCGCACGTTCACGGTGTATCCGGGGGAAACCTCGATTTTGCCTTACA
Organism: uncultured delta proteobacterium; assembly: GCA_900079685.1. Taxonomy (NCBI): domain Bacteria; class Deltaproteobacteria; species uncultured delta proteobacterium. Next base: position 568,236 of record LT599018.1, read on the forward strand.
AGACCAAGCTGGTCCTGGTCCTCGGCAACGCGGGCGGCGTGGTCATCACGCACAACGGCAAGCCCTATGCCCACAACAGCAAGCGTAATGAGAAGAAGACCCTCACGTTTCAATAAACCGGTACCCCATGGAATTCACTGACAAGGTACTTATCCTGCGTGTCGGGCGGTTTCGCGAAACGGACCTTTGGGTCCGTTTTCTTTCGCCCAAGCGCGGGCTCATGTCCGCCTTCGCTTTTGGGGGATCGCGCAGCCGCCGCCGTTTTTCGGGCTGTCTCGATCTTTTCAACGAGGTGCTTTTCAGCGTCAAGACGACCCGGAACGGTTTGTATAACGCGTTGCAGGAAGGCGTTCTCATCCGCGCCCCGCGCAAACTGCGCGACGACTGGCGGCGCCTCGGGATAGCCGTCAACTGCGCCAAATTCGTGGAGGCTTTCGGCATAGCGCCGGACAGCGCGGAAAAGGCACACGCGGCGCTAAGCCATACCCTTGAGTTCCTGGAAGGAGATACGGGGCCTTTGCCAAGTTTTCCCGTGCTTTTCCGGGCGAAGATAGCCTTTGAGCAGGGCTACGCGCTGGATCTTGTCCGGTGTTCGCGGTGCGGCACGGCTCTGGCGGACTTTAGCCATGCCGGTTTTTCCGTGCGCGAGGGGGGCTTTTCCTGCGCGTCCTGCATGCGGCGGGAACGGGAAGGGAAATTTTTGTTTGTGGGGCACGAAACGCTTGACGCTTTGGCCCATGTGCAGGAATATTCCCCGTTGCACTGGAGCGAAGGCGCCATGGAATCGCTTTCTCCCAGGGGGCAGAGAGATTTCGCCCAGATCGTGGATGCGTTCATTGAGCATCACGTCGGGCTCAGATGGCATAACAACCGGTTCATCCGGGTTTGATTTCGTCTTATCATTCAGGGAGCGGCCATGTATTTTCAAAATGTCATTCTGACATTGCAGGATTTCTGGGCAAAGCGCGGGTGCGTCATTGAGCAGCCCTACGACGTGGAGAAGGGCGCCGGCACGTTCAACCCGGCCACCTTTTTGCGGGCCATCGGGCCGGAACCCTGGAAGGTCGCCTACGTGGAACCTTCCCGCCGCCCCACGGACGGCCGGTACGGGGAAAACCCCAACAGGCTCCAACATTATTTCCAGTTCCAGGTCATCATCAAGCCGTCGCCGGACAACATCCTCGAGATGTATCTGGACAGCCTCCGCGCCCTCGGCATCGACCCCGCGAAGCACGATATCCGCTTCGTGGAGGACGACTGGGAATCCCCCACCCTCGGGGCCTGGGGCCTTGGCTGGGAAGTGTGGCTCAACGGCATGGAAGTGACCCAGTTCACATACTTCCAGCAGGTCGGCGGCATTGACCTGCCGTCCGTGAGCGCGGAGATCACCTACGGCATGGAACGGCTCTGCATGTATCTCCAAGGGAAAGAGTCCGTGTACGACCTCGACTGGAACGAGAACGTGACCTACGGCGATTTGTACCACCGGAACGAGGTGGAACAGTCCACATACAATTTTGAGGAAAGTTCTCCCCAGCTCCTTCTCGACCACTTCAGTGAATACGAACAGGAAGCGAAGCGGCTGACCGAGCGCGGCCTGCTCGCGCCCGCCTATGATTTCACCATGAAGTGCTCGCATACGTTCAACCTTCTGGATGCTCGCGGCACCATTTCCATTACGGAACGCGCGGCCTATATCGGCAGGGTGCGCGCGCTGGCCTCCGGTGTTGCCCGTCTGTTCGCCGCCCAGCGCGAGGAAATGGGGTATCCGCTTATAAAAAATAAGGAAACGACATGCTGAGCTTCACTCTTGAAATAGGGGTCGAGGAATTTCCGGCCCGTTTTCTGCCCGGCCTGGAAAAAGAGCTGCGGGAACGGTTCAGCGCGGCGTTTACCGAAGCCGGCGTTCCCTTTGACGATTTGCGCGTTCTGTCCACGCCGCGCCGTTCCGCCGTTCTGGCGCGGGTTGCGGCAAATTCCGAACAACGCGAAGAACTGGTGATGGGGCCGCCCGTCAGGGTCGCCTATGACGGAAACGGCAACCCCACCAAGGCCGCCGAAGGTTTTGCCAAGACCCAGGGCGTCGCCATGGCGGCGCTGTTCCGGGAAACCACGGACAAAGGCGAATACCTGGCCGCCCGGAAAACGGTCGGCGGTGAAAAAACGGCCGACGTCCTCGCCCGCATCTGCCCCGAAATTATCGAATCCCTTTCCTTCCCCAAGAGAATGCACTGGGGGAACGGCACCTTTACCTTTGCCCGGCCCTTGCGCTGGCTTCTCGCCATGTTGGATAACGCCGTCATTCCCTTCACGGTGGGCGGGGTCGCCTCGGGCAATACGACCGTCGGGCACAGGGTGCATGGGTTCGGCCCCTTCACGTTAAGCGCGGCGTCGGACTACCGGGCCGTCATCGCGGACAAGTGCGGCGTCACCGTTGATCCGGCGGAGCGCCGCGCCGCCATCATCAAGGGCGGCAATGCCCTGGCGGAAAAGGCCGGCGGCGTTGTTCTGTGGAAGGAAAGCCTGCTGGATGAAGTGCAGGGCCTGACGGAGCATCCCGTACCGCTTCTCGGCGGTTTTGACGCCGGTTTCCTGGAGATTCCGCGCGAGGTGCTGCTGACCAGCATGGAAAGCCACCAGAAGAGTTTTGGCGTGGAAGGCAAGGACGGAAAGCTTCTGCCGCATTTTTGCACTGTTCTGAACATGACGCCGCCCGACGAGGACCTTGTCCGCAAAGGCTGGGAACGCGTGTTGCGCGCCCGGCTGGAAGACGCCCGGTTTTTCTGGAAAACGGACCTCGCTTCCGGCTTCGACGCCTGGCTCGCCTCTCTGGATGCGGTCATCTTCCTTGCCCCGCTGGGCAGCATGGGTGACAAGACGCGCCGTCTGGAAGCGCTGTGCCGGTACCTGGCGGAAACAACGGGGCTTGTCGCTCCGGATGATGCCGCGCGCGCCGGGCGCCTTTCCAAGGCGGACCTTGTCTCCGGCATGGTGGGCGAATTCGATTCCCTCCAGGGCATCATGGGGGGCATCTATGCGGCGAAGCGGGGCGAAACACCCGTTGTGGCGCAGGCCCTGCGCGAGCAATACCTGCCCGCCGGGCCGGATACCCCCGTGCCCGCGAGCCTGTGCGGCGCGTTTTTGTCCCTCGCGGACAAGGCCGATACCATGGCGGGCTGCTTCGGGCTGGGCATGATCCCCACCGGGGCTGCGGACCCGTATGCCCTGCGGCGCTGCGCCCTCGGCATCGCGCGAATCATCGAGGAACACGGCCTTGCCCTTGATATCGAAGCCTTTTTCGCCAAAGCCCAATCCCTTTACAGCGGCATTGCGTGGAAGCTCCCGCAGCCGGAAGCCCTCGGCAAGCTGCTGGAGTTTTTCGCGACCAGACTTAAAAACCAGATGGTCGGGCAGGGGAACGACACGCTCCTCGTGGAAGCGGTGCTCTCCTCGGATTCCCGCGACGTGCGCGGCGCTCACGCCCGGTTGCACGCGCTGAAGGCATTCAGCCAAGAATCGGATTTCGCGCAGACGGCCATGACGTTCAAACGCGTGGCCAACATCGTGCGCAAGCAGGAACAGGAAGAGGGCGTGCATTTTTCCGGCACGTACGATGTCTCCCTGCTGGCGGAGGATGCGGAAAAAGCCCTGGCCGAAGCCGTTGCCGTGTTCGCGCGGGAATGTGACAGCTTGTGGGAGCAGGGCCGGTATGAGGAGCTTTTGCGCAAAGCCGGGGCGCTGCGCCCCTCGGTTGACGCCTTCTTCGACGGCGTGATGGTCATGGTGGATGACGCGGCGCTGCGCCGGAACCGCCTGGAACTGCTCGCCGCCATTTTGCAGCGCATGGGACGGCTGGCGGACTTCTCCGCCCTGCAAATGTAAGCGCAGGGCCGCTGTTCATAACAGCGGTGCGGGCTAAGGATAAAATGTCTTGACAGGAGCCCGCCGGGGGATATAAATACCCCCTTTCGTGAAACCAATTATTCCCGGCATACCAACCGCCGGTTTTATGTTGCTACTATTTGGAGGATACCTTGGCTAACCACAAGTCTGCGATCAAGCGTCACAAGCAAAGCCTGAAGCGCGCCGCCCGTAACCGCGCCGCCCGCACCCGCATCAAAAACGTGGTCAAGGCCGTGCGCCTCGCCGTCCTGAACCAGGACCGCGAAACCGCCGCCACCGCGCTGGTGACCGCCAACTCCGTGTTGGACAAGTATGCCGGTTCGGCTGTGCATTGGAAGAACGCTTCGCGGAAGATGTCTCGCCTCGCGAAGGCCGTCAACGCGATGCAAAGCGCGTAACACGGTTTTTCTCCCCGCATATTTTGAGTCCGTCCCCTTGGGGGCGGACTCTTCTTGCTGTTTTTCGCCCGGTTGCGTTTTCGCGCGCAATTATTTCCGGCGGGGTAGCGGCTCAGTTTGGCCTCAGACAAGGAAGACGAGTTCCGTGCGGAGCGAAGTGTATCAAGACATACATGAGCTTCGCGCGGGACGAGTCTGACGCAGTATCAGGGCAAACTGAGCCGCTACCTCCGGCGGAAAGTGCTTTTCCCCCCATGGAGATATGCGCTATAGTCCTTCCCATGCACTTGTATCCCGTGTTTCTTTCTCTTGCGGACAGCCGCGTTCTTGTGGCCGGAGCGGGCAAGGTCGGCAGACGGAAAATCGCCGGTCTTCGCGACGCGCGGGCCGGGGAAATACTGGTTTTTGATCCCGCTTTGTCCGAAACGGACCAGCGGGAGCTGCAAGCCCTTTCCGGCGTGCGCGTTTTGTGCCGCGCGGTCCGGGACGACGATATCGCGGGGTGCGCCCTGGTTTTCGCGGCCACGAGCGACAGGGCGGAAAACGAACGCATCGCGGCGGCATGCGCGGCGCAAGGCGTGTTGTGCAACGTCGCGGATGATCCGGATGGCGGCACGTTCCACGTTCCCGCCCATACCCGGCTCAACGGGTTGCTTGCCGCCTTTTCCACGTCCGGCGGAAGTCCGGCCCTGGCCGGGCGCATTCGCAAAGACGCGGCCGTGTGGCTGGAAGAGCGATACGGCCCGCTTCTCGTCTTCATGGGGCGGCTGCGTCCTTTGGTCTTAGCCATGGACGGAGAGGCGGACCAGCACGGGGAACTCTTCCGTTCCCTTGTGAATTCGGAATTGGGTGACTTCCTTGCGCGGCAGGACCGGCTGAAAATACGCGAAACCGTAACCGCGCTGCTGCCCGCATCGTTGCACGGCCATATTGAGGAGCTTTTGCATGGGCTTTGGTGACGTTGTCCTTATTTGCTACGCTTTGGGCAGTCTGGGAGGGCTTCTCGGGCTGGTCCCGCGCTGGCATTGTTTGCGCAAACCCGCCGCCTGGGCCATTACCGCCGGGTTTGCCGCGCACACGCTGCTGATTCTCCTGTCGCCGGGATTCCGGGATATGGAAGCGCTCAGCCGGGGCGAGTTGGTGCAGGTCATGGCCTGGAGCCTGGTGTTCGTCTACTGCGTTACCTGGTGGCGGTTGCGGTCGCCTATTTTGGGGCTGACCGCCGGACCGCTGGCGCTCGCTCTCTTCTTTGCCTCCTCCGCGCTGGGCAATATCGAGGGTGGCCTGCCGGAACACATGACGGGCGCTTTTTTCGTGCTGCACCTTGTTGTGCTGTCCGTGAACTTTGCGCTCATAACCCTGGGGCTGGGGTCCGCGCTGTATTTTCTCAATTTGCGCCGGAAACTTAAATCCCGGAAAATCCTGCCCGAAGCGGGCGCGGATACTCCTGCCCTGTCCACGGTCGACCGCATCAACAAGCTGATCGTGCTGTGGGGCTTTCCGCTCTTCACCCTGGGGCTCCTGACCGGATTCGCCTGGGCGCTCGGCTCGCGCGGGGCTGTGGTCACCTCCGACCCCAAGGAAGTCGCCTCCATCCTGCTCTGGCTTTTGTACGCCCTGGTGTTCTCGCAACGCTTCGTGCTCGGCTGGTACGGGAAAAAGGCCGCCGTCATGTTGATCGTCCTTTTCGCGGCGACGCTGCTGTCCCTTGTCGGGGTCAATTTTTTCATGCACAGCCACCACAATTTTTTCCAGACCCCGGGGTTTTGAGGCAGGCATGAAAAGAACCGTCTACCTTTTCGGCCTCAACCACCGTTCGGCCGATGTCGCCGTCCGCGAGAGCTTTGCCTTGTCGGACGCAGAATGCCGGGTCTGCGACGTCATTCCCCTGGATGCCGCGATAACGGAGGCGCTCATCCTCTCTACCTGCAACCGGGTGGAAATTCTGGCCGTGGGCGAAGGGGAGGGCGTGCGTCAAAAGGTTCTTGAATGTTGGGCCGGACAGTGCGGGCGCTCCTGTGACGAGCTTGCCCCGCACGTCTATATGCATGAGGGAACCGACGCCGTGCTCCATTTGTTCCGGGTTGCGTCGGGCCTGGATTCCCTCGTGCTCGGCGAACCGCAGATCCTCGGCCAGTTAAAGGACGCCTACCGCAAAGCCTTGGAGCAAAAAGCGTCCAAGGTCATCCTCAACAGGCTTTTGCACAAGGCGTTTATGACCGCCAAGCGCGTCCGCACGGAAACCGGGGTCGCGTCCAGCGCCGTTTCCGTCAGTTACGCGGCAGTCTCCCTGGCCCGCCGGATTTTTGGCGATTTGCAGGGCAAAACCGTTTTGGTCGTGGGCGCGGGCGAAATGGCGGAACTCGCGGCTACACACCTGGCGGAGGGGCAGGGCGCGCATCTCGCCTTCACGAACCGCACATATGAGCGGGCCATGGTTCTGGCCACCCGCTTCAAGGGTTCCTCGTTTCCGTTCGACGAGTTGCCCGTGCGCCTGGAAGAGGCGGATATCGTCATCAGTTCCACCGGCGCGCCGGAACCCGTGATAACCCTGGAGATGATGCGCCCGGTCATGAAAAAACGCCGGGATAAGCCCTTGTTCTGTATCGATATCGCCGTGCCCCGCGACGTGGAAGACGCCGTGAGCACGCTCGATGAAGTGTACCTCTACAACATCGACGACCTTTCCGAAGTGGTCGCATCAAACCGCGCGGCGCGCCAGGGGGAGGCCCGCAAGGCCGAAGGGATCGTAGCGGACGAGGCCGAGCGGTTCTGCGCCTGGATGCATTCGCTGGGCTTGCAGGGAACCATCGCGGATATCGTGCACCGGTCGGAATCCATCATGGAGGAAGAACTGGAGAAGACCCTGCGCCGGATAGGGCCTGTCACGCCGGAAACGGCGGAAGCCTTGCGGCTGATGATAGCGGCCATGGCCAAAAAGCTGAATCACGACCCGATTACGTACCTGAAACGCCGGTACACGGAAGAAGACACGGGCATGCGGCTGGTTACGCTCGCCCGTTCCCTGTTCAACCTGGACGGGGAAAACGTGCCCGACGACGCCCACCTGGGCAGAAAAAGACGGCCATGACGGAACGCGCTCTTCCCCTGCGGCTGCGGGATCTTCCTTCCGGCGCGGCGCGGTTTTGCCTTGCCGTGGAACGGTTTTGCCGCGACGAGCTTTTGTGCGATCTCACCGGTGAGTCCATGGTGGTCGCGTACTCCGGCGGCGCGGATTCCAAGGCGCTTTTGTTCGCCTTGTTTTTCCTGGCCCCCCGGCTTGACCTGACCCTGCATGCGGCCACCCTTGACCACGGGCTGCGGCCGGAATCCGGCGCGGAAGTCCGTGACGCGGCGGCGGTTTGCCGCCGCCTGGGCGTCCGGTTCCATACGGCGGAAAAGGACGTCGCCGGGTACGCGGCCGCAAACGGCGTTGGGTTGGAGGAAGCCGGGCGCATCCTCCGGCTGGAGTTTCTGAAAACCGTGCGCGCTTCCACGGGCTGCGGCCGGATAGCCGCCGGGCACCAGCTCAACGACCTGGCCGAAGACTGCCTCATGCGCATGACGCGCGGGGCCGGCTGGCCCGCGCTTGCCGGAATGGCGGGAATCGTGGACGATACCAGGATCATCCGCCCGTTATTGCTGACGCCGCGCGCCGCTATCGAGGCCTTTCTCCGGGAGATAGGCGAACCCTGGCATGACGACGCCATGAATGCGGATGACGCCTATTTCCGCAACCGGGTGCGCAACCATATTCTGCCCCTGTTTTTGAAGGAAAATCCGGCGTTTCTGGATACCGTGGCGGACCGTTGGCGCATGGCGCGGGACGACGCCGCCTTTTTCAAGGACGCTCTCGCGGCCATTCCTGCGGTACGCGTGGAAGACGGCATTTTTCTTTCCCGCAACGCGCTTGCCGGCCTGCCGCCGTCGCTCCGCGTCCGCAAGTACCGGGACATCGTCATGGAACTCGGCAAAGGGCAGGCCACGGCGGAGCATCTCGCCGCTCTTGACGCGGCCTGGCGGCGCAATGAGGGCGGCAAGGAAATCCAGTTTCCCGGCGGTAAAAAAGCCCGCATCAAGGAGGGGGGCGTGTTTTTCTGCGCGGGGGGCCTGCCCGATTTGGGAAAATAACCCGTCCCGCGCGTCGGCGGGAAGGTTATTCCCATCCCCCTCATTGACACGAAGCGCGGATGGCTGCACTATGCGCGGGATGCGGCGACGCAATCTCATCCATCACCGCAATCTCATTCACCAAGGAACTCGGCATGAATATACTTCTTTTCGGCCCGAACGGCAGCGGCAAGGGAACGCAAGGCGCTCTTCTGAAAGAGAAATATAATTTGGCCCACATCGAATCCGGCGCCATTTTCCGTGAGCATATCGGCAACGGCACCGCGCTCGGCAAGAAAGCCAAAGAGTACATGGACCGCGGCGACTTGGTGCCCGACGACATCACTATCCCCATGGTGCTGGAAACCCTCAAGGAAAAAGGCAAAAACGGCTGGCTTCTGGACGGGTTCCCCCGCAACATGGTTCAGGCGGAAAAGCTCTGGGACGCCTTGCAAAAGGCCGGAATGAAGCTTGATTACGTCGTGGAACTGTTGCTGCCCCGCCAGATCGCCAAGGACCGGATCATGGGCCGCAGGCTCTGCGCCACGGACAACAACCACCCCAACAATATCCATATCGCGGCAATCGCGCCCAAGGGCGATATCTGCCGCGTGTGCGGCGGGGCGCTTTCCGCCCGCGCCGACGATCAGAACGAAGGCGCCATCAACAAGCGCCACGAAATTTATTATGACGAAAAAAGCGGCACCCTCGCGGCCGCGTATTTCTTCAAGGGCCTTGCCGCCAAGGGGCTGACGAAATATATCGAGCTTGACGGACAGGGCGACATCACTTCCGTGAAAGAAGCATTGATGCAACGACTTAAATAGTCGGGGAGGCCCGTGGCGCACCATCTCGTCATCCAGCTTGCCCGGTTCGGGGATACGATCCAGACGAAGCGTCTGCTTCTTTCCCTTGCGGCAACGCCCGGCGATACGGTGCATCTGGCCGTTGATCCCTCCCTGGCAGCGTTTGCCCGCCGGATATACCCTTTTGCCGTTGTGCATGAGGTCCGGGCGCACGCGACGAATCTAGCGGCGGCGGAAGCGTTTTCCCGTAACAGGAGCGTTTTCGCCGCCCTTGCCGAAATTCCTTTTTCTTCCGTGTATACGCTCAATTTTTCCGGCATGGCCCTGGCCCTGGCCGGTCTTTTTGATCCGGACTCCGTCCGCGGCTACAGCTGCCGGAACGGCCAGGCCTTCCGTTCGCGCTGGCTGCGCATGGGATTTCGCTGGATGGGCAACCGCCGTATGGCGCCCATGAACCTCGTGGATTTTTGGGCGTATCTGCACCCGGATCCCGTCGCCCCGTCAGCGGTCAACCCGGCAGCCAGGGCCGGAGGCGGCGGAAAAATCGCCGTCGTGGCCTCAGGCCGGGAGGCCAGGCGTTCGCTCCCGCCCGAAGTGCTCGCTCCTCTTGTGGAAGCGGCTTTCGTGGCCCACGGCGGGCCGGAAATCGTCATTCTGGGCAGCAATGCGGAGCGGGTTTTCGCCCGCAAACTGTCCCGCCTTTTCCGTCCGGCGGTGCTGCAAAAAGTGGATGACGCCTGCGGCAGAACGAGTCTGTCCGACCTGCCGGATATCCTCGCGGGGTGCGATCGTGTGCTGACGCCCGATACGGGCATCATGCACCTTGCCGCGCATATGGGCGTTCCCGTCCAGGCGTTTTTCCTGTCCTCGGCCTGGTGTTTTGAAACCGGCCCGTACGGAGACGGGCATACCGTGTTCCAGGCGACCCGATCCTGCGCGCCCTGCGTGGAAACGCGGCCCTGCCCGCACGCGGTGGCCTGTCTTTCCCCGTTTGCATCACCGGCGCTGCACCGCGCCGTTCAGGGAAAAGAGCCTGAAACCTGGCCGGAAGAGCTGGCGCGGTTCCGAACGCATTGCGACGCTTTCGGCTGCGACTATATCCCGGATGCCGGTACGTTGCCGGAACTGACCAAAAGGGCGGCTTTGCGGTCCCTTCTGGCGGAATATTGCGGCATCTTTGAGGCCGGAGCCGCTGCTTCCCGGTTCGCGGAAACGGTCTTTCATGAAACGGATTGGATGCTGCCGCCCGTGGACGAGAGCGGCAGGGCGGGCATTCTGCCGCAAGGGGAGTGAGGATGCAGCGAGTTCTGGTGGTTTTGCCCTTTTACGGCGGTTCCCTCCCTATCGGGCGGTATTGCGTTGCCGCGCTGCAGGAGCTTGGCTGCCTTGTGGACGTGTTTGAATCCCCTTCCTTTTACGGCGCGTTGCGGGCCTGCAAGGAATTGAACGTTTCCATCGAGCGGCAGGAGTATCTGGAAAACAGCTTCCTGCAGGTCGTCACCCAGGCGGTTCTCGCCACGGTGGAGCGCTTTGAACCGGATCTGGTTTTGTGCATGGCCCAGGCGCCGCTCAGCCGTCAGGGCCTCTCCCGTCTGCGCAAGGACGGCGTGCCCACGGCCATGTGGTTTGTTGAGGATTACCGCCTGTTCACGTATTGGCGGGCCTTCGCCCCGCTGTACGACATTTTCGCGGTCATCCAGAAGGAACCTTTTTTGGGGGAACTGGCGCAAAACGGCGTTGCCAACGCGCTGTATCTTCCGCTTGCCGCGGACCCGAGCGTGCACAAACCTTTGGAGTTGTCCCCGGCGGACGCGCAGCGGTTCGGGGCGGAACTTTCCTTCATGGGCGCCGGGTATCCGAACCGCAGGGCCGCTTTCCGGCATCTTGTCCGCCACGGGCTGAAAATATGGGGAACGGAATGGGAGGGCGACCCCATCCTTGCCCCGCTGGTCCAGATGCAGGGAAAACGCATCAACACCGAGGACACGGTCCGGATCTTCAACGCCGCCGCCATAAACTTGAACCTGCATTCCAGCGTGAATGCGGAAGAGCTTGTGCCGCAGGGCGATTTCGTGAACCCCCGGACCTTTGAAATCGCCGCGTGCGGCGCTTTCCAGCTTGTGGACAGGCGTTCTCTCATGCCGGAACTGTTTGATGAAAGCGACCTCGCGACCTTTTCCAGCCTGCCCGAACTGGAAGAAAAAATAGCCTATTTCGCCGGGCATCCCGATGAACGGCGCGCCTATGCGGAGCGGGGCAGAGAACGCGTTCTCGCCGGGCACACCTATGCCGCGCGGATGCGGACGCTGCTCGAATTTGCGCAAAAGAGGCTGCCGCAACGGGCGAAACGGGTTGACCGGGACTGGCCCGACGATCTGCCCGAGGCGTTGCGCGGGGAACTGCATGCCTTGTACGGCGCGCTGGGGCTGCCCTCCGGGGCGGGGTTTTCCGATGTCGTGGCGGCCGTCCGGCGCAAGAACGAAAAACTGAGTTCCCTGGAAACCGCGATACTCTTCCTCGACGAGTGGAAGAAACAATATTCGCTCTGATTGCACCCATCCCGCGTATGCAAAAGAGCCGGTCCCGTCGGGACCGGCTCTTTGCGTTTACAGGCGGCGCGTCTTACTTAACGGCCATGCCCTTTTCCTTGTAGTACTTGGCGGCGCCGGGGTGCAGGGGCACGGTCAGGCCGTCAAGAGCCGTTTTCAGGTTGATTTCCTTGCCCTTGGCGTGGGAAGCGTGCACGTCGGCGATGTTGTCGAACATGGCCTTGGTGAACTTGTAGATGACGTCGTCGGGCATCTTGTCGTGGGTGACGAGAATGGCCATGACGGCGGGGGTCTTGGTGTCGGCCGTCACACCCTTATACGTGTTGCCCGGGATGGAGCTGGCCACGAAATACGGGTGCGCCTTGGAAAGCTTCGCCAGGAGGTCGTCGCTGAAGCTGAGCAGGCTGATGTCTTTCGTCAGGGCGAGGTCCATGACGGAGGCGGTGGGATACCCGGCGACAACGAACCCGGCGTCGATCTGGTTGTCCTTGAAGCGGCTGGTGGTCGCGCCGAAGTCGAGGAAGTCGACCTTCATGTCGTCATACTTCACACCGGCGAGGGTCAGGATGGCCTTGGCGTCGCCTTCGGTCCCGGAGCCGGGAGCGCCCACGCCGACGCGTTTGCCTTTCAGGCTGGCAACGTCCGTGATACCGGCGTTTTTGGCGATGATGATCTGGATATGCTCGGGATACAGGGACGCGACGGCGCGCACGTTGGTCAGGGGCTGCTTGAACATCTGCTCCCCTTTGTACGCCCAGTATGAAATGTCGTTTTGTACGAAGGCGATTTCAATATCGCCCTTGGCGATCAGGTTGATGTTGGCAACGGCAGCGTTGCCGGTTTCCGCCGTGGCCTGAATGTCGCTACCCTTGGTTACTGCTTGGGCGATGGCGCCCCCGATCGGGAAGTAGGTCCCGGAGGTGCCGCCCGTTGCGATGGAGACGTAATTTTTTGCCGCCAGGGCCATGCCCGCGGAAGCCAGAATCGTTGTGGCCGCGAGAGCAATGACAAGTACTTGTTTCATTTTCATGACGCAAACTCTCCTGTTGTGGGTGTTGAAGGGGGTACATTCTTACGGCTCCGGTAGACCTGGATGCAGTGGATAAACACCAAGACGCCGAGGCCGATAATGTCGGTCAGAGTTCCCGGGTCAAGCAGGCCGATGGCGCCGAGGAGCGCCAGGCCGCGCAGGGGCCAGTTCATATGCGTGCGGTAGAATCCGATGGTTGCCATGGACAGCAGGAATACGCCCACCAAGGCGGTTACTATGGCCTGCGCCATGGGGAGCGGCGTTGCGTCGATAAAAAGCAGCATGGGGTTGTATACATAAATGTAGGGCACGATCAAACCGGCGAGCGCCAGCTTGAACGACATCAGCCCCGCCTTGAAGGGGTCCGCTCCGGCAATGCCCGCTCCGGCATAGGCGGCCAGGGCGACAGGCGGCGTGAGGTCCGCCGCGATGCCGAAATAGAACACGAACATATAGGCCGCCATCGGGGGAACGCCGAGCTGCAGCAAGGCGGGAGCGGCCATGGTGCTGGTCACGATGAAGTTGGCCGTGGTGGGCAGGCCCGTGCCGAGCAGGATGCTGGCGCACATGGTCAGGAGCAGGGTGGGCAGCAGGAGGCCGCCGGAGAGCTCAATGATGCCGCTGGCGATACGCAGCGCAAGGCCCGTCAACGTGCCGGTACCCACGATCATGCCCACGCAGGCGCAGGCGCAGGCCACGCTGAGGGCCGAGCGCGCGCCGCTTTCAAACGCTTCCATGAGTTTTTTGGGGGTAAGCCGGGTTTCCTTGTTCAGGTAGGACAGCGGAATGCAGGTAAGGATGCCGAAAAACGCGGCCATAAGCGGCGTGTAGCCCGCCATCAGGAAATAGATGATGGCGAACAGCGGGATAAGCAGGAAGCCCTTGGTCTTCAGCAGGAACACAATGCTGGGCAGGCGGTTTCTGGGAATTCCCACCAGCCCTTCCTTCCTGGCTTCGAAATGCACCTGGACGGCAAGGGCCACGTAATACAGGAGCGCGGGAACAATAGCCGCGACCGCTACTTCCAGGTAGGGCCGCCCGAGCATTTGGGCCATGATGAAGGCCCCGGCGCCCATGACCGGCGGCATGATCTGCCCGCCGGTGGACGCGGCGGCCTCAATGGCTCCGGCGGCTTCCGGCTTGTAGCCCACGCTTTTCATCAGCGGAATGGTGAACATGCCGACGGTGCAGACGTTGGCCACCGAGGACCCGGAAATGGTGCCCATAAGGCCGGACGCGACGACCGCCACTTTGGCCGGGCCGCCGACCGACCAGCCCGCCAGCGCCAGAGACAGGTCGATGATGAATTTGCCGATGCCGGTTTTATCCAGCACCGACCCGAAAAGAATAAACATGAAGACAAAGGTGGAGGAGACCTCCAGCGGAACGCCGAACAGGCCTTCCGTCCCGAGGTACATGTGGTTGATGATGCGTTCTATGGAAAAACCCCTGTGCGACATGAAATCCGGCAGGGATCGCCCCAGATAGCAATAGAGCAGGGCGAATATGGCCAGAGAGGACAACACCGGGTTGGATATGCGGCGGGTGGCTTCAAGCACCATGATGATGAGCAGAAACCCCATGGCGAGGTCCATCTCGGTCGGCAGGCCCGCCCGCTCGGTCAGGGCGATGTAGTTGAACACAAGGTAGAGAGCCGCCGTGGCCCCGAGGCCCGCCAGGATAAAATCATAAAAGGGGATGGGGCTTTTTTTGTCCATCTTTTGCGAGCGCGGATACAGCAGCAAGGTCAGGACAAGCACCATGGCAAGGTGGACGGCCCCTTGCATCTGGATGGGGAGCAGGCCGAAACCGGCCGTGTACAGGTGAAAGCAGGACAGGGAGACGGCAAGGACCGTGATGAGAATCGATTGCCACCCCTTGGTCAGTCTGAAACGGGCCTCTGTGTCATATTTGCGCAGTAATTCGTCGAAATCTATCTGGCCATCGTCGGCCGGCGCACTCAGTTCTTTTTCCACGACATCGTGAGATCCGCTTGACGGTTTCATTGACCCTCTCTTTATGGCTGAAACTTTCAGTGGTTATACCAAAGCAGGCAGCGTCTTGCAGCCATCTGATTTAAAATACAAAAATGTATTTTTGATGTGCGTTGGTACACTTCCCTCCTTTATATAACCAGCGGTTAGATTCCTTATGGTCCACTAATACACTTTTGAAGCAAAATGACAAGGTACTGTCCGGCATTCGCGCCGGAACCGGGGAAACGGGCCGTTATAAACGGGCCGGAACGACGCTGAACACAAGCCGCGCACCCGGCATCTCCCGCCAAAGGTCCCGGCACGGCGACGGGGAGACGCAGAGCGTGTTCCTGCCGAGTTCCCCGGTGCCGACGCGGTACACAATGGTTTCCCAGGACTCTCCCGTTCCCTCGACGATCATCCAGGGCGGATCGTACACAAACCGGCCGCGCTCGGGTTTCAGGGACGGCAGCCCGGCGTTGTGCGACATGATCCTTTCCTGCCAGGTCCACAGGCGTCCTTCCTGAACCCGGTATTCGTCAATGACCGGAGTCAGTTGCACGGAGTGGATTATACCGGCCTGAACGGGACGGCCGAGAAGCGCGGGCGCGCGGAGCACCATACTGTCCCCGGCGCGCGATTCCGGCGTGGCGCGGGTAATTTCCAGGGCGTGAAGAGGCCAGCCGGGCAACATCGCGGAGAGGAGCGCGGCGGCAACGAGCGCCGTTGCAACAACGGTATGCCGGGGGCGGAACGGTGCCGCGAAGAGGGTAAGGACGCGGTGCATTGAATATCCTTTACCATGACTGGGATATAAATCAAAGGAGGGTAGTGGCTCATTTTGGCGTGATACTGCGTCAGCGTGCCGGATTTGCTCCGGTCATGGACCAAAAGTCCAGCGTTGCTCTCGATGCCCGTGAAGGCTCGAAGACTCGCCTAACGGGCACAAGCCCTCCGGGTCGGCTTCCCTATGCAAATCCGGCACGCTTCCTTGTCTGACGCTCAAACTGAGCCACTACCCAAGAACGTTGCCTTTTCGCCAAAGCTTTGGCATTTTGGGAGAAGTGTCACAACAGAGTTCTCGTCCGGCAATTTTTATAATCCCGCGCGGACCCGTATGACAGCGCTTTCTTGCATCGCCTATGCCGCATGGATATTTCTGGCCGCCTTTCTTTTTCGAGGCTGCTTGCCGCCGTTTGTGGGAAAAAACGATTCCGGCAGAGCAATGCGGCCGGTACGCGACATCGGGGTCGCCTGCCTGGCGGCGGGCGCTTTTTTCTTCGTGCCGCCGGGGAGTTTGCCGCCTTTTTTGAATTACCCATGGGGCGGCCTGGTTTTTCTGGGATGTCTCGCGCTTTCGGCGCTGCTGGCCCGGGAGCGCGCGAGCGCCGTGCCGTTGCTGCTGGCGGGCTGCGTCGCCCTCGTTTTTTTCTGGTATGCCCGGCAGCGGGGCATGCCCGGCAGCGCCGCCAACCTGGGTACGTTCACCGGCATGCCCGTCTGGGGAATAGCCCCGGCGCGGCACATCTGCGGGTTTCTCCTGCTGGCCGCCGGGTTTCTGGCGGCCGCCCGCGCGCTCTTTGACGGCTGCCGCTCTTCCCATGCCGCCACGCTGCGGTGCTTCGCCGTCTGCGCGCTGTTCGTGGCGCTCTTTGCGCCCTGGAATACGGCGCCGTATGTGCGCTGGCCCGATTCCCTTGTTGCCGGGTGCGACTTTATGCTTTTCTGGGGCAAGGTTTTCGGGGTTGCCGCCGTTCTTCTTTTGCTCCCTCCAGTTCAGGCGGGGGGGCGGCGTCTTTCCTTTTTCTGCTGCACCGTGGGGAGCGCCCTTATTATTATCCCGGCCGGGTAACGCGCGTCCCTTGCTCCTTCCTCTCAGCTCTGGTACTTTCCTGGCGGTAATCGCGCGTATCCGGAGATAGATGCTTTCCGGGTACGGTAAGGAAAGCAGGCACATGAACAGACCTATGATTCTTTGCACCAACGACGACGGCATCGCTTCGCCCGGCCTGGCGGCCGCCGCCGAGGCTCTGCTGCCCCTGGGCAGGCTGGTCGTCGCCGCGCCGCTCAGGCAGCAGACATCCATGGGCCGGGCGCACACCGGCGACCCGGATGCCAGGTTTGAGCCGTATCCCTTGCGGATAGACGGCCACGATATTGAGGCGTATTCGCTGGATGCTTCCCCGGCCGCCGTTGTGCGGCATTTTTTTCTGGCCATGCCCGACCGCAAGCCGGATCTGGTCGTGGCGGGCGTCAATTACGGGGAAAATATCGGCGTGAGCGTCACCAGTTCCGGCACGGTGGGCGCGGCGCTGGAAGCGGCCATGCGCGGCTCTCCGGCTCTGGCCCTGTCCCTCGAGACGGAGGTCGATTCGCAGCGGGAGTATTCCGACCAGGATTGGAGCGGGAGCATCCACTTCACCCGGTATTTCGCGGCCATGCTCCTGCGCCGGGGCATGCCCCCCGGCGTGGACCTTTTCAAGGTGGAAATCCCCGCCGGCGCGGGGGCAGAGACGCCCTGGCACATGACGCGCCTCTCGCCCTTCATGTATTACCATTCGGAGATTGCCGCGCCGTGCCTTGAAAGCCGCCGGTGCGACGTGCTGTTCCGCAAACAGAAACGGGATAACGAACCGCGCGATACGGACGCCTACGCCGTGCGCACGGCCCGGTGCGTCGCGGTTACGCCGCTCAGCCTGGACCTGACGGCGCGAACGCCGCTTGAGTCCGTACTTTCCTGGGTTAAGGATTAATTTTCGTGGCATCCATCTTCAATCTGCAAACCGGGTACGCGCCCGGCGGCGACCAGCCCGAAGCCATCGACCAGCTGGCGGCCAACCTGGAGCAGGGCGTCACGGACCAGGTGCTGCTCGGCGTCACGGGGTCCGGCAAGACCTTCACCATGGCCCAGACCATCGCGCGGGTGAACCGGCCCGCTCTCATCCTGGCGCCCAACAAAACTCTCGCGGCGCAGCTGTATAACGAGTTCCGCGGTCTTTTCCCGCATAACGCTGTGGAGTATTTCGTCAGCTACTATGACTATTACCTCCCCGAAGCGTATGTGCCGGCGGCGGATCTGTATATCGAAAAAGATTCGTCCATCAACGACAATATCGAAAAGCTGCGCCACGCGGCCACCCATGCGCTCTTGACGCGGCCGGACGTCATCATCATCGCGTCCGTTTCCTGCATTTACGGCCTGGGCTCCCCGGACTACTACGCCAAACTCATCGTGCCGGTGGAGGCGGGGCAGCGGTTGTCCATGGATTCGGTCATCGAGCGGCTGGTGGATATCCAGTACACGCGCAACGATTACGACTTCCACCGCGGAACCTTCCGGGTACGCGGGGACGTGTTGGAAGTCATCCCGGCCTACCAGCACGAAAAAGCGCTGCGCCTTGAATTTTTCGGCGACGAGCTGGAAGAGATCAGCGAAGTGGACGCCCTGACCGGGCAAAAGCTCGGCCGCATGACGAAGACCGTCATCTACCCCGCCAGCCACTATGTGACGGACAGGGACAACCTCTCCCGCGCGGCGCATGACATCCGGGACGAGTTGCGCGAGCGGCTCACCTGGTTCAAGGAACAAAACAAGCTGGTGGAAGCCCAGCGCCTTGAGCAGCGAACCGTCATGGACCTGGAGATGATGGAGGAGATCGGCTACTGCAAGGGCATAGAAAACTACTCCCGGCACCTGGACGGGCGCGGCCCCGGCAGCGCCCCCTCCTGTCTTCTGGACTATTTCCCGAAGGATTTCGTGCTGTTCATCGACGAATCGCACATCACCGTGCCGCAGGTCGGCGCCATGTACAAGGGCGACCAGTCACGCAAAGGCACTTTGGTGGAGTACGGGTTCCGGCTGCCGTCCGCTCTGGACAACAGACCCCTGTGTTTTGAGGAATTCCTGGAGCGCATCCACCAGACCGTGTACGTTTCCGCAACGCCGGGCAAGTGGGAAATTGAGAGAGCCCAGGGCATTGTCGCGGAGCAGATCATCCGGCCCACCGGGCTTATTGATCCGGTTGTGGAAGTCCGCCCGGTTACGGGGCAAATGGACGACCTGATGGCGGAGTGCAAAGCCAGGGCGGCGCGCGACGAGCGGGTCCTGGTGACCACGCTTACCAAGCGCATGGCCGAGGACCTGACCGAATATTTCCGGTCCATGGGGGTGCAGGCGCGGTATCTGCACTCGGATATCGACACCCTTGAGCGGATGGCCCTTATCAACGCCTTGCGCAAGAAAGAGTTTGACGTGCTCGTGGGCATCAACCTCCTGCGCGAAGGGCTGGATATCCCGGAAGTTTCCCTGGTCGCGATTCTGGATGCGGACAAAGAAGGCTTTTTGCGCTCGACCGGGTCGCTTATCCAGACCTTCGGCCGCGCGGCGCGCAACAGCAACGGCCGTGTAATTATGTACGCGGACGGCGTTACCGCGTCCATGCGCGCCGCCATGGACGAGACCGAACGCCGCCGGAAAAAACAGAGCGACTTTAACGAGGAGCACGGCATAACGCCGGTGACCATCCGCAAGGATGTTGATACGCCCTTTGATTCCCTGTTCGCGCCGGATACCCAGGGAGGCGGCAAAAAACGCGGCAGGAAAGTCGGGCAGGAGAGCGTGCGGCCGAAAGCGGCGGAACTGCCGCCCATGTCCGCCGAGGAAATCGGCGTCCGGATACAGAAGCTGGAACGGGAGATGCGCGACGCCGCCCGCGAGCTTGAGTTCGAACGCGCGGCTACGCTGCGCGACACCATCCGCGATCTGCGGGAAACACTGATCGGGTTGTAACAAACGGAGTTCCGCATGCGGTTGGCTGTCTGTATCCTGCATTACGGCAACGCCGAAATGACCGGCAAAATCCACAGGCAGTTCGCGGCGGGAGATCCCGGGCACGGCGACGATATATACGTGCTCGATAATAATTCTCCCTCGCCGTACCCCGGCGCGTTTCTGCGCCTGCCCGAAAACCTCTTCTGGGGCGGGGCGCTGGAGTATGCCGTCACGGCCTTCGCGGCCATGGGGTACACGCATCTGTGGTTCTGCAACAACGACGTTTTTTTTCTTTCCGACCCGCCGTATCTGTCCAGGGCGGCGCAGCGGCTGCGCTGGCTTGAAAAGAAGGGAAGGGTGGGGTTGTATTCCCCGGCGGCAACGGCCAACCCCTACCACAGGCAGATGGTCCGGGTGCCGGGCGCGGAATGCACGCGCGTCCGCTACATCGACGGCATCGCGCCGATTATCAGCCTGGAATGCGTCAACGACGTCGGCGGGCTTGACCTCGGCGAAAACCGGTTCGGGTACGGGGTGGACGTCTGGTTGTCCCACAGGGCCGCGCAGGCAGGGTGGAACGTCTGGGTGGACCACACGATTGTCTTGCGGCATAAGTATCATGAGACGGCCAAGGACGCGCCGGGGTTCCTGAACGCGGCCGGTCTGGCCGAGAAAGCGTATCTGGATGCACGGCTCGGACCTGACTGGCGCGGCGCGCTGGCAACGCTGCAAGAACCGCTGGAAACGCTTTGAAGGGCCATAAACAGTATTTGGAACACAGTATGGAAAGCATCCCCACCCAGGCCCGCGCGAGGGCCAAGATTCTCCGCGAGGCGCTGGAATACCACGCGCACCGCTATTATGTGCTGGATGACCCGGAAATTTCGGATGGTGAGTACGACCGCCTTTTCCGTGATCTCCTGGACCTGGAAGCCCAATACCCGGCCTTGCGCGACGCTTCCTCCCCGACGGTGCGGGTCGGCGGCGCGGTTCTGGACAGCCTGGAAACGCGCGCGCACCGGCTGCGCATGTACAGTCTGGACAACGTGTTTTCCACGGAGGAATTATACGATTTTGTGGACAAAATGGCCCGCCTCCTGCCCGGCAAAACGTGGGACGATATCGCTTTCTGGGTCGACCCTAAAATGGACGGCCTCGCCATGGAACTCATTTACGAAAACGGCCTTTTTACCACGGCGCTGACGCGCGGCGACGGCGAAAAGGGGGAAATCGTCACGGAGGCCATGCGGACCGTGAAAAACATTCCCCTGCGCCTTACGGGAGACGCTGTTCCGGCCTCCATCGAGGTGCGCGGGGAGATCGTCATTACCCGCAAGGAATTCGAGGCCCTGAACGCCAAACAGATCGCAAGCGGGGCGCGGCCCTTTGCCAACCCGCGCAACGCGGCGGCAGGGTCCGTGCGCCAGCTTGATTCGCGGATAACCGCCGCGCGGCCTTTACGGTTCATGGCCTACGGCGTCGGCATGGTGGACGGCGTCCCCGGAGGGTCGTGGCCGACCTACGAACTGCTCATGCAAAACCTGAAGAAAATGGGCTTCGCCACCGCCCCGGAAGCGCGTCTTTGCCCCACGCCGATTGCCGTCAAAGCCGCTTTTGAAGATCTGGCCGCTAAGAGGGCGTCTTTGCCGTTCGAAATCGACGGCGTGGTGGCCAAGGTCAACGACACCTCGCTCCATGAATCGCTCGGCTTTACGGCGCGCGCCCCGCGCTGGGCCGTTGCCCTGAAGTTTCCCGCTATCCAGGCGGAAACGACGTTGCGCTCCATAACCGTCCAGGTGGGCAGAACCGGGGTGCTGACGCCGGTGGCTAACCTGGAGCCCGTGCAGGTGGGCGGCGTGACCGTGGCAAGAGCCACCCTCCACAACGAGGATGAAATCAAGGCCAAGGATCTGCGCGAGGGGGATACGGTCATCGTGCAGCGCGCGGGCGACGTTATCCCGGAAGTGGTGCGCCCGGTTCTGGAAAAGCGCAAACCCGGCGCGGAGCCCTTTATTTTTCCCTCTGTCTGCCCGGAATGCGGGGAAAACGCCCACCGCGCCGCCGGGGAAGCCGCCTGGCGGTGTTTGAACCATCTGTGCCCGGCGGTGGTGCGTGAATCCGTCAAGTTTTTCGTGTCCAAGAGCGGGCTTGACGTGCAGGGCGTGGGCGCGCGCTGGGTCGAGGAGTTCGTGGACAGAGGCATGGTAAAAACGTTCGCCGACCTGTTCCGCCTTAAACGCGAGGACCTGCTGGCCCTTGACCGGATGGGCGAAAAACTGGCGGACAACTTTCTCGCCGCCCTGGAAGCGGCCCGGACCGGCAGCACGCTGGCGCGGCTTATCGCGGCGCTGGGCATCCGGCACGTGGGGGAACAGACCGCCAAAGCCCTTGCCTCCCGCTTCCGCACCATGGAGGCGCTCATGGAAGCCGGGTATGATACCTTGCAGACCGTGCCCGACATCGGCCCGGAAGTGGCGGAAGCCATCTGCCAGTATTTCGATACGCCGGGCAACAAGGCCTTGCTCGCCGAATTGAAGGCGATCGGCCTGTGGCCCTTGGCGGCCAAGGAAGAACCGGCGGTAACCGGCGGGCCGTTGGCCGGGAAATCCGTGTTGTTCACCGGGACGCTTTCCATGCCCCGGGACGAGGCCGAAACATTGGCGGAGAAAGCCGGGGCCCGTATTGCCTCTTCCGTGTCGCGCAAACTGGATTATCTGGTTGTGGGCGCATCCCCCGGTTCAAAGCTCCGCAAAGCCGAGGAACTGGGGGTTACGGTCCTTGACGAGCAGGCCTATCTGAACCTCATCGGTACCGGGGAGGGGAAAGAGGTGAAAAAGCCCGCTTCCGCCATGGAACAGCTTTCGTTACTGTAACTTTTTTGCCTGAGGATTTTTGTATGCAAACGCCGATCATTGTCCCAATCATCGTCATGGGCGCGGCAGGCCGCATGGGATCAACCATTACCCGCCTGGTGCGCGAGGACGCTTCTCTGCGGCTCGCGGGCAGGGTTGAGCACGCCGCCCGGCTGGGGGAACTGACCCCGGTTGAGGGATGCGCTGACGGCGACAGCCTTGAGGCTGTTCTTGCCGGTATTACCAAACCCGTCATCATTGACTTCACTTCTCCCGCCTCCAGCGTGGCCACGGCGAACATCGCGGCGAAACACGGCGCCGGGCAGGTTATCGGGACGACCGGCCTCACGGAGCAGGAACTCGCCGAGTTGCGGGCCTGCGCGGAAAAGACCCCGATTTTCTGGTCGCCCAACATGAGCGTGGGCGTGAACGTGCTGCTGAAAATTCTGCCGGAACTGGCCCGCTTGCTGGGCGAAAATTATGATATGGAAATGGTGGAAATCCACCATAACAAGAAAAAGGATTCCCCAAGCGGCACCGCACTGCGCCTTGCCGAAGCCATGGCCAAGGCGCGGGACTGGGAGTTGAAGGACGTCGCCTGCTGCCACCGCGAGGGCATCGTCGGCGAGCGACCCAAAAAAGAAATGGGGTTGCAGACCGTGCGCGGCGGCGACGTGGTCGGCGTGCACACCGCGTATTTCCTGGGACAAGGAGAACGCATCGAAGTGACGCATCAGGCTCATTCGCGCGAGAATTTCGCCCAGGGGGCCTTGCGGGCGGCCAAATGGCTCGCCGCGCAAAAGGCGGGCGGGCTTTATTCCATGGAAGACATGCTGTAGATCGCGGCCCTCGGGACGATGCTGTAGCGCACGATAAAGGAGCCATTGATGAAGATCGGCATACTCCAGAATAATCCCATAGCGGGTGACCTTACGGGAAATGCCGCCGCCCTGCTCGCGGCGGTCCGCAACGCGGCGTCCACGGGCGCGGACGTATGCATTGCCCCGGAACTCGCTCTGTGCGCGCACCCGCCGTCTGACCTCCTGCTCAGTGAATCGTTCATCGTCGCCTGCGGGAAAACCTTGCAGGCGATGGCCCAGACCTTACAGAGCGAATCGCTCCCGCCGCTTCTTCTCGGCGCTCCGGTTGCCAACCCGGTCCCCCAGGGCAAAAGCATCCACAACGGCGCCGTGTTTTTGCGGGACGGCAAGGTTATCGTCATCTGCCGCAAGGTTTTGCTCCCCTGCGAAGGCAGCCGGGAAGACCAGCGCTATTTCGAGCCCGGGGTCGCCTGCGGCATGGTCCAGTACAAAGGCTGGCGGCTCGCCGTGACCATCGGTGAGGATATCTGGAACGACCGCACATTCTGGCACGGGCGGCGCACCTATGAGACGGACCCGGTCGCGGAAGCCATGACCAGCGGGGCCGACGGGTTGATTAACCTCGCGGCGCTGCCGTTCCAGATCGGCGGGGATTACCTCCACGAGCGCATGCTCGGCTGGTCCGCCGTCCGGTACCGGGTTCCGCTTCTCTGCGCGAACCAGGCCGGCGGCCAGGACGGGCTGATTTACGGCGGCAAGAGCGTCTGTTTCAGCCCCTACGGGGCCGTCACGGCCCGTGCGGCGGCCTTTGCCGAGGACGTGCTGCTTGTGGACCTGGTGAAACCCGGCGACCCCATTGACGCGCCGGCCCCTTCGGATGAAGCCGATATCTGGGCCGCCCTGACGCTCGGCATCCGCGACTTCGTGCGCAAATGCGGCTTTTCCAGCGTTGTGCTCGGGCTTTCCGGCGGGATGGATTCCGCCCTGGTCGCGGCCCTGGCCGTGGACGCCCTGGGGCCGGAGAACGTGCTCGGTGTTCTGTTGCCGTCGCCGTTCACGTCCGGGGAAAGTATCGACGTTGCGGAAAAACTCGCGGCCAATCTTGGCATCAAAACGCACACCGTCCCGATCGAGCCCATGATGCGGGCGTTTGAGGGCGCGTTCGAACCCGTGTTCGCCGGCAGAAAACGGGATGTGACGGAGGACAACCTCCAGGCCCGGATCAGGGGCACGGTATTGATGTCTCTTTCCAACAAATTCGGTCACATGCTGCTGAATACGGGCAACAAGTCCGAAATCGCGATGGGGTACTGCACCCTTTACGGCGACAGCTGCGGCGCGCTCGCCGTTATCGGCGATCTGTACAAAACCCAGGTGTTTTCCCTGGCCCGGTGGTACAACCAGCGCCAAGGGCATGACCGCATACCACAGTTCATTATCGACCGTCCCCCTTCGGCGGAACTGCATCCGGACCAGAAGGACGAAGACTCCCTGCCGCCTTATGACGTGCTGGACAAGATCCTGTATGACCATATCGAAATGCGGATGGGCTTCGATACGCTGTGCGAAGTGGGGCACGCCCCGGAAGTCGTCAAGCGGACGCTGCATCTTTTGACGATTGCCGAGTTCAAGCGCCACCAGGGTCCGCCCGCCCTGTGCGTGAGCCAGCGCGCCTTCGGGAGCGGCTGGCGTATGCGGATCGCCTGCAAACCGGCGCAATAACGCGCACCCGGACATAACGCGTCCTCCGGGCATGGGGCGGTGGCCTCATGCCCGGAGGACGCGTTTTTGCGGTGGGGATCACAATGTATCCATCCCCCTTTGCACAATCCGCCGGTTTTGCGTAAACTAAGACTTTGGTTCCGGCACACATACGGAGGCGTAAACGATGTCATTTCACAAAGTGGAAGTGTTCGGGCATGTCGTGTACAGCCCGGATCTGTCTTACGATGACCTTCTGGCGCGGGAGGAAGGGATCAAGGCCATGGTGCAGACCGTGCTTGAAAAAGCGGGCGGGGACTTTATCCATTTCGAGGCGCTGGGAGACGCGTTGCGGTTTCAGTGCGTCCTTACGGAAGAGCGCGAGGAAGCGTTCCATGCGATTTGCGATAACCTTGCCCCCGCGGTGAAAAACGGTCTTGACGCCCGGTTACTCATGGTGGATAAGGACTTGGACACGTTATATTTCTATTCGGTAACCGGCGGCAAATGGCAGGAGGCTCTCGTGGGGCTTCCTCCAGCGGGATACACGGCCCCGCCGCAGGCGGTAAAACTGGAAAAACCGCCGACGGACCACGCACGGTCGAAAAAGAAGTAACCCGCCCGCCCGGGTGGTGGAATTGGTAGACACAAGGGACTTAAAATCCCTCGGAGGAAACTCTGTACGGGTTCAAGTCCCGTCCTGGGCACCATTGAAATAATTGAAAAAAGCGCCTTTCGCTGCCATCCGCGAAGGCGCTTTTACCTGACAAGGAGATGGTATGCGCTTCTTCCGGTCCGATGCCCTCAAACCTCTCATCGCGGCAAATTTGAAAAAAATCGGTGTTTGTGACGACGGTTGTTTTCATGTTTCGGAATCCGTCATCCAGACGTCCTTACGCGGCGTCGATTCCCACGGGATAACCCTGTTCCCCCATTACCACGCGGTTGCCGTGTCCGGCCGCATCAATAAGAAACCGTCCTTTTCCCACGAGCGCACGGGCGCTTCCGTGGCCGTGTTTGACGCGGACTACGGCTACGGGCACCACGCCGGGGCCGAGGCCATGCGCCTGGCAACGGATATCGCTCACGAAACCGGCGTCGGGGTTGTTTCGGTCACGCATTCCAGCCATTTCGGCGCGGCGGCGTATTTCGGGTTTCTGGCGGCGGCACGCGACATGATAGGGCTTTCCTTCACCAACGCCCCGGCCTCGGTGGTGGCGTACAACGCGGCAACCTCCTTTTTCGGCACCAACCCCGTGTGCGTCGTGGTCCCGATGCGGGACGAGGGACCGTTCTGCCTCGATATGGCCACCTCGTCCATGTCCACGAACAAACTCGCCAATTACCGGCGGACGGACACGCCCCTGGAACCGGGGTGGGGGTTCGACGCCCAGGGCAAGGGAACAGCGGACCCGCATGCCGCGAAATACGTGGGACCCTTCGGCGGATATAAGGGCTACGGCCTCGGCATGATGGTGGAGATTTTCTGCGGCCTGCTGGCCGGCGGCCCGGTTGCCACACAACTGGAAACCATGCTCAAGGACCTTCACGTGCGGCGGTCTTTGAGCCAGTGTTTCATTGCGCTGGACATCGCGCGGTTTCAGGATACGGCCGCGTTCAAGGCGCGTTTGCAGGAGATGGCTGACGGTATTCGCGCACTGCCGCGAGCCGATGCCGAGGTTCCCGTGATGATCCCCGGCGACCCGGAAAAGATATCGCATGCAAACCGCCTGGTCGCCGGGATTCCTGTGGACGACCCCATGTACGAAAGGTTCATCGCCATTGACCTGGCGTTTGAAACAGCTTTGATGCCGTAACTGCCCGCACCATTTGGCAAACGCATAAGGCCGCCCACGGGCGGCCTTATGCGTTCTTTTGCGCCGTGACTACCTGCTCCGTCCGGGCAGCAGAATTTTGTCCGCCGGGGCGGCAACCGTGACCTTGTGCTCAATGGTCCGCGCCTCGTTCGGCTGCAAGGTGAATTTCCAGCGATAGACCTTGGTGGCGCCGAGCTGGGCCGCTGTGACGGTTTTTTCCGGGGTGGGTTTGGATTCCACCGTGAGTTTGATGGCGGTATCCTGTTCGTCCGGAAGCGGGTCCTCCACCCAGACATCGACCGCCCGGCCGCGCGTGTTCCGGACGATGATCTCCCAGTGCCAGAGCATGTTCTGCTCTTTGCTGATAAAACCGGTTTCGCCGGTGCTGCGTTTCACGTCGCGCATGGTGGCGCTGACCTGCGGGTCCGTGCCGAAAAACAGCGTCGCCTTGCTGCCGTTGATCGAAAGGGTCTGTTCGCCGATGGCGACATCGTCCACGAACAGGCGGGCCTTGCCCTGGGGCAACTCAAGGGCTTTATCCAGCGAGAGGGAGGCCGTGAGGAACCCTTTCGGGTTGACGCTCGGCTGTATCGTGTAATGGTAGGATGCCGTGTAATCGTCTTTGGCAAGGGGCAGGGTCACCGCGACATTGTTGTCTATGGTCTTCCTGCCCAGGCTCCAGAGGCGGAAGGTTCCCATTTCCTCCTGGACGGGCGCCGGAGCCCTTTGAGAGGCTTCCTTCATGTCAAAAGCCTGCGACATCTGGGCCATGGGCTCGGCCATCATGTTCCGGCGGGGCGCGGGCGGCGGCGTATCCTTGGAGGTCAGGCCGATCTGCCAGGGCGTGAGGACCGAGGGCCGGATGGACGTGTCGCGGCGCGTGGTGGAGATATACACCTCGACGTCCGTCCAGGTTCCGCCGCTGTTCTGGGAGAGGGTCACGTCCTGCTCGATGCGGAGCAGGTCCTTGGCCGGGTAGGCCGTCAAACGGTAAGACGCGCGGCTGGAGCCGGGCATGATGTAGCTGTAACGGACAAACGCGGGTTTGTTCTCGGGGCCGGAAAAGGGAATGACGGCCACGTTGCGGACATTGGCGGCATCGTAAGCCTGTAATTTTTTCTGGGCCTTGCTCATGGCGACTTGCAATTCTTCCAGCTCCCGCGCATCCAGGCTCTCTTCGGCGTAGAGTGCCGCAAGGCGCTCGGCATAGGCGGCATCCAATTTCATGATGTCGTCCGTCTTGAATTTTTCGGCGTTGGGATCAAGATTTTCCCACAGCGCGAGCCGGGTTTTCCGGGCTTTTATCCCGGCGTTTTTCCGGTCTATTTCCGTGCGGATGGATTTGATGGCGTCAAGCAGGGTCTGGCGTTCCGCGTTTTCCCCCTCCGCCTGGCCGTCAGCGGCATTCATACGCGGAACCGGTTCCGCCGCGGGGTCCAGCCAGTAAAATCCGTTGGCGGGGGAATCGTTCACCGTCGCGAAAAACGTCGCCCGGGAAGCGTTCGCCGGGAGGATGACTTTCAGGCCCTGCCCTTTACCGGGGATGGATTCCGGCTTGATCCGTTCTTCCACGGTCAGATGAATTTCATTGGGGTAGAAAAGAGCCGCCACGGGCCGTGCGGGAGCGGTGGAAGCGACGGCGGCGCCGGGGAAGAGCAGCAGGGCGGCAAGGCCGAGCCGCAAGAGGAGAGAGTGTTTCATTGGGTATTCCTCGAAAGGTAGTGAGTAAACATCATCTTACGGCATGCCGGGGAGAGTATCAAGGCCGCCGCGCATGCCGGAAATACCGGCGGCCGTGCCGTCCGTTCCGGCATGGCGGAGAAGGAGGGGGACTCTTCAGTACAGAAAAAGCACGATGAGCGTCATATACAACGGTATCGTTATGATGGAAAGCACTGTTGAAAAGCTGATGACGATCGTCGCATAGCGGATATCGGTTTTGTAGTAGGCGGAGATGATCGCTGCGTTTATCATGACGGGCAGGGAAGCCTGGATGATGAAAACGTTGCGCATAAGGGGCGGAACAGCGAAAAAATTCGTCAGAAGGATGATGAGCAGCGGGCTGACAAGGAAACGCCCCGCGAGCACGGCGACGATGTCTTTATCCAGCGCGATGTCTTCCCGTTTTATGGTGCTGACCATCATGCCGACGTACATGGTGCCGAGCGCGACCACCATATCGCCGACGTATTTACAGGTTTTATCGAGAAAGGCGGGCAGCCTCACATCGAAATATACCAGCAGCAATCCCAGGCAGAAGCCGATCATGGGCGGAGAAAAAACGCGTTTCAGCGTCTCGCGGCTTATAAAAGAGACGGCCGTGCCCTGCCCGCTGCGGGCGATGCTGTAACACCCCACGACCCAGAAAAAGGTGGCATTGCCGAAAAAATAGATCAGGGCATAGGGCAGGCCGGTCTCGCCGAACAGGGCGAGGTTGATGGGCAGCCCGATGGTCATGGCGTTGGAGGTGGCAAAGCCTGTCCGGAACATGCCTTTTCTGGCGGGTGCCGTGTGCAGGAGCCAGGTAAGGACGACGGCCAGGCTGAACGCCGTCAGCATGGAAATAAAGGGGATGCCCGTTCCGGCGAGCAGGGGGAGGAGCAGTTCCCTGTCCACGGTGGTCGTAACGGTGCGTAAAAGGAACGGCGGCAACGCGACAAGTGTCAGAAAGCGGGGCAGCGCCGCCATGATTTCAGGCCCGGCATAGCCCCTGCGCGCAAGGATGAACCCGAGAAGCCCCAGCAGAAAAATGGTGGAAACACCGGAAAAAGCATTCAGAATGGTCATGTGGTTCCCTTGGGGGATGTTTCCGAACATCCCGCCCGCGTAAAATCTGCTTTCACATACGCCACCTTGCGTTGACTGGCAACCGGCGCGGCGGGTGAACGAAAAAACGCACCCATCAGGATGCGTTTTTGGGGGGATAGTCCGGGCGAACGTTAAAATACCGGAGGCAGGCGGTGCGTTCCTTGCCCGCATTGCGAGCAGGTGTCTTCGGAATCGGCTTCCTTTTCCGCCTCTTGCCAGGCGCATTCCTCGCACGCCCGCAGCGCGTCGGGCGTGGGTATTCCCATGACCCATTCCGCAATATGGTCGACGATGCTCGAATGAGCGGGCACCCCGTCCAAGATTTGCAATGCCATTGCCTCATCTATCCCGGCGTGTTTTTTCCATTCCTGGATGAGCCTTGGGCGAAGCGTCCGGTTGCCTTCCGCTTCCTGTTGCCTGAATGCTTCCAGCCATAACGGCAAGGTGTGCGTGTCCATGGTAATCTCCCGTCTGGTTTGGGAGAACATAAACCGCAAAATTTTTCCACGATAGGATAATCATGCCGAAAGGCGCGTCGGCGGAAGGGGGGATGGAGGAAAAAGCGGGAATTCCGCGCGGGATCGTTCCTTACACGCAAAAGCCCCGGCTGAACCGGGGCCTTGCATTGCATGTCACAATACGCTTAGTAGCGCGGCTGGCGGGGGGCTTTGGGCTGGGCTTCGTTTACCTTCAGGTTGCGGCCGTCCATGCTGGTGCCGTCAAGGGCCTGGATGGCGCCGGCAGCGTCGGCATCAGCCATTTCCACGAAACCGAAACCACGGGCGCGGCCCGTTTCACGGTCAGTCACCAGGTTGACGGAGTTAACGGTGCCATACTGGGAGAAAAGGTTACGAACTTGATCTTCCGTCGCCGACCAGGGCAGGTTGCCCACATAAATAGACTTGCTCACAAGAAACCTCGTTTAAAAAAGTTTTGCACATGATGTTTGCATCCATATGCAAAACAATTACGTACAATATTGTGCCTATACTCGCTCTTCGCGATATGCACAAGCAAATAATTATGTTTTCGACCGGATAACGGCGGCATCGCGCTCTGGATGAACGCGCCGTGCGGCAAAATGGGTAACAAAGACAGTAAACTGATGTCCCGGCAGCTGAATCCGGCGGCGGAAAAACAGCCGCAATGCTACCGGCCCGCTTCAGCCGGGCCGGACAGCAATTGCTGCGGGCAACTCTTGCGTTCCATCGCCTTGCACACAGCTTCTTTTTCTCCGCGCACTTCAGCAAGCTGGGTCGCTTCCACGCCGTCGCCTCTCCCGAAACCGGTGATGAACGCCCGCAACTGGCTGGAGTTCAGTCTTCTATCCTGCGCTCTGGCCAATTGCTCCTCCCGCCGTGAAAGAAACTGCAATTCGTCTGTCAACTGCGGGCAGTCGTACGACATATACTTGCTTTCTGAAACTTGGGTGCCTTTGACCTCTGCCGGAGGCGTGGTCATCATGCAGCCGCCGAGGCCGAGAACCAGGAGAAGGGCAGGCAGAAAGTAGCGCATTGGTGCTCCGTTGTTCATAGTGTCAGGAACTATCGCCAAGGTGCCGCGAAGGAAAGCAGCCGTGCTGACGGCCTTTATTGCCTGATCTGAAATGCGTGAATGGTTGAACTGGTGCCCGACAGCTAAATAACTAGCTCCGTATCACATTGAAATGTTGTTGCAAAATTGGGATGTGTTTTTCTTGTTGCCCCCAAAGTTGCCCCCGTTTTTTTCCGTTGCCCTATAGGTTGGGTCATCCTTTTTTTGGGGAACGGCACCAGATTGCTACCATTTAAGCTGCTCAATGGAAAGCTCCAAGGCGGCGGAAACTTTTTTCAAGGTGCTCATACGAGGCTTGGCTTCCGGTGCCTCCACCTGGGCAAAGGCGGATTGCGATACCTCCATGCGGGCGGCCACCTCAGCTTGGGTCAGACCCAAGTATTCCCGCCAGGCGCGAATAGGGGATATCTGCTCTTTGAGCACACGGGCGGCCACTTCATGGGGTACCGTAGGCTCGTTTGCCTCTTGTGCGGTGGACCCGGCAAAGGCGGCGGCGTATTCGTCATAGGGCACCACCACGGCCACGGGCACGCCCTGGTGTGTGATAACCTGATGATTAGTAGGTATGTTCATCGCGTTTCTTGACCTCCTCTATGCGAACAACCAGGGGGATTCCCGCATGGACGGTGAACAAAACTCGGTAGCGTCCCACGCGCAGCCGGTAGCCGGGCTTGCCTTGCAGAGCCTTTACCTGTTCCACGTTCGGCCAGTCCCGCAAAGTCTCCACGGCATCGGCGATATTGCCTTGCTCCACCGCCGGGAGCTTGCGCGTCTGGCGAAGGGCCTTGGTTGTCCACTCGATATTGTTCATAAGTTTTTATAAGTAATAATAAACATGAGGTCAAGGTGCCGGAGCGAACTCACTTTCCCAGCATTGAGCCGTGGCGAATAAGCAGCCCCGGAGGCAGGACAGATGGTAACGCACCTTGCCTGTCCTGCCCTCTTTCCCGCATTGCCCGATGATGTGCGATGGTAAAGAAGCGACGCGCACGGCCCATTTACGTTGCCTTTCGTTGGAACATGCCACGAATGGGCAATCTGGTGCCCAGGTGACGGCATCAGGCCGGAAGGCGGCGCTTCCCATAGCAACCACGTTCACCAGGTGCCCGGCCTCCTGGGCAATGCCGGTGTCCGCCGCAATGTACAGCATGGGCAAATTGTACAGCCCGAGCATGTTCACGTGGCGGTTCGTGAGAAGATAGAGCGCGATGAACTGCGTGGATGCGCCGAGTTTACGCATCTCCTTACCTGTGCGGCCATACCAGAATTGGGGCGAGATTTTAGAGTAGTCACGCATGGTGTGCGAGTCCTCCGGGGAGGGGGAAGTTGTGCAGGGTGGGCAACCGGTGGGCAACCAATAGAAATAAGAGGCAGGAAAACGCAAAAAAGGACACGCGAATAACCGCATATCCTTTTAAATAACTGGTGTCCCCGACAAGAATCGAACTTGTGGCCTATCGCTTAGGAGGCGATCGCTCTGTCCAACTGAGCTACGGGGACACGTGGACTTGAGTATAGTTCAAAGCCCTGTCTGTCAAGAGCCGGTTCGGGCCGGAGACGGTTGCCCCCGGCGCCGCGCGGAGCCTGTTAACAGGGTTTGCCCTTGCGGATGTCGTACTTTACGGTTCCACAGGGGCAGACCGCATGGTAGCAGTCCGCCGCCGGGTCAAAGTCGAGATCCGGGGTAAATACGTCGAACCGGGTCACGATGATCCAGGGATAGATGGCGTTGACCGCCGTAAGGCAGACCGGCCCTGTTGTCCGTTCATAGTTGATGATCGGGCCGTCCAGGATCATTTTGCTGCCCTTGGGCATTTTCGGGCACTCGGACTCCGTCACTTCAATTTCGATCGTTCTGTTTGCCGCCGCGCATTGGCAGTGGCAATCGCAGTTGGTTGTCATAGCGGTTCTCCTTGTACCGGATTGTTTTACCCAATTCAGTTACCGGGGCGCATCCCGGCGGCAATTTTGGGCAATTGTGTTTGCTCGAGCTTGTGGCTGCAAAGGACGACGCCCGCTGTGATGCAAAGTGTCAGCACAACGGTAAGCAGGATGCAGAGCCACGGTGAAAAGACGTTCAGCGTGTCCAGCCCCATGAAAACAAGAAGAACCGTGGGGGCATGGAAAAGGTAAAAACGGAAGGTGTTCTTTTCAAAAAACGCGTAGACGCCTGAAGCCTTTTTGGCCGGGAAGCCGATGCGGACGAACAGGAGGCTCAGCTGGTACGTGAGCAGCGCGCCAAGAACGCCGAGCAGCCAGGACAGCAGAAAATGCCCATGGCCGGCGGGCAGCAAAATGAGGAAGGCCGCCGCCGTCAGGGGGAAGATTTTTGCAAAATTTTTCCACAGGAAGGTGTCCAGCCAGTCGCGATGCCGATAGGCCAGCATGCCGCAATATACGAACAGGATGGGGCCGGCGGACTCATTGAAGCAATACCAGGTCAGATTTTTGCCGGCGACGCGCAGCACGATGGCGGCAACAACGGCAAGGCCGATCCCCGCGAGGTCACGGGCAGGCACAACGGGGGATTCCCAATGCAGCCTGAACCACTCGGGATTGGCCCAGGCGGGTTTCAGGCTTTCCGCTTTTTCCCGGGCCTTTTCAAGCCAGGGAGCAAGGCCGGGTTTTGTGAACGCGGCGGGAAAGGCCGGATCCGGCGTGCGCTCCAGAAGGGGGCGGCAGATCATCCAGAAGAGCGAGGCCCAGAAAAGAACGAGCAGAAACCAGAGATGGTCGGTAAAACGGCCTTGCAACCCGGCGAGCAGGGTACCGCCGAACGACGTCCCGGCCGGGCGGTTGTAGGCGGGAATGTCAAACAGCGTGTACAGCGGGACGAGCCAGAACAGCATTACCAGAAACCAGGGAGCGAGCAGCCTGTGGATGCGTTTTTCCAGCAGCGCGCTGAAGGCGGGACCGCTTTGCATGGTTTTTTCCAGCAAAAAACCCGATGCGAAAATGAAGGAGGGAACCAGCGCGAAGGAGAGCGCCGTTGCGATATAGTCCCCGCCGGCAGCCTGGGTATCCGCGTAAAGCTTCCAGAAGGAAGACGGGGTCTGCGTTGTGAACGGAAGCAGCGCGTGGAAGACGATGATGCCGAAGAGGCACACGGTTTTTTGCAGGGTTATTTGCGGGTGGTGCATGATTCTCCTTCCTTGGGGCGGGCGGTATTGTTGTCCGGCCGCAGCGATTGTTCCAGTGATGCTTCCAAAGAGACCAACAGGGTCTGCAGCCGCTCCTGCACCCGTACAGTGCCGGAAGCCGCTCCCTTTATGGGCTGTACATGTTTTGCCAGTGCCACCATGACCGGGGCCTTGGGGTCGTCTTTGCGCCAGCTTTTCAACCCTACCAGCGCGGCGGCCTCCCGGAGGGTCCGCTCGGGAACCTCCTGGGCGGCATGGTCGCGGCGCAGCAACAGGTGGGCGCTCGGGCCGTCCTCTACGTGAAACCACAAATCGAACGGCCTGGCAAGCTTGAGCAACGCCCGGTTGCCTTCGGCGCTGCGGCCCCGCCATAAGGCGAAGCCGTCCGATGACACAAATTCCTGTATCAGCGACGGGGAGAATACCGTCTTTTTCCCCGTTTTCGGAGACGCTTTTTCCGGCAGCGGCCGCGCGGCGGCAGCCGGGGGCGGCGTATCCCGCAGAAGCGCGAGCCGCGCATCAAGCATGGCAAGGCCGCGCGCGGCTTTGGAGGCTTTCCGGAACATGGCCTGCATATTTTCCGTAACGGACATCAGGGAATTGAGCCGGATGGTCACCGTCTCGCCCTTGGGGGCGGCGGGATCGGCGGGCTTTGCGGGATCACGCGGCAGGGTGACGGCTTCAAGGCGCGCGTCCGGCTGCAATCGCCAGAGATTGGCTTGCAGCAGGCGGGCTTCGTCTCCTAAAAGGAGCATGGCGGCAAGCCTGTTTTTTTCCGTTTCCAGCGTAGCCAGGAGGCGTTTGTGCCGCCGCAGGGCGGATTTATCCTGTTTGATCGCGGGGGATTGCGTCTGGGCCTTGGCGCCGGCAAGCAGGAGAGGGAGCTGCATGGCTTCCAGCAGAGGCAGAACGGTCCCGGCCTCGGCGGGCGTTGCCGACTCCGCCATCCCGGCGCTTTCCTCGGCGCCGGGCGGCAGGGGCCAGGCGCAGACATGGCGGGGAGGCATGCTGTCCTCCGAAAGTGCCGAAGGGGCGGCGGGGGCGTACCAGAACAGATCGCCGTCGCCGGCTTCAAGGTCGACAAGAAGGGCGGCGGCATCTTCCGGGCTCAGAAGGGCGAGCGTCCGCCGCAGAAGCGGCGTAAGAACGCGGAACGCTTCCCACGGCGCATCGTGCTCGCCGTTTTGCCGCAAAAGCGCGGGGATATCCGCCGGCGCGGGCCATGGGGGAGGCGTGGAAAAATCCGGCGGCAGGCTTTCCAGAATGGCGGGGCCGTTTTTGCAATCCAGCAGCAGCCAGAAACAGCCGGACTCACCTTCGGGGTGGGGCAGGGCAAAGGCCAGCTGCCGTTCCACCCAATTGCAGCGGGCCTCGCCGAGAATTCGCCCTTCGGCGTATTTGCGCAACCGCATGACGGCGGCGGGGGGAAAGGCCGGGTTGGGAAGGGGAGATCTTTCCGTTATAAAAAGAAGGGGAACGGAACGGTGCCTGCGGCAAAGCAGGCACCGTTTTTCACCGGAAACATAGAGAGAAAAGGCCGTGACGCCCGGAACGGGCTCATGAATGCGCTCAAGACGCGCTTTGCACAGCACTTGGGCAAGAATGGCGCCAACGCGGCGAAAAACATGTGCGTCCATATCCGGCTCTGCCGGAAAAAGACGGTGCGCCGGCGGCAGAAGGCGTTAATCGCCGCGCAATTGTTCGTCTTCTTCCTGCTTGCTTTTGCAGTTGATGCACAGTTTGGTGACAGGCCGCGCTTTGAGGCGGGGAACGCCGATCTCTTCGCCGCAGTCTTCACAAATGCCGTATGTGCCGTTATCCAGGCGCGTCAGGGCACCGCGGATTTTTTTGATCAGTTTGCGCTCGCGGTCGCGGATGCGCAAGGTAAAAGCCCGGTCAGACTCCATTGTGGCGCGGTCCGCGGGGTCGGCGAATATTTCGGTGTTATCCGTCATATCCTCCAGCGTCATATCGCCCTGTTTCAGGGCTTCCTCCAATTGTCCGTTCAAAAGCGTACGGAAGTATTCAAGGTCTTTTTGATCCATGGTAACCCTCCAGAGCCGGGCAGGAACCCGTCGTATCGAACCGGATACGTATAACCCCTTTTTCAGAAAAGTAAAGGGAAAAACACGCAAGGTTACAGATACTTCATTAGTGCGCCAAGGCGAAAGGAGTTTGAGGGGCCGGCGGGGTTGTCGGCGTAGCGGCTGCCTGCTCCTCGCGCTTGGCGGTTAAGGTTATTTGTGTGAATATACTGTAGAGGGGCGAAAAAGAATAGAGGATATTGCCGAAAGTCTCCTATCGTAAACCATATATTCGGAAGAAGATCATGCGTGTTGCGCACCGTGTTTCATAGATAATGAAACAATGAAACGCATTGCAGGTTGCCATTATGCAAAAAATATTTAATATCAAATAGATATAGTGAATATGCATCTCGGCATATGATTTGCTTTCGTCGTTCCGCCAAAAGGAAGTATTATCCGGCAACGGATACCCGTCCCCCGGAAATTTTTCCGCGAGGAGAGGGCTTTGGCAGTGTGAGGAGTTACCGAATAGAGAAAAGCTTATTAACCGTTCCCTTGGGAGGATTGCCGATGCGTAAAATCTTTATAACAACTGTCCTGATGGCCGCCATGCTGTTCGCCGGTTCCGCCTTTGCGGCAAAAACCTTTATCCGCATCAGCACCAGCACGGTGGGCGGCGGGTTTTACCTGATCGGCAATACCATCGCCCAACTCGGCCAGGTGAAAATGGCCGACGAGATGAACTTCACGGCCGTTACCGGCGGCAGCATCAAAAACATGATGAACCTGGAAAAAGGGGAATGTGAGCTCGGGCTTACCCAATCCTCCACCCTTGCTCTGGGCATCGCGGGGGAGGCCCCTTTCAAAGCCCCGCTGAAAAAACTGCGGTACGTCACGTCCATCTACCCCATGCCCGCGCATATCTTGATAAACAAGCGCTCCGGCATCAAGAGCGTTGCCGACTTCAAGGGCAAGCGCATTGACTACGGCTCCGTGGGACAGGGGATTGAAACGAACGTGCGCGAACTCATGAGCATGTACGGCCTTGAAGACAAGGACGTCAAAATTGAGCGTTTCGGCCGTTCGGAATTTGAGGAAGCGTTCAAGACCGACCGGATTGAAGGAACTCTCTGGACGACCACAACGCCCAACGCGCAGATTTCCGACCTTATCCGCTCCGACGTTGTGGGCCTGCTCAGCATGGAAAAAGAAAAACTCGATGCAATGCTGAAGCGCTACCCGCATTATATCGCGACGACCATTCCCGGCGGCACGTACGAAGGGATTTCCACCGACACGCTCACATTCGGCGCGGTGGGTTCGCTTTTGACGCACGACGGCATGCCTGACGAGGTTATTTACAAGATTACCAAAATGCTGCACGAAAACAGCGATTTTTTGAAAGAGCGCCTCGGCAGCTATTTTGCCGGGTTTAATCTGGAATTTGCGCTTTCCGGTATGGGCGAAACGCTTCTGCACCCCGGCGCCGCCAAGTACTACAAGGAAAAAGGCCTGATTAAGTAAGGCGTTCGTACGACAGTCTGTCATTCCGGCGCGGGGCGGATGCCCCGCGCCCGGAAGAGAACCATTTTATCAGGAGACAATGATGTCAGAGGCCTCCTCCCCCATGGCCCCACAGGCTGCTCCCGAAGCCGCGGCGTCTGCCGTTCCGCCGTCCGGCGAAGCGCCCAAAAAGAAAAAAGGCAAGCGCCGCGCGTTTTCCGGCAACCTGAAGCTTTTCATCACGGTCCTGACCGTGGCGCTCGCCTGTTTCCATCTGTATACGTCCTTTTTCGGCCTGCTGCCCGCCATGCAGCAGAGAAGCTTCCACCTGGCGTTTATTTTGCCGCTTATTTTCCTGCTGTATCCCGCTGGGAAAAATTCGCCGTACGAAAGGCCTTCCGTTCTTGACTGGCTGTTTGCCGTATCCGTTGCCGGGTGTTCGCTGTATGTCTGCTTTTTCTATGAAGACATAGCCAACCGCGCCGGCATGTTCGAGGAGTATGAAATCTACCTCGCGGCGCTGTTTGTGCTGCTGGTGTTCGAGGCGGCACGCCGGGTGCTGGGCTACATCCTGCCCGCGTTTTGCGCTTTTTTCCTTTTCTTCGCCTATTTCGGGCCGTCCATGCCCGGACCTTTCGTGCACGCGGGCCTCTCCATCCCCCGCATTCTCGAGGAACTGTACCTGACCACCGACGGTCTGTTCGGCCTGGTTACGGGCGTTTCCGCCACGTATATTTTTATGTTCATTCTGTTCGGCTCCTTCCTCAGCTCCACGGGGACGGCCAACTTCTTCAACGACTTTTCCATGGCCCTCACCGGCCATCTGAAAGGCGGCCCAGCCAAGATCGCGGTGCTTTCCAGCGCGCTCATGGGCACTATTTCCGGGTCCACCTCGGCCAACGTGGCCACCACCGGTTCCTTCACCATCCCGCTCATGAAAAAGGTCGGCTACCAGCCGCACTTTGCCGGGGCGGTGGAAGCCGCGGCCTCCACGGGCGGGCAGATCATGCCGCCGGTGCTCGGCTCCGCGGCCTTCATCATCGCGGACACCGTGGGCACCCCGTACATCAACGTGGTTGTCGCCTCGCTCGTCCCGGCGCTGCTGTATTTCTTCGGCATCTGGTGCAGCCTGTCCGTGGAGGCGAGCCGCGTGGGCCTGAAAGGCCTGCCCAAAGACATGCTGCCCAAGATCAAGCACGTCATCGTCAAGACCGGGTACAAGGCCATTCCGCTGTTCGCCATCGTGATCCTGCTCTGCATGGGGCGGAACCCGCTGTTCGCGGCCTGCGTGGGCATCGTGTGCTGCGTGGTGCTCTCCTTCGTGGACAAGGCCGACCGGCTGAGTTGGAAGTCTCTGATCGCGACGCTTGAGGACGGCTCCAAGTCCGCCCTGTCCGTGGCCATCGCCTGCACCATCGTGGGGGTGGTCATCGGCATGATGGGCGCCACGGGCATTGCGTTGCGTATCGGCGACGCGATTTTGAGCTACACCCAGGGGATGCTCATCCCGACCATGATCGTGACCATGATAATCTGCCTCTTGCTCGGCATGGGCATGCCGACCACGGCCTCCTACGTCATGGCGTCCGCCGTGGGCGTTCCGGCCATGATCCTGCTCGGCTGCAACCCGCTGGACGCGCATTTCTTCGTGTTCTTCTACGCGGTGCTTTCGTCCGTCACCCCGCCGGTGTGCGTCGGCGCGTACACGGCCGCCGGGATAGCCGGGGCCAACCCCAACCAAACGGCGTTTACCGCCGTGCGGCTGGCGCTTTCCGGGTTTATCATTCCCTTTGTGTTTATCCTGAACCCGGAACTCTTGCTGACCAACGTGACCAACTGGCCCATGTTCGTGGTGACGCTGGCCTCGGCCATGGTGGGCATAGCCACCTTGTCCGTGGGGCTTGAGGGTTTTCTTTTCGTCAACTTGCGGATCTACGAGCGCCTCGCGCTGCTGGGCGCCGCGCTCTGCATGATAAAACCCGGCATGTATACCGATGCCGTCGGCCTGGGGCTCCTGGCCGCCGTGTATTGCCTCGCCAAGATGCGCAAAAAACCGGAACTGAAACCGGCAACCGAATAACGGTCCTGTCCCATACAGCAAAACGCCTGCCGGGGTTCCGGCAGGCGTTTTTATTTGCGACATGGTTTTTTATTGCGCTGTCAGCGGCGGCTCATGGGCATCGTCGTGCCCTCTGAGGGATTGGTAGACGGGCGCCGCCGTCGCCCGGCCGGGGAAAATATCCCCCACGGAGGCTGTGAGCGCGATTTCCAGAACTTCGTCCGCGTTTTCAACAGGCTTGATGACAAGACTTTTGAGAATTTCCGCCGGGACTTCCTTAAGATCCCGCTCGTTATCCTTGGGGATAATCACGGTATGTATCATACCGCGGTGGGCGGCCAGGAGTTTTTCCCGGAGCCCCCCGATCGGCAGCACGCGGCCGCGCAGCGTAATCTCGCCGGTCATGGCCACGTCGCTCCGCACGGGAATGCCGAGCAGGGCGGAGACAAGGGACGTTACGAGCGTAACCCCGGCGGACGGGCCGTCTTTGGGCGTGGCGCCCTCGGGCACGTGGACGTGGATGTCGATGGTCTTGTAAAAATCCCGGCGCAGGCCGAAGGCGTCGGAGCGCGACCGCACGTAGGAGAGCGCCGCCTGGGCGGACTCCTTCATGACGTCGCCGAGCTTGCCCGTGGTGTTGACGTTGCCCTTGCCGGGCATCAGCGCGGTTTCCACCACCAGCAGTTCGCCGCCGACCTCGGTGTAGGCGAGCCCCGTGCAGACGCCGATCTGGGAGTCGTGCTCCTTCTCGCCGTGACGGTATTTTTTCACGCCGAGTAAACCGGGAAGGCTGCTGCGGGAAATGTGGGCGGTTTCGAATTTTTCCTTTTCATCCACAACGCGCATGGCGACTTTCCGGCACACGGTCGCGATTTCGCGTTCCAGGCTGCGCACGCCCGCCTCGCGGGTGTATGAGTGGATGATCTCCACCACCGCGTTTTCGGAAACCTGCATCTGCTCCGGAGTCAGGCCGTGCATTTCAATCTGCTTCGGGATCAGGAAGTTACGCGCGATATGGCGCTTTTCCGTTTCCAGGTAGCCGGGCAGCCGGATAATTTCCATACGGTCCTGCAAGGGCAGGGGGATGGCATGGAGCGAGTTGGCCGTGGTGATGAAAAAGATCTGCGAGAGATCGTAATCCAGGTCCAGGTAATGGTCGTTGAACGCGCAGTTCTGTTCGGGATCAAGCACTTCCAGCAGCGCCGCCGAGGGGTCGCCCCGGAAGTCCATGCTCATCTTGTCAATTTCATCAAGACAGAACAGGGGGTTATTGAATTTTACCCGTTTCAGTGACTGGATAATCTTGCCGGGTAGCGCCCCTACGTAGGTGCGCCGGTGCCCCCTGATTTCCGCTTCGTCGCGCACGCCGCCCAGAGACAGGCGCACGTATTCCCGGCCCGTCGCGCGGGCCACCGATTTGACGAGCGATGTTTTGCCGACGCCGGGAGGGCCGACAAGGCACAAAATGGGGCCTTTGAGCTTGTTGACCAGCTTCTGCACAGCCAGATACTCAAGGATGCGTTCTTTCGGTTTTTCAAGGCCGAAATGGTCGGCATCGAGGATTTCCCGGGCCGCCCCGATATCAATGGTCGTCTCTTTCAACGAATTCCAGGGCAGGTCGAGAATCCAGTCCACATAGTTGTGTACAACCGTGTATTCCGCGGAGGAGGGGGGCATCTGGCGGAGTTTTTTCACTTCGCGCAGGCCTTTTTCCCGTGCTTCTTCGGGCATGTCCTTTTCCGCGAACCGTTTTTCCAGTTCGGCCACTTCCTGCGTGGGGTCGTCTTCACGCCCCATTTCCTTGTGGATGGCCTTTATCTGCTCGTTGAGATAGTACTCGCGCTGGTTGCGCTCCATCTGGCTTTTGACGCGGCCTTTGATGCGCCGTTCCATGGAGGCGATGTCGATTTCCGCCTGGAGCAGTTCGTAGACCTTGGTCAACCGTTCCACGGGGTCAAGCGTTGCAAACACTTCCTGTTTTTTGCGGTAGTCGAGCTTCAAATGCCCCATCACGGCGTCGGCAAGGTGGCCGGGAGTGGCAACGGCGCCAAGGGCCTGGAGAATGTCCGGCGAAATTTTCTTATTGTTTTTGGCGTAATCGCGCAGGCTTTCCATGGCCGTGCGCATGAGCGCTTCCCCTTCCGGGGCCGCCGTGACCATCTCCGGGATGGGGGTAACGCGGACCTGGGAGAAATCTCCGCCGTCCTCCAGCACTTTCGAGCTGCCTTCCGGCCGGAGCCAGGTGGCTCTGTAAAGCCCCTCGAACAGCACTTTGATGGTGCCGTCCGGCAGGCGAAGGAGTTGCAGGATGCGGCAGACCGTGCCGATTTCAAACAGATCGCCGAAACCCGGCCGCTCCACGTTGGAATCCCGCTGCGGCACGAGCATTATCTGTTTGTCGAAGTCTGAAGACGCGCGCTCTATGGCGCGTATGGAAGCCTCCCGCCCCACGAAAAGCGGTGTGATGGACTTGGGAAACATCACCACTTCCCGGAGTGACATCAACGGGAGCATATGCCCCTTGTCGTTCGGCTCAATGTTCATACAAATCCCCTTGTCCCCTTACACTGTCCCCCGACGTTGTGCGCCGCGACGGGCGCGAAAGGCGTGATGATGATGCTCAGGCGGTTTCGCTCTGCGCGTCGGTGTCGTAAATGTAGAGCGGTTCCTTGCCTTTCTCTATCACGGCGGCATTGACAACGCACTCCCGCACGTTCTCACGCGAGGGGAGGGAATACATGATATCCATCATGGCGTGTTCCATGACGTTACGCAAGCCTCTGGCTCCAGTTTTACGCTTTATCGCCAGATGGGCAATAGCTTTGAGAGCGTCCTGCGTGAACCGCAAGGTTACGTCATCCAGAGAGAAAAGTTTCTGGTACTGTTTCACCAGAGCGTTCTTGGGTTCGGTCAGCACGCGGATAAGATCCTCTTCCGAGAGATCGTCGACATACGTGACCACCGGAACACGGCCGACAAATTCGGGGATAAGGCCGAATTTCACCAGATCGTTGGGGTGCACTTCGGAGAGGATGGCGCTGGTTTCCTTGGTTTCGGAAATT
The DNA here is from genome assembly GCA_900079685.1 of uncultured delta proteobacterium. NCBI lineage: Bacteria > Deltaproteobacteria > uncultured delta proteobacterium. The sequence goes on from LT599018.1 coordinate 611,123, forward strand.
TTGGCGCCGAACCCGAGCGAGCGCCCGCGCAGCCGCTGTTCCACAATTTTATCAAGGCCGACGAAGGCGCCGCCGAGGATGAACAGGATATTGGAGGTATCCAGGCGGATGTATTCCTGCTGGGGGTGCTTCCGGCCGCCTTTGGGCGGGATATTCGCTTCCGTGCCTTCGATGATTTTCAAAAGGGCCTGCTGCACCCCTTCCCCCGAGACGTCACGGGTGATGGACGCGGAATCGCCCTTGCGGGAAATTTTATCGATTTCGTCAATATAAATGATGCCCTTACTGGCGGATTCAAGATCGTAATCCGCATTCTGCAGGAGCTGCACCAGGATATTTTCCACATCTTCGCCCACATACCCGGCTTCCGTCAGGGTGGTGGCGTCGGCGATGGCAAAGGGCACGTTCAGCGTGCGGGCAAGGGTTTTGGCAAGCAAGGTCTTGCCGCTGCCCGAAGGCCCGATAAGCAGGATGTTGCTTTTTTCCAGCTCCACGTCATTGCCGAGGGCTTCGCTGAAAAAGACGCGCTTGTAATGGTTATGCACGGCAACGGCCAGAGCTTTTTTGGCGTTGGACTGGCCGATGACGTATTCGTCAAGTTTCGCGGACAGCTCCTGGGGGGTGAGGAGTTTGCCCTCCTCACGCACTTCCTGTTTTATCTGGTCCGCAATGATTTCCGTGCACAGGGCTATGCACTCGTCACAAATGGAGACGTTGCCGGGCCCCGCGATGAGGCGGCGGACGGCATCTTCGCCTTTGTCACAGAAGGAGCAGCGTATCTCCTGGCCCTGTTTGGTATCTGTATCGCTCATAATGCTATCCTGCATGTGCGCGCGGGGTGGCCCGCGCTATTTTTTCGCGTGAACCCGCTATTTTTCGACGGACGATGCGAGGTCTTCGCGGGAGACGAGCACTCTGTCGATGAGGCCGAAGGTTTTGGCTTCCTCGGCGGACATAAAGTTATCGCGTTCCGTTTGCGTCGCTATGACATCTATTCCCTGACCCGTGTGTTTGGCCATTATTTCATTTAAGGCGGCCTTCAACCGCAGGGTTTCGCGGGCGTGGATCTCTATGTCCGTCGCCTGCCCCCGGAAACCGCCCGACGGCTGGTGGATCATGATCCGGCTGTTCGGGAGCGAGTAGCGCAGGCCCGGTGTGCCGGCCGCCAGAAGAAGCGCGCCCATGCTGGCCGCCTGGCCCATGCACAGCGTCGCCACGGGGCAGGTGATGTACTGCATGGTGTCATAAATGGCGAGGCCCGCGGTAACGACGCCGCCGGGAGAGTTGATATACAGATAAACTTCCTTTTCCGGGTCTTCGGATTCCAGGAACAGGAGCTGCGCGCAGATGAGCGAGGCGGTATGGTCATCGACCGCGTCTCCCAGCAGGACGATTCTGTCTTTCAGCAGGCGGGAGTAAATATCGTATGCGCGCTCGGCGCGCCCGGTCGTCTCGATTACCATTGGTATGGGCATGTTCTCTCCTTAAAACTGACATCCTAAGTATTATCGGCACAAAATGGAAAAAGTCCAGACCATGAGAGATGGCCGTGGGATACGGACAGACAAATGGGGAAGGGGTCGCTTGACCCTTCCCCATACGTTTACACAAGGTATACCGAAGGTAAAGACAAACTTATTCGGAGTCATTCTCGCTTTGCGCGGACCCCTCGTCAGTGGTTTTTTCCGCCTTTTTGGCCTTGGCCGGTTTGGCGCCGTCCGTATCCGCGCCCGCCATGTCCTCGCCGGAAGCCTTGTCGTAGATGCGGTCCATGGCTTTGTCCGCGAGGATTCTATCGCGCAGGGCGGGGTAGAGGTTGTTCCGGGAGTAATGCTCCTGAACTTCCTTGATGTCGTGCCCGTTGCGGGACGCGATCTGCCGGAGGGCGGCGTTCATTTCCTGCGGGGTGGCCTCAAGGCCTTCTTTCTTGGCGACGGTCAGAAGGAAGAGCTGGGTTTTGGCGAAGTTCGCCGCTTCCTTCTGGGCTTCTTCCTTCATTTTGGTGAAGTCGTCCTCGACAAGGGTCGCCAGGTCCTTGCCCTCGCGGGAAAGCTCCTGCACTCTGCCGTGCATGATGTTCTGCGTATAGCGCTCGACCATGCCTTCGGGCAGGGGGAAGTCCATATTCTCGAGCAGTTTTTCAAGGAGCAGGCTCTGGGCTTTGGCCTTGACCATTTCCTTGCGGTTTTTCATGTAGGTTTCTTTGATATTGTCGCGCATGGCGGCAAGGGAATCAAGGCCACCGGCCTTTTTGGCGAATTCGTCGTCAAGTTCCGGCAGTTTGCGGGCTTGCAGGGACTTGGCGGTGATCTTCATGGTTACGGTTTTCCCGGCAAGGGGCTTGTGGCCGTAATCTTCGGGGAAGGTAACCTTGCCCTCGCCGGAGTCGCCGGGCATGATGGTGCGGGCCAGGGCTTCAAAATCCGGGATGACCTGGCTATCGCCGATGGCGACCTGGAAATTCTCTCCGGAAACGCCTTCAACGGGTTCGCCGTTTTCGTCAAAACCGGCAAAATCCATGGTGACCACGTCGCCGTCGCCGGGCAGGCGCTTTTCCTCGACAGGGGCGCGTTCCGCCATGCCGCGGCGCACGCGTTCAAGCACGTCGTCAATTTCCTTTTCTTCAACGACCGGCGTTTCTTCTGCAACGCCGATGCCGTCGTATTCCGGCAGGGTCATTGCCGGCATGGTTTCGAAGGAAAAAGCGTAGGAAAAGGCCTCGCCGCGCTTCAAAGGAGCGTTGTCCCCGTCAAAGGAGAGGTCCCCGAGGGGGTCCACGTCCATCTCCCGCAAAATTTCGCCGATGTTGCCGTTAACCAGTTCGTTCACGGCATCGCTGTAGATATCCTGGGAGAAGCGTTTTTCGATCATGGCCATCGGAGCCTTGCCCTTGCGGAACCCGGGCAGAGCGACGCGCGAACGGTATTGGGCGATGGTGCGGTTTAAAACGGCATCCACTTCTTCGGCGGGCACGGTGACCGCCACCTTTTTTTTGACAGGGGAAAGATCTTCCACCGTATGCTGCATGGCAAAGACTCCTTGGGAATAACGGCATTCCGGCTTGCGTACCGCAAACATGCCGTGGGATAGCCCTAAACGGAGGCGAAAGCGCACAAAAACAGTGACCGGCCCGCCGTCAGGGAACTGATGTCTCTATCAGGTGTGGCAAGAATATGCAAGCCGTCGGCGACAAAAACGCGCGGCGGCCCGCCGGGGTTTTACGCCTTTTGGGCTGCCCGTTCGGCGACCGCGCGCAGGAGGTCGTTGACGGAGCTGAACCAGGCATCGACCATGTGGCGCATAAGGCCGACTTCCTCGGCTTTCGCCAGCAGCCCCAGAACCGGAACGCCTGAGCCGTGCGCGGCGCCCACTTCCGCCCAGGCGTCGCACCCGGAGGGGCCGAGATAGATCACAAGATCGGCTTTGGTCGCGGAATCCACGCAAAACGTGAAGATGCGCCGCCCGTCATCGGAATTGATGAACCCCGCGAGTTCGCGTTTGGATAAAAACGCTTCCTCCGGCCTTCCTTCGCGCAGCCAGGAGAGGATTTCATGGCCCATGTCCTCAAGGCGCTCCGTAAGCATCTCCACGGCATGCTGGTGCTTCCACGAAGCCGCGATATAAATCCGCATGGTCTTTTCCTTGTAACGCCCGTCGCGCATCCGCGCCCGGCAGGGTTGTCCGTCGAATGGAATGCAGCTTTGGCTATCATAGTGGAAGGCCGCTGTCGATAGACAAATCAGGCTGTATACAACTGACTCTCTCCCTGATATCATCATCTTTTTACTCGCTACTTTCTCCCGCCGGGGTGGGGCTCCACATGATTCGCATTCAGGATATTCTCGATACCATTGCCGCCTACAACCCGGAGGCGGATCTCGCTCTGGTGCAAAAAGCCTATGTATACGCGGCTGCCGCGCATGCGGGGCAGACGCGTCTTTCCGGCGAGCCCTATCTTTCGCACCCGCTGGAAGTGGCGAATTCTCTTGCGCATCTGCGGCTGGACGAGGCGTCCATCGTGGCCGGTCTCCTGCACGACACCGTGGAAGACACCAAAGCCACCATTGAGGAAATTGAAGAGGAATTCGGCGAGGAAGTCGCGGATATCGTCGACGGCGTCACCAAGATAAGCCTGATGTCTTTTGAGACCAAGGAAGAGCAGCAGGCCGAGAATATCCGCAAAATGATCCTCGCCATGAGCGAGGATATCCGCGTTTTGATCGTAAAGCTGGCGGACCGGCTCCACAACATGCGGACGCTCAATTTCCAGAAAACCCACAAGCAGAAGCTCATCTCCCAGGAAACCATGGATATCTACGCGCCGTTGGCCAACAGGCTGGGGCTGCACCGGATAAAACTGGACCTGGAAGAGCTCAGCTTCCGCTACTTGAAGCCCGACGCGTACGCGCATATCAGCGAGTGGCTGGAAAAACACCGCGCCGACGATGAAGAATACATTGACGACGTTATCAACGTCCTGAAAAATATTCTGGAGCAAAACGAGGTCAAGGCCGTCATCAAGGGCCGCATCAAGCATCCGTACAGCATTTACCACAAGATGGTCGCCCAGAACCTGACCATGGACGAGATGCACGACATCATCGCCTTTAGGGTCATCGTGGCGGACCTCAAGGACTGTTACGCGGCGCTGGGGCTGGTGCACGCCGAATGGCGGCCGGTGCCGGGCAGGTTCAAGGATTATATCTCCATGCCCAAGGCCAACATGTACCAGAGTCTGCATACCACCGTTATCGGCCCCCGGAACGAGCGGATGGAAGTGCAGATCCGCACCGACGAGATGGACCGGCTCGCGGAAAACGGCCTTGCCTCGCACTGGTTGTATAAAGAGGGCGGCAGGGTTCGGGCCAAGGACGTGCGCCAGTTCACCTGGCTGCGGGAAATGCTGGACTGGCAGAAAATGGAGAGCGACTCGCGGGAGTTTTTGCGGTCTTTGCGGTTCGACCTCTTCAAGGACGAGATTTACGTCTTCACCCCCAAGGGCGAGGTTAAGGAACTGCCGGAAGAAGCGACGCCGGTTGATTTTGCCTACCAGATCCACACCCAGGTGGGCAACACCTGCGTGGGCGCCAAGGTCAACGGCAAGCTGGTGCCCCTGAGCGCCAAACTGCACAGCGGCGACATGGTCGAAATAATTACCGATTCGCACCGGCACCCGAGCCGCGACTGGCTCAAGTTCGTCAAGACCGCCAAGGCCAGAACGCGTATCCAGCACTATATCCGCACGGAAGAGCGGGCCAGAAGCATAACTCTCGGCCGCGAAATGCTGGAAAAACAGGGCCGCAGGGTGGCGATAAACATCGCCAAAGCCCTGAAGGAAGGGGAACTCGACAAAATTCTCCTGGAACTCGGCGTTGCGAGCACGGACGAATTGTTTTCCGCCGTCGGGTACGCGCGCATGACGCCGCAAAAAGTCCTCCGCCTGCTCCTGCCCAAAGAGGAAGCGGAGAAACAGGAAGAGGAAAAGCCCCACGGGGAGCGGCCGTCCGCGCCCAAGAAAGCGGACAGCGTGGTTATCCAGGGCATGCGCGACGTCATGGTGCGGTATGCCAAATGCTGCAACCCCGTGCCCGGCGACCCCATTGTCGGCTATATCAGCCGGGGCAGGGGGGTTACCATCCATACCTCGGACTGCCCGACCATCCAGGAAATGGAGCCCGAACGCCTCATTTCCGTCCAGTGGGAGGGCGGCGAAGACACCATGCCGTATCCGGCCCGGATACGCATCTTCGCGAAAAACACCAAGGGCGTTCTCGGCATCATCGCATCAGCCCTCGCCGAGGAGAACGTCAACATCGAATCCGGCTCCGTCCGCTCCCTCATGGACAACAAGGCCGAGCTCGACTTTGTGGTGGAGGTCAAGGATACGGTCCACCTCTACCACGTCATCGACAAGCTCCGCGCCCTCGAGGACGTGGAGGAGATTTCCCGTTCCCACGCCGGGCCGGAACGTTAGGAGCTGTCCCCAAATACGCCTTTTGTCCGATAGCTGCGTCAAGCGGCCTTTTTTGCTCCGGTCGAGTACCATCAAAGTACACTCCCTTCGCAAAAAAGGCCGCTTTCCTTGCTCTCGGCGCAAAATTCGTACTTGGAGACAGCCCCTAGGGGTATTTCTAGCCGGAGAATCATTGTCCCCGCCTGTTAGGTATGCTCCTCTATCCGTACGACATGCTACGGATGGAGGAGCTTTTGTATGACGCGCACCGAAATTGACACACTCGTCAGTGAATTTCTGGAACAAACCGTCCCGTTTCCGCAGCCGGACAGGGCCGCCCCCCGCGTGCGCGTAATCGCCTCCCGGCTGTTTGGCGATCTGTTCGCGGCGATCGAGGATCTGGGGTTGACGGCCGACGAAGTCCGGGCCGGTCTGGGGTATATCCAGGAGTGCGGGCAAAAGAGAGAGATCGCCCTTCTTGCCGCCGGTCTGGGGCTTGAGCGGTTCCTTGATATACGCGGCACCGGCATGGACGGGCGGGAATCGACGGCCTGGTTCGCGGGCGGCGCTTCGCGGGGGAGTGAGAGGCCGTTATACGTATGGGGCGCGCCCGAGTGTGAGGGGTTCGCCATCCTGGATGACGGAACGGACCATGACAGAGCGGAAATTCTCTTCATGCACGGGAAGGTGGTTGCAACGGACGGCACGCCGCTGCCCAAAGCGAGGGTGGAAGTCTGGCACGCCAACCCTGACGGGGAATATTCCTGTTTTGACGCGCGGCAGACGCCGTTTAACCTGCGCCGGGTCATCATCGCCGACGAGGAGGGGGAATACGGGTTCCGCAGCATTGTCCCGGCCGGGTATGAGTGCCCGCAAAACGGCCCGGCCCGGAAACTCCTGGACCTCCTTGGACGGCCCTCCCGGCAGCCCGCCCGGATCCATTTTTCCGTTTCCGCGCCGGATCACCGCGCCCTGATGACGCACATTGCCATTGATGGGGATACGCGTCTCCGGAACGAGTGCGCGCTCACCGGACGAGACGGCCCGGCGCCGGACAGAAAATGGGTATGCAATCCGGAAGTGCTGGAAGAGATGGGGCTGAGCAAGCCGTTTTCCCTGATAGAGTACGACGTTACCCTTGTGCCGGAACAGCGGGACGTGTGGGGGCAGCCCGCGCGGCAAAAACGCGCCGGAGTGGAGACTCCGGCATTCTTGCGGCGGTGGCATTAGTCTTCCAAAAATGTGTCCTTTTTGAGCTTGGAGCAGATGAAACCGTAGGCCGACGAGGCGTGGCAGGGTTTGCCGGGGCAGAAGCAGGCATCCCCCAGCATGTCTTCAAGGGAAACGGTGTTCAGCGTGTCGCGCATGGCCTGAATCGCGTTCGTCCAGATGGACCGGATGACGCAATTGTCCACGCGGGAGCAATCCGTGTCCTCGTGCAGAGAGGCTGATACGGCGTGCTCGCCGGTTTCCAGGAGGAAGGTGACGTCCCCCATGCGGATGGCCGCCGGGTGCACGTTGAGCCGGTACCCGCCGCGCGCGCCGACGATGCTTTCCAGGTACCCGGCTTCCCGCAGGATTTTGGACAGCTTTTCCAGGTATTTTACGGAAACGTCCAGACGGGCCGCGATATCCCGCAAGGATACGGGGCCGTCTTCCTCATGCAGGGCGACTTCGAGAAGTATCTGGGTGCCGTAGCGGCTGCGGGTGGTGAATTTCATGGCGTTGCATGCTGATCGGGCGCGGCTCGCGCCGCGCCCGTCAGGTTATTCTTCTTCCTCGGCCTCGGGTTTGAGGTGGTCCGGCACGATGGCCATGCTGACCAGCAGCGGTTTCAGGAACGACCATTTTATGCCGAGACGGTATTCTTCCTCAAGGTCCCGGATGGCATCCCAGCAGTTGTGGCAGGGCGCGATGACCAGCTTGGCGCCTGTGGCGAGAATCTGGTCGCGTTTGGTCTTGAACCCGACGTTGCGCTCGTGGCGGTACCGGCCGATGCCGTTCAGCCCGCCGCCGCCGCCGCAACAGTAGTTGTGTTCGCAGTTGGGCGTCATTTCCCGGAAGTCTTCCGCAATATAGCTCATGATCTCGCGCGTGAACTTTGAAAGCCCGTTGTTGCGCACGTAGTTGCAGGAATCCTGTATGGTTACGGGTTCCTTGATCTTTTTCGCGGGATCGATCTTCAGCTTGCCGGTGCGCAAAGCCTCGGCCAGCCACTGCACGTAATGGATGTACCGCACGGGCGGTTTGCCGTCCGGGCGGCCGACCCAGTAGGGCCCTTCAATGACGGTTCCCCGGTGGGCGTGGCCGCATTCCGTGCCGATGACGAGTTTGGGCCGCAGCCGCTCAATGGCGTTGTACACATTGGAAACGCTGATGTTGCAGCCTTCCCAGTCCCCGGCGAACATGACGAGGGAGGTCTGTTCCCAGCCTTCGCTCGGCACGGTCCAGTTTTCTCCGGCCAGGTGGAAGAGGATGGCCGCCTCGGCCACGTCCTCGGGGTAGTGTTTGGGCTCGCGGGCGTTCAGGGTGTACATGATGTCCGCGTCTTCCTTGTCAAAAGGAATTTCCAGGCCCGGCCACTCCTCGCAGTTTTCCTCCACCATCCATTCGCAGGTTTCCACCCAGTCCTCGGTGGTGATGTCCATCTGGGCCTTGTACACGCGGTGCATGCCGGACCCGATTTTCATTTCCCAGGGCACGAAGCCCTGCTTGAACAAAAGGCCGCGCATGTAGCTGATCATGGCGCCCACGTCTATGCCGTGCGGGCAGTATACGGCGCAGCGGTTGCAGCAGGTGCATTTGCCCCAGGCCACGTCCATGGCGTTCATCATGAACTTCGTGTCCACCTTGCCTTTGCGGCGGACCATCTCACCCAGGGTGGACTGGATTTTGTAAGCCGGCACCTGGGCTGGGTCGCGGTCGTTGGTGCGGTAGTAAAAACAGCTTTCCGCGCACATGCCGCACCGGGCGCAGATGTTCAGCCAGGTTTGGAGGCGCGACTTGCACGTGGACTGAATCTGCTTCCACAGCAGGTCCGTGTCCACTTCCAACTCTTCCATTTCCTTGTAATATTGCTGGCCGCCCTTGTCCCCGAGGAGATTTTTAAGCGCTTCCTCGGTATTGATGGGCTGACGGTTGCAGAAGGTTCCTTCAGGCATACAGACCTCGCATTATTGGTCCGGCATCACCAGGGGTAAGCCGGGCCGCGATATTCGCCGCCGCGTTTGATGGAAAAGTCCATCCCGAGCTGGCCGCGCGACATAAAATACAAAACAATGTGCGACAGTTTGGTGAACGGGGCCGCGATCAGCATGATTTCGCCGCTCAGCATGTGGAGCGTGAGCCAGAAATCATACCCGGAAAAATGCAGCGCCGCGAGGCACCCGGTAACGAGCGGCACACCCGCCAGGATGATGACGGCCCAGTCTTCCCTGACGGTAAGAATCCGGACTTCCGGGAGCGTCAGCCGCCGCACGATCAGGAAAATCAGGGAGAATATCGCGAGAATCGTGAGAACGTCCGCGAGCCCCTGCGGAATGGTCGGCAACCCGATGCCGAAGACGGATTTCACCAGTACGGAATGGCCCGCCAGGAACAGGGGAACAAAGACGACGCCGAGGTGGAACAGAAAGGTGAAAAAGGTGAAGAACGGCTGCTGCCGCATGGACCGGGTGCCGAAGGGCACCAGCCAGGCAAGCGCCGACTGCGCCGCGCCTTTGAGCCCCAGTTTCATATAGGGGCGGTAGGCCACGCGGTCAAGGCGCCAGTCAAGCCCCCGGATGTACCAGACGACGCGCCAGGCCATGCCCACGGCAAAGATAAGAAGCGATATGACAAGGCCCGGTCCGGCCAGAAAACTCTGCATGCTGCCCCCAGTGACGGGTTTCGGCCCGTCCGTGTGGAACCCGATAGGTACTGGTTACGTTAATAGTTCCGCAGGTTCTTGTCCCTGCCGCTCAGGAATTTCCAGAACAAACCCAACGCGATGAGGCCAAGCCCCATGAGCACATAGGTGACGCTTTTTGTTTCCAGCATGAAGGCATGGAGCGAGTAAAACACACCCATTTCTCCCTCCTAATGGTCTTCCCGGTAATCCGGGTGTTCGAACAGCACCGGCATGAATGTGGCGATGAGCCGGTAAGCGGTGATAATCATGGTTACGATGAAGACGGAAACCAGCACTTCCAGGAAGCTCGGGAAATACCGCTCAGCGGAAGGCAACTGCCAGTTGAAGGCGATAAGGCAGATGATGAAGCGGTTGAGGATGATACCCGCCACGGCGAGCACCGAAGCCAGGCGCGCAAGGCCGATGCGCCGTTCGCGGGAGGCCGTGGCGTACAGGATCATGGGCGCGGCCACGAACCCCGCGAGTTCCACGACCCACAGGGCGCCGTATCCGGTCGCGAGGTAGCCCCAAGTATTGTTCATGGCTATGTCGTAAATGCGGATACAGAGATACCCGGCCATGATGAAGGCCGCGCCGCGCGAAAAGCCGAAGGCGATTTCCTCCGCGCCCCTGTTGTGGGCCTCGTCCATTTTGTGGTGCATGCCCTTATGGGCGAGCATGCCCTCGAAAATGACCATGGACATCCCGGCGAACATGCTGGACACGAAGAAGAAGACCGGCAGGAAGCTGGAGTACCACAAGGGGTGCAGCTTGCCGGGGCTGGTCAGGAACAGCGCGCCGAGGGAAGACTGGTGCATGGTGGAGAGCACGACCCCGAGGATGGTCAGGGGGAGCGTGAGCTTGACGATAATGCCGCGTATTTTCCCCCAGCCCAGCCATTCAAAGGCCGCCGGGGTCCATTCGATGAACAGCACCATGAGGTAGATGAAGACGCACAGGCCCACTTCGAACAGTACGGACGTCGTGCCCTGGGAAAGAAAGACGGGGTAGACCAGACGCCAGGGCTGGCCCACGTCGAAGTGCAGGGCGAACACCACGAACAGGTAGCCGAGAAACGCCGTGGTGATGGCCGGGCGGACGGCCGAGTGGTACCGCTTGAGCCCGAAGAGGTAGCAGGCGGCGGAGGTCGTGTAGCCCCCGGCCGCAAGGGCCACCCCGCAGAGCAGGTCAAAAGCGATCCAGATGCCCCAGGGGTTGGTGTCGTCAAGGTTGGAGATGGCGCCGATGCCCAAGGTAAACCGGAGCAGCAGGAGAAGGCCCCCGATCCCGAGGATGACGGCGGTTATGATATTGGCCGGGGTCCATGGGATGGAGAAGAACAGCTCCAGCAGATTTTCACGGTTGATCCGGCTTTTGAGCCAGAGAGCCTGTTCCCGTATTTGATTCAGTTGGGCGCGCATCATGAATCCTCCTTGTTCCCGGAGGCGTCATTCCCGGAGGTGTCATTCCCTGATGCATCAGGGGTCTTCGCGGACGGTTTGGCCGGTTTTCCGGCCTTCTTCTGTGGAGCCGTTTTGGCGGCTTCGGCCAGCTTGGCTTTCGCTTCCTGCCGCGCTGTTTCCATGGCGGCTTCCACGGCGGCGGCCATTTCGCCATCCTTGGCCGCGAGGGCGGCGTCTTTTTCCTTGGCCGCGGCGGCCAGGGCGTTTTCCTTCTCTTTCTGGGCTTTGGCCAGGGCTGCCTGTTTGGCGGCTTCCGCCTGTGCCTCGGCGGCTTTCACCGCATCGGCGACGGCCTGCGCCTGTTCCTCGGCGGCGACCTTTTCCTTGCGCTTGGTTATGGCGTAGGCCCCTCCCAGGAACACGGGCCACAGCCCGGCGATAATCGGCACAGAGCCCAGAGCGCCGGAGGTGAGTTCCGGAACGGACGCGGCCCCCAGCACGGGCTGGCCGAGTTTTTCATGCGGCACAGGGGAGAGGTACAGCCAGTTCGTGCCGCCCATCTCCTTTTCGCCGTAGATATGGTCCACGTATTTGCCCGGCGTCTTGGCGATGCGCTCTCGGGCGACGTGCACGAGATCCGTCCGCTTGCCGAAAAGGAGCGCCCCGGTGGGGCAGGATTCCACGCAACCGGGCAGTTTGCCCTCAAGGAGCCGGGGTTCGCACAGCGTACACTTGTGCACCAGGGGATTGATGACTTTGTTGTAATCGTAGGAGGGGACGTTGAACGGGCAGGCTATCATGCAGTAGCGGCAGCCCACGCAGAGGCTCGGATCGTACGTGACAGAGCCGTCCGGATTTTTGGTGAAGGCTTTCACGAAACAGGCGGACGCGCAGGCCGGTTCCTGGCAATGGTTGCATTGCTGTTTGCGGAACACCGGGCGGGGGGCGTCTTCCGGGCTATACTTGTTGACCACGGTGTAGCTGTCCACGGTGGTGCGGCGTTTCGTATCCAGGACGGAGAGGTCGTCAAAGGGCTTTTTGGGCGCAGGCCGGTTGTTGACGATGGCGCACGCTTCCTCGCACCGGCGGCAGCCGATGCGCAAGGTGGAGTCATGCAGCACGCCGATGGCCGCAGGGTTGGGGGTGATGTTCGACGGCGAGGCGGCCTTTGCCACGGATTCCAGGGCGGTTGTGGCAGCCACGGCCGCGCCGCCGGAAAGGCTGAGGAGCTTCAAAAAGTTTCTGCGATGCATTACTTGCCTCCTCCCGTTTTTTGCGGCTTCTGGCGGAGGGCATGGCATCCGGCACAGTCGGTTGCGGCGGGTTTGATGTCCATGCGCGTATGGCAGCTCATGCATTGTTGGTGATAGGCGACTTTCAGCAGGGGCCGGTCGTCCGGCGGGGCCGGAACGCCCGGCGAAACAGGAACACCCGGCCCGGCGCCCTTGGCGTGGCAGGAGACGCAGCTCGGGGGCGTGGCGCTCGGCGGGCTGTTGTGGTGGCAGCTGGCGCACAGCGCATTGGGCGCCGAGTGGAACCACGCCATGCCCGGCGCGGTATCCTTGATGCCGGCGGCCAGTTTTTCCACGATTTCCCGGTGCGGGAACACCGAGGGTTCAAATTCGTCCGACAAAAGATCCAGCACGATTTTTTCCGGTATGTTCGAGTAATCGGGGGCGGGCGTTTTCGCGCGTTCGGCCATGGCTTTTTGCGCGGCATAGCCGGTCATGGCTCCGGGAATCATGCCTGGCCCGGCTGGCGGGGGCAGCATGGAGCCGTGCAGCTGATGCTCCGGCACGCCGGGGGGCAAATGTCCCCGCATTGCGGGATCAGCGGGGGATATTTTCTTGCCGTCCAGCGGCTGGTGGCAGGATTCGCAGTTCGGTTTGGCTTTGACGGGCATGCCGCCGTGGCAGCTCGCGCATTCGGGTGTTGCGGTTTTGCGCGTTTCGTGGCACCCCACGCAGGTACGGGAGGACGTCGGCATGTGCATGGCCGTCGATTGCGTCACGTTCTTGCCCTTGGGACTGCCCTGCGGCGTATGGCAGGTGGAGCATTTCTGCAATGTATTATGGTGGCAGCTTGTGCAGTTTTCCGCCGTCGCTTCATGCCGTTTGTGGTCGAAAACCACGGGCGGCATGGAAGGCTGCGCGGTGGTGGCCGCATCCAGCTTTTTATCCGGCACCGCGCCTTGCATGGCGGGGGGCACCGGCGGCACGGAGGAATCGGCGGGCGTTTTGGGCAGGCCCATCGTCACGGCGTCGGGCTGGCCGGCTTCAAGCCGGGGCGGGGAAGCCAGCTTCACGTACCCGGCTTTGGTTTTCGCATCATGGCAGGAGTTGCAGGTCAGGGCTCTCGCTTCCTGGGGGCCGAGTTCCTGGTGACAGGATATACACTTTTTGTGCGCCACGTCCGCGAACAGCGGCTGGTTGGGCCTGTCCGCGCTGCGCTCCTGAGTGGATGCAGGGTGGCACGACCGGCAGGAATCGGCTTTCAGGCCCGGGGAAACGGGTTTTTTAACCGGGTGGTGGCAGGCGGCGCAGTTGTCGGTGCTGCCGGGGGCGGTTATCAGCGGGTTCGCCACATGGCGCGCGTGCAGGGAGGAGTCCATGCCGCCGTCCGCTTTGGCCTGGGCGGCGCCCGTGGAAACTTGAGGGGAAGCTTGGGGGGACGTTTTGGCCGGGGGAAGGGCGGCCGCGTCATGACAGGTGCGGCATTCGGCCTGCAAGGGACCGGCCTTCATGCCCTTGTTTTTGGTGTCCGCGTGGCAGGAAACGCATCCGGTGTGGTACGCTTCCTCAAGTTCGGCCTCGGTTTTCCCGGCAACGGGGCGGAATGTCTGGGCGGTTACCGCGCCGGAAGGCTCGTGACAGGTTGCGCAGGTTTCGCCATTTTTGTCTTTTTGCGTGTGCAGATTGTGGTCAAAGGCAACAGGCGGCATCTGACCCTGGCCGGGGGATTCAGTGGACTCCGTCGCATCGAGAATGATAATGCCGGATGCATCCGGCGCGTCATTAGGCTTTGCGGGCGTCACCTGGACTGCTAGGGCCAAGGTGACGCAGGTACAGGTAATGGCTGTCAGAAGTCCGAGAATGCGCGGCAGATGAAAACGTTTTGACATACACTGTCCCCGGTCTCGTTGTGGCAGGACGGCACGCGCCCTTTGGCTCAACGCTCGCATAACCGTTGCCCTATCGAAAAAGAAAACCGGGGCAAACGGGGTTATAATCCCCCCCTCTTTAGGGAGGCGTTTATTTTTGTAGCGTGGGCGGGTACATGCGTCAAGCGGTTGATTAATGGCATTTTTCGATATGCACGAATGATTTTTTTGATAAAAGACCCGGAGGAGCGAAATACCTCAGTGAAGCTGCGGCCATGGCGCGAATACGGCTGTTTCCGTAAATGATATCAATTCCTCATTGACAACCCGGCGTGCTGCACTTACTTCCTAGATGGTCCCATTCATGATCGGGAAAGCGGCACGCTGTGCGGCTCGGTTATGATATATTGCCGTTCATTCCCCAGGAGGAATTTTGTAATGATTACCGTCAGTGACAGTGCTGTGAAGGAATTGAATGAATTTTTCTCGGATAAGGAAAAATCTCCCATCCGGGTGTACCTCGCCCCCGGCGGCTGCAGCGGGCCGCGCCTCGCGCTCGCTCTGGACGCCCCCGGCGATGATGACGACGTTTTTGAGCAGGCCGGCTTCTCCTTCTGCATCAGCAAGGACCTTTTCGCTCAGACCGGCGACATTTCCGTTGATGTGACGTACATGGGTTTCGCGGTGGAATCCGCCAACCCCATGGGCGGCGGCGGTGGCTGCTGCGGCTGCGCCTCCGGCGGCAGCTGCGCCAGCGCGCAGTAAACCCTGTCTTACCGGCGGCATGGCTTTTCAGGTCATGCCGCCTTTTTTCGTGCGATGAACCTTAAAGAATCCGTCATTCTCGCCCTGAAGCTGGCCCGCCGTAACAAGGAAACCCTTGTGGTGGGCCACGACGGCGCGCGCTGGGAGATGCTGCCGCTCGCCGACGCGCGCTCCGACCAGCTTGCCCATGCGATCATCATCACCCCGAAGGGGTTCCGCTATCCCGAGGACGAGATGCGCATCGCCGACCTCACCGCCCAGGGACTGTAACTTCCGCCACGGAGACTTTGCGATGGCCGACCTTATCCAGCTGACGATAACCGTTGATCCCGATATCCCTGAGGTGGAAGACATGCTCAGCGCCGTTCTGGCGGTCAACGCGCCGGCGGGTTGGGCCGAGGAAACGCTGCCCACCGGCGAACTGCGGGCCGTGGCGCATACGGAAAACCCCGTGCATGCGGTCGAACTGGAAGCCGCCGTGCGCGCGGCTCTGCCAACGGCCGCCATTGCCCGCAGCGCCGTGGAGCGGAAAGACTGGGCATTGGCCTGGCGGGATTTTTTCACCCCGGTCGCCGCGGGCAGCCGCTTTCTGGTGCTTGCGCCGTGGATGGAAAAGGAGAAGCGCGAAACGTCGCGGGACGTCATCCTTATTGAGCCGAAAATGGCTTTCGGTACGGGCCACCATGAAACGACGGCCCTGTGTCTCGGTGTTCTGGCGGACCTGGCGGACGCGGGGCGCGTCAAGCCCGGCATGACCTTCCTGGACCTGGGCACCGGGTCCGGCATCCTGGGCATAGGCTGCGCGCATCTGGGCCTCACGGGGCTGGGGCTCGATATCGATGCCCAATCCGTGGACAACGCGCTGGAAAACTGCGATCTGAACGGCGTGTCCCATGAGGGGCCTTCCCCAGCCTTGGCTATCCGGCGCGGCAGTATTGACGACGCATCCGGGCAGTATGACCTGATCCTGGCCAACATTCTGGCCGAGCCGCTCATCAGCATGGCGGCCCCCATCGTGGCCCGCCTGAAAACGGGCGGCGCGCTCGTGCTTTCCGGGCTGCTTACCATCCAGGCGGACAAGGTGGCTGCCGCGTACCAGGCGGCGGGCCTACCCGCGCCGCGCCGCCGGGAATCCGGCGAATGGACGGCTCTTATCTGGGAGTAACCGGCCTCTTATCCTTAGGGCGGTCAATGTGCTTCGGGGATGTCCGGCCAGTGCGGGATAGAGCGTTAAAGCAATACATTAACTTTGTGTCGGGCAAGCTTGGCGCGGTATAAGGGCACATGCAACCGCTCTTGGAAGTGGAATTAATTTGCAGGGATACTAAATGCGGTGTACAAGCAAGCCATGAAGACGCAAGGCAGCACATACGGGACCAGGCGGAAAACGCTTGAAGCCATGTACGCGGCCATGGCCGGGCACTTCGGCCCGAGCGGATGGTGGCCCGCCAGAACGCCTTTCGAGGTGGCTCTCGGCGCGATTCTGACCCAGAACACCGCCTGGACCAATGTGGACAAGGCCCTTGCCGCCCTGGACGGCGCGACCGGCCTTATCCCCGACCGCGTTGCCGCGCTGCCCGTGCCGGAACTGGAAGCCCGTATCAGACCCGCCGGGTTTTTCCGGCAGAAAAGCCGCAAGATACTGGCCTTTCTGGAAGTATTGGAAGCTCACGGCGGGCTGGGGCACGGCGAAGCGGACTGCGGCCTCGGCTGCTTCAGCGCGATCGATACCGAAACCTTGCGCGGCCTTCTTCTTGCGGTTTCCGGCATCGGCCCGGAAACGGCGGATTGCATTTTGCTCTACGCGCTGGATCGGCCCTCTTTTGTCGTCGACGCCTACACCCGGCGGCTGTTCAACCGCCACGCCCTTGTGCCCGAGGCCGTGCCGTATGACGAACTGCAGGAATTTTTTATGGACGCGCTTGAGCCGGACGTCGCTTTTTTTAATGAATACCACGCGCTTATCGTGCGAATCGGCAAGGACTTTTGCCGCAAGACAAAACCGCGCTGCGGCCTTTGCCCGCTCGCGTCTTTTCTGGACCATGCGCCTGAATAACCGCCGTCCGCATCTGGTCCCGCACCCGGCGGGAAGCGTGGGGCAATGGATCCTGTTTGCCGCCCTTGTCCTGTGCTGCGCTTTTTTCTTCCCGGAGACGGGCCTTGCCGCCGCATCCTCCGCTAACACCTTGCAAAAGCAGATCCAGCAGGAACAGACCAAAGCCAAGACCAGGCGCGACAGCCTTTCCCGGCTGACGGCCGAGGAACGCGATCTGGATAAGGATCTGGCCGCATCCGAAAAACGGATTTTGTCCATTGAGGCTTCTCTGGAAAAGGAAGCCAAAACCCTGGACGCGCTGGCCGCTTCGGACCTGGAACTCCAGGCCAGGGGAGAGGCCCTCGAAGCGGAGCAAAACAAGACCGAGGAAGCCATGACCGAGGTTTTGCGCGTCCTCTGGGAGCTGCACGCGCGGCGGGAAAGCGTCAAGGGCCGCGATTTGCCCGACTGGCACGTCACGGACCGCGAGCACGCCTGGTCGCTGGAATTGTTCGCGTCGCTCGACGGGTACCGGAAAACCATCGCGGACCAGCAGAAGGATCTCGAAACCGTGGCCTCCAAGCGCGCGGCCTTGAGCAAGGACGTCGCGGCGCGTATCGCCGCCCGCAACAGCGAAAAAGAAAAGCTCCTGCAAAACCGTGTGCAATACGAGCAGCGCCTTGCCGGGTTACGCAAGCAGAAGCAGGAGACAGAGGAAGAGTTGACGGCCATTTTGGCTTTGGTGCAGAATCTCAACCTCCGCATGCAGGCCGAAGAGGAGCAGACCGATATCGCGAAAGCCAAGGGCAAACTGCCCTGGCCCGTGACCGGCTCCGTCAAGGGGCGGTTCAGCCCGTCGGCCAAACCGCCCGTGCGCGGCATGACCGTCGCGTTGGATGGGAATACGCCCGTTAGGGCCGTGCACAGGGGAAAGGTCGTTCACAACGACGTGCTGCGCGGCATCGGCAGGGTGGTCATCCTGATGCACGGGGAGGAATATTATTCCCTGTACGCCTTTTTGTCCGAAAGCCCGGTACAGATCGGGCAGGATGTGGATCGTGGGGCGGTTGTCGGCACCTCCGGTTTTGTGACCTCCCTGAACGGTCCGGGGTTATATTTTGAGTTGCGGTACCACCAGAACGCGGTAAACCCGGAACAATGGCTGCGGAAATTGTAATGCCGCTATAATGCTCCGCCTTTGACGCGGCGAAGCGAAATACGATCCCCGATATTGCGGCGCAACGGCGGGCCGTGTCCGCCGTTGCGCCGCCGTAGGCGAAATTTACGCCCGTACGGATGAAAACTACGCCGTCAAGCGGCGGTCCAGGCCAAACCGTTCCGGTCGATACATTTGCTTTACCAACAATCTGTGCTACAGGTTTTGGTGTTCGCACCGCCATAGTCTTTTTAAGGAGTCCACAATGCGTTTGCGTTTTCTGACCGTCTTTTTCGCCGGCTTTGCCGCCCTGTTGTTCTTGCCCGGTTCTGGCGCCGCGGCCGAGAGCAAGTACGACGGCATGAAACGTTTCAGCCAGGTATATGAATATGTCCGTCAGTATTATGTGCGCGAAACACAGCCCAATGAACTGATGAACGGCGCCATCAAGGGCATGCTGCAAAACCTCGACCCGCATTCCACCTATCTTTCCACAACGGAATATAAGGAAATGAAGGAGACGACCTCCGGCGCCTTCTTCGGGATCGGCATCGAAATATCCACGGAAAACGGCCAGCTCATCGTGGTGTCTCCCATCGAGGACACCCCGGCCTACAAGATGGGCCTGAAGTCGGGCGACATCATTCTGGCGGTTGACGGGCATCCTACCCAGGATATGACCATGCAGGAATCCGTTTCCAAAATTCGCGGCCCCAAGGGCACGGAAGTGGAACTCCTTATCCTGCATAAAGAAGATAAAACGCCGTCCACGGTAAAAATCGTCAGGGATTCGATCCCGCTCATCAGCGTCAAGACGCGGTTCCTTGAGACCGGCTACGTTTGGTCACGGGTGACGCGCTTTAGCGACAACACCCAGAAAGAGCTCATCGAAGGGCTTGCGGACGCGGCGAAAAAAGGCCCTATCAAAGGGATCGTCCTTGACCTGCGCAACAATCCCGGCGGCTTGCTGGACCAGGCGACCAAAGTTTCCGACGTGTTTCTGAGCGCCGGGGAGATCGTCTCCATCCGCGGCCGGGATGCGGCGGATTCCCGCAGCTTCAAAGCCTCGTCCGCCAATTCGGACCAGACCTGTCCCCTGGTCGTTCTGGTCAACGCGGGCACGGCCTCCGCCTCCGAGATCGTGGCCGGCGCGCTGCAGGATCACAAGCGCGGCCTGGTGATCGGGGAGAGAACCTTCGGCAAAGGGTCCGTGCAAAACGTCATCCCCATGCCGGACGGCTCTGCGCTGAAGCTGACCGTGGCGTTGTATTATACGCCGAACGGCCGTTCCATCCAGGCCGAGGGCATCCAGCCGGACTTCGTGGCTCCGTTCGAGCCGCCGCGCGATGAGGAATCCATTGTGGCCAGAATCAACGCCATCCGCGAGCAGGACCTCAACCGCCACATCGAAAAGGGCGGCAAGGCCGATGGCGCGGGCAAATCTTCCGACGTGGAGATTACCCCCGAGGTCCGCGCTTTCCTGGAGCGGGACAACCAGCTCCGCCTCGGCCTTCAGATGGTCAAGGCGCTGCCCAAAATTCAGGAAATCGCCGTGCGCTGACCCGCCGGATCCATACGCTTAGTACGCCCGCCCGGGAAACCGGGCGGGTTTTGCTTTTCTTCCGGCCCGCGCCGGTATAGAGTACGCCCCATGCGAAAGATCCTGCGTTTTTTCAGCCTTCCCGGCGTGTACATTGCCATCGTGGGCGTTCTGGTGCTTTTCGGCGGCGCGTTCCTGTGGCGGGGCATGGTTGTTCCGCAAGGGAACATGGCAGCGCAAACATCCGGCGGCCGCCAGGGTTCCCAAGCGCAACCCGCCGTGCTGGCGGAACCGGGCGGCGATGCGCGCGCCTCCGTTTCCCGCGCGCTGCTCAATATGGTTGACCTCGCCTACGAGGAGCCGTTCGAGATGCACCTCGAAGACGCGGTCAAGCAGGCTGACTTCGCCCTGGTCCAGGCCATGCTGCGGAGCAACATGCCCCTGGACGACGCGGTCATGGAAAAGGCGGAACTGCGGCACAACGAGGATGGGCCGTACCATTTTCAGCGGATCCGCCTGAACGTCGGCAGCGACCCTCTGCCGTTCATCACGACGCTGCACGAATCCCTCAGGGCCTGGGCGGAAAACGCCGAGGTCTCACGCGCCGGGGACGCCCTCCCGAACGGCCGGGGGGAGCTCTGGACCATCAACGTCAACGACGTCGTGACCCATGAGCTTGTGCTCGCATCGTTGCCGCCTTCCCGGCCGGGAACGGCGGGAGACGGGCCGGGGAGGGTGTTGCGGCGTCGTGAACCCGGCGGCGCGGCGCGGCTCGCCATCGTCATCGACGATATCGGCGAGGACATGGCGGCGGCCAGAGCATTGGCGCATCTGCCGTACCCCGTGACCTTCGCCGTCTGGCCGCGCAGCACCAATGCGCGCAAGGCCGCGGAACTGGGGCACGCCGCCGGGCGCGACATCCTCATCCACCAGCCCACCGAACCCATGAAGTATCCGGAAGTGCAGCCGGGGCCGGGGGCGCTATTCACCTCGCTGACGGATCAGGAAATAGAGGCGCGGGTAGCGGATTCCCTCACGCGGGTGCCGCACGCCATAGGCATGAACAACCATATGGGGTCCCGGTTCACGCGGGATAAACGCGCGGCCGCCGCCATGGTCCGCCCCTTGAAAAACCACGGTTTTTTCGTGCTCGACAGCATGACGCATCCCGGCTCGGTTCTGCATGCGGAGGCGTTGCGCCTCGGCATCCCGGTGCTTAAACGCGACGTTTTTCTCGACGCCCTGCCGGGGAAGGAAAATGTCGTGCGCCAGTTGCGCAAGGCGGAAAACATCGCGCTCGTCACCGGCAGCGCCGTGGCGATAGGCCATCCTCTCCCGTACACTCTCGCCGCCCTGAAAGAATGGGGGGCCCAGCGGAACGCCCAGGTCGAGCTCGTCAAACTCTCCGATCTTCTTTTTTCGCCCTGAAACGGCGTATCGTCCGTCCGGGGCTTGCCTTATGCCGTCCATGGGAGCATAACAAAACTGTAAGGGCCTGTTTGATCTGATTTTACGGGAGCCTGCATGGACAAGAAAACAGCGATCATTCATTGCGGCGTGGACCGCGACCCGCAGACGGGCGCGGCTGGCGTGCCGTTGTATCTCGCGTCCACCTACCACCAGCCGGACGTGGCCGAACACCAGGAATACGCCTATTCCCGCGTGAGCAACCCCACGCGCGGCGCGGTGGAAAAAGCCCTGGCCGAGCTTGAGGGCGGCGCGGCGGCGTTTGCCTTTTCCTCGGGCATGGCCGCCATCGCGTCATCGTTTCTGCTGTTCAGGCCGGGAGATCACGTCCTGGTCGCGGACGCCCTCTACGGGGGCACCTTCACGGCGCTGACCAAGCTGTTCAGCAACTGGGGCCTTGAAGCGACCTTTGTGGACATGACCGACCTCGACGCCGTCAAAAAGGCGATCCGCCCGGCGACGAAGTGCCTGTATATCGAAACGCCTTCCAATCCGCACCTTGCCATCACGGATCTTGCCGGGGTGGCGGCCATCGCCCGCGAGTACGGCCTGTTGACCATGATCGACAACACCTTTGCGACGCCGTACCTGCAGACACCCATGGAATTCGGGTTCGATCTTGTGCTGCACAGCGCGACCAAGTTTTTAAACGGGCACAGCGACGTGCTTGGCGGGTTCATCGTCGCGCGCACGCCGGAGCTGGCCCAACGGATTCATTTTCTCCAGGTCGCGTTCGGCGCGGTTCTGGGCGTTTCGGATTCCTGGCTCCTGTTGCGGGGGCTGCGCACCCTGGCCGTGCGGATGGAGGCGTCCCAGGCGAGCGCCGCCGTTCTGGCCCAAAAACTCTCCGAACTGCCGGAAGTAAAGGCCGTGTTTTACCCGACGCTGCCCGGCCATCCGGGCCGTGACATCCATATGCGCCAGGCGCGGGGCGGCGGGGCGGTTCTTTCCTTTGAGCTGAGGGACGGGGCAATGGCGCGGGAGTTCCTCCGCCGGGTCACGCTGCCCCTGGTCGCCGTCAGCCTTGGGGGCGTTGAGAGCATCATGAGTTACCCCGTGACCATGTCGCACGGCAGAATGCCCGAGGAAGAGCGGTTGCGCCGGGGCATCACCGACTCCCTGATCCGGTTCTCCGTCGGGCTGGAGGCCCCGGAGGACCTTCTGGCCGATATCACCGCCGCGCTTGCCGCGTGCCGTTCATAGGAGGTTTTATGGCACTTTTTGATTCCTATGCCGCCATCATCGGCAACACCCCCATGATCCGCCTGCAACGCGCCATGGGTGCAAACGCCATCGTCTTCGGCAAGATCGAAGGGGCCAACCCCTCGTCCTCCGTTAAGATCCGGGGGGCCGCGGCCATGATCCGGGACGCGGAGGAACGCGGCCTGCTCAAACCCGGCATGCGCATTATCGAGCCCACCAGCGGCAACATGGGCATCGCCCTCGCCGCGCTGGCTGCCGCCAAAGGGTATGAGCTGACCCTCGTCATGCCGGAAACCGTGAACGTGGACCGGCGGCGGCTGCTCCTGTCCCTGGGGGCCAAGCTGATCCTGACCTCCGAGACCACGGGCATGATCGGCGCGTTACGTAAGGTTGAGGAAATAGCCAGATCCAAGCCGGACGGGTATTTCAGGCCGCGCCAGTTCAGCAACCCGGTTCACGTCCAGGTTCACGAGGAATGCACCGGGCCGGAAATATGGAACGACACCAACGGCGCGATCGATGTGCTCGTCGCCGGCGTCGGAACCGGGGCCACATTGACGGGCGTTGCCCGCTACATCAAAAAGACAAAAGGGAAAAACATCACGGTGGTCGCCGTGGAACCCAAGCGCAGCCCCGTTATCAGCCAGCACTTGGCCGGGGAACCTCTGGCGCCCGGCCCGCACAAGGTTCAGGGGCTCGGCGCGGGGTTTATCCCGGATATCCTGGACGTCAGCCTGATCGACCGGGTGGAGACGACCGGAAACATGGACTCCATGTCCTTTGCCCGCACCCTGGCCAAGGAGGAAGGGCTCATGCTCGGCATCTCCTCGGGAGCCGCCGGGCTTGCCGCGTCGCGCATCGCCGCGTTGCCCGAATTCGCGGGGAAGACCATCGTCGTGATTTTGCCGGACGGCGCGGAACGGTACATGCGGACGCAGCTTTTTGAAGGCATAGAGAACTGAAAAAAGATTGCGGAAAACGAGCCCCGGCCGCGTTGCAAAGGCGGCCGGGGCTCGTTTTTTTTCAGGAAAGATTATTGATGTTCGTGTTCCGGGTTCAGCGGGTATTTTTGCTCCCCGGCCAGGCCGCAGTACCCGCGCCGCTGGTCGGAAGAACCCCATTTCGGCTCGGCCCAGCGCCAGGCGGCGCAATCTTTGCCTATACAGGGAGTCTTTTTCCCACCGACCAGGCTTTGCGGGCAGGTGTACTGGTGCGCTTCGCCGCTTTTCATGGGCATCTCCTTGTTAAAATAACTGCCGGATGTTCTGCGTGAACAGCCGGACGGCAATGGCAATGAGGATCACGCCGAAAAATTTCCGGATGATGTAAATGCCCCCTTTGCTGAGGATCCGCTCGATGCGGTCCGCCATCCTGATGACGAAATAGACCCAGGCCATATTGAGGATGAGCGCGGCCAGAATATTGGCGCTGGCGTATTCCGCCCGCAGGGAAAGCAGGGTGGTGAAGGTGCCCGCCCCGGCGATAAGGGGGAAGACCAGCGGCACGAGGGTCGCTTCTTTCATGGGGCCCTGGTTTTGGAAAATTTCAATATCCAGCAGCATTTCAAGGCCGATGAGAAAAATGACGATGGACCCGGCAACGGCGAAGGACTGGACGTCCACATGGAAGAGCCCCAGGATGATCTCGCCGGAATAGAAAAAAAGCGCCATCAAGGCAAAGGACATGACCGTGGCTTTGCCCGCGCTGACTTTCTGTCCCCTGGCTTTTAATAAGAAGATGATGGGAATGGAGCCGAGGATATCGATCACGGCGAACAGCACGATGAACGCGCTGAATATTTCCTTGGCGTTGAAACTGCTCAGCATTGCCGGTTCCGCCCGCGTTTTGCCCCCGAAAGGGATTATTCCGGTATCCTAAGTATTCCGGCATGTTTTCGTCAAGGGGGGTGATTTACACTCGCCCTTGCCGCGCGGAAAGGGTATCAGACGGAAAAGGTCTTTTTGCAGCGACGTTCGCTGACAATTTTTCCGGCCATCCGATGGAGGTACTGATGCAAAAGCTCTTTTCCCCCTGCGCCCTCGGCCCGCTGGCCTTACGCAACCCGGTTGCCTTCTTGCCCTTTTTTACCGGATACGCCGACGCGCGCGGCATGGTCACGCCGCCTCTCGTGCGGCATTATAAACGGATGGCCGCATCCGGCGCGGGGCTGATCGTGGTGGAGGCCGCCGGCCTGCGTCACAGCGCGTCGCCGTATGTGATCCACGCCTATGCCGAGGAACATGTTCCCGGCCTGGCATCCCTCGCGGAGGTCATCCACGGCCAGGGCGGCAAGGCCGTTTTGCAGATCTGCCATCCCGGCCGCTTCGCCTTTGCTCCCGGTTGCCCGGCGCCGTCCGCCGTGGCTCCTTTCGGCAACGCGGCGGTTACTCCGAAGGCCATGACAGAGGAAGACATGGCCCGCATCACCGAGGACTTTGCCGAATCGGCGGCTATCGCCATGAAGGCCGGTTTTGACGGGGTGGAACTGCACGGCGGGACCGGGTACCTTCTGGCGTCCTGTCTCTCCCCCCGCACGAATATCCGGGATGACGCATACGGCGGCAGCGCGGAAAACCGCGCCCGTTTTCCGCGCCGCGTCTGCCGGGCCGTGCGGGAGAAAGTCGGCGACTTTCCCGTGGGGTACCGGTTCATGGTCAGGGAGTATCTTGAGGGGGGCCTGAGCCTGGAAGAGGGGCTCACCGCCGGGCGGCTTATCGCGGAAGAACTGCGGCCCGCATATTTTTCCGTGACGGCCGGGACCTATGAATGTTGGGCCATGCTGGCGCGGGAAAAGGAAAAATTTGAACCGGGCTATATGCTCCCGGAAGCGGAAGCCGTGCGTAACGCGCTGCGCGTGCCGGTCATCGCCGCCGGTTTGCTGCAAACCGGGGAACTTTGCGAAAAGGCCCTGGAAACAGGGATGACCGACGCCATCGGGCTTGGCCGCGTGCTGTTCGCGGACCCGGACTGGCTGCGCAAAACGTCCGGCGAGTCCGCCGAGCCTGCCCGGCCCTGCGTGCAGTGCGATCTGTGCATGAAACAGGTCAGCACCGGCAAGCCCGTTTTGTGCAGCCGCTGGAAGAAAGCGGAGAGAGAGGCGGTCACAGACGGCGTCCCGAAGGAACGCTTCGGGAAAGCGGCGGAATAAAGGGGTTGCCGGGAGGCGTTTGCGCGCCTCCCGGCGGAAAGATCTGGGCTTATTTTTCCGTAATCGTGAACGATATTTTCTCAAAGGGGAAGGTGGCCACATAGGAGCCGGGTTTGCCGGGGATCATCGCGCCAAGGGCGCCGGTCAGGAGGTACTGGTCTTTTTCCACCCCGCCGTTCCGGGCCACGACATTGTTCACAAGCCACAGCAGCGCGTCCCACTGGCCGCCCATGGCATCCACGCCCTTGCCGCTGTTGACGGTTTCGTTGCCGCGCGTCAGGACGACGGCGGCGCCGTCGAGGTCGATGCTTTTGACGTCGCGGGGCGGGCCGATGATGAATTTATGCGTTCCGACCCCCGCCGCTGTAAGATCGAAGAAAAATACGCGGGACAAATCCGCGAAATAAATGCGCGGGATTTCGATGCAGGCATGGACGCTTTTAATCATGCCCTGCAACTCGGCCTTGCTCGCAACGGGTTTCTTGATGGCTTTGGCGGTCTTGAAGGCGATTTCCGTTTCCAGCATGATGCCGGGGAAGGATTTGATCGTCAGGGCCTTTTTGGTGTCCGTCACGGGTATCAGCCCGCTTTTGAACAAAGGGGCGCTCGCCGGGGAGGGGGCCTTGAACCGTTTGATCTGCGGCTCCGCCGTCACCCCCGCCTTGAAGCCCACGATGGAGTCCTTGGAGGCCTGCATCATTTTTTTATGCAAAATTTCCTGAATCAGATAGGCATTGCCTTCGGTCTTTTCGGCTTCCGGCACGTCAAGAAGCGGAATGGGCTTGCCGGAAGCAACGGCATTGAATATGGTGTCGGCTTCTTCCGCGACGTTTATGCCGAACGCGGCCTGGGCGGGAAAGAGCAGACCGGCGGCGACCGCCAACGTCATAAGGAAACGGCGGGGCTTCATGCGGCACTTCATGCGGCACCTCTTCGGGAGGGTTGATGGTCCATCGTAAGCGCGTGGCTGGCCTGAACAATATCAGATAGGCTATCCTTGAAAATACCGCATGTCAAAAAAAGAATCTTCTCTCGTGAAAAAGAATGAAAACCCTAACGATTCCGGAGAGAAACATCTCATGGACAGGGCTGCCGAGCGGGTGTGGACAAGGGATTTCATCCTGATCTGGAGCGCGCATTTTCTGCTGAGTCTGGCCTTTCACGCAACCATGCCGGTCTTTCCCGTTCTGTTGCAGGACCGTTTCGGCCTCGAGGGCATCGCCATGGGCGCGGCGGCGGCAAGTTACACGCTCTCCGCCATCTTGCTCCGCCCGCCTGCCGGGTATTTGCTCGACCGTTTCGGCCGCAGGAGCGTGTACCTGCCGTCATATTGTCTGTTCGCCCTGGTTTTTCTTCTGTATCCGCTGGCATCGGACGCCGTTGCCGTCACCGGGGCGCGTTTCCTGCACGGCGCGGTCTGGGGCGTCGTCATGGGGGCCGCCAACACGGCGGCCGTCGACCTGCTGCCCGCTAAGCGGAGGGGGGAGGGGATAGGCTACTTCGGCCTGGCCATGATCTGCAGCATGGCCGCCGGGCCCGGCATAGGCCTGTACTGCGTGGAAGCGTTCGGGTTTGACGTCTTGTTCCGGGGCGCTTTTCTTCTGACCCTGGCGGGGTTCGCCGTGGTTCTGCCGTTGCGTTTCCCGGATATTCCGCGAAGCGACAGGCCCTTTGCCCTCACGGCCCTTTTTGAGAAAACAAGCCTGCCCGCGAGTTTGGCCGTGTTGATCTTCTGCGTGCCCTTCGGCGCGGTGAACAATTATTCCGGCCTGTTTTCCCGAAGCATTCCCGGCGCTTCGGCAGGGGTATTTTTTCTTTGTCTGGCGATCGGCACCGGCATTACCCGGCTTTTTTCCGGGCAACTGTTCGACCGCGGCGGCCCGTCGCGCATCATGCGTTCCGCGTACGCCATATTGCTGGCCGGTTGCGCGCTCATGGTCGCTTCCGGCCTGTTGCCGTGGGGGGCTGTCTCTTTCAGCGCGGGCGGGCTGTGCATCGGCATGGGCTTCGGCATCGCGGTTCCCGTGATCCAGGCCATGGTCAACGCCCTGGTTTCCCCCCAGCGCCGGGGAGCGGCCAATTCCACAATGATGACCGCCTTTGACCTGGGCATCTGCCTGGGGCTTTTGACCACGAGCCACCTGTACGCCACGGTCGGCGTTTCCGGAACCTACGGCGTTCTATGCGGTTGCATCGTTCTTTCCGCGTTGGTCTTTTTCCTTTTCGCCCTGCCTCGATATGTGAAAGACCTGGCCGGGCAAGGAAAAACCTGATGCGGACGCGGGACGGCGGATATCACCATTGACAGGGGGCGTGGATTGTTCTTTGATGCACCGTTTGCCTGAAAAAATATCCTCTTTTCACTCTGAAAGAGAGGAAAATCCCGGAGGATACCCATGAAAAAACATGTTTTGATCGTGACCGGCAGCCCCCGCAGAGGCGGGAACAGCGACCTTCTCGCCGACGCCTTTGCCAAGGGCGCGCTAGGGGCTGGCCATGACGTCATGCGGTTTTCGAGCGCCAAAGACAAGGTAACCGGCTGCATCGCCTGCGATACCTGCTGGAGCAAGGGAAAGCCCTGTTCCTTTGACGACGGCTTTGACACGCTCGCCCCCATGCTGGAGCAGGCGGATACACTCGTGCTGTGCGGGCCGCTCTACTGGTTTTCCTTCAGTGCGCAGTTGAAAGCCGCCATCGACAAGCTGTACGCCTACATGAAGCCGCAATGCCCGCGCAAATTGACAATAACGGAGTCCGCGCTCCTGATGTGCGCCGAGGACACGGATATGAACGCCTTCAACGGCCCGGTCGCTACCTATAATTCCATTCTGGGATATCTCGGCTGGCAGGACAGGGGAATGCTGCTCGTGCCCGGCGTGAACGCGAAAGGCGATATCCTGAAAACGGACGCCCTTGCTCTCGCGGAAAAGATGGGGAGCGAAATGTAAAAGGCAGCCCGTCATGGAGCTGCCTTGCTGATGTCATTTACGGGCCGCAATGGACAGGCTGACGACGTAGTCGGCCATTTCCTCGCCTTTGGGTAAGGTCTCGGCTATCTGCCTGTATAGCGGATCGTTCCAGTCCTGCATGTTCCGTACGTAGTCGGGTTTGGGCGTCAGCACGATGGAGGCAAACCCGGCTTTTTCCAGCATGGCCCTGGTTTCGTCCACCAGCACCGCTCCTGCCACGCACCCGACCAGTGCCGCGGCCATTTCCCGGATGGCATCGGGAAGAGGGCGCAGCAAGGCGAGATCGGAAACGGACACCGCGCCTCCGGGCTTCAATACGCGGAAAATTTCACGCCAGACCTGGGGCTTGTCCGGAGAAAGGTTGATGACGCAGTTGGAAAGCACCACATCGACACTGGCGTCCGGCACGGGCAGGTGTTCAATTTCGCCAAGCCGGAACTCCACGTTGTCCAGGCCGGTGCGCTGTTGGTACTGCGCGACGTTTTTACGCGCCCTGGCAAGCATTTCAGGGGTCATATCCACGCCGATGACGCGGCCGGACGCTTTGACCCTTTCCCCTGCCTGAAACGCGTCAAAACCGCCGCCGCTGCC
Organism: uncultured delta proteobacterium; assembly: GCA_900079685.1. Taxonomy (NCBI): domain Bacteria; class Deltaproteobacteria; species uncultured delta proteobacterium. The sequence goes on from LT599018.1 coordinate 640,342, forward strand.
GAGATCCAGCACAACCTGGCCTTCCCGCAGGGCCGCGATGGCCACGGGGTTGCCGCAGGAAAGCCCCATATTCGCGCCGTCCGGCAGTTTGGCAAGACTTTCCGCGTCATAGCCGATGGCTTTCGCCAAACGGGCGGGGTCGGCCTGGTTGCCGCGCTCGCCTCCGCAACAGCAGGAACGCTGCCCCGTGGCAATGGCCGCGTAGCCGGCGCGCACGGTCTCTCTCACACTATCGTTTGATTTGCGGTCCTCCGCCATGTTCACAAACCTCTCTCACGTTACATGTTTTTATCGTCGCAACAAGCGGGAAACAATTCCGGCGCAACGCCGCTTTCCACCCTGTACGCCCGGCACTGATCGGGATTGCCGGAACAGCACTCCGCCGTCAGATACGCGACGGTTTCCAGCATCAGGGGGATGTTGGCCTTGTAACGCGTATTGCGGCCCTCCCGTTCCATACCAGCAAGCCCGCTGTGCACAAGGGTTTTGAGATGAAAGGAAAGATTGGTCTTCGGGATGCCCGACAACCGGGAAATTTCCCCGGCAACCAAACCGTCCGGCGCGTATTTGACCAGCAGCCGGAAAACGGAAAGCCGGGCCTCGGACGTCAGGGCTTCAAAAATGGTGGTGGCTGTTCTTGTTTCCATTGGACAATAGTTCAACAGTAATTGAACTATGTCAAGATCCCTGATACAGCGGCTTTCTTTTGCCGCTCAAGTGCTCCTTTTCCGAGCCACGGGCAGAGTTTTCTCTCCGTCATTCCCCTTGCAGGGCAGCGGTACCAGGCGCTTTGAAAGAAGCTTGCATTACGCATCAAGTCGTATAGTATATCCGCTCACATAATACCGGACGCATCCGGTTTACCGGCTCCGGGGGAGGAGCGGATCCTTCTACATACCAGGGATGACCCCGATATACCGCACGTTACAAAACTTGTTACGCCGTATGGAATAGATTGAGGAGCATGCACATGAGCGAAGCTACCAGTAAAAAATTGGCGACCTCCGTTTCGACCGAGCCCGCGGCCAGAGCCAGAACCAGAAGTTCCCGGTCCGAAGCAGCCCTTGCCGATATCCAGGAAAACTCTTTTTTCAAGGTCGTTTTTTCCGACAGTCTGTCCCTTGAGGATAAAATCCAGCACGTGACGAAAGCGCTGGAATTTACCAACAACAAGGAAGAAGACCGGGCCAGGGTCAAGGAATTCGATTCTTTTAAAGAATACTTGCAGTCCGTTTCCGAAGAAATGTCCAAACAGCGCATCCAGATGACGGACACGGAAGTGTTTGCCGAACTGCAGCGCGTGTATTCCGATTTCAATAACGACCTGACCGAGTTCATCGACCAGGTAAAACCCCTCACCGACATCACGGACGCGTTGTACAACCTGCGCCAGAGCGGGGAGACGCGGAACGTCCTGGCCCAGATCAAGGCCGATAAAGAGTGGGAATTCGAATCCGAAGAACAGAAGAAAAAACTGATGGAAACCCTTGCCTCCCTTGAATCCCGGATTACCGACCTGACGAATGCCAACTTCAGGCTGGCTCAGGACAAGGGGCTTTTCGGCTTCGGCCAGATCAGGCCGGATTCCAAAGCCCAGATCCTGACCAACGAAGCCCTGATTGAAAAACTGAAGGAAGAACTCAGCCGCAATACGGCGGAACTGGAAAAGCTCAACCAGCAAATCCAGGAACGTGAAGTCTTGCGCTCGCAGTCTTTTGAAGCGCAGAAGCTGCGGGAGTTGCTGGATTTGACCTCTGAAGAGCACACCCTGCGCCAGGCCGGGATGGTGGAATCCGCCCTCAAGTTTGTGAACCAGGGCAAAGAGCGGTTCGGGGCCATCAGAACGCACCTGGACAAGATGGTCAACCAGATCGAAGGTCTGGGCGACAACAACGGCAACATGATCCAAATCTTCGCGGTCATGAACGAAGCGACCAAGAAAGCGGAAAACACCCACCGGGAACGCAGGAAATCCCTGGAAGAAACGGACCTCGGCGACAACCTGGTCGAAAAGATGAAGCATGATGAAGAGTGCCGGAACCTGGACGAGCATATCGACACGATGGCGACCGCCACGGTCGATACCATGCAGACTTACGGCGAGTTGACCACCGAAGCCATCAAAATCAGAAACATGCAGGCCGCGACCAAGAAGCAGGTCGAGAGCGCCAGAGCCATGCACTCCCGGGGCATCGCCTCGGTGGCTTCCCAGCTCAGCGTGGTGGTTACCGCCGTGAACTCGGCCGCCATCAACGAAGCGCAGTCCATGGCCAGCAACACCTTGTCGGAAATGGCCAAGGTCACCAACGACATCGCCAAAAAAGAAGCCATCCGCATCGCCACGGGCCGGGACGAGATCAACTACGACCTGGAAGCCATGCTGCAGAACCTGGCGGAATTCGGCGACACGCAGCGGGAAGCCACGGAAATCACCCGGACGGCCCTGGAAACCATGCGTTCCAACCTGGAAGAGATAGAAAAGCTGGCCAAGGACGTCCAAACCGATACCAAGGACTTTGTGGGCGTGGCCGGGGATGTGCTTTCCAAAAAGACCGGCTCCACGGCCAAAGCGCCGGTGAGCAACTCTCCGTTCAAGTTGTGAGATAGACAGCATGCACTTGATACGAGGAACCGAGTACCTGGCCGCCTTTCCCCATTTCAAACTGGTGGACCGGGAACAGGATCTGGAAAGAATTTCCGCCGTTCTGATCCGGAAATCATGCAACTCCCTGCTGCTGACCGGGCCGGGCGGCGTGGGGATTTCCGCGCTGGTGCTCGGCTTGCAGGCGGCGAAGGAGTTTCCGGACACGCCGTTTGACATTATCGTCAAGAAGCTGTTCTGGCTGGATACCGATTCGCTGTTTTCCAGCGGGGACAGCCTCAGGATCAACGACGATTTCCAACGGATGTTGAAAAAGCTGGACCAGACCCCCGAGTCCGTCCTTATCATCAAGGACGCCTTCAATTTCATGGAGGCGGCGTACAACACCGGGAATTCCCATTTCATCAACGCCCTGAACAGCGTGGATAAATCCAACAGCTTCCAGGTCATCCTTGAAGCGCGGGATGAGCAGCTGACCGCGGTATACAAGTGGAATTCCGCCATTCCGGAACTGTACACGCTCTATGATGTGAAAGAGCCCACCGGCGCCAACCTGACGCGGATTGTGGCCAACGCGGGCGAAGAGCTCGCCGCGTACCATGAAATTGCCATAGATCCCTCCGCCATTGAAGAAGCCATCCACCTGACCAGCAAGTACAGAGACAGTCTGGGCCTGGGCGGGGCCCAGCCGCAGCGGTCCATATCGCTGCTGGACAGGGCGCTCGCGAGCTACCGCCAGCTGACGCACAAGCACCATCCCAAAATTGCCGAGCTTACCGCCAGGATCGCCGCAACGCCGGACGCCGGGGAAAAGGCCGGGCTGCAAACCCAACTGGACGCATGGATACGGGACTGGGAAGCCCTGAAGGCGGAAATCGGCAAAACGTATAAATACCAGCGGGACGGGGAAGCGTTGCGCTTCACGCTGCAAGACGAACTGGCCGCCCTGGAGGACGAGGCAAAGAACAATACGCAGCCTGAGTCTTCCATGGTCAAGACCTTCGCCCAGCTGACCGCCAACGGGTTTGACTCCCCGCAGGTAGCGAAAATAAAAGATAAAATCCGGCAGATCGACAAAGAGATAGCCGGCAACGCCGAGCAGCACAAAAAACTGGTGGCCATCGCCAACAAAGATCTGCTCCTGACCAGGAACGAGGTCATAGCGGAATTCAGCAAAATTTCGGGAATTCCCGCGACAAAGCTGGATGAAAACGAGATCGAGAACCTGATCAACCTCGAGAGCAACCTGTTATCCCGGATTTTCGGCCAGGATGACGCGGTGCGGCACGTGGCCAACTCGATCAAGGTCTCCAAGGTCGATACCATGGAGGAATCGGGCCCGGCTGTCTCCTACCTGTTCCTGGGGCCCTCCGGGGTGGGCAAGACGGAGATGGCCAAAGCCATCGCCCAATACGTATTGGGCGATGAAAAGGCGTTGGTCCGGTTCGACATGTCCGAATACATGGAAAAGCACGCTGTGGCCAAGCTCATCGGCGCGCCTCCGGGATACGAAGGGTTTGAGGCCGGGGGCATTCTGACCAATTCGGTCAGGAAAAAACCCGTGGGCGTCTATCTGTTCGATGAAAAGGGCGGCAATATCTGGGCCGTGAGAGGCTGCTACAACCAGAACTGCGACAGCGACTCGTCGCTCTATTACAGGATCAAGCCTTCCGTCTTCCACCATCTGTGGAGCCTCAGCCATAACGGCACCATCTTCCTGCCCGATACCATCGGCTCCAGCGTGCCGACAGGGCTGACGCGCTGCGAGGTGGATTCCTACGGCATCCGCACGAGGGTCTTGATGACGTTTCACGTCTATCCCAGCATTTTGAAGATAATGTGCGAGAATTACGGCGCGCCCGAAAAATGAAGGCGGGAAAATAGCGTAACAAAGCCGCACGGCAAAACAATCCCCTCGCCGTGGAGCGGTATTGCCCGGCGCGGGAGGGAGAGCGTTGCGGCGAAGACTTTTATCGCGCGTCGTGAGAGTTCCACAGCCTGATGGCCGCGCCTTCGCTGACCGACCAGCGCGTGGGGCCGTTGCCGCATTCGCAGACGACGCGGTACAGATCTTGCGTCCGGCCGAGGGGACGCGTGGTCTCAATCTTCACGGCAATTTTGCCGCACTTGATGCAAGGACGAATGGATATGGGGAAATTCTCTTTAGCCATTCGTTGATAATAAACTTAAGAGTCCGAATAGTCAAAAGGTTCGGCTCGTGGCGGAACGGCTTTACTCGGAGCGCATACGCGACGGGTTGAAGCATATTCTGCTGGCTCGGCGGAGCGTTATGACGTGTTGTAGGATGAGGCGTCCGCTGACCAGAGTAAGCAAATTTGTGGAGGACTGCTGATGGTTTACACTCGTCCCCAAAATACACGAAAACTTGATAAAACACAGAAAGTTTCACTAGTAAAGGAATACATAGCCCAGTACGAGCAGGCTTTACGCGAGCAAGGGGTTGAAGCTCTGAATTCGAAAATCCAGCGTGAGGTATTTGCGCCGATTTTGAATGATATTGGCGAAATTTTGTTATCTCAAGCAGGTAGCCTTTTGCGTGAGAATGAAGATGTAAAAACTTTTTTAAAAAACAATCCGTTGCCGCGCCATATGGCGGAGCTATTGCCTGAAGAATTCCGAGTGTTCTCCCTGTTACTGAACTCTTTAAAGCAGTGGGTTTCAGCGGAATCCGCCGCGACGGATAGATTTCTTTTGGGCGGTACTGCGCGACAGACGTGTCGAAAAGCTGTTACACATTGTATTATTACAGGCGAACCACTCGGTGATAGCGCTGAATTGCATCATCCAGTTCGAGATGGCAGGCCGCCTGTTCTTTTAAGCAAAAAAGGACACGAAATTGTCGAGCGGGCTGTGACGAGAGAGACTGCTGGAGAAGAGTTAGGCGGTGAGGATTTATCTGAGTCGCAAAACGAACTGTGGCAAGACCTACAGGTCATGCGTTCTCAGCGTAGTCAGTCCTGGGTTCAGTTGCGAGAAGGGTGTTTACACCTTCTTAATCCTGCGGAACCATGCAGACCTGGCGCAAAATCCTTTGCTAACGTGGTAATGCGTGATACTGGCAGAACCCCGACGGATGTCCTTAATCTTCTTGATTTGATGGGCAAATAGCCACTATGATATCATCCTCGAATCCGGCGAGACAACGCCGGAAAGAGAAATCCCTAAAGTCCGCTTATAGCGTGACTTTCGGGATTCATCCGAACTTGTCCGGATAGGCTGATTTATGAAGGATACAACTTCGAGCAAACCCTACCGAAGTAACCAAACATCTCAGTCGCTTCACCGGAATTGTAAAACGCTCTCAGCTTTTCGTTAAATTCTTCCGTCGTTTCTCTCAGGACGGTAATCGGGTAATAGCCCGCCGACAAAAGCACTCCGTTCATCATCAGTGAGGCGGTTCGCTTGTTGCAATCAAAGAAAAACTGCGTCCGGGACATGAAAAGGAAAGTGGCAATTGCCCGCTCTATGGGGTTTTCCATCTGTTCGCGTAAAAAAGAAAATCCTTTTTCAGCAAGCGAGGGAAGTTCATCCGCTGCCGGTGGGACGTACGACACCCCGTGAATGTGAACTTGCTGGCTCCTCAGTGTGCCCCATTCCAAGGCCTCTTCTTTACCGACAACAGCGTGAAGCTGCTTGGCGAAGTCCATATCAAGGCGAAAGGACACATTTTTTATGGAATCAATCAATTGGGTCGCTGCATCGCCGAAGCGTTTCACCTGGCTCAACTGGTCAATGCTGATGCCCCCCACGGCTTGCCCTTGGAGAATGGTTTCCGTCTGCGGCAGGGTGGAGGGGTTATTTTCAAAAACCCCCAAAGAGTTCCAGACAATCCCGGCCATGTTCTTTTTGAACATGAAAAGGGCCAAGTCCGGCCTGTTTTCATGCGGCACCGAGATGACTGTCGGCTCCCAGGAAAAGCCGAGAGATACTTCAAAAAGCCGTTTATCCATTGCAGGGTCCGATGAAAGCAGGGTTTCATTCCACTCAAGAACATTGAGTAGAAACGTTTAGTGTTTATCGTACTCAATTTCCTACGCAATAATTGTACAGGAATCAATGATGCCCGGCGGGCCTCCCTGAGCATGAAAAAGCCTCAAAACCTATGTCGTCAAAGGATTTGAGGCTTTAATAAATCCACCGTCAGACTAAAATTTGGTGGAGGCGGGGGGAATTGAACCCCCGTCCGAGAAGTTTTCACGCGGAACGTCTACAGGTTTATGCCGGGTATGCGTCTTTCCGGAAGGGTCGCCCCCGACAGGGCATCTTCCGGGCAGCCTGCCGTAAAGTCTCGCGCCCGTCGCGACAGACATCTCGGGACGCCAGCCTGTTTAAGTATGTCCGATCCGGTGGTTCCAACAGGCGAAGACCCATCCATCACGGCGCGGTCAATTAAGCCGCGTAAGCGTAGTCGTAATCGTTGCCAATTACTTGTGTGCCGCTTTTTACGAGGCCAGCGGCGCCTCGACCTGCAATTCCGGCTTCCACGTCCCCGTCGAAACCAGTGCGCCCCCAATTCGGATACCCGCTTGAGGTCCACAATACATAAGGCATTTTCCGTAAAATGCAAGGATAAAACCGCCGGACCCCGGCCGGAAGAATCACGGCCGGGGTCCGGATGCACTTGCCGGAGCTTCCTAACGGCGGAAATATTCCGCCAGTTCCTGCCCGAGCACGCGTTCCGTCGTACCGGCCTTGAACGCGCGGCAACAGCCGGGAGATACTTCGTCGATGAGCAGGGGGGCGCCGTTTTCATCCAGGCCCCATTCGATTTTGATGTCCCAGAGATCCAGCTTGCGGGCCGTGAACATATCCTTGATGGCGGCCATGACGGCCCGGTTCTTTTCCCAGAGCTCGTCCATGACCTTGCCGTCCACGATGCCCAGCGCCACCAGGGCGGAAGGCACGATGGGCGGATCGCCCGCGGCGTCGTCTTTCAGGGTTACTTCAAACACGGGGGAGGGCAGGCGCATGCCGTCCTTCACGCCGGGCACCATGGCATAGCGGCGCAGGAAGCTGCCCGTGCAGACCCAGCGCGCCACCCATTCAATGCCGGGGGTGAACATTTTCGCCTTGACCACATCCATGGAAAGCGACGGCAGATCAAAGGAGAGCATGTGCGTGCGCGCGATGTTCTTTTCGTTGATTTCCTTGAAGATGGCGGAGGTCATCAGAAGACAGGCTTCGCCCTGGCCGGGAATGGTTTCTTCCGCGAGATTGTTGCCGCCGGGATCGATCTCGCCGGCGTCATTTTTGGTGACCCTGTCCGTGAAAACGAGGTGGAACACGCCCGGTCCCTTCTCGTAAACATCCTTTGTTTTTCCCCGGTAAACAAGCTGCATATGAAAGTCTCCTTGCTGTAATGTCGAAGACTTTCTCTAAACCGGGCCTTGCCGGGATGCAAGCATTTTACCCGGAAGAAGGGGGGCGGCGGCGGGAAAGGCGCACGGCGAAACCCGGAACAGGCGTGGTATCCGTTCCGGGAAAAAAAACGTTTTTTACGTGCGCGAGAAGTAAAAGTGGCTCATATCCCCTTTCAGGCTCATCTGGTAAACCGAGTAGGAGGATTTGTCGGCCCCGGAAGCCGTGTACGCTTCCATGCCCGTGTGCCGGGTCATGACCTTGTTGATGTTGGTCAGGTCTCGCAGCACCTCCGATTGGGAGGCTATTTCCCCAAACGCCGTGGACAGGGCGGGATTTTCGGACAAAATGGCGTCCATGCGCTCTTTTTCCGGGTGCTCGCCCGCTACCGTCAGAGAATTGTTCCGGTCAAGCCGCAGGGTCATTTTTTGCGTCAGGTCGACGCCATTCTCGGAAAGCGTCGTATACAGCGTGTCTATGAAGCCTTCCTGCAGCTTTTCGACGTTGGCGGACAGGGTGTTCAAAACATTGTTCTCCGAGCCGGCTATTTCACTGAGAACCGCCTGGATGCGCGGGGCAAGCGACGACAGTTTCGCCTGGTCCGTCATCTCCTGCAGGGTTCCCGACCCCGGAGCCTTGCCGGCGGCGTCACCCCGTGCGTCCGGAGTGTACTTTTCGCCCGTACTGCCGACGGTTCCCGGCTGGTTCGCGTATATGGACGATATCGTCACGGGCCTCTCCTTTGTGAGCAGATTTTGCCTCTGCCACTCCCTTGCCTGGAACAGAGCAAGTTTGGTGCCAGTCGTTAAAAAGTATTATCGTAAATAATATTAGTGCTATAGGAAAAGAAGGGAGTGGGAAAAAATTGACTCCGGCATGCAAAAAAAGACGGCCGCATAAGCCGTCTTTTTTGCCGGTCCGGTAAAACAGGGGGCTCCAATACGGACATTGCGCGGGATAACGGCATTGGCGTGGCGACTGTCGAGCGCTATTACCACCAGATGATCGTCCATAAAAACAGCCATTTCCAGAACCGTGTCTGTCCTCGCGTTCTGGGTATCGATGAGCACCGGTTCACCCGGCGGCACGGTTTTGTGACCACGTTTTGCGATTTACAGAAAAGAAAGGTCATCGATATCGCCCTGGGCCGCGATCAGGGCCGGTTACGTGAGTTTTTGCTTTCGCTCAAAGGCCGGGAGCGGGTGAAGGTCGTTTGCATCGACATGAACTCGGCCTATCGCACCCTTGTCCGGCAATGGTTTCCGAACGCGATGATCGTGAGCGACCGGTTTCATGTCATCCGACTGGTGCAGCATCATTTTGCCAAGGTGTGCAAACTTGTGGACGAAGAGCACATTTCTTATGGCCGTGGCGGTTTGCTGCGCGTGCTGATGACCCGGCCGAAGGAAGCAATGGGTTGAGCAATAGTGGTCATGGTCAAAAGACTCCTTTGAACTGGTTGGGTGTTATGGCCTCCTCAAGCGAGGCCCGGTTAAATCTTTCTGCCGTTGTGGGCATTGCGTAACGTCTCGTTAGCGATTGGCTTCCCCCGCCCAATACCCTGCCTTCAATCCTTCAAGGTCCAGCAACGGCCGAGCATACTCGCTGAACCCTTTCGTCACCTCCGCATAGAGTATGTGCGGCAAGGTGTCCGGGGCATATCGACCGTATGTCATGGTGTCGTGGCTGTGCCCCAGGTGGCGGGCTGCACTCTTTTCCATGACGCGGTTCTGGTCGCACCAGCGGGAAAGGGTGTGCCGGAAGCTATGAAAGTTCTTTTGCGGCTCGTTCTTTTTGGGGGCAATGCCCACGGCCTTCCGGTATTTGTTGAACCATTTGGACAGTTGGTGCCCGAAATTATCTTCTTCCTTCCGCCTATACAGTTCAGGGAACAGACGGCCGTCGCCTTGTGGCAGTCTGCCCTTTGCCCGCGCCGCTTCCGCTTTTTTGAATATCCAGCCGACATAGTCGAGGAAGGCGAGGTCATCCGTCAGCACCGGGGACAGGGGCACATAGTGGCGGGAGGCCGCAGTCTTGAGCCGCTGATACTCTTTGCCCATGTTGATGAACAGACACAACGTTTCCTTTCCTTCACCGTGCGCCGCCGTCTTGGCTTCCACTATGGCTTGGGGAATGGAGACACCAGGAACGAAGACTCGGCGGTGGTCCCCCTGCCGGTTCACCAAGACAATATCGTCTGTGTGAAGCTGAGACAGTTCTTCAAGTCGTGCCCCGGTAAAGAGGCCGAGCAACGGAACCCAAAAGCGGGACGCCTTGCCCCCGGAATCAAGTTTTCCGTGCCGGGCGACACGATTTTGTTCCCGCGCCGTGGTTCCGACAAGAAAACTGTGGGCACTGAACAGACTTGTCACATCCTGGTCGGTGAACGGGTCTCGTTCCTCGTGCGGCTGCTTTTCTGCCTTGATTTGTAGGATTCGCGCTATGCGGGGGTTGGTGTGATACTCCGATGTGGCCGCCCAATTGAGAAAAGCCGTGGGCGACTGGAAGTAGGTCTTGATGGTGTTGACCTTGATTCTGTCTTCCGGGGGGACGCCTCCCGATTCCGCAAGGTGAATAAGGGCGGGAGTGCCCAAGTCCCGGTATGCTCTGCTTTTGCTTCTGTTGGCCGGGAGTTGAAGTATGATGGTCTTGTACCGCTTCAAGTGCGCCGCGCTCAGACGGGACACCGGCAGGCGGTCATCTGGGTCAACAATGGCTTGGAACAAGGCGAACTTCGCCCGCTCCATTCGTGCAACCTTGGGCTTCCACGAGCCGTCAAGGGACTTATCTCGGAACATTTCCTCTATCGCTTCGGAGAGCTTCTTACCGGAAGGTGGTGTTTCCGGCTCTGGTGCCGTGGCTGCCGAGGGCGTAACGGCTGCGGCGGTGGGCGGCTGTGTCTGGACCTTCACCCGCCGCTTCTCCCGGCGCTGTTCCTGCCGTTCTTCAAGTCGGATGATTGCGGCGTCGTGGGCCTCATATTCTCCCAATGCCGTTTGCGCACCTAGCTTTGCGTCAGTCATGCTCATTTTCAACATTTCGTTATATGCTCTGACGAACGGCATTGATGCTTTGGGTGGTGTTGCCAAGATGGCATCCGCATTTTCCGTTTCCGGGTCGGTGCTGACCCCGTTCCACCGTAAAAGCCGCTCTGTAGCCCGCGCCGTATACCAGTGTGCTTTCCCGCTGATTAAGGCAACCCGCAGTTCCTCTTCCATTTTACGGCAGTTCTCAGAAAGCCTACGCGCCCGTCCCATAACATCATCTTCGGGCAGAGCGGGGGTAGGGTCATTGGCGAGGTATTCTTCCACTTCGTCTAAGATGGCATCCGCCTCCGGGTCGTCCGGTATCGGTCCCAAGTTACGACGAAAGGCTTCTTCCCCGGCTTCGGTGGAAAGAATCTGCCGCCCCTTGAGCGCAAGTAAAAGTGTGGTCTCCGCTATGGTACGAATCTCATCATCTGTCAGGCTGCCGAGTGCCCGGCCTTGGAAAAGGGGTGTGTACCCATGTTCATATGCTGTTTCGCCTTGTGCCACTTGCATTTTATCTCCACTTACGGGCCGGGGTGTGGACCTCCCGGCGCTAAAGGTTTTTCCTTCGTAAGTGGTCCCTATTAGATTTCGTTGGGAGAGAGGGTATTTATCACGGGCCAAAACGACCTCACGAACAAAGGCGAAAACCTCAAGCGCCGCCGTGGCGAGTCTGAGCGCCCGGAGCTTTGCCTCCGAGGCATAGCAACGGCCAAGACTGCGGCGATACTCGGTTTTCCCCAGGCAGGGCTGTAGGTCCGCCGGGATGCGGATACGGAAGGCCGGGGAATTATGGTGGGTGAAGAGGTAGGGAACGCCCTTACCGGCAGAAGCGGCGACGGTGACGGCGGGGGAGGAAGGCGCTACGGCGGTGCCTAAAAACATGATTGCCCCTCAAAGAACCCCGCCGTTGTTCGGCTGTGTGGACCCAACTTGTGGACCCACGGGGTTGTTTGAGGGGCAGAGCACGTAAAACCAGGATAAGTGCCTGATTTTATTAACTTTGGTAGCAAGGGAGGGAATTGAACTCTCGACACCGCGGGTATGAACCGCGTGCTCTAACCATCTGAGCTACCTTGCCGTAAGCATTGACCGCGTACACGGTCAATGGAAGGGCTATTTACCCAAGACTCGAACTCTTGGCAAGGTTTTTTTCCAACTTTCTTGCAAGGCGCACCGCCTTGGTGTAAAACCCAATCCCCAACAGGAGATCAGCCATGCCCGTCATTATGCCGGAAGGCGAACTTCTGCGGCGCGCCGCAGCCTGGATTTGCAAGGAAAGAGAGGCTCGTCCCGGCAAATCGCTGTCGTCATGCATGGACGAAGCCGGCATGCGGTATAATTTGAGCCCCAAGGACCAGCAAATGCTGGCCGAACTGTTTGCTGAAAATAATGCTCATACTGCTCCGTGCGGCAAAGCCGCCGGGAGGACAGACTGAATATTTTGCGCGTCACGCTGGTACAGCGGTACATTATCAAGGAGCTCGCCCAGGGCTTTGTCTTGTGTTTCGTCTCGCTACTGACGCTCATCCTGATGGGGCGCGGGCTCCAGATGCGCAACCTTTTTCTGGGGCTCGATCTTTCCGCCCTGGATGCGGCGATGCTGTTCTTCTACATGATTCCCATGTTCATGCTGATCGTTGTGCCGTTTTCCTGCATGCTCACGGTATTTCTCTCCTTTTTGCGGATGAGCACGGACAGGGAGCTCGTGGCCCTGCGGGCGGGCGGGGTGAGCCTGTACCAGCTTCTTCCGGCGCCGCTTATTTTTTGCACCCTTTGCGCCGTGATGACGCTCTTTGTCTCCTTGTACGGCGTTTCCTGGGGTATGGACAATTTCCGCGCGACCATCGTGGATATCGCCAATAACCGCGCGCGCATCGTTGTCCAGCCGGGTGTGTTCAACCAGGACATCTTCGGGCTCACCCTCTTTGCCCGCCAGGTTGACCCGGACACCCAGGAAATGCGCAGCGTCATCTTTGAGGACAGGACGCAGGACAAGAAAAACCGCCTGACCATTCTGGCGGAGACCGGAACGATCAAGGCGGAGCCGAGCACCGGCAGCTTGCTCTTCACGTTGCATAACGGCCATATATACAGGGCGGACGGGGAGCAGTTCGGCATTCTCGGCTTTGACACGTACGAGATCCGGCTCGACCTCTCCAAAGTTTTTTCCGGCGCGGATATCGGTGAAATACGGCCCAAGGAAATGTCCTGGGATCAGCTGCGGCAGGCCTATCGCGAGCCGGACGTGTCCTCCCCGCGCTTTCAGTTGAAAGTGGCCGTGGAGTTGCAAAAACGCTGGGCCTTGCCCGTGTCCTGCATCGTTCTCGGGCTTTTTGCCATGCCGCTCGCCTGCATGTTCGAAGGAGTGCGGCGCCAGATGGGCGTGGTCCTTTCCCTGGTTACCTTCCTTATCTATTACAGCGTTTTTTCGCTGGGGATTTCCATCGGCGAATCCGGCAAGGTCGCCCCGGCCTTCGGTTTGTGGGTGCCGAACGCGCTGTTCGCGGTTCTCGGCATTCTGGGATTGTACCTGACCGTTCGTGAGCAGGTGCCCACTGTCCAGTCAATCCTGCTGCGCATTCCTTACCTCAGGCGGCGCGAGGAATTGCGGGTGCAGCAAGGGGACGGCCAATGAAGCTGTTGACGCGCTACCTTTTGCGGAACAATCTGTTTCTGCTGTTCGCCATCCTTTTGATAGGCACCGGGCTCTATGTGCTGACCGACCTTTTCGAGCGCCTGGATTATTTTTTGGACGCCTCGTTCAGCCTTTTCAACATCCTCTGGTTTTACGCCCTTAAAATCCCGTTCATCGTGGGGCAGATACTGCCCGCGGTTTTCCTGATCGCGGTCATCGTGCAGTTCAGCCTCATGGCCAAGGCGCGCGAGCTGGTCGCGTTGCAATCCGGCGGGGTTTCCCCCTTTTCCTTTCTGCGGTTTCTCCTGGTGTACGGGGTTCTCTGGGCCGTCCTGCAACTGGCGCTGGCGCAGGGGCTCGGCGTCGAGTGCGACAGGATCGCGACCAAAATCTGGCGGGAAGAGATAAAAGGCAAATCCGAGCATGACTTGGAAATGCGCGGCCTTTGGTTCGTTGACAAATCGTATATAGTCTATCTGGGCGTTGCCGACCCGATCGGCGGCAAGGGGACCGATTTTCTGGCGTATCAGTTGTCCGACGACAGCAAACAGATGCGCCAGATGATCCGGGCGGAATCCTTTTCCGTTGCCTCCAAAAGGGAATGGCGGCTGCACAACGCCACGGTCATTACACCGGAAAATTACGGCTACAAAGTGACGCCGGAGATGACCATACCGCTGCGGCAGGACCTGGCGGCGTTCGCGGCCATTGACCCGGACGTCAAACCCGCGCACCTGCCGGTATGGAGCCTTTACGAAGCCATCCGCAGCCTGGAGAAATCCGGGTCCAACGTTGAAGTCTTGCGGACGACGTTCCATTCCCGCTTCGCCTACGCGGCTTCGATCGTTGTCATGGGTATTCTGGGGCTGGCCATCGTGCTCTGGCGGAACAACGTGTATCTGGCCGTCGGGGTGGGGCTCGTGCTTACCTTTGTTTTTTACGCCGTCTCAACGCTCTGTATCAGCCTGGGCGAAAAAGGCGCGCTTGTCCCCGTGATTGCCGCGTGGTTTCCCGTGGGCCTGTTTTCCGTGCTGGGGCTGGCCGCTGTGTTCTGGCACATACGCCCGCGGTTGCGTTTGTCCTGAGGTTCCGGGCGCCGTCTAATCCGTGGCCATATCGCGCATGGCCTGCCATAGCGCGTCCAATCCCGTGCGGTCGAGGCTCGATGTAATGATGGGCGGCGCCGGGAGAAGGGCGGTCCAGTCTTTTTGCCGTTTCTGCCGTTCATTGCGGGTGCATTTGTCCGCTTTGGTCAGGATAGGAATACACCGCACGCCGTTGGCGGATGCGAAAGACAGCATGGCCAGGTCGGACTTTTGCGGCGGCAGGCGGCAATCAAGAAGAACGACCAGCCCGCGCAGCGCTTTCGCGGAAACAAGATATTGCTCAATGAGCGCCGCCCAGCGTTCCTGCTCGGTTTTGCTGCATTTGGCGTAGCCGTATCCGGGCAGGTCCACCAGAAAGAAGTTGTCGGGCTGCACGCGGTAATAGTTGACGCTGCGGGTTTTGCCGGGCGTGGAGCTGGTTTTGGCAAGCTGTTTTCTGCCCGCCAGCGCGTTGATGAGCGAGGATTTTCCCACATTGGAACGGCCTGCCAGCGCGATCTGCGGGGTATCGGCCCCCTGGAGCTGTTCCAGGGTGAAAGCCGTTGTTTCAAGTACCAAAGTGGGGTCCATACTGCCTCGCGTATCTTGACAATAACAATCATTGAAGGGAAAATATTTCGTTTTGACCCTCATAGCCCATACCCGCATAAAAGGAAAGCAATGGCAGCTCCCTATACAATCCTGGTGTTGAACGGGCCGAATCTCGGCGCCCTTGGCGTGCGCCAGCCGGAAATTTACGGAACGACCGGGATGGACGCCGTTCCCGCCCTTGTCGATACGATTCTCGGTCCTGTCGCAAAGTCTAGAGTAATTCTAGACTTCGACCAGAAGAACGGGGAAGGCCAGCTTATCGACCGGCTGGAGTTGGCCCGGCGGGAGAAAGTGGACGGAATAGCCTTTAACGCGGGCGCCTACACCCATACCAGCCTGGCCATTGCCGACTGTCTTGCCTGGATCGCCATCCCGACGGTGGAGGTGCATCTCTCCAACGTCTGGGCCAGGCCGGAACAGATCCGTCATCAGAGCCACATGGTTTCGCAGGTTATCGGCGTGGTGGCGGGGTTCGGGATACACAGTTACGCCCTGGCGGTGCAGGCCCTGTACCTGCACCTGGAAAAAGGCGCATAGACATTTCGCGGCAGGGATTTGCGGACAAATCCTTGCGGACGTGGTATCTTTTTCACGGATTCCGCGCTCAAAAACGTAACAACGGCGCCCGGCTCTGTTCCGGGAGCTGCTACTATCCATGGAGGATGCATGTATTCGACGACCGACTTTAGAAAGGGGCTCAAAATTGAACTGGACGGAACCCCTTACGAAATTGTTGAATTTCAACATTTCAAGCCCGGCAAGGGCGGTGCGATGGTCCGGACGAAGCTCCGCAACATCCTGACCGGCCGGCTGCAGGACAATACCTTCCGTTCCGGTGAAAAAGTGGGGCGGCCGGACCTCGGCACCACGGAAATGCAGTTTTTGTACCGCGAAGGCACGGATCTTGTGTTCATGGACCTGACGACCTACGAACAGCTCCATATCCCGCAGGAAACCGTGGGCCTCAAGGCGACCTACCTGAAGGAAAGCCAGATCGTGGAAGTGCTGCTGTACCAGGGCAACCCGCTCGACTTTGAACTGCCGGTTTCCCTTGTTCTCGCCGTGACGGAGACGGAACCCGGCGCCAAGGGCGACACCGTCTCCAACGTGACCAAGCCCGCTACCCTGGAAACCGGCGCGGTCGTTCAGGTTCCCATTTTCGTCAACGTGGGCGACAAGGTCAAAATCGATACCCGCTCCAACGAATATCTGGGCCGCGAGTCTTCCTGAGGTCTAGAGACCTTCGCTTATTTTCCCCGACTGCTTGCGGTCGGGGTTCTTTTTTATTATAGCAACAAAGAACACTCTAGAAATTGTCTAAATTGAGGTGAGCGTCACGGGCAGCAAACTTTCCCGGGATATTTTCGGGCTTTTTCTTCTCTTTGTCGGGCTGCTGCTGCTGCTCAGTCTCGGCTCGTACAATCCCCAGGACCCGAGCCTGACCCATGTAGCCAACGCCGGCAGGGCGGTCGGCAACAAGGCGGGCCTGTTCGGGGCCTATGTCAGCGGCTTTTTTGCCGACATGGTGGGAATCGGCGCCTATTTTATCCCCTGCGCCTTTCTGGTGGCCGGGTCGCGGCGGATACTCGGCCGCGACCCGTGGGTCTGGTGGCGCTGGTGCGGCTTTTGCCTGCTCGCCGGGTGCACCGTCGTGGCCGGAGAGGCCTGGGACGTCTCCATTGCCGCCATCGGCCCGGGCGGCCTTTTGGGGCACGCCTTGCAATCCTTTTTCAGCGCGTACCTCGGCTCGGTGGGGACCACTCTGTTTTGGGGCTTCCTCTTCCTGCTCGGCGTGCAACTCATGACGGGATTTTCCTGGCTTGCGTTCACCCATGCCTGTGTGTTGCGCCTTGCGGCCCATATCCGGCAGACGCTGGAAAACAGGCCGCAAAAGCCCGCGTTCAGCCCCAAGCCCGTCCGGATTGCCATTGCGGAACCGGCGCAACCCAAAACGATTCTTGTGGAGCCGGTGGCCAAGCCGGTGCCGGTAAAAACGATCGAAAGCGAGCCTTCCTTTATTTTTGAGGAAAAAGCCGCAACCGCGCCAGGCCTCGCTGTTCCCGGAGCCGCCCATGCCGGGGAAGCGCGGGCCCTGCCCGGCGCGGACCTCGGGTTTTTGCAGCCCGGTCTTGCCGATGAAGACCCGCCCTGGGTACGCGACCTGGAGGAGGGGAACGTCGGGGAACTGGCGGTCCGTAACCTGAATATCCCCAGGTCCGCCCCGGCGGCAGTCACGCCGCCGCCGCCCGCCGCGGCCAAGGAGAGCCCCGCCGCCTCCTCCATTACAATCCAGGAAGCCGTGACCACGATTCCGGCTGCCGACCCGGAAAGCCCCAGGGTGAAGCGGGTGGCCCTGCCGCCGTTTTCCCTGCTGCACACGGTTGCGTCCGCCTCCCCAAAAACACCCCGCGAGGCGCTGGAGGCCAAGGGCAGAATCCTCATGACCTGCCTTTCGGACTTCGGCATTCACGGGGAGCTTGTGGGCATCGCGCCGGGGCCTGTTGTGACCATGTTCGAAGTGCGCCCGGCCGCCGGGGTGCGGGTGGCGCGCATAGAAAACCTCAGCGATGACCTCGCTCTCGCCCTGAAGGCCATCGCCGTCCGCGTGCAGGCGCCCATTCCGGGAACGGACACCGTGGGCATAGAAATCCCCAACGACAACCGGGAACTCGTCTGCCTGAAGGAACTTTTTTGCTCCAAGGCTTTCGCCGAGTCCGAATCCCTGCTGAGCATGGCTCTGGGCAAAGATATCCAGGGCGCGCCCGCCATGGCGGATCTCGCCCGCATGCCGCACCTGCTCGTCGCCGGGGCCACGGGCGCGGGCAAAAGCGTCTGCCTGAACTCCATCCTGCTTTCTTTCCTCTACAAAGCCCGGCCCGAGGAAGTAAAACTCCTCCTGGTCGACCCCAAGCGGGTGGAAATGGCCGTTTACGCGGACCTGCCGCACCTTGTGCACCCGGTCGTCACGGAAATGGAACTCGCCAAAAACGCCCTGAACTGGGCCGTGGGCGAAATGAGCCGCCGCTACAACGATCTGGCCCTGCTGGGCGTGCGCAATATCGCCGCCTACAACGAAAAGCTCAAGGAACTGGATAAGGCCAAACACCCGGATCTCGCGCACCTTGAATACATGCCGTATCTCGTTATCATCATTGACGAACTTGCGGACCTTATGATGACAGCCGCCAAGGAAGTGGAAGGGTATATCATGCGCCTGGCCCAGCTCGCCAGGGCGGCGGGCATCCACATGATCCTGGCGACGCAGCGGCCCAGCGTGGACGTGGTGACGGGCCTCATCAAAGCCAACTTCCCGTGCCGCATTTCGTTCCAGGTGACGTCAAAGCACGATTCGCGCACCATCCTCGACGCCGTGGGCGCGGAGCACCTGCTCGGCAAGGGGGACATGCTCTATAAGCCCGCGGGCGGCAAATTCCGGCGGCTGCACGGCGCGTTCGTCAGCGACGAAGATGTGGCGGCCGTCGCGGATTATTGGCGCAGCCGCCAGAAGCCGGACTACTCCGTCGACTTTACCGACTGGGGGAACGAGGGCGGCGGTTTCGGGGGCGGCAACGGCGGCGGTGGCGGCGGCGAGGATATCGCCTCCGACCCCATGTACGCCGAGGCCGTGGCGTTCGTGCGGGAGCAGGGCAAAGCCTCCATCTCGCTGATTCAGCGCCGGTTCCGGATCGGGTTCAACCGGGCGGCGCGGTTTGTGGAACAAATGGAACAGGACGGCATCATCGGCCCGGCTGATGGCAGCAAGCCGCGTCTGGTCCGCTAGGAGCTTTTCTAAATTGTCTTTTCGTCCTCTGGCTGCGTCAGGCTCGCTCCGTGCGAAGCTTATGTATGCTCAATACACTGCGCTCCGCCCGGAACTCGCCTTCCTTGCCGGAGAACGAAAATCCTAATTTAGAAAAGCTCCTGAAAAATACTTTTTTGGAGAGAGTATGCGAAATTTCATGTACGCGGTCATCGCCCTGTGCGGACTGCTCGTCTTTGCTTCTTACGCCCAAGCCGCCGATCCCGTGGCTTCGGCCGTGCAGAAACGGTACGAATCCATCAAGGGCATGCGCGCCGAGTTCACGCAGCTCCTTGAGCATCAGGAGAGCGGCAGCAAAGAGGAGCGCAAGGGCGTCCTGTATTTTGCCAAACCGTTGCAGGTCCGTTGGGAAACAACCAGCCCGATCCCCGAGGTTTTGCTCGTGACGCCCGGCGCCATCTGGAACGTCTTTCCCGATGAAGACATGGCGTACAAGTATCCTCCCGAGCTTTCCGACGAGTCGGGCAGCATCGTACGGGTCGTGACCGGGCAAAGCAACCTGGAGAAGGACTTCACGATCGAGAACAAGGGTACAAAAAACGGCCTGGCCACCTTGACGCTGTATCCCAAAAACCCGACGACTTCCATGACCGAAGCCGAACTGACGGTGGAGGCAAAGACCGGGGCCATCAAGCATGTGACCATTGTTGATTTTTACAACAACCGCAATTCCATCACCTTCACGTCCCAGACGCTTGATCCCCGGCTGGACGCGGCCCTGTTCACCTTTGCCCCGGCCAAAGGCATGAAGGTGGAAGACCGCACGAAAAGCGGCGTGATGTCCAAGCCCCTGATGCAGTGAAAAAAGCGGATTTCTCATTACGATGAGCGCAAACCGACGGCCTTTTTCAGGGCCGTCAGTTCGTTTTGGGAGAGTTCACGGACGGCGCCCGGGGCAAGGTCTCCAAGATGCAGTGGCCCGATGTCGGTGCGGACGAGGCGCAGGATGGTCAGGCCGAGGTCCCGGCACATGCGCCGTATCTGCCGGTTGATGCCCTGGTTCAACACCATTTCCAGGACAAACCCTTTGCCGGGCAGCAGCCGCGCCTCCACCGGGGCGAGTTTTTCGCCTTCGGCAAGCGTCATGCCGCGCCGCATGGTTTCCAGCATGGCGCGGGAAGGCTCTTCCCGGACCGTTACCCGGTATGTCTTGGGCAGGTGGTAGCGCGGGTGGGTCAACCGCAGGGTCATTTCCCCGTCATCGGTCAGGAGGAGCAAGCCTTCGGAAAAATAATCCAGCCGCCCGACGGGGTACAGGCGCAAACCGGCGAATGTCCGTGGCAGAAGATCCACGACGGTCCGCCTGCCCTGGGGGTCCCTGGCCGTGGACACGACCTGCACCGGTTTGTTGCACAAGAGGTATGCATGGCTTTGCGTGGCGGGTTTGGAGAGGGGGGCGCCGTCCACCGTAACGGCATCCGCCGCCGGGTCGATTCTGGTTCCGGGTTCGGTGACCACAACCCCGTTGACCGCCACCCGGCCCTCCTGGATCATGGCGTCGGCAGCCCGGCGGGAGGCAAGACCGGCCTGGGCGATGGCCTTGTTCAGACGCAAACCGGTGTCGGCACCGGCGGAAGAGGGCTTGGGCGCGTTTGTCTTCATATGTTCGCGTGACTATGCTGCAGACGGGAGAAATGTCAAGCAACCCCGATGGTAATCCTCTGGCGGTTTCGCCTGTTTTTTGGCATAGTCGCTCATTCACGCAACGCGATTGAATCGAGGAATGTAACAGCATATGCAGACCCCCGTTCCCGAGCGCCGGGTGCAGAGCTTCGCCCTGTACAAGCGCTGCCTTGGCTACTTCAAACCCTATTGGGCGCATATCACGCTTGCGGCGGTCGCCATGCTGCTTGTTGCGTGCACCCAACCGCTGGTCGCCTATCTCGTCAAACCGACCATGGATGAAATATTCGTCAAAAAGGACGCCTCCTTTTTGCTCCTTATCGCGCTCGCGTACCCGGCTCTCGAACTGGCCAAGGTCTCGTTCCGCACCATCCAGAATTATGTGATGCAATACTGCGGCCTCAAGGTGCTTGAACGGCTCCGCGACGAGTTGTTCCAAAAAATGATTTTTCTGCCCATGCGGTTTTATGAGGGCGCGCAAGTCGGCATGCTCATGAGCCGCGTCATCAACGACGTGGTGCTCATCCGCGCCAGCATGCCGGCGCTGATTATGCTTGTCCGGCAGATTTTCACCGTCATATTCCTTATCGGCGTCGCTTTTTACCAGGACTCTTTCCTGGCGTTCTGGGCCATCATCGTCATGCCCGTCGCCTTTTTCCCGTTCATTTATTTCGGTCGCCGCATGCGTAAGCTGAGCCGCAAAGGCCAGGCCAAACTGGCGGATATTTCCGTGCTGCTCCAGGAAATTTTCAGCGGGATCCGGGTAGTGAAGGCGTTTTCCACGGAAGAGCGCGAGGCAAAACGGTTTGACAAGGAAAACAGGCGGCTTCTTTCGCTTCTTCTCAAGCAGACGCTGGCCAGCGAAATGTCCTCTTCGGTCATGGAGTTCATGGGGGCGCTCGCAGGCGCGCTGGTTGTCTATTATGGCGGCATGATGGTTATCAACGGCGTGTCTACCCCCGGCACCTTCTTTTCCTTCCTGACCGCCACCATCATGCTGTACGACCCGGTCAAGAAGATGTCCACGTCCAACAATGATATCCAGAAAGCCCTGGCGGGCGCGGAGCGGGTTTTTGAAATCCTGGATTCCCCGCACATCACCGTTGAAAAGGACGGAACTATCCCGTTTGCCGAAGACTTCAAGGACCTGACGTTTGAAAACGTCTCTTTCCGCTATCAGGACGGCACGCGCGCGCTCGACAACGTGAGCTTGACCGTCCGGCAAGGGGAACGTATCGCCCTTGTCGGGCCTTCCGGCGGCGGAAAAACGACGTTCGTCAACCTGATCCCTCGCTTCTACGAGCCGACGGAAGGCCGTATCCTGCTGAACGGGAGACCGCTCGAAGAGTATACCCTGGAGTCGTTGCGCCGGACCATTGCCATGGTTTCCCAGGACAGCTTCCTGTTCAACCTTTCCGTGGCCGAAAATATTTTATACGGGCAGGAAGAGGCCGGGGAAGAGGCACTGCGGGAAGCCGCCAAAGCCGCTTATGCCGACGGGTTCGTCTCGTCGCTCCTGGAGGGGTATGCAACCATGGTCGGCGAGCGCGGGGCCAAACTTTCGGGCGGGCAGAAACAGCGCCTGACCATCGCGCGGGCCATCGTCAAAGACGCGCCGCTGCTTATCCTTGACGAAGCCACCAGCGCGCTGGATTCGGAATCCGAGGGTATCGTGCAGAAAGCGCTGGAAAACCTCATGCAAAATCGCACCAGCATCGTCATTGCCCACAGGCTGTCCACCATCCTGAACGCCGACCGTATTCTGGTTGTGGAAAACGGGCGCATTGTGGGGCAGGGCAGGCATGAGAAACTGCTGCTTACGTCCCCGCTGTATGCGAGGCTGTACGCCATGCAATTCGGCCAGGAGGGAGCATGAAAATACCTCCGGGACTCGTCGGGCCGTTCATCGGTTTGCTGTACCGCCTATGGTGCCGTTCCTTACGGTATACCCAGATTAACCGGGAAGCCTGTGACGCCCTTTCCCGGCAGGGAAAACCCCTGGTTTTCACGTTCTGGCACGGCGAGGTGTTCGTTTTCCCTTTCAAACGTCAGGATTGGCGTATTTTTACCATTGTCAGCCGCAGCACGGACGGGGAATATCTTGCCCGCATACTTCAGGACCAGGGCGTTTTTACCTTGCGGGGGTCAAGCTCGCGCGGCGGACTCGCCGCGCTGCTTCGCGGCACCAAAATCATGCTTGAGAACAGCATGCACGCCTGCATCGGCATTGACGGTCCGCGTGGCCCGCGCCACGAGGTCAAGAATGGAGCGCTCTTTCTTGCGCACCGGGCAAACGCCCATATCGTGCCAATGCGCGCCATTTGCACGCGCGCCAAAGTGTTCAATTCCTGGGACCGATTCACTCTGCCGTACCCATTTTCCCACGTAACTATGATATTCGGCGATCCTTACCAAATAGAAGCCGAAGAATTGACCGAAGAGGTTCTGGCGGTGGAGCGGCAGCGGCTCAAGACCGCCTTGCAATCCCTATTGCCGGAAGAAGGGGGAGAGGGCGCGTGAAACGGGCGTTCTATTTCGGGCTTGCGCGGCTTATGCGTAAACTGGACTTTCCCGGCATTGCCCGGGTGGCTAACGTCCTCGGTTTCGTCATGTGGACGTTTTTGTTCCGCCGCCGCAAGGCCACCATCGAGCGGATCAAGCACCACCTGAACCTGCCGGAGCGCGAGGCCGTCCGCGTGGCGAAAGCCAGTTTTTACAGCACGGCGCTGTCATTTTTGGAAATATTCCTGAACGACAGGCTCCGCATGGAGTACGTTCAGGTGGAAACCCCCGACCTCTTGCGGCAAATGATGGCGCCGGGCCAGCCCGGCATGCTTGCCACAGCCCATTTCGGCTCGTGGGAGCTCTTGGGGGCCATTCTCAGCCAGACGGCCTCGCGCCCGACGATGACGGTTGCCAGGAAACAGAAAGACCCCGTGGTCTCTGACTTGATTAAGGAACTGCGCGGCGAATCCAAACTTATCGCCGTGGATCACCGGTCCGCTTCCGGGCCGGCCCTTGAGTGCATGCGGAGCGGGGGGACGGTCGGGTTTCTTCTGGACCATAACACCAACCGCAAGGAATCGATATTCCTGCCGTTTTTCAACGACGTCGCGGCCGTGAACATGGGGCCTGCCTTGCTGGCGGCGCGGGTGAAGGCCATGGTCTACCCCGTGTTTCTGCGCCGCGACGGCCTGCGCCGGTACACCCTGCATATGCACGAGCCGCTGGACGTGGCGACGCTGGAAGGCTCGCTGTCCGAACGGGTCCGCAGGATCGCGGAATTTTACACCAAGGCCGTGGAAGACGAAGTGCGTGCATGCCCGGAGCAGTGGCTCTGGATGCATAATCGCTGGAAAACACGCCCGCCGGAAGACGACGAACGTCCCGCGAAAAAGAAACGCGAATCCGGTAACAGGGACGCCGATGCCGTATAGCTTTGTCCCCGGCCAGAGTGTGCCGCTTTTCGCGGAGGAATACCTCCGGCAAGTCAAGGCAGGCGGACATCCGCTGCATTTGCGGCACCTGGGCCTGACGTTTTACGGCTTGAACGACTGCCTGTATTTCGGCGACCACAACGGCCAAATTCTGCTGCCGCCGCAGGGCACGGATTTGCGCTACATTTTCCGTGAGTCCTGCAACTATCCCGCGAGCGAGTGCACCCTGGAAACCCGGCTGCAAACCTGCCTGCTGGCGGCTTCCGATCCCCTCGAGATTGACGAGGCCGCCGCCTTGAACACGCCGGGCATGCGCAACCTCTGGCACTGGATGACGGAAGGCCTGCCCAAGCTGCTGGCCCTGGAATCCATCGGCTATACCGGGCGGTATATCGTCCCGGAGACGCCGGTGGTGCTCTCTTTCATGGAGATGCTTTCCATCGCGCCGGAGAGGCTGCTGCCCAGAGGCGGGAGCTACCGCGTCAAACGGCTGCTGTTGCCGCAGCGCTTATCCGGTTTTGACCTTGTCGAGTATATGCCGCTGGTGGAAATGACACGGGGCAGACTGCTGGATGCCGTGGGGCGGCTTGACGGGGAAAAACGCGTGTATGTCCGGCGTGTCGGGCGGCGAAAGCCGGTCAACGAAGAGGACGTGCTGGCCGTGCTGGAGGATTTCGGTTTTGCGGCCATGGTTCCGGAAGATTTTTCCGTTCCCGAACAGCTGCGGTATATGACCAACGCCTCGTGTTCCGTCATGGCACACGGCGCCAACGCCGCGCTGACGCTCATGCAGCCGCCGCGGTCCGCAGTGGTGGAATTTTTCAGCAACCGGTACGTGAGCTACAACAACCTCCATGCCGTGCGCTTGCTGCGCCTGCGCTATCACCCCCTGGTGGAGGATCTGGACGTTTCCTCCGCCCCGGCGGAGGGTATGGCGCTTTCCGAATTCCTCTGGAGCGGCCTGCACATGGACATGGCCGTGGACACCAGACACTTGCGCGTTCTGCTGGAAAGCATTTTGGAGTGAGGAACTGTTCCTAGGAAATTATGTCCTGATGGAGAGGGGTAAGATCGTACCGCTTGATGTGCTGCATGGGGAAAAAACTGAGCGACCCGTCGGGCGCCGTGACCTTCAGGGTATTGTGGTCCGTGACGGCGGCTTCAAGGCAGGGGAGGTTGAGGCTCCCCCCCGCCGAATAGTGGATGCTCAGCATGAACAGCGCGCCGCGTGTGGCAAAATACGCGGCGTTTTGCGTGGCCGTTCTGATGGCCTCCACCATGGCCGTGTACCAGGCCAGACGGAGCCGGTTCCGGTTTTCCGGGGTGTCGTGCGTGCCGCACAA
This sequence comes from uncultured delta proteobacterium, assembly GCA_900079685.1. Lineage (NCBI taxonomy): Bacteria > Deltaproteobacteria > uncultured delta proteobacterium. Next base: position 665,910 of record LT599018.1, read on the forward strand.
CGCCATTTTCTGGCTGTCCGGCGCGGGAATATAGCCGGTAACCCAATGCGCGCCCGAATCTTTGCCGCAGATATGGCACGGGATCATACGCTCCCTCCGGTTTTTCTGCCGGATACGGCCGGCTATCGGGCCTCGCGTAAATACCGCACGGCATTTTCAAAAATAACCGTGCCCAGAGGTGCGCGTTCGCCACGGGTCCAGCCCGGGTGGTTCGTTTCGTGGGAAAACGCTTCCGGGTGCGGCATGAGGCCGAAAATTCTGCCCGTCGGGTCCGTCAGGCCGGCAATGGCGTTGGGGGAACCGTTGGGGTTTTCCGGGTAATGCTGGGTCGGCAGGCCTGTTTCCGGGTTCGCGTAGTAAACCGGGGCCAGATTTTCCGCCATGATGCGGTTCATGATGGTGTCATTGTCCACAACCAGGCGGCCTTCGCCGTGGCGCACGGGAAGGTAGAGCCGGGTGAGCCCTTTGGTGAACACGCAGGGGCTGGCACTATTGACGGCAAGCGTGCACCAGCGGTCCTCGAACCGGGCGGACTCGTTGTGCATGAGAGAAACCTGGCGGGTCAGGTATTGCAGATCCAGGGCGGGCAGCAACCCAAGTTTGACAAGGAGCTGAAATCCGTTACAAATGCCCAGGACAAGGCCGCCCTTGTTCAGGTACGCAAGCAGTTGGTCCATGAGCGGCGCGTTATTCGCGTCCGTGCTGTGTTTCCAGCGTATGCTCGCGGCCTGGGCGGCGCCGAGGTCGTCGCCGTCAAGGAAGCCGCCCGGGAAAACCAGAAGGCTGTAGCCGTCCAGACGGGCTTTGCCGTTGGTCATATCGGAAAAGTGAATAATATCGGTCTTGTCGGAACCGGCAACAGTCGCCGCATGGGCGCACTCCACTTCGCAGTTGGTGCCGTAACCGGTGATAACCAGGGTGTTGACCGTGCCAGACATGGAAACTCCTTGAAGCGCAACGCATACAATTTCAGCGCGTTGCTGGTGAAGATCGGGGGAATCACTTTACTTTCATGCGGTATCGCAGTCAACTGCTGACCGCTTTGCAAAAATAGGGTATGTATACCCGATTTCATAAAACGACCCACCCAATAGACGCAGCAGAGGATGTTATGAGCGCAGACAAAAAGGCGGCGGCCAAGGAAACGAAGTATATTTTCATCACCGGCGGGGTTTTGTCCTCGCTGGGCAAAGGCATGGCCGCGGCGTCCATCGGCGCGTTGCTCAAGGCGCGCGGGCTTTCCGTCACCATCCAGAAGCTGGACCCGTATATAAACGTCGACCCCGGCACCATGAACCCGTTGCAGCACGGGGAAGTGTTCGTCACGGACGACGGCGCGGAAACGGACCTCGACCTCGGCCACTACGAGCGCTATCTTGGCGAACCGCTCAGCCAGAAGAACAGCTATACCTCGGGCAGCATTTATTACCGGGTCATCACCAAGGAACGGCGCGGGGATTATCTCGGCAGCACCGTGCAGGTCATCCCGCACGTTACGGACGAGATCAAGCACGCCATCCGCAGCCTTGAGGACCACCATGCGGACGTGGTCATCGTGGAAATCGGCGGCACGGTCGGCGACATTGAAAGCCAGCCGTTTCTTGAAGCCATCCGCCAGATGCGGGGCGACCTCGGCAAAGACCTCTGCCTGTATATCCATCTTACGCTCGTGCCGTACCTGCGCGCGGCGGGCGAATACAAGACCAAACCCACCCAGCACAGCGTTAAGGAACTGCGCAGCATCGGGATCCAGCCGGACATCATCCTCTGCCGCTGTGAGGAAGCGCTGACCTCCGACCTGAAGCGGAAAATCGCGCTGTTCTGCGACGTGGAATCCGACGCGGTCTTCACCTCCGCCGACGTTACCAACGTGTACGAAGTGCCCCTTAAGTTTTACGAGGAAGGCCTGGACCAGAAAATCGCCATCATGCTGCGCCTGCCGGCCAAAAACGCCAAGCTCGAACCCTGGCGCAAACTCGTGCAGGGCATGGCCAACCCCAAGGGCGACGTGACCGTCGGTATCGTGGGCAAATACGTGGAGTTGAAGGAAGCCTACAAGAGCCTGCACGAAGCGCTGATCCACGGTGGCGCCGCCAACGAGGTCAAGGTCAATCTCCGGTATATCAATTCCGAGGAATTGAACCCCAAGAACCTTAAAGAAAACATGGCCGGGCTGGACGCGGTGCTCGTGCCGGGCGGCTTCGGCAACCGGGGCATTGAAGGAAAGATCGAGGCCATCCAGTACGCGCGGAAAAACAAGGTTCCGTTCTTCGGCATTTGCCTGGGGTTGCAATGCGCCGTTATCGAGTTCGCCCGGAACGTGGCGAACATTCCTGACGCGAATTCGGAAGAATTCAATCCGTTCGCGGAAAACAAGGTCATCTACCTGATGACGGAATGGTTCGACCCCCGTAAACAGTGCGTGGAGCAGCGCGATTCCGTCAGCAACAAGGGCGGCACCATGCGCCTGGGGGCGTATCCCTGCCATCTGCTGCCGGGTACCATAGCCCACCAGATTTACGGCGGCAAAGATACGATCGAAGAGCGCCACCGCCACCGGTTTGAGTTCAACAAGGCTTACAAGGGCGCGCTTGAAGAAAAGGGAATGATATTCAGCGGCATGTCTCCCGACGGGGAACTCGCGGAAATCATCGAACTGCCGGATCATCCCTGGTTCCTGGGCTGCCAGTTCCATCCGGAATTCAAGTCCACCCCCATGCGCCCGCATCCTCTGTTCGCGGGCTTTATCGGCGCGGCCAAAAAATACCGCGCGGACCATACGAAATAGCGAGCGCTGTATGCAGACAAAACGGGACATGACTCCCGAAACATTATACGCGCGCCTGTGTGAACGCCCCTTTGTGTTCGCCGGGCCGTGCGTGCTGGAAAGTTACGAGCTGGCCCTGGAAACCGCGTACGCGGTGAAAGCGGCTGCTGCGGCAGCCAATCTGACGGTTGTCTTCAAAAGTTCGTATGATAAGGCCAACCGGACGTCCGCTTCGGGATTTCGCGGGCCCGGCATGGAAAAGGGGCTGGAGTGGCTTGCGCGTATCCGCGAGGAAACCGGCCTGCCGCTGGTGACGGACGTGCATGACCCTGTAGAGGCCGCCATTGCCGCGACCGTCGTGGATATCCTGCAAATCCCCGCCTTTTTGTGCCGCCAGACGAACCTCCTTGTGGCGGCGGCCAAGACCGGCATCATCGTCAACGTCAAAAAGGGGCAGTTTCTGGCGCCCTGGGACATGGGACCAGTGGCGGATAAAATCCGCGGGGCCGGGAACAAAAAAATTCTTCTCACGGAGCGCGGGGCCACTTTCGGGTACAACAACCTGGTCGTGGACATGCGCTCTTTCCCCGTCATGCGCGCAATAGGCTGCCCGGTCATCATGGACGCCACCCATTCGGTGCAGTTGCCCGGAGGGCAGGGCGCGTGTTCCGGCGGCGACCGCCGCCATGTGCCGACCCTGGCGAAAGCCGCCGTGGCCGCCGGCGCGCACGGGGTGTTTCTTGAATGCCACCCGGACCCGGACAACGCCCTGTGCGACGGCCCCAACAGCTGGCCCGTGGCGCAGCTCGCGCCTCTCCTGAAAGACCTGGCCGCTCTCTGGGAACTGACATATGTCCGCTGACGCGTTCGATGACTCTTTGGGCGCCGCCGCGCATGCCTCGGACATCAGGCGGTTCGCGGCGCTTTCCGGGGAGGCGCGCGCCCGCATCGCCAAGGTGAAATTGCTCATTTTGGACGTGGACGGCGTGCTGACGGACGGCGGCCTGTATTACGGCGCCGACGGCGGCGTAACCAAACGGTTCAACGTGCAGGACGGGCTCGGCATCGAGATAGGCCGGCAAAGCGGCCTGTTGCGTTTCGCGGTCATTACCGGTATGGACAAACCCGCTGTGGCGGCGCGGCTCCGCGATCTGCATATTGACGATTACTTTCCCGGCCTTATTGATAAGCGGGAAAGCTGCGATATTGTGTGTCAACGCCATCAGCTTGACAAAGAAGAAGTCGCGTTCATGGGCGACGATTGGATCGATATTCCCGTCATGGCGGCTGTCGGCGTGCCGTTGGCCGTCAGCAACGCGCAGCCGGAGACAAAGGCCGCGGCCCTCTATGTGACGGAGGCCCGTGGCGGCGACGGGGCCGTGCGCGAGGCAGTCCGGCTGATTTTGTACTGCAAGGGACAACTTGACCAGGTTTTCACTGCCTGGATGAAACGATACGGTTCATGAAAAAAATCCTCGGCGCCTTGAGCGTCTTTATAGCTCTGGGCATTGCCTGGTATATCTTCTCGGACGGCGGGCTGAACCTGGGCGCCGCCAAAAAGCAGATCGTGCAAACGGCGCAGGACGCCGTCGTCAGCAATGCCGCCCCGGAAGACGTCGCGGCGCTTGCCTTGAAGGCCATCAGCCTGACGCAGGGCGAACACGGCGCCGAACTCTGGCGGCTGAAAGCCGACTGGGGGAACATGCGCCGCCGCGACAACGTTATGGAGCTTGAAAAACCCCACTTCACGTACTATATGCCTCCTGACAACAAAGCGGTCACGATTACCTCCAGCAAGGGGGAGATCGAGCAGGAAGAGCAGAAAATCCGCTTCATTGATTCCGTTGTCGCCACCTATGACGGGCGCACGCTCCACGCGCCGGAGATGCTCTACTTCGGCAAGTCCCGTGAACTCGTCTGCCCTCAGGGTGGCAGGGTGGAGGGCGAGGGCTATGAAGGCTCCGCCAACCGGATCGTCTGGCGTGTGAATGAGCAGATTATTGAGTCGCTAGGCAATGTTGACGTTTCCTTTGAGAATGATATTTTTACCACCCAGCCGGAAGACGCCGGAACGCCGGGGGCCCACAAAAGGCCTGGTGCGAAAAACGCCCAAGGATGAGCATGCGAATGGATTGTAACGCCCACTACGCCACGCCGTCGCAACGGTATGCCGGGAAAATTATCGGCATCGCGGTTGTTGTCTGCCTTTTTGCGTTGGCCCCGCTTGCCGGGGTGATCGCGGCCCCCGCCGCGGCTCCCGCGTCTTCCGCAACCGGCGCGCCTGGCGCGCCTGGCGCCCCCAAAGGGAACAGCACGCGGATCGTATCCGAAAAAATGACATACGACTCCAACAAGAACCAGGTCGTTTTCGAAGGCAACGTACACGTTACCCGGCCGACCATGGAAATCTGGTCCGACATCCTGACCGTCGTCATGGACGACAGCGGCAAAAAAACCGCCTCTTCCAACTCCAGCTCCCTGGGGGTGAACGGTGGCAAGGTTGACAAGATCATCGCGGAACGGAACGTGCGCATCAAGCAGGAGAACAAGAACGGCACCTGCGGCAAGGCGACGTACTTTGTCAACGCGGGAAAAATCACCATGGAGCAGAACCCGGTGCTCGTTGACGGTGACAACCGTATCCGCGGAAAAATCATCAACTATTACACCGAGTCGGGTAAAAGCGAAGTTCTCGGCAACGTTGATGTCCAGTTCACGACCGACGACAACAAGGGGCCGTCGCTCCCCGGCTTCGGCGCCGGGGAAAAGGCATCGCAATGAGCACATTGCAGGCAGAAGGGCTGCGTAAGCGCTACGGCGACCGCGAGGTGGTGCGCGGCGTTTCCGTTTTCGTCAACCAGGGCGAGGTCTGCGGTCTGCTCGGGCCGAACGGCGCGGGCAAAACAACGACCTTTTACATGCTCACCGGCATCCAGAAGCCCACGGCTGGCGAAGTGCGGCTTGACGACAAGGTCATCGCGGACTGGCCGCTGCATGAACGGGCGCGGGTCGGGGTTTCCTACCTGCCGCAGGAAAGTTCCGTCTTCCGCCGTCTGTCCGTCATGGACAACCTTCGCGTCATCCTGGAGCATACCGGCCTCTCCCGCAAGGCGCAACGCGACAAGGCCTGGGCTCTCCTGGAGGAATTCCGCATCTCCCACCTGGTGAACTCTTTGGCCGCGCACCTTTCCGGCGGGGAACGCCGCCGCCTTGAAATCGCCCGCGCGCTCATCCGGGAGCCGAAGTTCGTACTGCTGGACGAGCCCTTCGCGGGCATTGACCCCCTTGCCGTCGACGACATCCAATCCCTCATCATCGGCTTGAAGGACAAGGGGATCGGCATCCTTATCTCGGACCACAACGTGCGGGAAACGTTGCGCATTTGCGACAGAGCCTACCTCATGCACGAAGGCGAGGTCATCATTGAGGGAACGCCGACGGCCATCGTCGCCGACCCCAAGGCCCGCCGCGTGTATCTCGGCGAAGGGTTTTCGCTATAAGCCCATCCTCGTGTTTTTCATGAGAAGCGTTGTATAAAATACTTGCCTTTTTTTCGATTTCCGCTATTTTTTCGTGCTGTTCATGGTTCTGCCGTGAACTTCGTATCTGACGCAAGGGGAGGTGATTGTTTTGCCCGGAGTATATCTTAACGATGACGACTACAGCTTCGACATCGCGCTTCGCCGTTTCAAGAAGCAGGTGGAAAAGGCCGGCATTCTTTCGGAAATGAAGAAGCGCCAGCATTATGAAAAGCCGAGCGTCATGCGCAAGAAGAAAAAGGCCGCCGCCCGTAAGCGTCTGCTGAAAAAAATGAGAAAGATAAACCAGGGGTAAGCAATGATTGACGGAATGCGGTCGCGCCTCCGTTCGCATATTGCTCTACAGCCTTTCTGACACGGCCGGGAAACCTGGGAACCAGGTTTCCCTGTTGTGTCTTCTCCGTCTTTTCTGTTCAAGGTCGATCCGGGGCCGGTTTGCGGCCGCACCGGCCCAAGGCGTTTTCGCTGTGTCATTCCCCCCAACCCACGGGGTTCCGCCATGAGTTTATCGCAACGTTTAGAATCCGATTACCTCACCGCCTATAAATCCAAGGACGCCGTCCGGCTTTCCGTCTTGCGGCTTCTGAAAACGGCCATGAAAAACCTTCTTGTGGAGCGCCTGCAAAAGCCGCTGGAAGAAGGTGACATTCTTGACCTTGTCGCCAAGCAGTGCAAACAGCGCCAGGATTCCATCGCCCAGTATACCGCCGCCAACCGACCTGACCTTGCCGCCAAGGAAGAAGAGGAGCTGCGCATCCTGAAAGAGTATATGCCCGAACAAATCACGGGCGACGCTCTGCGCGCGTTGGTCAGGGAACTTGCGGCCGAGACCGGCGCGGCAAGCCCCAAGGATATGGGCAAGATCATGCAGGCGCTGACGGCCAAATACAAAGGCCAGTACGACGGCAAGGAAGCGAGCGCCGTTGTGCGCGACGTTCTGGCAGCCGGCTGATTCCATGGATTCACGGGCTCTGACGCTTCTTGAGCTGCCCAAGGTGCTTGGCTACCTTGCGGAAAAAGCTGTTTCCGAAGCCGGTAAAGCGGCTTGTCTCGCTCTGCGCCCGCAAAACGAGGTTGCCGCCGTCCGCAAGGCGGGCGCCTGGTTCGCGCAGGGACGCATCTGGAAGGCCAAAACCGGGTTCATTCTCCCCGCGTTCCTCAGCCTTGACGGCGTTCTGGCCTACCTTGAATCCCCCCTTGCGCTTCTGGATATCGACGCTCTCTGGGGCTTGCGCCAGACGCTTGTTCCCGCGAAGGAGCTTTTGGCGTCTCTGGAAGAGACCGATGCGCCGGACGGCGAATCGCAGTGGCCGCTGCTCGCGGAGCGGGCGCGTTCCTTTGCGTTCCCGCACCAGAGTATTGCCGCGCTCGTCCGTTGCCTCGCGGACGACGGGCGGCTGCGCGACGAAGCCTCGCCCGAGCTGCTCCTCGCTCGCGGGGGTATCCGTTCCCTGCACCAGACCTGCGCCCGCAGGGTCAGGGAGTTCATCCAGCAGAACAACCTGGAGCAGTTTCTCCAGGACGATTTCATGACCCTGTCCTCGGACAGGTACGTGCTGCCCTTAAAGACAAACTTTAAGGGACGGCTCCAGGGCGTTATCCACGATTACTCGCAAACCGGTGAAACCTGCTATTTCGAACCCGTGTTCCTGATGGAAGTGAACAACCGGCTCCAGGAATTAAAGCAGGAGGAACGCGAGGCGGAGATCAAGGTCCTGCAGTACCTGACCGGCCTGATACAGGGAGAGCTGCCCGCCATCCGCGACGTATACGCGCTGCTGACGGATATGGACGTCACCCTTGCGGCCGCGGCGCTTGCGGACGTTTACGGCGGCGTTGCCGTCGAATTCGGTGAGGAAGAGCCCGTCGCTCTGCATAACGCCTGCCACCCCCTGCTGTTTTTGCAGCATAAGGCCGGGCCGAAAACGTCGCCGTCGCCCATTCCCGTGGATATTCTGCTCAAAAGGGAACAGCGGGCCCTCATCATCAGCGGCGGCAACGCGGGCGGCAAGACGGTCAGCCTCAAAACGCTCGGCCTCACGGCGCTCATGGGCATGTGCGGCCTGCCTGTCCCGGTGGCGCCCGGCAGCACCTTGCCCTTGTGGCGGGATATGCACGTTTTTATCGGTGACGAGCAGAGTCTGGAAGATCACGTCTCCACCTTCACCGCCCAGATCCGCAATCTTTCAAAGGCCTGGGACGCCGTAGGCGCGCACAGCCTGGTCATTCTCGATGAATTCGGCGCGGGCACGGACCCGGCCCAGGGCGCGGCCCTGGCGCAGGCCGTTGTGGACGGGTTGCTCGATGCCGGGGCCTACGTCCTGGCTGCCACCCATTTCCCGGCCTTGAAAGCGTATGCGCTGTCCCGTGAAGGCGTTCGCGCCGCGTCCGTGCTGTTCGATCCCAAATCGAAAAAACCTCTGTTCCGCCTGGCCTATGACCAGGTGGGCGCCAGCCAGGCGCTCGACGTCGCCAAGGAACACGGCCTGCCGGATCCCATCCTGCGCCGGGCCGAACAATACCTGCTCCTGGACGGCGCGGACACGAGCAGCCTCATCGACAGGCTCAACGCCCTGGCCGTGGAGCGGGAGAAGGAACTTTCCGGTCTTGAGGCCGAGCGCAAAAAGCTGCACGACAAGCGGACCCGGCTGGACGAAAAATTCGCCAAGGAACGGGAAGAACTTTTCGGCCGCATCCAGGCGGACGCCCAACACGTTCTGCGGGAATGGAAAATGTCCCGGATCAGCCACAAACAGGCCTTGAAGGAACTTTCCAAAGCCCGCAAAGACCTGCTGGCGGAAGCAGGCGCGGCGCAGCCGCAAGAAGTCCCTGCGGCGCAGGGGGCCTCTGCGTCTGAATATTTCCCCGGCATGACGGTGCGGTATACGGCATGGGACAAGAACGGCACCGTGCTCGAGGTGGACAGCCGCCGGAAAAAGGTGCGGCTGGATCTTTCCGGGGTCACCGTCTGGGTGGACATGGCGGATTGCGTCCCCACCCAGGCAAAGGAACGCAGCGCCGGAGTGCCGCACGTTCCCGCCCAGGCCGCGCCGGGAAAATACGCCTCCGGCAACAGTGTACGCCTTGACCTTAGAGGCATGCGTGCTGATATTGCTATAACGGAACTTGAACGTTTTCTGGATGCCGCTATAATGAATGGCCGCACGGAATTGGAAATTTTGCACGGACGGGGTACCGGGGCTTTACGCCGCGAAGTCCACGCCTTTTTGAAAAACTACCCGCCGGCGGCTTCCTTTGCCGTCGCCCCTGAAGATCAGGGAGGCGACGGGGTGACATGCATTGTGTTGAAATAGCCTTGGAGGCATAAGGTGAGCGGGGCATATTCAGGAAGGTCCGCCACGCGGGAAATCAAGGCGCGGTTGAATATCGCGGATGTTGTCCGGCGGTACGTCAACTTGCAGCGCCATGGGAACCGCTGGGTGGCGCCGTGTCCTTTTCACCAGGAAACAAAACCGTCGTTTTCCGTGAACGAGGAAGAAGGGTTTTTCCATTGTTTCGGGTGCCAGGCCTCGGGCGATCTTTTTGATTTTTACGCGCGCATCAACGGTCTGGAATTCCGGGAAGCACTGGAACAGCTGGCCGAGGAAACCGGCGTCAAGCTGGAGAGCTTCAAGGGAAAAGGTGAGGGCCACGGCGAAGCGACGCAGGAACGCCGGACGTTCCTGAAAATGTATGAGCTCGCGGCCGGGTACTACGCGCGAAACCTCGCGAGCGAAGACGCCAAAGAGTGCAGGGCCTATATTGCCAAACGCCGCCTTGCGCCGGAAATAATCGAAAGCTTCGGCCTCGGCTGGAGCTCGCGCGGCTGGCAGGGGCTCGCGGATACGCTGCGCCGGGCGGGGTTCCCCGCCGATGGCGCGGTGAAGGCGGGGCTCCTCAGCCCTTCGGACAGAGGCTCGCCCTACGACCGGTTCCGGGGGAGGCTCATGTTCCCCATCCGGAGCCTGACCGGGCATGTTATCGCGTTCGGCGGGCGTATCATCAATCCGGATGAAGATGCGGCGAAATACATAAACAGTGCTGATTCGCCGATTTACAAAAAGGGCGATCACCTGTACGGACTATTTCAGGCGCGGCGGACGATCAGCGCGAAAAAGTCCGCCATGCTGACCGAAGGCTACATGGACGTGCTTACCCTGCACCAGTATGGGTATACCAACGCCTGCGGCGTTCTGGGCACGGCGCTCACGCCGGAGCAGGTAAAGCGTCTCGGGGGGTTTTCTTCCACGCTGGAGCTGTTGTTCGACGGCGACGGGCCCGGCCGCAAGGCCGCCTTGCGCGGGGTGGAGATGGCCGTCGCGAAAGGCATGCGCTGCCGCGTCGTGCTGATGCCCGAGGGTGAGGATATCGACAGCCTGCTGCACGATTCCGGGCCGGAGGCGTTTGAGGCCCTGCGGGAATCGGCCCCGGACGGACTGGATTTTTGCATCCGCATGCTGCAGGCGGAATCGCCGCGCGATGCGGTTGCATGGGTGAAAAATTTTCTGCGCCAGGTTGAATTGCCGGAACTGTTGCCCGGCTATCTTTCCAAGCTGGCGCGCGGACTTGAGCTGGACGAAGCTATTCTGCGGCAAAGCCTTCCCGGCATGGAGAGGGCGGCGCGGCAGCCTGTTCCGTCCGCAGCGCCCGTCGCGGCGGCCCAGGCCGTCATGACGAGGCCCCTCGCGGGGCAGGAACATCTTCCCGACCGCGGGCTGGAAGCGGAACTTATCCGGTATGTGGTGCGCAACCCGCACCATCTGCCGGTACTGCGGGATCACGGGGCCGAACTGCTGTTCGGCACGGGTTTTTTCCGCGAAATGTGGGCGCACATCAACGCGTGCGCGCCCGGATACGAAGCGAATGATATTTTCAGCCGTTTGACCGATACGCATAAAGAGTTCTGGGTGGTTACCCGCATGCACGCGCCATCCCCCCTCACAGACGACGGGGCGGAAACAGCGAGAAAAGAACAGGAACTCACGGAAATCTGCGAACGGCTGGACAATATCGGCGCCGAGCGGCAGGGCAGGAACTGCCTTGCGGCCATCCGGCAGACAAGTTCGGGTGACGATTTTGATGAAGAGCTGTTACAGGCTCTGACGGAAACAGTGCGGAGGAAACATGGGCAACATTAAGGAAATTCAACAGATCAAAGTACTGATCGCCAAGGGCAAGTCCACGGGGTTCCTCACGATTGACGAGGTAAACAAGGCCTTGCCCGCGGAATTGAGTTCGCCCGAACAAATCGAGGATGTCATCGGCATCTTCGACCAGATGGACATCGCCATCGTGGATTCCGAGAAGGAAGCCAAGAAGATCTCCGTTTCCGGAGGCGACCCGGAAGACGAGGTCGTGCCGGAGCCGAACCTCGACATGGTGGAAGAAGAGGACGTCACGGACTATTCCTCGCGCAGCACGGACCCCGTCCGGATGTACCTGCGGGAAATGGGCGCCGTGCCTCTGCTCGACCGTGACGGCGAAGTGGTTATCGCCAAAAAGATCGAAACCGGCGAACAGGACGTGCTCTATGCCCTGGTTGAAGTGCCCGTGGCCGTTGAAGAGCTTATCAGCGTGGGCGAGGATCTGAAGCAGAACCGCATCAAGCTGAAGGACGTCGTCAAAACCATTGAGGAAGACGACCCCAGTGAAGACGAAATGAACCAGCGCCAGCGGGTCATTCTGCTCCTTGATGAAATCAAGGGCATGTTCAAGAAGAAGCGCAAACTGTATACGCGCCTTGACGAATGCAACACCCTGGATAAAAAAGTGGCCACCCTGCAAAAGGAAATTGTGGCCTATAAAGACGAAGTCGTTGTCCGCCTGCGCGATATCAAGCTGGAAAAGACCCTCATCGACCGCATCATCGAGACGGTGGAAGATTACGTCCGGCAAATGCACAACTGCCAGCGCGATCTTTCCGCGTACATCCTGTCCACCGGAAAGTGCCAGGCGGAAGTGATGGAGCTGTTCCGCAAACTGGACGAGCGTGAGGAAAACCCGGCCGTCCTGGCGGGTGAGCTCGGCCTGAACGTCGAAGAATTGTTCTCCTTTAAAGAAATGATCCTCGGCAAAGTGGAAATTTTGGCCAGGTTGCAGGACAAATGCTGCCACAACGCGGGCGACCTTGAAGAAGTGCTCTGGCGCATCAAGCGCGGCAACATTGCCGCCATGCGGGCGAAGCAGGAGCTTATCCGTTCCAACCTGCGCCTGGTGGTTTCCATCGCCAAGAAATACACCAACCGCGGCTTGCAGTTCCTCGACCTGATCCAGGAAGGCAACATCGGCCTGATGAAGGCCGTGGACAAGTTTGAATACCAGCGCGGCTACAAGTTTTCCACGTACGCCACCTGGTGGATCCGGCAGGCCATCACCCGCGCCATCGCGGACCAGGCCAGAACGATCCGCATCCCCGTGCACATGATCGAAACGATCAACAAGCTTATCCGCATTTCCCGCTACCTGGTGCAGGAGCTGGGCCGCGACCCGACCCCCGAGGAAATCGCCGAGCGCATGGATTACCCCATCGACAAGGTGAAAAAAGTCCTCAAGATCGCCAAGGAGCCCATTTCCCTTGAAACGCCCATCGGCGACGAGGAAGACTCCAGCCTGGGCGACTTCATCGAAGACAAGCGCGCCGTCGCGCCCGCCGAGGAAGTGGTCAACACCAAGCTTTCCGAGCAGATCACCAGCGTGCTGGCCGACCTGACGCCCAGGGAAGAGCAGGTGCTGCGCAAACGGTTCGGCATCGGCGAAAAGAGCGACCACACCCTTGAGGAGGTGGGCAAGCTGTTCAACGTCACGCGCGAGCGTATCCGGCAGATCGAAGCCAAGGCGCTGCGCAAGCTCCGCCACCCGGTCCGCAGCCAGACGCTGCGCTCCTATTACGAAAACTGAAGCAACGGGGGAAGGGCGAACCTTCCCCCTCTTTTTTCGGCCCGCTTTCCATCGGGCAGACCACCCTCGCAAGAGGGTGTTTTGTTTCGCGGGAAAAATATTCCCCAGGAATATTTTTTGCACGGCATCCCTTGCCGGAACAATATTCCTAACCGTAAGGGAGGCACCCATGTATTTGGACGGTATCCTCAGCACCGGATATACATCCCAGGCCCTCGCGAACAGCGCGAACAAAAAGCAGGAAGAAGAGGAATCATCCTTGCCGCTCTCCTGGGGCAAGGACACGGTCAGTTTTTCCCAGGAAGCTCTCGCCGCGCAGCGGGCGCAAGCGGCGAACAAGCAGGGCGCGGAAGATAAGGCTGAAGGGGATGAAACCGCCGCCGCGTTCGCCAAGTACATGAAAAAAGCTCGCGGCGAGGAGTCTGAAACCAGCGCGGACCCGGTGGAACAACTGGAAAAGTTAAAGGAACGGTTGCAAAAACTGACGGAGCAAAAGGCGCAGGTCGCAACGGAAGAAGGGGCTTCGGAGGCGGCCAAACAGGGCAAAATGGAAGCGCTGGATGCTGAAATAAATCAGGTGATAACTCAGATTGCCGAGTTGTCGGCGCAAATAGCGAAAACAGGAAGCCAGGGCGCGGCCTGATGCGGGAAAAATGGAAACAACAAAAAGCCTTTGCGCCATCATGATGACGCGAAGGCTTTTTGTTGTGGCGTAAGGAGCGGTAGTTAAAAACCGTATCCGGTGAGCAAGGTTTCCATACGGGCGCGTGACGCGGCGAGGCGCCGGGAAAGGCTGACCCCGTAAGCAGTCAGGTCGTCGATACGGGTGCGCGCGACGTTTTCCCGCATCGCAACCGCCGCAACCGTGGGGGAGACCGTTTCAATCAGCCGCAGGTCCAGCGCCTTGGGCAGGGCGTAGTCGACCCCGTACCGCAGTTCCTTGAGCCCGTAAGCTTCAAGGATATATTCCGGGACCGGTTCCTTGGCCAGGTCCGCAATGGCCCTGGCCGCGGCTATTTTCATGCCGTCGGTGATGGCCTTGGCGGCAACGTCCAGCGCGCCCCGGAAAATGTAGGGAAAGCCCAGCACGTTGTTGACCTGGTTGGGGTAGTCCGAGCGGCCCGTGCCCACGATGGCGTCCGGGCGCGCGGCCTTCGCCTCCTCGTAGGTGATTTCCGGGTCGGGGTTGGCGCAGGCGAAGACGACCGGCGTCTTGGCGGACATGCTCTTGACCATATCCGCCGTAATGGCCCCCTTGACGGAAAGGCCCAGGAACATGTCCGCGCCTTTCATGGCCTCGGCAATGGAACCGTAAGCCTTTTTAACGGCAAATTCCTTTTTCTCTTCCGTGAGGTTCGTGCGGCCCTGGTGGATGTGGCCTTTGGTGTCGAACATCAGGATCCGTTCCGGGTCGACGCCCATCTGTTTGTACAGCCGGGCGGAAGCGACGGCCGCCGCGCCCGCGCCGGAGATGACAACGGTGCAGTCGGCGAGTTCTTTCCCGGCGATGTTCATGGCGTTCATCAACCCGGCCCCGGTGATGATGGCCGTGCCGTGCTGGTCATCGTGGAACACGGGGATGTCCATGGAGGCCTTCAGTGTTTCCTCGATGAAAAAACATTCCGGCGCTTTGATGTCTTCCAGGTTTATCCCGCCGAAGGTGGGTTCCAGCGCTTTGACGGCCTCGCAGACCTTTTCCGGGTCCGTGGCGTTGATTTCAATGTCAAAAACGTCAATGTCCGCAAAGACTTTGAACAAGACGCCTTTCCCTTCCATGACGGGTTTCGCGGCATGCGGGCCGATGTTGCCCAGGCCCAGCACGGCGGTTCCGTTGGAGACGACGCCGACAAGGTTGCCCTTGCCCGTGTACATATATGTGTCATGCTCGTTCGCCGCGATGGCGTTGCAGGCATCGGCAACGCCCGGGCTGTAGGCCAGGGAGAGATCTTTCTGGGTACGGCAAGGCTTGGACGGCATGACTTCCAGTTTGCCGGGCCTGACCTTGGAATGGTAGTCGAGCGCTTCCTGCACGGTATAAACGGACATAAACTCCTCCTCACGGATCAAAACAGAATGGTAGCACAATGTAGCATTCTACCAAAGGAGGAAAAGGATGCAACGATTCTCATCATCGACTTGCAGCTATCACGGCGTTTATCTTACCGGGAGTTCCGCCAGAGAAAGGCGAGCACGGCAAAAAGAGCCGCGCACAACATATAGACGGCGTTGATTCCGAGAAACGCGTTCATTCCGTAAGCGATCAGCGGGCCGAGGGCGGAGCCGACATCCGTCATGAGGGCGTAATGCATCAAAACGGCCCGGCCGCCCTTGGCCGAAGCCGAGCCGGAAGCGGCGGTATCTGCAAGGGTGGTCAGGGCCGTGGCGCTCAGTTGAAACCCCAGGATACAGCAGAACCAGAGTGCCAGGGGCAGGGGTGCGGCCAGAGCGGCAAAGAAAAGAGCGCCGCCAAACAGCGCCGCCCCGAGCATGCGCTGCCCCCCGTACCGGCTGTCGGCCATTCTGCCGACCAGGGGGGCGAGCCACGGTTCCCACGCCCAGCGCAGAGCCTGGAAAAACCCGCTCACCGTGGCCGCGCCAAGGAGAAATCCCAGAAAGGAGACCGTGCCGCCGGTATGCACCTCTATCAGGCGGCTTAAGGTGGAAGCGACCACCCCTTGCAGGGCCAGCGCCACGATGCCGCCGCTGACGATGAGCCGGAGCAGCCCGCGGTCGTTGGCGATCAGCGTAAACCCGCTACGAAGGCTGATATCCGAGCCGCACTCCCGGTCATCCGGCAGGCTTTTGGGAATATAAAAAAGGGTGAGGAACAAGGCCACAAGGCCGGCCGAGGCAAAGATACAGGCCGTCACGCGGATGCCGACCATGTCCGCGAGTATCCCGCCGGTCAGCATGCCCACAAGGTTTCCCAGCCGGAACAGGCCGTTGTAGAGACCGGTCATGTGGCCCCTGTTGGCCGGTGTTGCAAGGCGCAGGATACAAAAAAGCGACCCCAGGCGCAACAGTGCCCAGGCGACCCCCCAGACGCAGCGGGCAAGGATCCAGCCGCCGAAGCTGTCGATGACGCCGTACGATGTTGTTGTGGCGATCGCGAGAACAACGGCGATGAGAATGCCGGTCCGCTCGCTGATATGGCGGTAGAAAAATCCGATGCAGGGGTTGAGCGGCAACCGCACTATCCGGTTGACGGCCAGAACGGCCCCGACTTCCCACAAAGAAGCAAGACCGGCTTCCTCATAGTGAACCGGGAGAACAATATAGAGCATGGCGGCGCCGAAAAGGCAGAACGCCGTGATGAGAGCGAAGATGATAATGTGGCGTTTGTCGGAAAGCGGCATGCGTCGTCCTGTTTGGATGACTGTATACCGTTTTCGGCCGTGCCGCCATACTGTAAAAGCCTCCCGGAAATCCGGGAGGCTTTCGTGTTTCGGCCACTGATGGAGCGGGTTACAGCCCGGCAGCCTTGAGGTCCGGCTGGACGTACAACTCGCCGCCGACGGAATCGTTGATGACAAGCAGGGGGAAGTCTTCCACCCGGAGCCTGCGTAACGCTTCCGGCCCCATTTCGGGGAAGGCGATGACCTCGGCCTCCTTGATGCAGTTGGAGAGCAACGCGCCCGCGCCGCCGGTGGCGCCGAAGTACACCGCGCCGTATTCCTTCATGGCGTCGCGCACGGGCTGAGCGCGCTGGCCCTTGCCGATGCTGCCCTTCACGCCGAGAGAGTAAAGCCTCGGCGCGAAGGAATCCATGCGGTAGCTGGTGGTCGGCCCGGCGGACCCGATGGGCCGTCCCGGAGGCGGGGGCGTGGGGCCGACGTAGTAGATGACCGCGCCTTTGAGGTCAAAGGGCAGCGTCTTGCCTTCGTCAAGCAACGCCACGAGCTTTTTGTGCGCCGCATCGCGGGCCGTGTAGATCGTGCCGGAAAGCAGCACGATATCGCCCGCGCGGAGCTTTTTGGCGTCCGCGTCGGAAAGGGGAGCCGTCAGTTTGTATTCGGCCATTACAGTTCCACCTCCTCGTGCCGCGCGGAATGGCACTGGATGTTCACCGCCAGGGGCAGGCTCGCGATGTGGCAGGGGGTCACCAGCATCTTGACCGCAAGGCAGGTGGTCTTGCCGCCAAGGCCCATGGGGCCGATGCCGAGCTTGTTGATGGCATCGAGCAGTTCCGCTTCTTTCGCCGCGGTGTCCGGGTCCGGATTCACGTCGTCAAGTTTGCGCAACAGGGCTTTCTTGGCGAGCAGGGCGGAATACTCGAAGGTGCCGCCGATCCCGATGCCCACGATGATGGGCGGACAGGGGTTGGAACGCGATTCCGCCACCCGCTGGATGACGAATTTTTTCACGCCTTCCCAGCCTTCCGCCGGGGCGAGCATGGTCACGCGGGACATGTTTTCCGCGCCGCCGCCCTTGGCCATCAGGTATATCCTGACCTTGTTCCCCGGCACGATGGAGTAATGGATGACGGCCGGGGTGTTGTCCTTGGTGTTGGCGCGGGTGAAGGGATCGTTGGCGGATTTGCGCAGGTATCCTTCCTCGTAACCCTGGCGGACGCCTTCGTTGATGGCGTCGGTCATGTCGCCACCCACGATATGCGCGTCCTGGCCGATTTCCACGAACAGCACGGCAAGGCCGGTATCCTGGCACAGCGGCAGGCCGGTTTTCTCGGCCAGCGCGATGTTTTCCTCCAATTGGCGGAACACCTCAACGGCGGCGGGGTTGGTTTCCCGCTTGGCCCCGGCGGCGATGCAGCGCTTGACGTCATCCGGCAGATACCGGTTGGCGTGCACGCACATGCCGCGTACGGCCTTGGTTACTTCCTGCGCCTCAATCGAGCGGATTGTGGAAGACATCGTCCAATCTCCTCTTCACAGCGCCTGGAAGCACCTTCTGGATGCCCGGAATGATCTTGTTGCTGAACACGGCGGGAATGTACTGTTTGATGGCGGTGATGCCCATCTTGCGCCGCAGGTAGCCGAGCTGGTTCTGCAACGGGAGGTTTTTGGGGCAGACGTCTTCACAGGCGAGGAGGCCCATGCAGCCGAAAATGCCCATGTCGTTGCCGACGATGTCAAAGTACTGCTGCTCGGTCCGCTCGTCGCGCGGGTCCACGATAAAGCGGGCGATGCGGTTCAGGGACGCCGCGCCCATGAAGTCTTCCCGCATGCGGGCCGTGCCGCAGGCCGAGATGCAGCAGCCGCACTCGATGCAGCGCTCCAGTTCGTAGATCTGCTCGGCAACGGCATTTTCCATGCGTTCTTCTTCTTTGGTGGGGTCCACGACCTTGTTGGTGTGGATCCAGGATTCCGTCTTCTGGTACATTTCGCGGAACCACACGCCCGTATCAACGGCCAGGTCGCCGATCAGCTTGAAGATCGGCAGGGGGTGCAGCACGATCTTTTCGGGATGGTCTTTGGTCTGGGTCTGGCAGGCCAGGCCCGGTTTGCCGTTGATGACCATGGCGCACGAGCCGCAGATGCCCGCGCGGCAGCAGAAGTCAAAGATCAGGCTGGGGTCCTGCTCTTCGCGCAGACGGTTCAGCGCGATAAACAGGGTCATTTTGTCCGTTTCTTCCAGGAAGAAGGTCTGCATGTGCGGAACGGACTTGGAATCCTGGGGATTATAGCGGAATATTTCGAATTGCAGTTTCCTGCCCATGTTGCACCTCGGATCGCTACGCGTTCTTTTTGATGGTTCTAGCTTCGACCATGGCAGGGTCGGCCGGGATGGTTTTCGCATGTCCGTAGCCGCGGTCGCCCGGAGGCAGTTCAAAGACCGGGGAGGCGTCCTCGTACTTGAGGTCGGGCATGTCCGCGCCTTCTTTCCAGTAAGCCAGGGTGCGGCTGAGCCAGTCGCGGTCGTTCCGTTCGGGGTAGTCCTCACGGTTGTGGCTGCCGCGCGATTCCTTCCGTTCCAGGGCCGCCTTGGCGATGCACAGGGCGAGCTTGACCTGACCTTCGATCTTGAGGGCGGCCGCCAGTTCGTGGTTCACGCCGAGGCCGTCGGACACGAGGCCGACTTTCCGGGCGCGGGCGAGGGTTTCCTGCAGAACGCCGACGCAACGGGAAAGGCCCTTTTCATCACGGAACACGAAGCAGTCCTGCATAAGGGCCTGCTGCATGGCTTCACGCACTTCGTAGACCTTTTCGCGGCCGTTCGTGCCGTTAATGAGGCCTTTGATGCGCTCTTCCTGCTTTTTAGCGGCGTCCGCCGCTTCCTTGGTGCCGAACTTGACGTCGTAGCCTTCCAGGAATTCGGCAATTTTCTTGCCAATAATGCCGCCGGCGACGACTGTTTCCGCCAGGGAGTTGCCGCCCAGGCGGTTGAAACCGTGCATGTCCCAGCAGGCGGCTTCGCCTGCGGAGAACAAGCCTTTGAGGCCGTATGCGGCGCCGTCCTTGTTGGTCCGGATGCCGGACATGGTGTAGTGCTGGGTCGGCCGCACGGGAATGAGCTGCACGCGCGGGTCAATGCCGAGGAAGTGTTTACAGATTTCGTCCACTTCGCGGAGTTTGGTGGAGATGTGCTTGTCGCCGAGGTGGCGGATGTCGAGCCAGAGGTGCTCGCCGTTGGGGCTCTTCACGCCCTTGCCGGCGCGCATGTGCTCGGTCATGCGGCGGGAGACGACGTCGCGGGAGGCGAGTTCCTGCTTTTCCGGTTCGTAAATCTGCATGAACCGTTCTTCATTGACGTCGAGGAGGGTGCCGCCGTCGCCACGGCAGCCTTCGGTCACCAGAATGTCCGTGGGCACGATGCCCGTCGGGTGGAACTGGATGGCCTCGGGGTTGCCGACAGGCACGACGCCCGTATCCATGGCGATGATATGCCCGCCGCCTTCGCAGATGACCGCGTTGGTGGTGTTTTTGTACAGACGGCCGAAGCCGCCGGTGGCAATGGCGGTCGCCTTGGCGCGGAAGATTTCCAATTCGCCGGTGCGGAGAGAGCGCACAACGGCGCCGGTACAGACTTTGCCGTCATGGATGAGCGCGATGGCTTCGCGGCGGTCCATAACCTTGATGCCGAGCATGGCGGCGTGGTTGTCCAGGGTGCACATGACCGCGTGGCCCGTGCCGTCCGAGGTGTAGCAGGTACGCCATTTGGCGGTGCCGCCGAAAGAGCGGGCCATGATAAGCCCCTCATTTTCCTTTTTTTCTTCTTTTTCGTAGCGTTCGCCGGCTTTGTAGTAGTAGTCCTTGCCCGCTTCAACGCGGTTCCAGGGCACGCCCCAGGCCGCCAGCTGGCGCATTTCAATGGGGGCGTTGTCGGCGAAGAGCCGGGCCACTTCCTGGTCGCAGCCCCAGTCGGAGCCTTTGACGGTATCCGCGAAGTGCACGTCGGGGTTGTCGCCTTCGCCCATGACGCTGTTGCCGAGCGCCGCCTGCATGCCGCCCTGGGCGGCGGAGGAGTGGGACCGGCGGGCCGGGACGATGGAAAGCACAACGACGTCAAAACCTTTGGTGGCGGCCTCAACAGCCATCCGCTCACCGGCGAGGCCGGCGCCAATGACAAGAAGGTCTGAAATATAGGTTTGCATGGTTACTCCTTCAATCAGGCCAGCGTTAAGAAACGGATGATGGTCAGGAGGCCCACGACCATGAACAGGGCAAACAGGATGAGTTCAGCGCGTTTCGCTTTGGGGCGGGTGCCGGAGGAGATGATCCCCCACTTGACGCCGATGCGGTAGAAGCCGACGGAAACGTGCATTTCCACCATGGGCAGCAGGATGAGGTAGAACATGGTCCAGCCGGGCTTGGACATACGGGCCGCGGATTTCAGCGCGCCGATGGGCAGGTCGTTGAGCACCACCCACATGTGGATGCCGCCCATAATCAGGATAATCATGGCCGTGCCGGCCTGGACGAGCCAGAGCCAGGTGTCTCTGTGTTTCAGGAGTTTGGCGTGGGACCAGATGGTTTTCTGGTCAGTGGCCTTGAAGGGCATTTTGCGGGCGGCCAGGACGAAGTGGACCAAGAAAATACAGAAGATAACGGGGCCGCCGATTTGGGCCATGAAGGTGGCCTCAAAGAACCAGGCAATGGCGTCCATCAGTTTGGGAGACAGTATGACCGATGAGACCAGGATCATATGGCTCCACATGAAGAGAATCAGAGTTGCGCCTGAAAGCATCTGAATCCAGTCCAGAAAGGCGTCGCGCCGGCCGGGGCGGGTCAGGTGCATGGTCGCATCGACTGCCATGGTACCCTCCTAACAAGGTTAACTGTGAA
Organism: uncultured delta proteobacterium; assembly: GCA_900079685.1. Lineage (NCBI taxonomy): Bacteria > Deltaproteobacteria > uncultured delta proteobacterium. The sequence continues at coordinate 687,356 of LT599018.1, forward strand.
AAAAATGACGCGTTGCCGCGTTATGCCCTTAAACGGTTCCACTGGGATACGGCACCCCAACGTATAGCGCGCATTACGGACGCGGCAATGATTTCCCGCGCCGGTCGTGAAATTAAGCACAAGTACGGTAAAAAAGCAACCAATACTTACCAATTATTGAAAAATTACAATACGGCACAGATTCCACTATATTCCGTATAGCAAAAAAAAAAGAGAACAAGAAGAACTATTTGAAATAGTGAAAGTTAAAACTAGAACGAATGCAGTTCAAGCGGGCGCGGCTCCTTCGCCAACACGTCGATAACGCTGAATGTTGTGAACGCGGTGTTCCCGTGCTCGTCCACCAGGGAAAGCCGGTGTTTTCCCGGCTTCAAGGGCCAGAGGAGCGCCTCTCCCTTTTCCTGCGCGCCGAAAAACTCCTGGTTGATGAACCAGTAAACCTTGCCCTGAGCGCCCTCGCAGGTCAAGGCAATCTGCTGTTGTTCGGCGTGGGGCGTCAGGAAAAACCGCATGCCGGGCTGCGGCAGCGTGATATCGATCCGCTCCTTGCGGGCCACGCTGGTGTCCGGGGCATTGGCGTACGACTCCAGTTCCGGCGGCAGCACGGTCTGGAGTATGCCGTCCCGTACCGTATGCATGGGGCAGGGGATTGTCCGGGAAACGTCCCGGATGAGCCAGGCCTGTTTGCGGCTCGGACAAAAGGGCGTGGCCGGCGCGCCGGAAAGAGCGCAGGCCGTGAACCGCTCAAGGCCGGGCGGGGGGGAATACCACGCGGCGTCTTTTTTATTATAAGGAATGTCCCTGAGAATGCGGAGCGCCAGCGGCGCGGCCACGGGAAGCCCGCTCAAGGCCGGATGGGGCAGGCCCTGGGGATCGCCGAGCCAGACGGTTACCGTGTGTTTCGGGGTATAGGCGGCGGTCCAGGCGTCGCGCAGGCCGTAGGAAGTCCCGGTTTTGAACGCCACCATCCGCCCCTGTTCCCTGAAGGCTTCACGCAGGACCGGGGACATGCGCCCGGTATCGCGCAGGCTTTCCGCCACGAGGAAGGCCGCCGGAGCGGAAAAGAGCCGCTGTTCCCCAAGCCTGCCGGGATTTGAAGACGCGTCCAGCGCCGTCAGGGGGCGGTAAACGCCGAGGGTTGCCAGGGAGGCAAAGGCCTGCATGGTCTGGAGAAGGGTGACTTCACAGCCGCCGAGGGCCAGGGAGTCACCGTAATGGCTGCCGGATTTCGTCAGCAGGGAGAAGCCGAGGGTGCGCAAAAACTGGATGACCGGTTCGTTCCCGGCCCGGCGGAGCACCCTGACGGCGGGGGCGTTCAGGGAATTCGCCAAGGCGAACTCCACGGTTACTGGCCCCCTGTACTGCCGGTCGTAATTGCGCGGCGCCATGCCCGCGAACGAAAGCGGGGTATCCGCCACAAGGGTGGCGGGCACGATATTTCCTTGCTCCATGGCCAGCAGATAGACAAAGGGTTTCAGAACGGATCCCGGAGAGCGGGGGGCGTTGCCGCAATCCACCCATTGCGTTTGCGCGCCGAGGTCGAACCGGGCGTTGCCCACATAGGCGAGCAGCGCGCCGGTCGCGTTGTCCATAATGCCGCCCGCCCCCGTGACGTTGGCGGGGAAGGAGGTAAGGGCGTCGTCGATTCCTTGCTCAAGCATCGCTTGAAGGAAAGGGTCCAGCGTGGTTTTGACCGGGGAAGAGCCTTGATGCCAGTATCCGGCCGGAAGGCCGCGCAGGGCGAAATCCGCATAGTGACGGAACCGTTGCGGGATGGCGCCGCGGCGTTCCGGGAGTTTTTCCAGAACGGCCATGGCAACGTCCCCAGCCGGGGCGAGATCGCGGTCCTGCAGCCGTTCCAGAATACTGTTGCGCCGCTCCAGGATCATTTCCGGGTTTCTGTCCGGCCTGTACAGGGAAGGGCCGCGCAACATGCCGATAAGCATGGCGGATTCCGCCAGGGAAAGTTCTTCCGCCCGCTTGCCGAAATAGCTCCGGGCGGCGGCTTCCACACCGCGCACGGGGCCGCCGAAAGGGGCCCTGTTCAGATAGAGCTCGAGAATCTTTTCCTTGGGCAGGCTCCACTCCAGTTTTATGGCCTGGGCGAATTCAAGAGCCTTGTTTTTCAGGCTCCGTTCCCGGGGATAGGTCAGGCGGATTACTTGACTGGTGATGGTGGACGCCCCGGAGACGACGGAGCCGGAACGCAGGTTCTGCACGGCGGCCCGGGCCAGGGCGAAGACGTCGATGCCGAAGTGGCTGTAAAAACGCCGGTCCTCCACGTCCATGGCGACGGCGGGGAGCCATTTCCCCATGCGGGAAAGGGGGATGGGCAGGCAGAATTCTTCGTTGGCGGAAAGGCGGGCATGAAAAAGATCGCCGTTTTTATCCAGCAGCGCCGGGGATACGGACCAGGTGACCGCGTCGGGCAAAGGGGAGGGCACGCCGAACACGAGCAGGCCCAGCAAAAGACAACCGATTGCCGCTGGAATGACGAGCAGCCGGAAAGCGGTCCGGCGGGTGCGGAGACGAAACATTTTCATGGTAGTGAGGCGAGGGTATCCTTAAAAGAAAGAGAGATACAGCAGAGCGGAAGATACGCATAGCCGGGCGGTTTTGCAAGATCGGACAAAGAGCGGGAAAAATATTTCCGTTAGAATTTTGCCACCGGAAAATTTTATGGGAAAATGCGGTAAAAGCGTGGTGAATATGGCCACGTTCCGTTGACAATCACCATGGGGCGGTTTATACAGCCACGTTTGTCAACAAAAGTCGTACCGGGGCCGCATGGTTTTGTCCGCGGCTCAAGGCTTCCGTTTCACTTCCAAACCGTCCCAAGAGGGAGAAACGTCATGGCAGTCATAGGCCTCTTGTTCGCGCTGGCCTGCGCGGGATTTGCAATTTTCTTCGGCGTAAAATCCAGTAAAGAAATACTGGCCCTGCCCGCGGGCGACGCCCGCATGCAGGAAATCGCCAGTGCGATTCAGGAAGGCGCCAGCGCCTACCTCCAGCGGCAGTACAAGACGATTGCCATGGTGGGAGCGGGCCTGTTCATGCTCCTGTGGGTTGCCCTCGGCTTCGGCACGGCGTTCGGCTTCGCGCTTGGCGCGGCCCTTTCCGGCGCCGCCGGGTTCATCGGCATGAACGTTTCCGTCCGCGCCAACGTGCGCACCACGGAAGCCGCCAAAACCGGCCTTTCCGCCGCGCTTGACGTTGCCTTTAAGGGCGGCGCCATCACGGGCTTCCTGGTCGTCGGCCTCGGCCTTGCCGGTGTGGCCGGGTATTTCTTCCTGCTCTATATTTTCAGCGGCGCTTCCCCGGTCGACGTCATCAAGCCCCTGGTGGGCCTTGGCTTCGGCGGCTCCCTGATTTCCATCTTCGCCCGTCTCGGCGGCGGCATCTTCACCAAAGGCGCTGACGTCGGCGCCGACCTCGTGGGCAAGGTGGAAGCCGGCATCCCCGAAGACGACCCCCGCAACCCCGCTGTTATCGCCGACAACGTGGGCGACAACGTGGGCGACTGCGCGGGCATGGCTGCCGACCTGTTTGAAACTTACGCCGTGACCATTATCGCCACCATGCTGCTCGGCGCGCTGATGATTAAAGGCTCCGAAGCCAGCGCCGCCGTGTATCCCCTGGTGCTGGGCGGCTTCTCCATCATCGCGTCCGTTATCGGCTGCCGGTTTGTGAAAATCGGCGAAGACCAGAAAATCATGAAAGCCCTCTACAAGGGCCTTATCGTTGCCGGCGGCGTCGCCCTGGTCGGCTTCTACCCCATTACGGTCATGTTCATGCCCGACAACGCTCTGAGCGCCTCCATGGGCGTGGCCACCGGCGCGCATGCGCGTCTGTATGGTTCCGCGCTGATCGGCCTTGCCCTGACCGGCATCCTGGTCTGGATCACCGAATATTACACCTCCACCGAGTTCAAGCCCGTGAAAGGCCTTGCCGCCGCCTCCCAGACGGGACACGGCACCAACATCATCGCGGGGCTCGCCCTGTCCATGCGTTCCACGGCGCTGCCGGTTCTGGCGGTCTGCTTCAGCATTTACGCCGCCTACATGCTGGCGGGCCTTTACGGCATCGCCATTGCCGCCACAGCCATGCTTTCCATGACCGGCATTGTCGTCGCCATTGACGCTTACGGCCCCATCACGGACAACGCCGGCGGCATCGCCGAGATGGCGGAACTGCCTGACTCCGTCCGCGCGGTCACCGACCCCCTGGACGCGGTGGGCAACACCACCAAGGCCGTGACCAAGGGCTATGCTATCGGTTCCGCCGGTCTGGCCGCCCTGGTTCTGTTCGCGGACTATACCCACGCGCTGGAAGCCGCCGGGCGGCACATCAGCTTTGACCTTTCCAACCCGGCCGTCATCATCGGCCTGTTCATCGGCGGCATGGTTCCCTACATTTTCGGCGCCATGGCCATGGAAGCCGTGGGCCGGGCCGCCGGTTCCGTCGTGATCGAAGTGCGCCGCCAGTTCCGCGAAATCGCGGGCATCATGGAAGGCACCGCCAAGCCCGACTACTCCCGTTCCGTTGACATGCTGACCCAGGCCGCCATCAAGGAAATGATCGTTCCGTCCATTCTGCCGGTGCTGGTGCCCATCGTGGTTGGCCTCGGCATCCGCTGGCTCATGGGTCCGGACGCGGGCGTCCAGGCTCTGGGCGGCGTGCTGATGGGTTCCATCATCACCGGTATCTTCGTGGCCGTTTCCATGACCACCGGCGGCGGCGCCTGGGATAACGCCAAGAAGTACATTGAAGACGACAACTTCGGCGGCAAGGGTTCCGAAACCCACAAAGCGGCCGTCACCGGCGACACGGTCGGCGATCCCTACAAGGATACCGCCGGTCCTGCCATTAACCCGCTGATTAAGATCATCAACATCGTGGCGCTGCTTATCGTGCCCCTGCTGGTCTAAACCGGGTTTGATCCGAGTTGAAAGCCCCCGTTCCTGCCGGAGCGGGGGCTTTGTTTTTCCGGTGTTTTTCAGTATAGACGCGGAAGTGAATCGACACGCCAACAATCGGAAAAAACATGGAAACGCTTACGATCCAGACCAGGGCCCGCGCGGAAATGATCCCGGTCACATCCCTGCTGCGGGAGCTTGTGCGCCGTAAAGACTGGCAAACGGGCGCGCTTCTGGTCTATTGCCCGCATACCACGGCGGGCCTGACCATCAATGAAAACGCCGATCCGGACGTGCAGCGGGACATGACCGCCTTCATGAACGCGCTCGTGCCGCAGCGGGGCGACTTCCGGCACGGGGAGGGCAACAGCGACGCCCACATCAAGACGAGCCTCTTCGGGCCGCACGTCATGCTGATCGTGGAAGAGGGCACCATACGCCTCGGCACCTGGCAGGGAGTGTATTTTTGCGAATGGGACGGCCCGCGCAACCGGACGTTATGGGCGCAGTTTCTCCCCGGATGAAAGGGCCTGTTTCAGCACGCGGACGCGCAGGCGGCGCAGCTCTGCCGCGGACTTCGGCCCCTTGTCGCGCCATTCCTCGGGCAAGGTGACGGCGAGTATGGTCTGCATATCCCGCGTCATTGTTTCCCGTAAGGAACCGTCACCGGAATCGGCGGCGACCAGCGCGGTAAAGGGCGCGGCAAGGCGGCTGGCGGCAAGGGCGTGCAGGAGATCAACCTTGGTCCCGGGGCGGAGAACGGCATATTGTCCCGCCTTCATATGCAGGGACGCGGCAAGACGGCCGGCCTTTTCCCACAGTCCGGGCAGGCGCAGCCTCCGGGCGAGTTCCCCGGCCAGCGCTTCGCCCCGCAGTTCATGCCCGATATGGCGGGGCAGGGTTTCCGGCGGTGTCGTCACTTTGCCCAGATCGTGGCACAGCCCCATCCAGACGGCCAGAGCCCGGTCTTTTTCCGGCAGAGGCATGGCGGCTATCGCGTCCATGACCTTTGTGGTGTGCTCGAGCACGCTCTTGTCGTCGTGATACTTGGCAGGCCCTGCCGGGATGGCGTTTCCCGTTTCCAAAGGGGAAAACCAGGGGACCAGGGCGTCCGCCGCCGCAAGAGCGCGGATGAAATTGCCGGGCGCGTGTCCTGCCATGGCCTTCATGCATTCCTTGCCCACCCGCTCGGCGGCGACAGTGCGGAAGTGCTCATGCCCGGCGGCTTCCCGCATCCGGTCCGTCGTTTCCGGAGCGATGGAAAAGCCGGGCAGGGCGGCGGCAAACCGGGCGGCGCGGAAAACCCGGACCGGATCGCGTAAAAAAGCCGTTGGGGACGCATGGCGGATTATTCCGTCCCGCAGGTCGGAAAATGTCGTCGGCAGCGCGTGCAGCATGCCGTTTTCGTCAAGCAGGAGCGCGTTTATGGTGCAATCGCGCGCCAGAAGATCTTCTGCTATAGTGCCCAGCAGCGGTACATGGTCGCGCCCGTCAATAATATAGGTAACGGCGGTTTTTCCCACCTTGGGAGCGTTTTCATGGAAACGGGCCGTTTCCTCCGGGGAACCGTCAAAAACGATGTCGAACTCCGTGGGCGACCGGCCCAGCAACATGTCGCGGACTGCGCCGCCTGCAAGAAAATACCGCATGCCCAACCATACAAGGACTCCCGCCGGATGCCAATGAAAGAACGTTTTTTCCCCATACCGCTGGAACAGAAACTGACCGCCGCCGACGGCTCGCGCCTCGCGGCCCCGTTGACGCCGGAAGACGCCGCCTCCCTGGAGTTCGTCCCGGAGCGCCCGTGCGTCGCGCCCGTGTACGTTGCCGGGGTGTGTTCCTCGACGTTCGATGTAGCCTGGGAGCTGTGCAAAACCCATGACATGCCGCCGTGGTCCGCCGTTCTTGCCGCCTCCCAGACGAGCGGCAGAGGGCAGTTGCGCCGGGAATGGGTTTCCCCTCCGGGCAATCTGTACGTTTCCTTTTTCCTGCCCCCGGATATGGGCCGCCTGGAAAACATGGCCCCGCTCGCTGTGGGATATTGCATCCATTGCGCGTTGCGGGACATGGGCATTACGACGCGCCTCAAATGGCCCAACGATTTGTTGCTGTGCGAGGGCGGAAAAGAGGGAAAGTTCGGGGGGCTGCTCCTGGAGGAACGGAAAAACCGTTTTTTGGCCGGGCTGGGGCTGAACCTTCGCAACGCGCCGGAAGAAGCGGCCATGCGTCAAAACAGGGCGGTTCCGGCAGTTTCCCTGTCCGGTTTCAACGGCTCGGCCTTCACGTTCTGGCTGGAATTGGCGGAACGCATGCGGGATGCCCATGCGCGGGAGATAGCGGGCGCGTCCCGTGACCTTCTTCGTCAACGGGTGGAACGTTCCCTCGCCTGGGTGGGGCGGCCCGTGTACGCCGAAGAACCGGGACTGCACGGACGGCTTTACGGGCTTGACGCTGACGGCTCCCTGTTGCTGCAAACGGATGCGGGGCTCGCTGCCGTGAATTCCGGCAGTATAAGCCCCGCATAAACAGACTGTTGCGAGTGCAGGGTAAAATCTAGCGTCTTCTGCCGCGCTGCGGCGCGGGCGCGGGCTTGGCCGCCGGTTTTCTTTCTTCCGTGGGCGCGG